>NZ_BMKJ01000004.1:0-371509 GCF_014644275.1 Franconibacter daqui | reverse complement strand
TTGGTGTGCGGCTTGATGGTGCCCGGCTTCGCCAGTACCTGACCACGTTCGATTTCTTCACGCTTGATACCACGCAGCAGAACGCCCACGTTCTCGCCCGCACGGCCTTCGTCCAGCAGTTTGCGGAACATTTCAACGCCGGTACAGGTGGATTTCGCGGTATCTTTGATACCAACGATTTCAACTTCTTCACCCACTTTGATGATACCGCGCTCTACACGACCGGTAACAACGGTACCACGACCGGAGATGGAGAATACGTCTTCGATCGGCAGCAGGAACGGCTTGTCAATTGCGCGCTCCGGTTCCGGGATGTAGGAATCCAGGAAGCCAGCCAGTTCGATGATTTTCGCTTCCCACTCAGCGTCGCCTTCCAGCGCTTTCAGAGCGGAACCACGTACGATCGGGGTGTCGTCGCCCGGGAAGTCGTACTGAGACAGCAGTTCGCGAACTTCCATCTCTACCAGTTCCAGCAGCTCTTCGTCATCAACCATGTCGCACTTGTTCAGGAACACGATGATGTACGGAACGCCTACCTGACGACCCAGCAGGATGTGCTCACGGGTCTGCGGCATCGGGCCGTCAGTCGCAGCAACAACCAGGATAGCGCCGTCCATCTGAGCAGCACCGGTGATCATGTTTTTCACGTAGTCGGCGTGGCCCGGGCAGTCAACGTGCGCGTAGTGACGGGTCGGGGTGTCGTATTCAACGTGAGAGGTGTTGATGGTGATACCACGAGCTTTCTCTTCCGGCGCGTTATCGATTTGATCGAATGCACGAGCAGAACCACCGTAGGTTTTAGCCAGAACGGTAGTGATGGCAGCGGTCAGCGTTGTTTTACCATGGTCAACGTGGCCGATAGTACCGACGTTAACGTGCGGTTTTGTACGTTCAAACTTTTCTTTAGACATCGATTGTCCCTCTAAGACACGGATAAATCGGTGATATCACCACATCAACCAGGCTATCGCCTGAATTTGTTGAATTCATAACAGAAGAGAAGCAGGGAGGAAAAGAGAAGTGGTGCTGATAGGCAGATTCGAACTGCCGACCTCACCCTTACCAAGGGTGCGCTCTACCAACTGAGCTATATCAGCACATCTTGGAGCGGGCAGCGGGAATCGAACCCGCATCATCAGCTTGGAAGGCTGAGGTAATAGCCATTATACGATGCCCGCATCCTGGAACTCGGCTACCTGATTCTTTCTGTAGTGAATATGAGAGAAAACCTCTCAATATTCGAGCCGATTAGCTGGAGCTTATCGTCTCGGGCTACGCCAACGCGTGGCCGAAACGAACTTGATGGTGCCGGCTACCGGAATCGAACTGGTGACCTACTGATTACAAGTCAGTTGCTCTACCTACTGAGCTAAGCCGGCATCAAGTAGCGCGCATTCTAGGAATAGCGGCTCGCCTATGCAACAAAAAAATTGCATAAACTGCTCTATTGCTCACATTTTGCGCATCAGCGCGCAAATCTGACGCTATTTCAACCGTTCCGGGCTTCATAAAGCGTCAAACACTGCCGCATAATCTTCTCAAAGGGTATTCCAGAACGTGTGCTTCCGCTTAAAAGGTCATTCTAAGGCCTGCGATTTTATGTAAATGCCATGTCATAACATCGAATGTTTGGCCAGGCGTTCTTCATCAAAGTACCTTATTCCTTCACAAGATCTCAGGGCTTAAGCGCTTGTAAAGTACGCTAACCGTGACGCTTCCCCTGGAAAGCATCATGATTATGATTTTTTCTTATTATTCGCCGTCATCTGGTGTTAACCTCCTGCCCATTGTCAAAAATGATACACGTAGCGTGCCATTGAGCGCTCGAAGATGAGAGCTTCGTTTCGTTAAGCGAAAAGCTCTCATTTTGTCCTGAATGACAGGCAGAAGCATGCTTATGAGTAATAAAGAGCAAATGTTAACGACTCCTTATCTTCAGTTTAACCGGAGCCAATGGGCTGCACTTCGCGACTCGGTGCCGATGACGCTAACCGAAGGTGAAATTGCCCGCTTAAAAGGGATTAACGAAGATCTTTCTCTTGAGGAAGTGGCTGAAATTTATCTGCCGTTATCCCGTCTGCTGAACTTCTATATCAGCTCTAATCTTCGCCGCCAGGCCGTGCTGGAGCAGTTTCTTGGCACAAACGGTCAGCGCATCCCCTATATCATCAGCATTGCAGGCAGCGTCGCCGTAGGTAAAAGCACGACAGCGCGTGTGCTGCAGGCGTTGCTGAGCCGCTGGCCTGAACATCGCCGCGTTGAACTTATTACCACTGATGGTTTTCTGCATCCAAATAAAGTGCTCAAAGAGCGCAATTTGATGAAGAAGAAAGGGTTTCCTCAGTCTTACGACATGCACAGGCTGGTGAAATTTGTGGCGGATATAAAATCAGGTGTGCCTGATGTGACAGCACCTGTTTATTCGCATTTAATTTATGACGTTATTCCTGACGGCGATAAAGTAGTTACACAGCCAGATATATTGATCCTCGAAGGCTTAAACGTTTTACAAAGCGGTATGGATTATCCTCACGACCCGCATCATGTATTTGTCTCTGACTTCGTTGATTTCTCAATTTATGTCGATGCGCCAGAAGACTTATTGCAAACGTGGTATATCAATCGCTTCCTGAAATTCCGGGAAGGGGCTTTCACCGATCCTGACTCTTATTTCCATAATTACGCCAAACTTTCTGAAGATGAAGCGGTAAATGTCGCCACTCAGCTCTGGAAGGAAATTAACTGGTTGAATTTGAAGGAAAACATTCTCCCCACCAGGGAAAGAGCTAGCCTGATAATGACCAAAAGCGCGAATCATGCTGTGGAATCTGTCCGGCTCAGGAAATAAAACAGGGGAGCTATGCTCCCCTGTTTTATTCTGCGCTTCGTAAAGAGATCTCACCGCCTACCCAGGCTTTGATTGCTCCGTTCTGCTCCAATAGCAGGGCACCTTGCTCGTCAATTCCTCGCGAGATACCGTAAATTTCTCGGTCGCCGATAATCAACTTAACCGGGCGATGAATAAAATTATCTAACTTCTCCCAGCGCGCCAGAAAAGGCGAAAGCCCCTCTTTTTCAAATTGCTCCAGGGCAACCCGCAGTTCATTAATAAGACGAGCAGCTAACTGATTGCGATCTATTTTAATGCCCGCCTCCTGAAGATTAATCCACCCCTGATTAACGACTTCGCTTTCAACACGACGCATTGCAAGGTTTATCCCCGCGCCAATAACAATCTGCGCTGCATCGCCAGTTTTACCGGTTAGCTCAACCAGGATTCCTGCCAGTTTACGATCCTGAAGATAAAGGTCGTTGGGCCATTTAACCCGCACTTGATCGGCGCCAAGATCATGCAGGACTTCAGCCATAACGATTCCGATGACAAGACTCAGGCCGATAGCAGCAGCTGGCCCCTGCTCAAGACGCCAGTACATGGATAGATAAAGGTTAGCGCCGAAAGGGGAGAACCATTTACGCCCGCGCCGCCCTCTCCCCGCCTGTTGGTATTCTGCAATGCAGGCATCCCCAGACTGTAAGGAGGAAAGGCGATCCAGTAAATACTGATTAGTAGAATCAATAACTGGCAATACAGCAACCGAACCTGTCTCGATTTGGGAGCGAATGATGTCTTCATTAAGGAGCTGAATGGGTTCCGGCAAGCTGTAACCTTTACCAGGCACCGTAAAAACGTCTACCCCCCAATCACGTAAGGTTTGTATATGCTTATTAATGGCTGCGCGGCTCATGCCCAGCGTATCGCCAAGCTGTTCGCCTGAGTGGAACTGGCCATCCGCAAGGGTAGACATAAGCGTAAGGGGAACCGTATTGTCTTTCATGTAATTGTCTCCACAGCGCTCACTTCGCCCGTACGGCCGATAAACCGCACCTCTGGTTCGAGCCAGATATCAAATTTGCTACCGACGGTCTGGCGAACAAATCTGGCCAGTCGCACTATATCTTCTGCCGTAGCGTTTTCTTCATTAATTAGTACCAGCGCTTGCTGGCGATGTACGGCCGCACCGCCAATCCGATGCCCCTTGAGCTCGCATTTGTCGATAAGCCAGCCAGCAGCAAGCTTCACGCTGCCATTTTTTTGTGGGTAATGAGGAGCATCAGGATAGGCTTGTAAGAGCGTTGCGGCTTGAGCTTTCGAGACCTCTGGGTTTTTAAAGAAGCTGCCAGCATTGCCGTTTACCCGAGGGTCAGGAAGCTTTGTACGGCGCATATGGCATACTGCATCAAAAACCTGGCGAGGTGTAACAGTGGTAGGATCAAACCGGGTTAAGTCGCCATAGGTAAGAACGGGTTGCCATATTTTAGCCAGGCGGAAACCTACGGCGGTAATGGCAAACCGATCCTGATATTCATGCTTGAAGATGCTGTCACGGTAACCAAAGCGGCATGCTTCAACTGGCAAACGGTGAAGTGTGCCCGTTAAGAGCTCAACGCATTCTACGTAATCGCAAACTTGTTTTAATTCCACACCATAAGCGCCAATATTCTGAATAGGTGAAGAGCCAGCACATCCGGGGATCAACGCCAAATTCTCTAAGCCCGGCATATTTCTTTCCAGCGTATACTCGACCAGCTGATGCCAGTTTTCTCCTGCGCCTACGTGCAGCAACCATTTATCGCTCTCTTCCCGTACCGTTACTCCTCGGATACGGTTAACGATTACCACGCCGTCAAAGTTTTCAGTGAATAAAACATTACTCCCCTCACCCATAATCAAAACAGGTAAATGGTCAGTCTGCGCTTCCCGCCACGTTTGGATCAATGCTTCTGCGGTTTGTACTTCAACAAGCTTGAGCGCCTGGCTTTCAATGCCAAAAGTATTGAAGGGCTTAAGAGAAATACTCATGGTAGTTTCCTGAATCATTCTTGCGGCTAGTTTACCCGATCCTGCAACAGATGGCTTGTAGCGCACAGATGAATGAAACGGAGAAACAGGCAGAAGAGAGCAAAAAGAGAGTAGGACTCAAGATAATTTCGAAAAAGAGTTAAACGCCAGATAGCAAAAAACCCGGTCGTCAGACCGGGTTTTTGCTTTGTTTNGGCATCGGGCCGTCAGTCGCAGCAACAACCAGGATAGCGCCGTCCATCTGAGCAGCACCGGTGATCATGTTTTTCACGTAGTCGGCGTGGCCCGGGCAGTCAACGTGCGCGTAGTGACGGGTCGGGGTATCGTATTCAACGTGAGAGGTGTTGATGGTGATACCACGAGCTTTCTCTTCCGGCGCGTTATCGATCTGATCGAATGCACGAGCAGAACCACCGTAGGTTTTAGCCAGAACGGTAGTGATGGCAGCAGTCAGGGTAGTTTTACCATGGTCAACGTGGCCGATAGTACCGACGTTGACGTGCGGTTTTGTACGTTCAAATTTTTCTTTAGACACGGCTATATTCCTTACTATAGCGCCCCCTCATCGAGGGGGCACGGGACTTTGTTTTTAACCCTGCGGCTTATTTACCACGGGCTTCGATTACGGCCTGAGCAACGTTGTTCGGCGCATCATCATACTTCAGGAATTCCATAGTGTATGATGCACGACCTTTGGTCAGAGAACGCAGCTGAGTTGCATATCCGAACATTTCAGACAGCGGAACTTCAGCGTGGATCTTAACGCCAGTTACTTCGGACTCCTGACCACGCAGCATACCGCGACGACGGCTCAAGTCACCGATAACGTCACCGGTGTTCTCTTCCGGAGTTTCTACTTCAACCTTCATGATCGGCTCAAGCAGAACTGGGTTTGCTTTCTTAAAGCCTTCTTTAAAGGCGATAGAAGCAGCCAGTTTAAACGCCAGTTCAGAGGAGTCAACGTCATGGTAAGAACCGAAGTGCAGACGCACGCCCATGTCAACTACCGGATAACCAGCCAGCGGGCCAGACTTCAGCTGCTCCTGGATACCTTTATCAACGGCCGGGATGTATTCGCCAGGAATTACGCCGCCTTTGATGTCGTTGATGAACTCGTAACCTTTCGGATTTGAGCCCGGCTCCAGCGGGTACATGTCGATAACAACATGACCATACTGACCGCGACCACCAGACTGCTTAGCGTGTTTACCTTCGATATCGGTAACTTTGCTGCGAATCGCTTCGCGGTAAGCAACCTGAGGTTTACCTACGTTAGCTTCAACGTTGAACTCGCGCTTCATACGGTCAACGATGATGTCCAGGTGCAGTTCACCCATACCAGCGATGATGGTCTGGTTAGATTCTTCATCAGTCCATACGCGGAAAGACGGGTCTTCTTTAGCCAGACGGCCCAGAGCCAGACCCATTTTTTCCTGGTCAGCTTTGGTTTTCGGTTCAACCGCGATAGAGATTACCGGCTCAGGGAACTCCATACGCTCCAGAATGATCGGCGCATTCGGGTCACACAGGGTGTCACCAGTAGTCACGTCTTTCAGACCGATAGCAGCAGCGATGTCGCCTGCACGAACTTCTTTAATCTCTTCACGTTTGTTCGCATGCATCTGTACGATACGACCGAAACGCTCACGAGCAGCTTTTACGGAGTTCAGGATGGTGTCACCGGAGTTAACCACGCCAGAATACACACGGAAGAACGTCAGGTTACCAACGAACGGGTCGGTAGCAATTTTAAACGCCAGTGCAGAGAACGGCTCGTCGTCGCTTGCGTGACGCTCAGCCGGAGTATCTTTACCGTCGTCCAGGATACCGTTGATCGCAGGAACGTCTACCGGGGATGGCAGGTAGTCAACTACCGCATCCAGCATCGCCTGAACACCTTTGTTCTTGAACGCAGAACCGCAGGTTACCAGGATGATTTCGTTGTTCAGAACACGCTGACGCAGAGCAGATTTAATCTCTTCTTCAGTCAGTTCTTCACCACCCAGGTATTTCTCCATCAGCTCTTCAGAAGCTTCAGCTGCGGATTCGATCAGGTTCTGGTGCCATTCGTCAGCCAGGTCCTGCATCTCAGCCGGGATATCTTCGTATTCGAAGGTTACGCCCTGGTCTGCGTCGTTCCAGTTGATGGCTTTCATTTTCACCAGGTCAACAACACCGGTGAAGCCTTCTTCAGCACCAATCGCCAGCTGCAGCGGAACCGGGTTCGCGCCCAGACGGGTTTTGATCTGGTTAACGACTTTCAGGAAGTTCGCGCCCATACGGTCCATTTTGTTAACGAACGCGATACGCGGAACTTTGTATTTGTTAGCCTGACGCCATACGGTTTCAGACTGCGGCTGAACACCACCAACTGCGCAGTAAACCATTACCGCACCGTCAAGAACACGCATGGAACGTTCTACTTCGATGGTGAAGTCAACGTGCCCCGGGGTGTCGATGATGTTGATACGATGCGGTTCATACTGCTTAGCCAT
Organism: Franconibacter daqui; assembly: GCF_014644275.1. Lineage (NCBI taxonomy): Bacteria > Pseudomonadati > Pseudomonadota > Gammaproteobacteria > Enterobacterales > Enterobacteriaceae > Franconibacter > Franconibacter daqui. The sequence continues at coordinate 364,153 of NZ_BMKJ01000004.1, read as the reverse complement.
ACCAGACCAGAATGCGGTAGTCGCAGCGGAGGTAATGGTGATACCACGCTCCTGCTCCTGCTCCATCCAGTCCATGGTTGCGGCGCCGTCATGAACTTCACCGATTTTGTGGTTTACACCGGTGTAGAACAGAATACGTTCGGTAGTAGTGGTCTTACCGGCGTCGATATGCGCACTGATACCGATGTTACGATAGCGTGCGATGGGTGTTGTACGAGCCATTTGATTCCTCGTTTGTTTCTTTAGGCGCTCAGATTAAGTTACCCAGAACGGGCGACTTATCTCAAGCGCCCGTCTGGTGACTAACATGCCGAAGGGATTACCAACGGTAGTGTGCGAACGCCTTGTTGGCTTCTGCCATACGGTGAACGTCTTCACGTTTCTTAACTGCAGTACCTTTGTTGTCTGCAGCATCAGAAAGTTCGTTCGCCAGGCGCAGAGCCATGGATTTATCACCGCGTTTACGAGCAGCTTCAACGATCCAACGCATTGCCAGAGCATTGCGGCGAACCGGACGGACTTCAACTGGTACCTGATAAGTAGAACCACCAACGCGGCGAGACTTAACTTCAACAGTCGGGCGCACGTTTTCGAGAGCTACTTCGAAAGCTTCCAGTTCAGATTTACCAGAACGCTGAGCCAGGGTCTCCAGCGCGCTGTATACGATTGCTTCGGCAGTAGATTTTTTACCATCTACCATCAGGATGTTCACAAATTTAGCCAGCAGTTCTGATCCGAACTTGCGTTACCAGGCGATTTGATTGCGATGTTTTACCGTGAGGCTGACGAAATGAGTATAGCCAACCCTGTCGATACTGTTCGAAAATTGAGCGGACAAGCCACGCGCTTCGATGTCATCGTTCAACGCGTACACAGAGATGGGGGCGCTAAGCAATAATTCAAGGAAGCGACCGCCTTCAATACCGGCCAGCACGCCGTCCTGAATCAGCAACAGGTCATCGCCAGCGCTAAGCGTACGCAGCAGCGCCTCAATGTCGCACTGCCAGGGAGAATGAGAAAGCGTATGTAGCATGCCAGCCTCAGAAAGTTAACAACACATCAAACTCATCGAGGTGGGCGCGAAGCGCCTCTGGCTCCAGCGCCTCTGCCTCGATAACAAAATCCTGCCCGGCGGAAATGCCGCGTTCGCGCAGCGACTGCGCACACACCCAGCACTGTTCGATGTCATACAGGGGCAGCACTTTAAACGTTGAGATGTAGTCACGCGCGAGGATTTTTTTCGGATTCTGACCAAGCAAGATTTGCATCACACCGTCGCTCAGAAAAAAGACGCCGATATCTTCCGTCAGCGCGGAAGTCGCTAATAGCGCATCCAGCCCCTCTCTGCCAGCGGAAGAGCCGTGAGGAGCAGAGGTAAACAGAAAAGCCACGCGTTTCATCAAAACTGCACCACTCTGTCGCAGGTCAGCGTCGCTTCCGCCAGCGCGCCAAGCCCGCTTAAGGTAAAGCCGGGCTGGAGATTAGCAGCCGGCAGACCCGCCTGCTTCGCTTCGCTTTCATCCGTTACGCCACGTCGCAGCGCAGCCGCTACGCAGATATGCAATTCCGCGCCATGCCGGATATGAAGCTGCTGCCAGGCGCGAACCAAGTCAAACTCGTCGCTTGCCGGCAAGGTCAACTGGTTGGCGTTGTACACCCCTTCCCTGTAAAAAAAGACGCTCACAAGCGTATGGCCTTCCGCAAGTAGGGCTTCGGCGAACTGGTAAGCGGTACTGGCCTGCTGTGTTCCATAGGCCGGCCCCGTTACCATCAGGGCAAAACGCATCAGCGATCCTGCCCCTGAAAATCCCCATTCTTGAACTGGCGGATATAAAGGTAGACCGTGTGCTTGGAGATATTCAGCCGATCTGCGACCTGGTTTATCGCATCCTTAATATCGAAGATGCCTTTCTCATACAGGTTGAGCACAATCTGGCGGTTCTTGGCGTTATTGGAAACGTTACGGTCCGCATTCACCTCTTCAATGGTGAACTCAAGCGTCTGCGTCACCAGATCTTCTACCGACGAGGCGAAGTTAACGGAAGAAGGCACTTCCTGATCCTGAGTTTCAGGCGGAACGAAGGTGCTCATGATCTGCGAGAAAGGGACGTCCAGGTTCATATTGATGCACAGCAGGCCAATGACGCGATGGTCACGATTGCGAATAGCGATGGTCACCGACTTCATCAACACGCCGCTTTTAGCGCGAGTGAAATAGCATTTGGAGACGCTGCTGTCTGCGCCAGTCATATCATGGAGCATGCGCAACGCGAGATCGGTAATCGGCGAGCCGATTTTACGGCCAGTGTGTTCGCCGTTGGCGATGCGGATCGCCGAGCATTTAAGATCCTGAAGCGAATGCAGGACGATTTCACAATGGGAGCCGATGAGCATCGCTAACCCGTCCACCACCGCTTCATAGGATTTAAGAATATCGAAGTCGGTTTGATCAAAAGGACGTTGATCCAGCAAATCAAGTTCGCTGGTTTCATTGGTTAAAAGCGAATTGGACATGAAAAAATACCACCCTCTACAGAGAGCCTGTCGTTTTCAGTCAGGGCAGACTCATCACTCAGTTGTTACACAGACCGCTAAAGTAATACAGCGTAAGATGTGCTTTCCAGTTTTTATTATATCGTGCTCAAAATAAAAAACCGCCGCCCAATTGGGCGGCGGCTCGAAGCGACTTATTTGGCTTTCGCACCAGCAGCAGCGTTATCTCCCGCTGCGGCCTCCGGCTTCGCATCCGCTTTCGGCGCCGGTTTGATATCCAGCAGCTCTACGTCGAACACCAGCGTGGAGTTAGCCGGGATACCCGGAACGCCGGTTTTACCGTAAGCCAGTTCAGGCGGAATGACCAGCTTGATTTTGCCGCCTTTCTTGATGTACTTCAGGCCTTCAGTCCAGCCCGGAATAACGCCATCCAGACGGAAAGAGAGCGGCTCGCCGCGGGTGTAAGAGTTATCGAACTCTTTACCGTCGATCAGCGTACCTTTGTAGTTAACTACTACGGTATCGCTGTCTTTCGGCGCGTCGCCGCTGCCCGCTTTCTCAACTTTGTACATCAGACCGGTAGAAGAGGTTTTCACATCTTTCTCTTTGGCGAAGGTGTCGCGGAAGGCTTTGCCCTTATCGGCGTTTTCCTTCGCGTCCTTCTCCATTTTTTCCTGCGCGGCGGTCTTCACGCGGGTTTCGAAAGCCTGAAGGGTCTGTTCGATTTCCTGGTCGGAAAGTTTGCTCTTGTCAGCAAACGCATCCTGCACGCCTGCGATCAGCTGCGCTTTATCCAGCTTGATGCCCAGCTTCTCTTGCTCTTTCAGCGAGTTTTCCATGTAACGACCCAGCGATGCGCCCAGCGCATAAGCTGATTTCTGATCGTCATTTTTGAATGCCGCATTCGCGCTTGCCGCGGCAGGCGCATCTTTCGCCGGTGCGGCCGCGGAGGCCAGCGGTGCATTCAGCGCAACGGCCATGGTGGTCGCCAGCAGCGTGACTTTAAACAGTGATTTCATCCATTTTCTCCAGGACCGGGGCCTCTCACCCCAGAGTTATATAAAATAAGGAAACTAATATAAAACGTTGCGGAGGAAATCTACACACCCTCCCCACCGGTAATCGATTTATTTCAGATTATTTTTGTTTAAATACGTTTCCTGACGGCAAAGTTCAGCAAGCGCGGCAAATTTTTCGTAAAATCGCCGCTCTGACGGAGGAACATCATGCAGCATAAGTCTTTAGAAGCGCGTCTGGCGGAGCTGGAAAGCCGGCTGGCATTTCAGGAGATCACTATCGAAGAGCTGAACCAGACCGTGACGGCTCACGAACTCGAAATGGTGAAACTGCGTGAGCAGCAACGGCTTCTGATAGAAAAAGTCAAAGCGAGCCAGACATCGATGATTGCGTCGCAGGCGGAAGAGACGCCGCCGCCGCATTATTAAAGGTAATAAAAAAGGGCGTATTCAACGCCCTTTTCTTTGTGCTTAGTGGCAGCCGCAGCCACCGCCGCCGCAACCACCTTTGTTGCCATGATCGTGATCGTGGCCGTGACCGCCGCAGCAGCCGTCGTGGTCGTGGTCATGGTCGTGATGATGGCCATGCGCACCGTGAACGTGGCCGTGAGCCAGCTCTTCTTCGGTCGCTTCGCGAATCGCAACCACTTCTACGTTGAAGTTCAGGTTCTGGCCCGCCAGCATGTGGTTGCCGTCAACCACAACGTGGTCGTCTTCCACTTCGGTAATCTCTACCGGTACCGGACCCTGATCGGTTTCCGCCAGGAAGCGCATGCCGACCTGCAGTTCGTCAACGCCCATGAAGACGTCTTTCGGTACGCGCTGCACCAGGTTTTCGTCATACTGGCCGTAAGCGTCGTTCGCGCCGACGCTAACGTCGAAGCGATCGCCAACATCGTGACCTTCCAGCGCTTTTTCCAGCCCTGAAATCAGGGAGCCGTGACCATGCAGGTAGTCCAGCGGCGCACTCACCGGAGACTCATCAACCAACACACCGTCTTCTGTACGTACCTGATAGGCCAGGCTGACCACCAGGTCTTTTGCTACTTTCATGATATCTCCTGAGCGGAAAAAAATGTCAGGCGCGATTGTAGCCCAAATCAGCGCCCGTGTACCCTTAAGCTTAAAGAAAGCTGGGGCATATCGCTAGTCGGGATGAAAAATCCCAATCACTTGCTCTTCTTTGCGTACATGCTCGCGAGCTTCTTTATCCGCTTCACGCATCTGGTGTCCGCATTTCACGCACTCCACCACATCGACATTATTTTCCCGCCACATCGCCAGCGAATCCTGGGCCTGGCAGGCAGGGCAGCGCGCCCCGGCAATAAAACGTTTACGAACCGCCATAACTCACCTTCTATTCAAATTCGTCCCAGCCATCAAGCTGACGCCGCTCCTGCTGCATCTCCCGCTGGAAGATCTCCTCCAGCTCGCGTCGCGCTTCCCGTGCGCGGGAAATCTGCGCGTTATCAGTGTGCACAGGCATAAGCTCTCGCAGCATGCGCATATCAAGGCGGCGAAAATGCAGTTGCGCGCGCTGCGCCTGGTGAGGATGCATGCCAAGCGACATTAACGTCTTGCGCCCAAGCTCCAGCGCGCTGGAAAACGTCTCACGAGAAAATTGCTTCACGCCCGCCTGCAGCAGCTCATGCGCCTCCACACGCCCTCTTGCGCGCGCCAGGATTTCTAGCTGTGGAAAGTTCTGCTGGCACAGATGGACTATTTTCATCGTGTCCTCCGGGTCGTTGCAGGTAATCACAATGGATTTGGCTGCCTCCGCGCCAGCCGCCCGCAGCAAATCAACCTGGGTGGCGTCGCCGTAATAAACTTTATAACCATACCGACGCATCAGATTCACCGCGCTGATATCCCGCTCCAGCACCGTGATGCGCATTTTATTGGCCATCAGCAAGCGCCCAATAACCTGTCCGAAACGACCAAAGCCGACAATAATCACCTGCGGTTGATCGTCCTCGACATAGGGCTTTTCATCCGTTTCATCGGGCGTATTAAACTGGCGCGCCAGAAGCTTATCTATGCCTTTCATCACCAGCGGCGTCGTCATCATCGACAGGGTGACGGTGACCAGCAGCAGCGCCATCTGGTCGTCATGAAACAGCCGTTGCGAAGAGGCGGTGGAAAAGAGGACGAACGCGAATTCGCCGCCCTGGCTCAACACGCCGGAAAACTGCAGCCTTTCGGAGTTACGCAGGCCATAAATGCGCGAAAGCACGTAAAGCACCAGCATTTTTACAGCCACCAGCACCGCGACGCTCATCACCACCCACAGAATATGGGTATAGAGCACGCCAAGGTTCAACGCCATACCCACCGAGATGAAAAAGAGTCCCAGCAGCAGCCCCTTAAACGGCTCGATGGCGCTTTCCAGCTCATGGCGGTATTCGCTTTCCGCCAGCAGCACGCCAGCGATAAAAGTTCCAAGCGCCATAGAAAAGCCCAGCGCATCCATAAACAGCGCCGAACCCAGCACCAGCAGCAGCGCGGCGGCGGTAAACACTTCCCGCACGCCGGATGCGGCGATAAAACGAAACAGCGGACGCAACAGGTAGCGCCCGCCCAGCAGCATGCCGGCGAAAGCTAGCACCTTCATACCGACCTTCATCCAGTCGAGATGCTCGTCGCTGTTGCCTGCAAGCAGCGGCACCAGCGCCAGCGCCGGGATCACGGCCAGATCCTGAAACAGCAGAACAGAGAAGCCAAGCTGCCCCGACTCGCTGCGATTCATCCCTTTATCGCGCATAAGCTGCAGCGCCATAGCGGTAGAGGACATCGCCAGACCAATGCCGCCTACCAGCGCCGCCTGCCATGAAAACTCTGTCAGCATTAACAGCCCGGCCAGGATCAGCGCGCTGAAAACAACCTGCGCCGCCCCCACGCCAAATATTGAGCGCCTGAGCTGCCAGAGTTTCGAAGGATTAAGCTCAAGGCCGATGAGGAACATCAGAAAGACCACGCCCAGCTCGGAGAAGTGCAAAATTTCCTGCACGTCGCTGATAAAACCGAGACCCCACGGGCCGATGGCGATCCCCGCCAGCAAATAGCCCAGCACGGCGCCGATGCCGAGGCGCGCCGCAACCGGCACCGCCACGACGGCGGCAAAAAGGAACAGCACGCCCGCCAGCAACAAATCAGACCCTTCCATCAGCGGCCTCCTGCTGCCAGCGGCGAAGCCAGCCAGTCGCCGTAGGCTTTGGCATGGCTTGCCAGCGCTTCCGGCGTCTGGCGGCGCGCCCAGTAAACAATGATGGGGGTTAGCCACTGCATGCGGCACATGGCGGCGGTCAATTCAAAAGGCCGCAGAATATCGCTAAGGGAATAGCGGTTAGCGCCGTCGTAGCGGTACGCTCCCTCCGGCTCACCGGTGGTGACGACGTTACGCCAGTACTTTCCCGCCAATTGGTTGCCTCCAGTCCCGCTGGCGAAGCCGCGGCTCAGCACGCGGTCAAACCACTCTTTCAACAGCGCCGGGCAGCTATAGGTATAAAGCGGAAATTGAAAAACAATCACGTCGTGCTCGCGCAGCAACGCCTGTTCATGGGCAATATCGATAAAAAAATCGGGATAGTGTGCATAGAGGTCATGCACCGTGACATTTGGAAGCTGTAAAGCCGGCTTAAGCAAAACCCGGTTGGCTACCGAGTCCTGAGATTCCGGATGGGCATACAGCAGCAAAACTCTCGCTGTCTGTGACATCATTCCCCTCCAGGGCGTCGTCATTGTCATTATTTTGGGCTACCATGGCGGCCCCACGCGGCGCGCTTAGCGCTACGTTACCTGATTATAATGACAACTTAACATAGTCTGAACATACGGCGCCTTATGATTGTTTTCTCCTCGTTACAAATCCGCCGCGGCACGCGCGTGCTGCTGGACAATGCCACCGCCACCATTAATCCCAGTCAGAAAGTGGGGCTGGTGGGTAAAAACGGCTGCGGCAAATCCACGCTGCTGTCGCTGTTAAAAAACGAGATGAGCGCCGATGGCGGCAGCTTCAGCTATCCGGGCACCTGGCAACTCGCCTGGGTAAACCAGGAGACGCCCGCCCTGCCGCAGCCCGCTATGGAATATGTGATTGACGGCGATCGTGAATATCGCCAGCTGGAGAGCGAGCTGAATCAGGCTAACGAACGCAACGACGGTCACGCCATCGCCACGGTGCATGGCAAGCTCGACGCCATCGACGCCTGGAGCATCCGTTCCCGCGCCGCGAGCCTGCTGCACGGCCTGGGCTTCAGCAATGAGCAGCTGGAGCGCCCGGTAAGCGACTTCTCCGGCGGCTGGCGCATGCGCCTCAACCTTGCGCAGGCGCTTATCTGCCGCTCCGATTTGCTGCTGCTCGACGAACCGACTAACCACCTCGATCTCGACGCGGTGATCTGGCTGGAGAAATGGCTGAAGAGCTATCAGGGCACGCTGATCCTGATTTCCCACGACCGCGACTTCCTTGACCCAGTGGTGGACAAAATTATTCATATTGAGCAGCAGACGCTGTTCGAGTACACCGGCAACTACAGCTCGTTTGAGCGCCAGCGCGCCACGCGCCTTGCCCAGCAACAGTCGATGTATGAAAGCCAGCAGCAGCGCGTCGCGCACCTGCAGAGCTTCATCGACCGCTTTAAAGCCAAAGCCTCCAAAGCCAAACAGGCGCAAAGCCGCGTGAAGATGCTGGAGCGAATGGAGCTGATTGCCCCGGCGCATGTCGATAACCCGTTCCACTTCAGCTTCCGCGCGCCGGAAAGCCTGCCCAACCCGCTGCTGAAAATGGAGAAAGTCAGCGCAGGCTACGGCGAGCGAATTATTCTCGACTCCATCAAGCTTAACCTGGTGCCCGGCTCGCGCATCGGCCTGCTTGGCCGCAACGGCGCGGGTAAATCCACGCTGATCAAGCTGCTGGCGGGCGAACTGGCGCCGGTAAGCGGCGAAATCGGGTTAGCGAAGGGCATCAAGCTTGGCTACTTCGCCCAGCATCAGCTGGAGTTCCTGCGTGCGGACGAGTCGCCGTTGCAGCATCTGGCGCGCCTCGCGCCGCGCGAGCTGGAGCAACAGCTGCGCGATTATCTGGGCGGGTTTGGCTTCCAGGGCGATAAAGTCACGGAAGTGACCGAGCGCTTCTCCGGCGGTGAAAAAGCGCGCCTGGTGCTGGCGCTGATCGTCTGGCAGCGCCCTAACCTGCTGCTGCTCGACGAACCGACTAACCACCTCGACCTCGATATGCGTCAGGCGCTGACCGAAGCGCTGATTGAATTTGAAGGCGCGCTGGTCGTGGTATCGCACGACCGCCACCTGCTGCGCTCCACCACCGACGATCTCTATCTGGTTCACGACGGCAAAGTGGAGCCGTTCGACGGCGATCTGGAGGATTACCAGCAGTGGCTGAGCGACCTGCAAAAACAGGAAAGTCAGCCTGCAGAGTCGTCGAAAGAGAACGCCAACAGCGCTCAGGCGCGTAAAGATCAAAAACGCCGCGAGGCGGAACTGCGCACTCTCACGCAGCCGCTGCGTAAAGAGATAACCCAGCTGGAAAAACAGATGGAGAAGCTCAACGCCGAGCTGGCGCAGGTGGAAGAAAAGCTGAGCGACAGCGCCCTTTACGATCAGAGCCGTAAGGCGGAACTGACGGAGTGCCTGCAAACGCAGGCCAAAGCGAAAGCGACGCTGGAAGAGTGTGAAATGGCCTGGCTGGATGCCCATGAGCGCCTCGAAGCGATGACTCAGGGCGATTAATCAGCCAGGCACAGCGGCGTTATTGCTCTGCCGCCAGGCGCTGGCGCAGCGTTTCCAGATGTTCGGTGTGATAAAGCTTACCGTCCAGGAAACGGGTTTTTAGCTCACCCTGCTGCTCCTGCGCCCAGGTTTGCTCGTCAAAGAGCTGATAATCCCCCGCCTCGTTGCGCTCAACCCGCAGCAGACCGCGCGCGGAGCGTTTCAGGCCATTGTCGGTTTTCGGCTCTTTGAAAATCATACGCCCGACGCCGTTGACCTCGCCGTAAGTGGCTTTCATTGCAAAACCGAACGTGTCGCGGGTGTTGTACTGGTAGGTAAAAGAGCCCACGCCAAACACCACGTTAGAACTGGCGAAACCTTTTGCCGCCAGACGGCGCAAAATCTCATCGGCGCGCTCAAGGGTAATGGAGTCGCCGTAAATCAGCCCGACGTGCGGGTCGAGCACCTTAAATCCTTTCTCGTTCACGGCGCCGCCGAAAATCTCCCACAGCACTTCCACCGACCCTTTCTCTTCGGGCGTGCGTTCTGCACGCGTATCGTCATCTGCCGCCGTGCCGCACAGAATATCTACCGGGTCGCCGCTGTCCGGGCGAAACACTACGCGGCCTTCCCGCGCCATGATTGAACCCTTCAGCTCGCGGGTGTATTCGGTCAAAACGCGCCAGTAATCCCAGGTATCGGAAACAATCGAGACAATACCGTTCGGGTAAAGGTCGCAAATAAGTCGGCGGAAAGTTTCGATTTCCCCGGCCTGCTCGCCCATGCACATCACGCTGTGCTCGGTCGCCGGTACCGACGCCGCGATAAAGTACTCCTCGCCCTGGGTGTAGTAATCGCGGGCGTAAAGCACGGAAGGGATGTTGTCGGTGCCTTTAAAGCTCAGCAGGTGGCCGCAGCCTGCCTGGGCGGTGTCCTGAAGCCCGGACATGCCGCGAAACGAGAAGTCATGACACTGGAAATCGAGATGGCTCGCATCACTGCAGGTTTCCTTCGCCCAGCGCTCGCAGATAAGGCGATAGTGGTGCGCGATGGTAGCGTTGGTCGACGCTTTCCACAGCTCGGCAGAAAGCACCGTCTCCAGGTAGTTCACCAGCCAGAAAAACTCATCGCGGGTATTGGTAATGGTAAGGACCGGCACCTTCATCGCCACTTTGCTGCCTTCATCCAGTGCTTTGATGTGCAGCGGCAGATAACCCAACTGGTGCAGGGCGCGGATATGCTCAGCGCTGACCGCCCCTTTGCCCATGTAGCTGTCCATAACCGTCTGGTATTCCGCCACCACTTCTTGCTCGTCACGGGCAAAGAAGCGCTCGTTGAAGAGATCAACCAGGAACCACTGCAAAAAGCCCTGCAGGCCGAAAAAGACCAGCTTGCCGTCCGCTACCGGAGAATGAAAATGACGATCGCTGCGCGGCGTAAAGTTTGAATAAACCTTTGTCGTTCCTGCCGGGTACTGCTCGCGGTGTGAAACTTTGTAACCATCGATAGCCAGAATCGGGTTCATCATTTTCTTTCTCCTTAAGCGTTATAAATTTTATTGATATCAATCACGTCAACATTATTCGCGGCAAGCTCAGCGCTTGCGAGCGAGGTGGTGGTATAGATCCGATCGATTCCCTGGCTTAACAGGTTTTCCACGCCTTTAGAGAAAACGCCGTGGGTGACATACAGGCTGACGCTAAGAGCGCCGGCATCGCGCAACACCTGAGCGGAACCGATGAAGGTGCCTCCGGCGTCGCACAGGTCGTCAACAATCAGCGCCGCCTTGCCTTTTACATCGCCTTCCACCAGGCGGAAACCGGTTAGCTCGCCGGTCGCTACGTTGCGCTGTTTCGTAAGCGTAGCGAACCCGTCTGCACCGACAGCCTGCGCCACGGCGTGGATTTTTTTAAGCGCGCCCGCGTCAGGCGCCACCAGCATTAGTTCTCCGGCGCGCAACGCGGCGCTCAGCGTTTCGCTTTGTAGCAGGCAGCGCTCCTGAGGAATAGCTACCAGATTAGTGATAGCCGCGGCTGCCGCTTCGCTATGGGGGTCCAGCACAATAACTTTGTCGAACGCCAGTTGATTAAGCAGGCTGGCGAAAACCTTCAGTGCAAAGCTGTCGCCTTGCTGCATATGGCGATCCTGGCGGGCATAAGGCAGCCACGGCAGCTCAAGATGGCTGAAGCGGACATCGCAGCCGTGCCGTACCGCTTCAGTCAGTTGCGCCAGCAGCATGAAGTCATCCATGTTTTTCATGGCGGCGGCGCGAATCTGCATCAGCGAAGCCGTGGCAGGCAGCTCGCCCGCCACTTTCGCCCAGACGGCGCCGTCAGGAAAACGCCCGGTTTCAACCTCTATCTCTTTACCATCCAGTTTCAGTTGCGGCTGCATCATGGTTCGCTCCTCAAATTTAGTTATTGTCCGTGCGACACATTTAATATTGTCCATGAGACATTAAATGGCAAGCACTAATTTTCGCGCTTTCCTCACCGCGAAGTTAACATACTGATTATTAATAAAATAAAGGTTTACTTTGCCCGACAGAGCGAGACTGTTAAACTTGTCCCTCCGACAATTAGCCTGAACTGACCATGACGACAGAAGCGGAATACCTGCAGCAATACGATCCCTCGCGTTTTCCTTCGCCGCTGGTGACGGTGGACAGCGTGCTGTTCACAATTGCGGAGCAGGCGCTAAGCGTTTTGTTGGTACAGCGCGCCAGACAGCCGCAGCAGGGGCGCTGGGCGCTGCCAGGCGGGTTTATTGATATTGAAAAGGATGATTCAACCCACGCCACGGCGCTGCGTAAGCTTACCGAAAAAACCGGGGTCAGCCCTTCCTGGCTGGAGCAGCTGGAGACGTTTTCCGGCCCGACGCGCGACCCGCGCGGCTGGAGCCTGACCGCCGCCTGGTTTGCGCTTATCGCCTGGGTCGATTGCCAGCCCCATATCGCCTCGGTGAGCGACGCGAAGTGGGTGCCGGTATCGGCGCTGCCGAACACGGAACTCGCCTTCGATCACAGCGAGATTATCCAGGCAGCCCTTCATCGCCTGCGCCAGAAAACCATGTATTCGCTGTTGCCGGTCTACTGTCTGCCGGAGCGCTTTACCCTGACGCAGCTGCATGAGGCGACGGAAATCATTCTTGGCCAGCCAATCCAGCGTAAGAGCCTGATTCGCCGGTTTGAAGCCTCCGGCATGTTTGAAGAAACCGGCGAAAGCGTGGCGACCGGCGCACGCAAAGCGCGGCTCTGGCGACGCAAGGCAGATGCCAACATTCACCTTTTCTCACGTAATCTGCTGGCGGAATAGTCTTTTTTCCAAACGCCCGGTTCGTTATCGTGCCCCGCCGCACCAAATCATCAACAATATGAATAACAATCGTTATAGTCATTCGCGAACTCATTACATTAATCTGGTGCTATGGCCGAAATAACCCCTGCAGAACTGACCGCTCCACCCACCGGCTCGCAACATTTTCAGCCGATGCCGGGCCTGAGCAACGCGCATCTGCAAACCATGCTGCCGCGGCTGCTACGCCGTCGGCTACAGTTTACGCCGCACTGGCAACGCCTCGACTTGCCGGACGGCGATTTTGTCGATCTCGCCTTTAGCGAAGAACCGCAAGCCGCTCGCCACAAGCCCCGGCTGGTCGTTTTTCATGGGCTGGAAGGCAGCTTGCACAGCCCCTACGCGCATGGGCTTATCCATGCGGCGAAGCAGCGCGGCTGGCTTGGCGTCGTGATGCATTTTCGCGGCTGCAGCGGCGTGCCGAACAAAATGCCGCGCATCTATCATTCTGGCGAAACCGAAGACGGCACCTGGTTTCTGAACTGGCTGAACCGGCGCTTCGGCGAAGCGCCGACTGCGGCGGTGGGCTTTTCGCTGGGCGGTAATATGCTGGCCTGCCTGATGGCGAAGCTGAACGCAGACTTTCCGCTGGCGGCGGGCGTGGTGGTTTCCGCGCCGTTGATGCTGGAAGCGTGCAGCTACCATATGGATAAAGGCTTCTCCCGCGTTTATCAGCGCTATCTGCTGAACCTGCTGAAGGCGAACGCGAGCCGCAAGCTTAAGGCGTGGCCCGGCACGCTGCCGATAGACCTGGCGCAGCTTAAGCGCCTGCGCCGCATCCGCGATTTCGATGACGCCATTACCTCGAAAATCCACGGGTTTCGCGACGCCATCGACTACTACCGCCAGTGTAGCGCTCTGCCTTTACTGAACCAGATAACGCGACCTACGCTTATCATCCATGCCAAAGATGACCCGTTTATGGATCATCACGTGATCCCGCAACGTGAAACGCTGCCTGCTAATATCGAGTATCAACTGACCGATCATGGCGGACATGTAGGCTTCGTTGGCGGCACGCTGCGACGTCCGCAGATGTGGCTGGAAAAGCGTATTCCCGACTGGTTAACGACTTATCTGGACCGATAAATGATCATTCCCTGGCAAGACCTACCGCCCGAGACGCTGGACAACCTGATTGAAGCGTTTGTCTTGCGCGAAGGCACCGATTATGGTGAACATGAACGTTCGCTCGAACAAAAAGTGGCCGACGTTAAGCGGCAATTACAGAACGGCGAAGCCGTTCTGGTGTGGTCTGAACTGCACGAAACGGTCAATATCATGCCGCGCGGGCAGTTCCGTGGCTGATGGTCAGCCTGACTTGTTGTCAGGCTGACGCCAGAGCGAAGCAAACTATTCCGCCAGCGCCGGAACGCTGGCGTCAGTGGCGTACCTTTTTCGCGTATCCATGGAGTTCTCGCTATGTCATCAAGACACCCGGTTATCGCCGTTACAGGTTCCAGCGGCGCAGGCACGACCACCACCAGCCTTGCGTTTCGTAAGATCTTCGCTCAGCTAAACCTTCATGCTGCGGAAGTGGAAGGCGACAGCTTTCACCGCTATACGCGCCCGGAAATGGATATGGCTATCCGCAAGGCGCGCGATTTAGGCCGGCATATCAGCTATTTTGGCCCCGACGCCAACGACTTTGGCCTGCTTGAACAAACCTTTATCGAGTATGGACGCAGCGGCCAGGGGAAATCGCGCAAATACCTGCATACCTATGATGAAGCGGTGCCGTGGAACCAGGTGCCGGGCACCTTTACGCCCTGGCAGCCGCTGCCGGAGCCTACCGACGTGCTGTTTTATGAAGGGTTGCACGGCGGCGTGGTCACGCCGCATCACAATGTGGCGCAGCATGTGGATTTGCTGGTGGGCGTAGTGCCTATCGTCAACCTTGAGTGGATCCAGAAGCTGATTCGCGATACCAGCGAGCGAGGGCATTCGCGCGAGGCGGTGATGGATTCCGTGGTGCGATCAATGGAAGATTACATTAACTACATCACGCCGCAGTTTTCCCGCACCCATATTAACTTCCAGCGCGTGCCGACAGTGGATACGTCGAACCCCTTCGCGGCGAAAGGCATTCCTTCGCTCGATGAAAGCTTCGTGGTTATCCACTTTCGCAACCTTGAAGACATCGATTACCCCTGGCTGCTCGCCATGCTTCAGGGTTCCTTCATTTCTCACATCAATACGCTTGTCGTTCCCGGCGGCAAGATGGGGCTGGCGATGGAATTAATCATGCTGCCGCTGGTGCAGCGATTGATGGAAGGGAAAAAAATTGAATAAGGCGGCTGACGCCGCCCCGAGTCAGACCTCTACCACCTCATAAGAGTGGGTGATGTTGACCGCTTTGCCGAGCATCAGCGCCACAGAGCAATATTTCTCAGCGGAGAGATCCACCGCGCGCGCCACGGCCGCCTCCTTCAGCGCCTTACCCGTTACGATAAAGTGCAGGTTAATGTGAGTGAACAACCGCGGCGCTTCTTCGCGGCGTTCTGAGGTCAGTTTCACTTCGCAATCCTGAACGTCATGACGCCCTTTTTGCAAAATAGACACCACGTCGATAGCGCTGCAACCGCCCGCCGCCATCAGCAC
The DNA here is from genome assembly GCF_014644275.1 of Franconibacter daqui. Lineage (NCBI taxonomy): Bacteria > Pseudomonadati > Pseudomonadota > Gammaproteobacteria > Enterobacterales > Enterobacteriaceae > Franconibacter > Franconibacter daqui. The sequence continues at coordinate 348,966 of NZ_BMKJ01000004.1, read as the reverse complement.
CATTTCCATCGGGCTTGGCGCTTTATCGCCGGAATTGCCGTCCATCAGGATTTGGTGCCCTGAAGCGGATTCGCCCAGAAACGTCAATCCCTCAACCCACTTTACTCGTGCCTGCATAATCATCACTCCGATGTATAAAAATTTTTGACAGATTACGCGCCAGTTGCGAAAGAGGCAACGGAAGGGCGACCTGCGTCAAGCTGAAACGAGACAATAGAAGACACCCATGAAAAGCTATGCTAAAACAGTCTGGATGCTGCGGCGATACATTGATGTTATGCATGTATGCAGAGGACAAGACAATTTACCGGCTGCGACGACATGGACAGCCAACTTCCCGGGATGCGGGAAGATAATGATTGCAAAGCCAGATGGGGGACCCGCGCCCCGTCTTTGGAGCCAGTTTAAACAGAGGATAACAGCGCATGGTGCTTGGCAAACCGCAAACAGACCCGACTCTCGAATGGTTCTTGTCACATTGCCACATTCATAAGTACCCATCGAAGAGCACGCTGATTCACCAGGGTGAAAAAGCGGAAACGTTGTATTACATCGTTAAAGGCTCAGTGGCAGTGCTGATCAAAGACGAAGAGGGCAAGGAGATGATCCTCTCGTATCTGAATCAGGGAGACTTTATCGGCGAACTGGGCCTGTTTGAAGAGGGCCAGGAGCGCAGCGCCTGGGTTCGCGCCAAGACCGCTTGCGAAGTCGCCGAGATTTCCTATAAAAAATTCCGCCAGCTTATCCAGGTGAACCCGGACATCCTGATGCGCCTCTCTTCGCAGATGGCGCGTCGTCTGCAAGTCACCTCTGAAAAAGTCGGCAACCTGGCGTTCCTCGACGTAACGGGCCGCATCGCCCAGACGTTGCTCAACCTGGCGAAACAGCCGGACGCCATGACCCATCCCGACGGCATGCAGATTAAAATCACCCGTCAGGAAATCGGCCAGATCGTGGGCTGCTCCCGCGAAACCGTTGGCCGCATCCTGAAAATGCTTGAAGATCAAAACCTGATCTCCGCGCACGGTAAGACCATCGTGGTTTACGGCACCCGCTAAGCCGCCTTAAAAAAACGGCGTGTCGCTTCGGTAACACGCCGTTTTTGTTTCTACACTTACCTCTATGTTTCGCCGTCTCATTTATCACCCGGAAGTGAACTACGCCCTGCGCCAGACGCTGATCCTGTGTCTGCCGGTGGCGGTTGGGTTACTGCTGGGCCATCTGCAACAGGGCCTGCTTTTTTCGCTGGTGCCTGCCTGCTGCAACATCGCCGGGCTCGATACGCCCCACAAGCGCTTTTTCAAACGTCTGGCGGTCGGCGCTTCGCTCTTTGCCGTCAGCAGTTTTACCGTGCAACTGTTACTGGCGGACAATCTGCCGCTGCCGCTTATCTTTTTAGGCATGGCGCTGCTGCTTGGCGTGACGGCGGAGATAAGCTCGCTGCATGCCCGGCTGCTGCCCGCTTCGCTTATCGCCGCTATTTTTACGCTAAGCCTTGCGGGGAACATGCCGGTCTGGGAGCCTATCCTGCTCTATATTTTCGGCACGCTCTGGTACGGGCTGTTTAACTGGTTCTGGTTCTGGCTGTGGCGCGAGCAGCCGCTTCGCGAGTCGCTAAGCTTGCTGTATCGCCAGCTGGCGGACTATTGCGAAGCGAAATATAACCTGCTGACGCAGCATACCGACCCGGAGACCGCCCTGCCCCCGCTGCTTACGCATCAGCAAAAAGTGGTGGACCTTATCAGCCAGTGCTACCAGCAGTTGCACATGCTGGCGGCCGGGAAACAGAGCGGCTATAAGCGTCTGCTGCGCACCTTCCAGATGGCGCTGGATTTGCAAGAACATATTTCGGTCAGCCTGCATCAGCCGGAGGAGGTGCAAAAGCTGGTGGAGCGCAGCCACGCCGAGGCGGTGATCCGCTGGAACGCACAGACCATCAGCGCGCGACTGCGCGTCATGGCCGACGACATCCTCTACCATCGTTATCCGCAGCGTTTCGCCATGGATAAGCAAATCGCCGCGCTGGAGAAAATCGCCCGCCAGCACCCGGACAACCTTGTAGGGCATTTCTGCGAATACCACTTCAGTCGCATCGCCCGCATCCTGCGCACGCAGCGCCCACTCTATGCCCGCGACCTGATGGCCGACCGGCAGAAACGGCTGCCGCTATTCCCGGCGCTGAAAAGCTACCTTTCGCTCAAATCCGCCGCTTTGCGCAACGCCGCACGGCTGGGAGTGATGCTGAGCATCGCAAGCCTCGTTGGCAACGCGTTCCATCTGCCCAAACCGTACTGGATCCTCATGACCGTAATGTTTGTGACGCAGAATGGCTACGGGGCGACGCGGGTGCGCATTCTCCAGCGAGCGGCCGGCACGCTGGCGGGGTTAATCATCGCGGGCGTCACGCTGCACCTGCATGTGCCGCAGGGCTACATGCTGCTGGTGATGCTGGCTATCACGCTCATTAGCTACCTTATCCTTCGCAAAAACTATGGCTGGGCGATGATTGGCTTCACGGTGACGGCGGTTTACTCCTTACAGCTGCTGTCGCTGAACGGCGAACAGTTTATCGTCACCCGGCTTATCGACACGTTGATTGGTTGCTTTATCGCTTTCGGCGGTATGGTCTGGCTGTGGCCGCAGTGGCAAAGCGGGCTGCTGCGCCAGAACGCCCACGACGCGCTGGAGGCGGACCAGGAGGCGCTGCGCCTTATCCTGAGCGACGACCCGCAGCCTGCGCCGCTTGCCTGGCAGCGGATGCGTGTCAACCAGGCGCATAACGCGCTTTATAACTCGCTGAACCAGGCGATGCAGGAGCCTGGCTTCAACGCCCACTACCTGGATGATATGAAGCTTTGGGTTACGCACAGCCAGTTTATCGTTGAGCATATCAACGCCATGACGACGATGGCGCGCGAGCACCATATGCTGACGCCGGAACTGGCGGCGCGTTATCTGGAGTCCTGTGAAATTGCGTTGCAGCGCTGCCAGCAACGGCTGGAATATGATGAGCCGGGGGAATCCCACGACGCGAATATTCTGGAAGGGCCAGAGACGCTGCCGGATACCGCGTTGAGCGTCATGGAACAGCATGTGCACCGTATTCTCGGCCACCTGAACACCATGCATACGATCTCTTCGGTAGCATGGCGTCAGCGGCCCCATCACGGCATCTGGCTTAAGCGCCGTCTGGGCTGATTAGCCTGTTACGCGCGCTACGGCTTTCGCAAAGCGCGCCATCCCTTCGTCGATATCCGCGCTTTCCACCACCAGCGACGGGGCGAAGCGCATCACATCCGGCCCGGCGTTCAGCACCATCAGCCCTTCACTGGCGGCGGCGTACAGGAAATCCCGCGCGCGGCCTTTATAAGCGGGTTTCAGCTCCGCGCCGATCAGCAGGCCCATCCCGCGAATGTCGCTAAAAAGGTCGTACTGCTCATCGATAGCGCGCAGGTGACGTACAAACTGCTCGCGCTTCGCGTTAACGCCGTCCAGCACTTCCGGCGTGTTGATGATATCAAACGCCGCGCCCGCCACCGCGCAGGCCAGCGGGTTGCCGCCATAGGTGGAGCCATGCGAGCCGACATGGAACGCCGAGGCCACATCCTGCGTCGCCAGCACCGCGCTTACCGGGAAACCGCCGCCAAGCGCCTTCGCGCTGGTCAGAATGTCTGGCGTCACGCCGTAATGCATATAGGTAAAAAGCTTGCCGGTGCGGCCCATGCCGCTCTGTACTTCATCAAACACCAGCAGCGCCTGATGCTGGTCGCAAAGTTCGCGCAGCCCCTGTAAAAACGCCGGCGTGGCGGCGGTAACGCCACCTTCTCCTTGCACAGGCTCAACCACCACCGCGCAGGTGTGGTCGTCCATTACCGCTTTAACGGCGCTCAGGTCATTAAAAGGCACGTGGATGATGTCGGCTGGCTTAGGACCAAAGCCATCGGAATATTTCGGCTGCCCGCCGACCGAAACGGTAAACAGCGAGCGGCCATGAAACGCATTATGAAACGCGATGATTTTCGTTTTGTAAGGGCTGTGGCGGGTAATCGCGTAATGACGAGCCAGTTTGAACGCCGTTTCATTGGCTTCGGTGCCGGAGTTCATAAACAGCACGCGGTCAGCAAAGGTGGCTTCAATGATTTTACGACCGAGGCGCAGCGCCGGTTCGTTGGTAAACACGTTGCTGGTATGCCAGAGGGTTTCACCCTGCGTTTTCAGCGCCTCTACCAGCGCGGGATGGCAATGACCCAGCGCCGTCACCGCGATGCCACCGGCAAAATCCACATACTCATTACCCTGCTGATCCCACACCCGGCTGCCTTTGCCCTTTACCGGAATAAACTCCGCCGGTGCATAAACCGGCAGGATCACTTCATCAAAAGTTGCGCGGGTAATTGCAGTTTGTTCAGTCGCCATGTCATGCCCATCCAGTTAATGCGAAACCGCATATGAAAAGATAAGCATAAAATATGCATAATAAATCAATTAATGGCAATGAAAATTCAGCGGTTAAGGAAGTTTGCCAGCAGTTGATGCCCCTGCTCGCTCAAAATGCTCTCCGGGTGAAACTGCACCCCTTCGAGATCCCATCGCTTATGCCGAATGCCCATAATCTCCTGACGATCGCTCCAGGCGGTGACGGAAAAATCATCCGGCAGCGTCGGCGGGTCGATAACCAGCGAATGATAACGCGTAACGGTAAGCGGATTATTTAGCCCGGCAAAGACGCCTTCTCCGGTGTGCTGAATCTGCGACGTTTTGCCATGCATGACTTTTTCTGCCCGTACGACCGAAGCGCCAAAGGCCTGGCCGATAGCCTGATGACCGAGGCAAACGCCAAGGATCGGGAGCCTGCCCGCATAGTGGGAAATGGCCGCAAGCGAAATACCCGCTTCGTTGGGGGTACAGGGGCCGGGAGAGATAACCAGCTTTTGCGGTGCCAGCGTCGCGATGTCGGCAAGCGTTAGCTCGTCGTTGCGCTTCACCACCACCTGCGCCCCCAGCTCGCAAAAGTACTGATAGAGGTTCCAGGTAAACGAGTCGTAGTTGTCGATAAGCAGTAGCATGGCGGCTCCGGAAAAAAGAACCGCGTCATTCTACTCGCTTTCGCGCGCCTCGCTCACCACTTTGCTGAAGATCTCGCGCAGCGGCGCGAGGTCGCCCATAGCGCCCGCCTGGTTGGCCGCATTCCAGGCCGTTACATCCACGTCGCGCCAGTCGAGGCTGTAACCCGCATGCAGCGCCAGCTGTTCGAAGAAAACCCGCTGGGCGCGGCCGGTACCGATACGAAACGGGTGCAGGACGTTTATCTCGCAATAGTAGTGGGCAAGGCGCTCAATGAAAGCGTCAGGCTCCAGGCCGACCAGATACTTTTCGTCCTCCAGTTCCTGCATCAGGGCGTTGCCCTCTTTTTCGATATATTCGAAGTGGCAAAAGCGGGTATCGCCCTGGTAGATATCCACCTCGCGCAGCTCGCCCGCCCATTCATAGACATCCTGAAAAAGCTGGCGGTGGATGGCGCACAGGTGCGGCAACCCACGCGGCAAAGGCCCCAGTTCAAGGGTGGCGGCTCGCAGCGAGGTAAGCTCACGCTCGGCGTGCTGCAAGTCCTGCAAAGAATGGATGTTCAGCCGGTTGCGCAGCACTTCGCTGCCCGACCAGAAATAGGGGTCGCGCCCTTCGCCAAATTTATCGCTCATAGTGCCCCCTCCGTTCGTCGATGCGCGCCAGCGCTTCTTCGCGCGACAGGGTGATAAGAGGGATATCGATCCCTTCCAGACGGTTGCTGGCCTGGAAGTTGGCGTTCTTTTGCCGCTCCCACAGCCGGGCCTTCTGTTTGTCGGTAAGTTTTTTCGCCATAACGCCTCCCTGAACGTAACCGTATTTGCCACAAGTATAAGCAGCAATTGGCAGATGCGCAGAAAGCAGGAAGAAACGCGGGTGAGGGCCACCCGCGTCGGAAAAGATTAAGGCAGGACTTTCGCAGAGAGGATAACTACCGGTTTTGACGGCACATTCTGGTACGGACCCACATCGTGCGTCGGCACCTGAGCGATTTTATCGGCCACATCCATGCCTTTCACAACTTTACCAAATACGGCGTAACCAAAGTCGCGCTGGCCGTGATTCAGGAAAGCGTTATCGGCCACGTTGATAAAGAACTGGCTGGTGGCGCTGTCTTTATCGGCGGTGCGGGCCATAGCGATGGTGCCGCGCGTGTTCGGCAGACCGTTGTCCGCTTCGTTTTTCACCGGCGGGTTCGTGGTTTTTTGCTGCATGTCCGCCGTAAAACCGCCGCCCTGGACCATAAAGCCCGGAATAACGCGATGGAAAATGGTGTTGTTATAAAAACCGTTGTTCACGTAATCGACAAAATTCTTCACCGTTGCAGGGGCTTTCTGGCTGTTTAACTCCAGCTCGATGTTGCCTGCTGAAGTGGTGAGCAGTACGCGTGGATCGCCTTTCGCCGCCAGCGCGGCCGGAGAAAGCGCAGAGAGAGCAAACACAGCCGCGACAGCCGCCAGAGTCGTTTTAAACATGAAAAATTCCTTACGTGGGCAGTGATGAATGCAAGTGGATCGATTCTAAAGAGCGTTTGTTTAACGTGCCAGCGATTTACCAGGCTTTACGTAACGCTAAAAGCCCGCATTGTCGCTCTCACTTTATCCTGACCGGTTAATTTATGTGATAGATCTCAAGTAATAACAGATAAGTTGCAGCAAAAAAGTATCTCAATGTTTAATTGGATCACGTTCGAGCATAAAATGCGCATGCTTCCGGCGCTGTCAACGCGCTTTACATATCTATGCACAGGCTCCCCATGACTAACAGTAACCGCATCAGACTCACATGGATCAGTTTCTTCTCCTACGCGTTAACCGGCGCGTTGGTTATCGTCACCGGCATGGTGATGGGCAACATTGCAGAGTATTTTCATCTGCCTGTATCCAGCATGAGCAATACCTTTACGTTCCTTAACGCCGGCATTCTTATCTCTATCTTCCTGAACGCCTGGCTGATGGAAATTGTGCCGCTGAAAACCCAACTGCGTTTCGGCTTTTTGCTGATGGTTGTCGCCGTTGCCGCCCTGATGTACAGCCAGAGCCTTGCGCTGTTCTCGGCGGCAATGTTCGTGCTGGGCCTGGTCAGCGGGATCACCATGTCTATCGGCACCTTCCTTATCACCCATATGTATGAAGGCCGTCAGCGCGGTTCCCGCCTGCTGTTTACCGACTCCTTCTTCAGTATGGCCGGGATGATCTTCCCGATGGTCGCCGCGTTCTTGCTGGCGCGCGCCATTGAGTGGTACTGGGTGTACGCCTGCATCGGTCTGGTCTACGTCGCTATCTTCATCCTGACTTTCGGCTGCGATTTCCCGGTGCTCGGCAAACATGCGCCGAAAGCCGATCTGCCGGTTGCGAAAGAAAAATGGGGCGTCGGCGTGCTGTTCCTTTCCATCGCTGCGCTTTGCTACATTCTGGGTCAGCTCGGTTTTATCGGCTGGGTGCCGGAGTACGCTACCAAAGGCCTTGGCATGAACCTGAATGATGCCGGTACGCTGGTGAGCAACTTCTGGATGTCTTACATGATAGGTATGTGGGTGTTCAGCTTCGTACTGCGCTTCTTTGACTTGCAGCGTATCCTGACCGTGCTGGCGGGCCTCGCCACGGTGCTGATGTACTTTTTCATCACCAGCAAACCGGAGCACATGTCGTGGTTCATCCTGGCGCTGGGCTTCTTCTCCAGCGCGATTTACACCACCATCATTACGCTGGGCTCGCTGCAGACCAAAGTCGCCTCGCCGAAGCTGGTTAACTTTATCCTGACCTGCGGCACCGTCGGCACCATGCTGACCTTTATCGTGACCGGCCCGATTGTGGCGAATCACGGCGCGCAGGCTGCGCTGTTTACCGCTAACGGCCTTTACGCTGTAGTGTTTGTTATGTGCTTCGCGCTGGGCTTTGTGACTCGTCATCGCCAGCACTCGGCCGCCGCCGCCGCGCACTAATAAGCCTAATGTCCCCTTTCCGCCTGGAAGGGGACATCGTTCAGATCCCGGCGTTCAGCCATGAACGCCGCTCCGTCCCCGGTTAACGCTTTTCCTCTTGCGCATGGCCTCCCCTTCACAGGCATTTCTGGTCAGTTTCTTTAGTTGTTAACACCTTGTGAAAAAATTAGCGCCTCGCCGCCTTAATTGTCCTTTTTTGTTCAGAAAATCCTCAAACGTGAATTTCCAGAAATTTCCATAACTTAGAAAATAAAAGGAAAATCAAACATATACCTCTTAATGGGTATATAGAAGCGCACTTGATCCATATCAATAAGCGGGGGTGCTGAATCGTTAAGGTAGGCAGTAATAGAAAAGAAATCGAGGCAAAAATGAGCAACGTCAAACTCGCTATTATCGGTAACGGCATGGTCGGCCACCGCTTTATCGAGGACCTTCTCGACAAAGCCGAACCGGGCCAGTTCGACATTACCGTCTTCTGTGAAGAGCCGCGCATCGCCTATGACCGCGTGCATCTCTCCTCTTACTTCTCTCACCATACCGCTGAAGAACTCTCTCTTGTTCGTGAAGGCTTTTACGAAAAACACGGCGTGAAAGTGCTGGTGGGCGAACGCGCCATTACCATTAACCGTCAGGAGAAGGTGATTCACTCCAGCTCCGGGCGCAGCGTCTATTACGACAAGCTGATCATGGCGACCGGCTCTTATCCGTGGATCCCGCCTATCAAAGGCGCGGAAACCCAGGATTGCTTCGTCTACCGCACCATTGAAGACCTGAACGCCATTGAAGCCTGCGCGCGTCGCAGTAAGCGCGGCGCGGTCGTGGGCGGCGGCCTGCTCGGTCTGGAAGCCGCCGGGGCGCTGAAAAACTTAGGCGTGGAAACGCACGTTATCGAATTCGCGCCGATGCTGATGGCCGAACAGCTTGATCAGATGGGCGGCGAACAGCTGCGTCGCAAAATTGAAAGCATGGGCGTGAAAGTTCACACCAGCAAAAATACGCAAGAGATCGTTCAACAAGGCGTTGAAGCGCGTAAAACCATGCGTTTTGCCGACGGCAGCGAGCTGGAAGTGGACTTCATTGTGTTCTCCACCGGTATTCGCCCGCGCGATAAGCTCGCGAAACAGTGCGATCTCGCTATCGCCCAGCGTGGCGGCATTATGATTAACGACCAGTGCCAGACGTCCGACCCGGATATCTACGCTATCGGCGAATGCGCCAGCTGGAACAGCCGCGTTTACGGGCTGGTGGCGCCGGGCTACAAAATGGCGCAGGTCGCGGTCGACCATATTCTTGGCAACGCGAACGCCTTCGAAGGAGCGGACCTCAGCGCCAAGCTGAAGCTGCTCGGCGTTGACGTGGGCGGCATCGGCGACGCGCATGGCCGTACGCCGAACTCCCGCAGCTACGTCTTTCTGGATGAAAGCAAAGAGGTCTACAAACGCCTCGTGGTAAGCGCGGACAACAAAACCCTGCTCGGCGCCGTGCTGGTGGGCGACACCAGCGATTACGGCAACCTGCTGCAGCTGGTGCTGAACGCCATCGAACTGCCGGAAAACCCGGATTCGCTCATCCTGCCTGCGCATGCAAGCCAGGGCAAACCAGCCATCGGCGTGGATAAGCTGCCGGACAGCGCGCAGATTTGCTCCTGCTTCGATGTGACCAAAGGCGACCTGGTCGCCGCCATCGGCCGCGGCTGCCACACCGTTGCGGCGCTGAAAGCGGAAACCAAAGCCGGCACCGGTTGTGGCGGCTGTATCCCGCTGGTGACGCAGGTGCTGAACGCCGAACTGGCTAAACAGGGTATTGAGATAACCAATAACCTGTGCGAACACTTCGCTTTTTCTCGTCAGGAGCTGTATCACCTCATTCGCGTGGAAGGGATCAAAACCTTCGACGAACTGCTGGCGAAATACGGCAGCGGCTATGGCTGCGAAGTGTGTAAACCCACCGTTGGTTCGCTGCTTGCCTCCTGCTGGAACGAATATGTGCTGAAACCGCAGCACACTCCGCTGCAGGACACCAACGACAACTTCCTGGCGAATATCCAGAAAGACGGCACTTACTCAGTCATTCCACGCTCCGCCGGCGGCGAAATCACCCCCGAGGGGCTGATGGAAGTAGGCCGCATCGCCCGCGAGTTTAACCTCTACACCAAAATCACGGGTTCCCAGCGCATTGGCCTGTTCGGCGCGCGCAAAGACGACCTGCCGGAGATCTGGCGCCAGCTTATCAACGCGGGCTTTGAAACCGGCCACGCTTACGCTAAAGCGCTGCGTATGGCGAAAACCTGCGTCGGCAGCACCTGGTGCCGCTACGGCGTCGGCGACAGCGTGGGCCTGGGGGTTGAACTTGAGAACCGCTATAAAGGCATCCGCACCCCGCACAAGATGAAATTTGGCGTCTCCGGCTGCACCCGCGAATGCGCGGAAGCACAGGGCAAAGATGTCGGCATTATCGCCACCGAGAAAGGCTGGAACCTGTATGTGTGCGGCAACGGCGGCATGAAACCGCGCCACGCGGATCTGCTGGCGGCGGATCTCGACCGCGACACGCTGGTGCGTTACCTCGACCGCTTCATGATGTTCTACATCCGCACCGCGGATAAGCTGACCCGCACCGCGCCATGGCTGGACGCAATGGAAGGCGGCATCAACTACCTGAAGAGCGTCATCATCGACGACAAGCTGGGTCTGAACGCACAGCTGGAAGCGGAGATGGCCCGTCTGCGCGAAGCGGTTATCTGCGAATGGACTGAAACGGTCAACAACCCGCAGGCGCAGGTTCGCTTCAAACACTTTATCAACAGCGATCGTCGCGACCCGAACGTGCAGGTCGTGGCGGAGCGCCAGCAACACCGTCCGGCCACGCCGTATGAGCGCATTCCGGTCACCTTCGTGGAGGAGGAAACTGTATGAGCCAGTGGAACACCGTCTGCCAGCTTGATGACATTATCCCGGCAACCGGCGTCTGCGCCCTGCTTGGCAATAAACAGGTCGCGATTTTCCGCCCTCGCGCCAACGAGGAGGTTTACGCCATCAGCAATATCGACCCGTTCTTTGAAGCGAGCGTCCTCTCCCGCGGCATCATCGCTGAACATCAGGGCGAGCTGTGGGTGGCGAGCCCGCTGAAAAAGCAGCGTTTCCGCCTGCGCGACGGGCTGTGTATGGAAGATGAAAGCCGTTCTGTCGCGCATTTTGAGGCGCGCGTGAAGGACGGTCAGGTGCAGGTGAAGGCGTAACCCAGAAAGGCTACAACAACGCCTTCAGGGTTTCAGGCGGGTCGCGCGAAATTTTACGCCAGGCTCGGCACTGCCCGGTTCCCTCTCCCGTCCGGGGAGAGGGTCAGGGTGAGGGGCAAGCGCAAGGCAGGATGAATAAGCGCACCCACCCGTTTTTTCCCGTGCCTTCGCGCCACGCGAAGAAAAGCAGTAAAGCAGAGAGGCACAAGCCTCCGCTCATTAAAAATGTTCCATCGGCGTTCTGCTTACCGGAGCGTCAGTTAAGGACAACAACGATTACACGTGCGGAAAACCGCCGCACCGCCACAAGGCGAACCTTTTTACGTTTTAATTTCACTCACTTTTTAGGATAACCACTATGTTTACCGATACGATCAACAAGTGCGCGGCGAATGCCGCCCGCATCGCTCGCCTCTCGGCAAATAATCCGCTGGGCTTCTGGGTCAGTTCCGCCATGGCGGGCGCTTATGTAGGGCTTGGCATCATCCTGATTTTCACGCTCGGCAACCTGCTTGACCCGTCAGTGCGCCCGCTGGTGATGGGGGCCACGTTCGGCATCGCGCTCACGCTCGTTATCATCGCAGGCTCCGAGCTTTTCACCGGCCACACCATGTTCCTGACGCTTGGCGTTAAAGCGGGCGCAATCAGCCACGGCCAGATGTGGGCCATTCTGCCGCAAACCTGGCTTGGCAACCTCGTAGGCTCGGTGTTTGTCGCCCTGCTCTACAGCTGGGGCGGCGGCAGCCTGCTGCCGGTGGATACCAGTCTCGTCCACACCGTGGCGCTCGCCAAAACCACCGCGCCCGCCACCGTGCTGTTCTTTAAAGGCGCGCTCTGCAACTGGCTGGTCTGTCTTGCTATCTGGATGGCTATCCGCACCGAAGGCGCGGCGAAATTCATCGCTATCTGGTGGTGCCTGCTGGCTTTTATCGCCTCCGGCTACGAACACTCCGTCGCCAACATGACGCTCTTCGCGCTCTCATGGTTTGGTCATCACAGCGAAGCCTATACCCTCTCCGGCATCGGCCATAACCTATTGTGGGTAACTCTCGGGAATACCCTTTCCGGCGTCGTATTCATGGGTTTAGGTTATTGGTATGCTACCCCGCGCGCAGAGCGCCCGCAGCCTGCCGCGCAGACCGCTACTGAAACCGTCCGATAAGCCCGATAAGAAGGATAAGCCGTGGATCACCTGCCCATATTTTGTCAGTTACGCAATCGTCCTTGCCTGCTGGTTGGCGGCGGGGATGTGGCAGAACGCAAGGCGCGTCTGCTGATGGAGGCAGGAGCCATCGTCACCGTTAACGCCCTGGATTTCACGCCGCAGTTTCAGATCTGGGCGCAACAGGGCATGCTGTACCTGGCGGCGGGCGAATTCGACGCCCGCCTGCTCGATACCTGCTGGCTGGCGATAGCCGCTACGGACGACGACGCCGTTAACCAACAGGTGAGCGACGCTGCTGAAGCGCGCCGAATTTTCTGCAACGTGGTGGATGCGCCAAAGCAGGCGAGCTTCATCATGCCTTCTATCATCGACCGTTCGCCGCTTATGGTGGCAATCTCCTCCGGCGGCACCTCGCCAGTGCTCGCCCGCCTGCTGCGGGAAAAACTCGAAGCGCTGCTGCCGCAGCACATCGGCGAACTGGCGCGCTATGCAGGCAACCTGCGCAAGCGGGTGAAAGAGACGTTCGCCACCATGAGCGAACGTCGCCGTTTCTGGGAAAAACTGTTTGTTAACGACCGCCTCGCCCAGTCGCTCGCCAATAATGACCAACCCAACGTGGCGGATATTACCGAAACGCTGTTCAGCGAACCGCTGGAAAACCGCGGTGAAGTGGTGCTGGTGGGCGCAGGTCCCGGCGACCCGGGGTTGTTGACGCTAAAAGGGCTGCAGCAGATTCAACAGGCGGACATCGTGGTTTACGATCGCCTGGTTTCCGATGAGATCATGAATCTGGTGCGCCGCGACGCCGATCGCGTGTTTGTCGGCAAACGCGCTGGCTACCACTGCGTGCCGCAGGAAGAGATTAACCAGATCCTGCTGCGCGAGGCCCAGCGCGGCAAACGCGTGGTGCGCCTGAAAGGCGGCGATCCGTTTATCTTCGGGCGCGGCGGCGAAGAGCTGGAAACCCTGTGCCACGCAGGCATTCCCTTCTCCGTGGTGCCGGGCATTACCGCCGCCTCCGGCTGCTCCGCCTACGCCGGCATTCCGCTCACCCACCGCGATCACGCCCAGAGCGTGAGGCTGGTCACCGGCCATCTGAAAACTGGCGGCGAGCTGGACTGGCATAACCTGGCGGCGGAAAAACAGACGCTGGTGTTTTATATGGGCTTAAACCAGGCGGGCGCCATTCAGGAAAAACTGCTGGAACATGGGATGGATGCCGCTATGCCGGTTGCGCTGGTCGAAAACGGCACCAGCGTCAAGCAGCGCGTGGTCGACGGCACGCTCATGCAGCTTGGCGAACTGGCGCAGCAGGTTGAAAGCCCGAGCCTGATTATCGTCGGGCGCGTGGTCGCGCTGCGTAATAAACTCAACTGGTTCTCTTCGAAATAAACCTCCCTGTGCGGGCTAGCTGTGCTTGCCCGCTACTTTCTTTCCTTATCTTTCAATAAGATGCCGCCATAAGGCGTTACATGCCGCTAACAAGTGGCGATTTTGTGATCCATCTCGCCAATACAATTCATTATATGTTGTTATATTCGTTATGCGTCATCTCATAATGAAAACAGCATAGCGAATTCTTCATGACCCGCGCCGTTTCGGGTCATGCGGCCTCCTGCTGCCTTCATCCAGGCGACGCGCTCTGAACCCCTACAACTCCATTTGAAAACTAAAAAAGGTAACGATATGGAAGGCCAGGAACTCCAACGCAAGCTCGGCTTCTGGGCCGTGCTGGCCATTTCCGTCGGAACGACCGTCGGTTCCGGTATTTTCGTTTCGGTTGGTGAAGTGGCGAAAGCGGCAGGCTCCCCGTGGCTCACGGTGCTCGCTTTCGTCATTGGCGGTTTGATTGTGATCCCGCAGATGTGCGTTTATGCGGAGCTCTCTACCGCCTATCCCGAAAACGGCGCAGATTATGTCTACCTGAAAAACGCCGGCAGCCGGCCGCTGGCGTTTCTCTCCGGCTGGGCGAGCTTCTGGGCGAACGATGCGCCTTCGCTCTCCATTATGGCGCTGGCGATAGTCAGCAACCTCGGTTTTCTGGTCGCGATAGACCCGTTCACCGGCAAGCTTATCGCCACCGGGTTAATACTCGCGTTTATGCTGCTGCACCTGCGTTCGGTAGAAGGCGGCGCGACGTTCCAGACGCTTATTACCATCGCCAAAATCATCCCCTTCGCCATCGTTATCGGCGTCGGCATTTTCTGGCTGAAAGGCGATAACTTCGCGGCGCCTGCGACAGCGGCGACCACCAGCGCGGCGGCGGGCATCATGGCGCTGCTGGCGGGCATTTCCGCCACCAGTTGGTCTTATACCGGCATGGCGTCCATCTGTTACATGACCGGCGAAATCAAAAACCCCGGCAAAACGATGCCGCGGGCGCTGATTGGCTCCTGTTTGCTGGTGCTGGTGCTCTACTCGCTGTTAGCGCTGGTTATCTCCGGGCTGATGCCGTTTGACAAGCTCGCCGCCTCCGGCACGCCTATCTCTGACGCGCTGACTTATATTCCGGCGCTTGGCAGCGTGGCGGGCGTTTTCGTCGCCGTCACCGCGATGATCGTGATTCTGGGCTCGCTTTCCAGCTGCGTGATGTATCAGCCGCGACTCGAGTATGCGATGGCGAAAGATAACCTGTTCTTCAAATGTTTCGGCCACGTACACCCGAAATACAACACGCCGGATGTTTCCATCATCCTGCAATGCGCGCTCGGCATTTTCTTTATCTTTGTTTCCGACCTCACCAGCCTGCTCGGCTACTTCACGCTGGTGATGTGCTTCAAAAACACCCTCACCTTCGGCTCCATCATCTGGTGTCGCAAACGTGAGGATTACAAACCGCTGTGGCGCACCCCGGCCTTTGGTCTGATGACCTTCGCCGCCATCGCGTCAAGCCTCATCCTGGTCGCTTCCACCTTCGTGTGGGCGCCCGTCCCGGGCCTAATCTGCGCCCTGATTGTTATCGCCACTGGCCTGCCCGCTTACGCCTTCTGGGAAAAGCGCAACCGCCGTCTGGCTCATGTTTCCTAACCCTGTCTGGAGAGTTGTTTCATGCTGAATATCGATAAAAGCACCGTGGATTTCCTGGTAACCGAAAATATGGTGCAGGAAGTGGAAAAGATTCTGGAGAAGGATGTGCCGCGCGTGCACGCTATCGTCGATGAGATGATCAAGCGCGGCATCGACCGCATCTACTTCGTCGCCTGCGGCTCGCCGCTCAACGCCGCGCAGACAGCGAAGCATCTGGCGGACCGCTTCTCCAGCCTGCAGGTTTACGCCGTTTCCGGTTGGGAGTTCTGCGACAACACGCCTTACCGTCTCGACGCAAAATGCGCGGTTATCGGCGTGTCCGATTACGGCAAAACCGAAGAGGTGATCAAGGCGCTGGAGCTGGGCGCCGCCTGCGGCGCGCTCACCGCCGCCTTCACGAAACGCCCGGACAGCCCGATTGTTCATGCGGCTGAACATGTGGTGGCGTATGAAGCGGACTGCATCTGGGAAATCCATCTGCTGCTCTGCTACAGCGTAGTGTTGGAGATGATCACCCGTCTCGCGCCGCACGCCGAAATCGGCAAAATCAAAAACGACCTGCGCAAGCTGCCGCAGGCACTGGGCCACCTGGTGCGCACCTGGGAAGACAAGGGCCGTCAGCTTGGCGAGCAGGCGTCGCAGTGGCCGATGATCTACACCGTTTCCGCAGGCCCGCTGCGCCCGCTTGGCTACAAAGAGGGCATCGTCACGCTAATGGAATTTACCTGGACTCACGGCTCGGTGATTGAGAGCGGCGAATTCCGCCACGGCCCGCTGGAAATTGTCGAGCCAGGCGTGCCGTTCCTCTTCCTGCTGGGCAACGATGAAAGCCGCCACACTACCGAACGCGCCATCCGCTTCGTGCGCGAGCGTACCGATAATGTCATCGTTATCGACTACCAAGAGATTGCCCAGGGGCTGCACCCATGGCTCGCGCCGTTCCTGATGTTCGTGCCGATGGAGTGGCTCTGCTACTACCTCTCTATTTACAAAGACCACAACCCGGACGACCGTCGCTACTACGGCGGCATTGTCGAGTATTAATCCCCCGCCCGGCCTCTGCGGAGGCCGGGACATTCATGCAAGGAGAAGGGTATGAAAACGGGTATGTTTACCTGCGGGCATCAGCGTTTACCGCTGGAGCACGCCTTTCGCGACGCGCACGAACTGGGCTACGACGGGCTGGAGCTATGGGGCGGCAGGCCGCACGCCTTCGCGCCGGACTTAAACGCGGGCGGCATCCGCCACGTTAAAGAACTCTCCCGCGTCTATCAGATGCCGATCATCGGCTATACGCCAGAAACTAACGGCTATCCGTATAACATGATGCTGGGCGATGAACGGATGCGTCGCGAAAGCCTCGACATGATTAAGCTCGCCATGGAGATGGCTAAAGAGATGGAGGCGGGCTTTACGCTGATTTCCGCCGCCCATGCGGGCTACCTCGCCACGCCGGACGCCATCTGGCAGCGGCTTGCTGATAACCTGCGCGAATTATGCGATTTCGCGGAAGATATCGGCATGGATCTGCTGCTGGAGCCGCTCACGCCGTATGAATCCAACGTGGTTTGCAACGCTAACGATGTGCTGCGCGCGCTCTCGCTCGTGCCTTCGCCGCGCCTTTACAGCATGGTCGATATCTGCGCGCCGTTTGTGCAGGGCGAGCCGGTAATGAGCTATTTCGACAAGCTTGGCGATAAGCTGCGTCATCTGCATATCGTCGACAGCGACGGCGCAAGCGACAGCCACTACATTCCAGGCGAAGGCAAAATGCCGCTGCGTGAGTTGATGCGCGATATCCTCGACCGGGGCTATGACGGCTATTGCACCATCGAACTGGTGACGATGTATATGAACGAGCCGCGGCTGTATGCCCGCAAGGCGCTGGCGCGCTTTCGCGAACTGCTGACGCAGGAGGCGCAATGAAAAAGCTGGCGACGGTAGGCGATAACTGCGTCGATATCTATCCGCAGCTCGGCAAGGCTTTCTCCGGCGGCAACGCCGTGAACGTGGCGGTTTACAGCACCCGCTACGGCATGCAGCCCACCTGCGTAAGCTGGGTAGGCGATGACGATTACGGCAAAATGCTCAGGCGTGACCTGGAGCAAAAGGGGGTGAATACGTTTCGCTTGCGCGTGAAGCCGGGCGTGACGGCGCAAACCCAGGTGGAGCTGCGCAACAACGACCGCATCCTCGGCGACTATACCGAAGGCGTAATGGCGAATTTTGCGCTCAATGAAGAGGATCTGGCCTGGCTGAATAGCTTTGACATCATCCACTCCGCCATCTGGGGCCATGCCGAAACGGCCTTCCCTGCCCTGAAAGCCGCCGGGAAAATCCTCTCGTTTGATTTCGCCGACAAATGGGAAAGCCCGCTGTGGCGCACGCTGCCGGAGCATCTGGACTACGTATTCGCCTCCGCGAACGACGACACGCCGTGGCTGCGCGATCGGCTGCAAACGGTGGTGCAGTGCGGCGCGGGCGCGGCTATCGCCACCCTCGGCGAAAACGGCAGCCTGGCGTGGGACGGTAAACAGTTCTGGCGGATGCCGCCGGAGTTAGTGGAGGTGGTCGATACCATGGGCGCCGGGGACTCTTACATTGCCGGTTTCCTTTGCGCCATCGCCGAAGGCCTGCCGCTGCACGACGCCATGAAGCAGGGCACGCAGTGCGCCGCAAGGACCATCGGCTACCACGGCGCGTGGTGAGGTCTGCGTTGGCGTGACGAGCCTCACGCCAACGCCCTGTTACTCCACAATAAAGGCTCCTATAATCAACCCCACGCTTTTTACTACTTCAGGGTCGATTCATGCCAGCTACGGAGCGCTACTCCCACCAACTTCTCTACGCCACCGTGCGTCAGCGCCTGCTTGATGAGATAGCGCAGGGCGTCTACCAGGCAGGCCAGCAGATCCCAACCGAAAGCGAGCTCTGCGCACTCTACAACGTTAGCCGCATTACTATCCGCAAAGCCATCAGCGACCTCGTTAAAGATGGCGTGCTGATCCGCTGGCAGGGAAAAGGCACGTTTGTGCAGAGCAAGAAAGTGGAGAACGCGCTGCTGACGGTGAGCGGCTTTACCGATTTCGGCGTATCGCAGGGCAAACCGACCAAAGAAGAGGTGATAGAGCAGGCGCGCGTGAGCGCCGACCCGTTTTGCGAAAGGCTGAACATTCCGGGCGGCAGCGAGATGTTCCTGCTGCGCCGGGTCATGTATCTTGACGGCGAGCCGCTGTTTATCGACGGCTCCTGGATCCCGCTTGCCCGCTACCCGGGTTTCGACGAGATTTACACTGCGGGCGCGTCGACCTACCAGCTTTTTCAGGAGCGGTTCGATACGCGCGTGGTGAGCGATAAAAAGACCATCGATATTTTCACCGCCACCAAATCTGAAGCGCAGTGGCTTAAATGCGAACTGGGCGAGCCGCTGTTTCGCATCAGCAAAATCGCTTTCGATCAGCACGATCGTCCCGTGCACATTTCCGAATTGTTCTGCCGGGCCAACCGCGTCAGCCTGACTATCGATAACCAGCGCCGCTGAAGCTTTAAGCCAGCGCGTTTCGCTTATCCCTTTTCCTGTGCCAGATGATGAAGAGAAAGCAGTCTTTTATGTTGCAGGCAGCATTTCAGGGGACATTGACGGAGAACCCTGCAAAGCGTTTATATCTCTTCCGCTATGCATTAACGAGTAATTCATAGCCACTCTCAGGACTACTTAATCTAAAGGGATACATGATGAATCGTATGATGAAATTGGCTGTTCTGGCCGTCGCGCTCTCAACTCTCACCGCTTGCTCCGGGCACGTTGAAAACAAAAAGAAAGATTGCAGCTATGACTATCTGCTCCACCCGGCGATTTCAATCTCCAGAATCATTGGCGGTTGTGGTCCGGCGGCAGACCAGTAACAGACAAGCGCTAAGCGCAGGCATAAAAAAACCGGGAAATTTCCCGGTTTTTTTGTTTTTTACGGCTGGGCGACAAAGCCGATGGCTTCATAAACCGCTTTCAGCGTTTCAGACGCGCGGGCGCGAGCTTTTTCCGCGCCTTCTTTCATCACGCTCTGCAGGAAGGCTTCATCGTTACGGTAGCGGTGGTAGCGCTCCTGAAGCTCAGTCAGCATGCCGGAAACGGCATCCGCCACTTCGCCCTTCAGATGACCGTACATTTTGCCTTCGAAGTGCTGCTCCAGCTCGGCGATGCTCTGGCCGTTTACGGCGCTAAGGATATCCAGCAGGTTAGACACGCCCGCTTTGTTAGCCACGTCATAACGCACAACCGGCGGCTCATCGGAGTCCGTTACCGCGCGTTTGATCTTCTTCACGACCGATTTCGGATCTTCCAGCAGGCCGATGACGTTGTTACGGTTATCGTCTGACTTGGACATCTTCTTCGTCGGCTCCAGCAGCGACATGACGCGCGCGCCCGATTTCGGAATAAACGGCTCCGGCACCTTAAAGATATCGCCATAGATAGCGTTGAAGCGCTGCGCCACGTCGCGGCTCAGCTCCAGGTGCTGTTTCTGATCTTCGCCTACCGGCACGAGGTTCGTTTGATACAGCAGGATGTCCGCCGCCATCAGCACCGGGTAGTCGAACAGACCGGCGTTAATGTTTTCCGCATAGCGGGCGGATTTATCTTTAAACTGCGTCATACGGCTCAGCTCGCCGAAATAGGTGTAGCAGTTCAGCGCCCAGCCGAGCTGCGCGTGCTCCGGTACGTGGGACTGAACGAAGATGGTGCTCTTTTTCGGATCGATGCCGCAGGCGAGGTAGAGCGCCAGCGTATCAAGGGTGGCTTTGCGCAGCGCCGCCGGGTCCTGACGCACAGTGATGGCGTGCTGGTCAACGATACAGTAGATGCAATGGTAGTCGTCCTGCATGTTAACCCACTGACGCAGCGCACCCATGTAGTTACCAATGGTCAATTCACCTGATGGCTGTGCGCCGCTAAAAACGATGGGCTTACTCATTTTTCAATTCCTGATTGTCACTGTGGGGTAGCCCGAGAGCGGGCAAAAGATCACGGAAGTGGTCGAAGATAATATCGGGTTTGCTTAACGCTATCGCTTCGCCATAGTTATAGCCATAAGTCAGGCCTACCGAGCAGCAGCCAGCAGCCTGAGCGGCCAGAATATCATTACGCGAATCGCCGACAAACAGCAATTCCGGCGCGGCAAGCCCAAGCTTTTCCAGCACCATCAGCAATGGCTCAGGATGCGGCTTTTTGTTCGTCACGTCATCGCCGCCAATAATCACGGTGAAGAACTTAGCAATGCCCAGCGCTTCCAGCAGCGGCGCCACGAAAGGGGTCGGCTTGTTGGTCACCAGCGCCATCGGCATGCCGTTGTCATGCAACGCATGCAGCGTCTGCTCGACATCCGGGAAAAGAAAGCTGCTTTCTTCGACCACCTCGCCGTAATAGCGGTCGAAGAGTTTTCGCAGCATGCGAGCCTGTTCTTCTTCAGGAATATCCATCGCATCCAGCGCAGGTTTCCCGGCAGCAATGCGCTGCGCCGCTTTTTCTTCACGCGCCCATTTCAGCGCGCGCTGCACCAGCACATCCGCGCCGTTGCCAATCCAGGTGATAACGCGCGGCTCGCCGGCCTGCGGCAGCTCCAGCGCATAAAGCGCGCTGTCTACGGCATACGCCAGCCCCGGCGCGCTGTCCACCAGCGTGCCGTCAAGGTCAAACGCCACGCCGCGAATGGCCTGTAATTTATCCATGGCTTACCTTCGCCAGTTCGCTGCGCATTTCCTCAATCACTTTTTTGTAATCAGGCTGATTGAAGATAGCGGAGCCTGCGACAAACATATCGGCGCCCGCGGCGGCAATTTCGCCAATATTATCCGCTTTCACGCCGCCATCCACTTCCAGACGGATATCGCGCCCGCAAGCGTCGATGCGCTTACGCACTTCTTTAAGCTTATCCAGCGTGTGCGGAATAAACGACTGACCGCCAAAACCCGGGTTCACCGACATCAGCAGGATAACGTCCAGCTTGTCCATAACGTGATCGAGCCAGTTGAGCGATGTGGCGGGATTCAGCACGAGACCTGCTTTGCAGCCATGCTCTTTGATAAGCTGCAGCGAGCGGTCAACGTGTTCGGAAGCTTCCGGATGGAAGGTGATGTAGGTTGCGCCCGCTTCGGCGAAGTCCGGGATAATTCTGTCGACGGGTTTAACCATCAGATGCACGTCGATAGGCGCGGTAATGCCGTAATCGCGCAGCGCTTTCAGCACCATCGGCCCCATGGTGAGGTTAGGCACATAGTGGTTATCCATAACGTCAAAATGGACGACATCGCCGCCAGCGGCCAGGGCGCGGGCGGTATCTTCGCCCAGGCGAGCGAAGTCTGCCGACAGGATTGAGGGGGCAATCAAATACTGTTTCATCCGCTTCTCCATTAAAAGTGTTTTACGGCGGGCGAAACGGCTCAGGCTTTATAGAGCGCCAGCAGTTCGTCCACCTTCTTACGCGTGCCGCCGTTGCTGCTAATGCTGCGTCTTACCCGCACCTTATGGAGCTTCGCCTGCTGATACCACTGACGCGTCAGCGCCGTATCGTGGTTGGAGATAAGCACCGAAATGCGGTTGCTGTGCAGTTGCTCGGCAAGCTGGGCCAGATGCTGCTGCTGCTCCAGGTTAAAGCTATTGGTGTGGTAAGCGGTAAAGTTCGCCGTCGCGGAAAGTGGCGCGTAGGGCGGATCGCAATAAACTACCGATCCCGCGCCCGCCCGCGCCATGCTCGCATCATACGATTCGCAGATAAACAGCGCGTTCTGCGCCCGTTCGGCAAACCGGTACAGCTCCTCTTCCGGGAAGTAGGGCTTTTTATAGCGGCCAAACGGCACATTAAATTCGCCGCGCATATTGTATCGACACAGACCATTGTAGCCGTGGCGGTTGAGATACAAGAAGAGCAGCGAGCGACGAAAAGGATCGGCGCTCTGATTAAACTCTTCACGCAACTGATAGTACACTTCAGACTGATTATTCGACGACGTAAACAGCAAACGCGCCTCGTTAACGTAGTCGTCCGGGCGATCTTTCACCGTGTTGTAGAGGCTTATCAGGTCGCTGTTGATATCCGCGAGGATATAGCTCGAATAGTCTGTGTTGAGAAATACCGAGCCTGCGCCGACAAAAGGCTCAATAAGACACTCCCCTTCCGGGAGATGACGTTTGATTTCGTCGAGCAGGGGGTATTTCCCCCCTGCCCATTTCAGAAAAGCGCGATGTTTTTTCATGCTGCTTGTGACTTTACCTTTCCCCGCTGTGGAGAAGGGCTCCGACAGCATACTGCGCTTTTACTCATTACTTCAGATCGGACTGAACCTGGTGAATCGGCTTCGCCCACGGGTTCTTCGCCTGGACATCGGCAGGCAGCGTGGCAACCGCACGCTTCGCTTCATCTTTAGAAGCATAAACGCCGCTTACCAGCACATACCACGGTTGACCGTTACGGGTCGTCTGATAAACCACGTAGTTTTTCAGGTTCTCTTTTTTCGCCCACGCGTTGAGGTTGTTGTAGTTCGAAGAACTGCTCAACTGCAGCGTGTAGTGGCTGGACGGCGCTGACTTCAGCGAGCCGACGTTGCCCGTCGCGGCGGCAGGCGCGCTGGAAGATTGCGCAGGCGCGGCCGCTTTTGGCGCGCTGGTCGTCGCCGTGGCTGCCGGAGCGGAAGCCTTCGGCGCGGCGGTAGTCGCGGCAGGCGCCTTCACCGGTTCAGAGGCCGTACCGCTGGCAGGCGCGGAAACCGGTTCGCTGCGCTTCGCCGTCGTTGCAGGTTTCTGCTCGCTTGTCGGCGCTTTCGCGGTCGTTTGCGGTTTGCTCTGGGTCGGCTGCGCATTACGCGGTTCCGGCTCAATCACTACCTGCTTGCGCTCATGGCGCTGCGGCGCGGCAGCCTGGCGTGTAGCGGGCTCCTGCGGCGCGGCCTGACGGGAAGCGGCATTGTTGTTGCCTACCGCGGCAACCGTTGCAGGTTCGGTCGGCAGCGTAGAAGAGCCGGTTGCGGCGTTATCAATTTGTCCCTGCTGCTGGGTCAGCGCGTTATTCAGGTCGCCCTGCACTTCAACGCGCTGTTGACCGGCAGGCTGCGTCTGAGCCTGGCCCTGAGTCGGCGTGGAAGAAATAGGCGGCAAAGAGACATCCTGCGGATTGTTGCCGGGCGCCGCGTTTACCGCAGAGGTTTCGCCTGGCTGCGGCTGCACGCCGTTAGCCTGATCGGCTGGCGTGCCGCCGTTATTGGCGCCGCCTGCGAGATCGATATTTTTTTCCGCTGACTGGTTTTGCGCGCTGGAATCGGTCGACGGCCCCTGCAATGCGGAACCAATGCCGATAATCAGCACCAGCAGCACCAAAATGCCGAGCGCCATCATCAAGTGCTGACGAGAAACCGGCCCTTTCGCCGGCGCTTTTTTACGCTTGCGCGGACGACGCTCAACCACTTCTTCGTCTGCCGCTGCCTCCGCTTCGTACTCTTCCTCTTCGCGTACGCGGTCTTCATCACGAGCGCGACGGGCGCGCGAAGGGCGCGGATCTTCAGCGTCCAGCTCAACGTCATCGATGTTCAGCTGCGGCTCGTTATCATAGTCGGCAGATTTACGAGAACGACCAGGACGACGATCGCTGGGATCGGGTTTCAGCTCGTCTTCTGGTTTGAATTCATCCATTTAACACCCCACACTAAGGCTTATTGCGGCCCGCGGCTACGCACATCGCCCGAAAAAAAACGCCGCCAAAAACTGGCGACAGGCCGTTCTAATAGTTACGCCTGCTGACAGTCAGCAATAGCGCCAATAACTACCTCGTGCGGCACTCCGCCGCGCACTTCGCTTTTCCCTATAGCCAGCGGCAGCACTAAACGCAGCTCTCCCGCCAGCACTTTTTTATCACGCATCATGTGCGGTAAATAGGCTTCCGGAGCCATAGATTCCGGCCCCGTTACCGGCAAGCCTGCGCGTTTGAGCAGAGCGATAACGCGCTGCGTATCCGCCTCGCTAAAATTGCCCAGGCGTTGCGCCGTGCGCGCCGCCATGACCATGCCCGCCGCGACCGCTTCGCCGTGCAGCCAGTTGCCATAGCCCATTTCCGCTTCGATAGCGTGGCCGAAAGTATGGCCAAGATTGAGTAAAGCACGTAAGCCGCTTTCACGCTCATCCGCCGCCACGACTTCCGCTTTTATCTCGCAGCAACGGCGAATGCAGTAAGCCATCGCCGCACCATCCTGCGCCAGCAACGCATCCAGGTTTTCTTCAAGCCAGTTGAAGAAATCGCCGTCAAGGATAATGCCGTACTTAATGACCTCAGCAAGGCCGGAAGAGAGTTCACGCGCAGGAAGGGTTTTCAGACAATCGAGATCGATAACCACCGAAGCAGGCTGGTAGAAAGCGCCGATCATGTTTTTGCCAAGGGGATGATTGACAGCCGTCTTGCCGCCAACGGAGGAATCCACCTGCGAGAGCAGCGTGGTCGGCACCTGAATGAAGCGCACGCCTCGCTGGTAGCAAGCTGCGGCAAAACCGGTCAGGTCGCCCACTACGCCGCCGCCCAAAGCGATAAGCGTAGTATCGCGGCCATGCGGTTTTTCCAGCAGCGCGGTAAAGACAGTATCAAGCACCGCCAGGCTTTTGTATTGCTCGCCGTCGGGCAGGATAACCTGGTCGACTTTCACTCCCGCCTGTTCCAGCACCTGGCGAACGATGGTGAGGTAAAGCGGCGCCAGCGTTTCGTTGGTTACCAGCATTACCTGGTCACCCGCGCGCAAGGGCCAAAAGGAAGCCGGATCGTTGAACAATCCGGCCGCGATGGTGATAGGG
This sequence comes from Franconibacter daqui, assembly GCF_014644275.1. Taxonomy (NCBI): domain Bacteria; kingdom Pseudomonadati; phylum Pseudomonadota; class Gammaproteobacteria; order Enterobacterales; family Enterobacteriaceae; genus Franconibacter; species Franconibacter daqui. The sequence continues at coordinate 323,702 of NZ_BMKJ01000004.1, read as the reverse complement.
TAACTACGTTCCCCGAGAGTGACTGTCAACCTCTCCATGACGCTCAGTAACCTTATGTGCTAGTACCCGCAGACGAGTATTGGGTTAACTGGAATCAGTTATTTTCCAGCATATGGATAATCTGGTTAGCCACCACTTTCGCGCTTTGATCGTCGGTGCGAATGGTCACGTCGGCAATTTCTTCATAAAGCGGATTGCGTTCGTTAGCTAACGCTTCGAGCACTTCGCGCGGCGGCGTCTCTACCTGAAGCAAGGGGCGTTTTTTATCACGCTGGGTACGGGCGAGCTGCTTTTCGATGGTCGTTTCCAGGTAAACCACGACGCCACGGGCGGAAAGACGGTTACGGGTTTCGCGGGATTTGACAGAACCACCGCCCGTCGCGAGCACAATACCCTGTTTTTCCGTCAGCTCGTTGATAACCTTTTCCTCACGATCGCGGAAACCTTCTTCGCCTTCGACATCGAAGACCCAGCCCACGTCAGCGCCCGTCCGTTTCTCAATCTCTTGATCAGAATCGTAAAATTCCATATTGAGCTGCTGAGCTAACTGACGCCCAATGGTGCTTTTGCCAGCGCCCATAGGCCCAACCAGAAAGATATTGCGTTTTTCTGCCATTTTTTCGGTACTACTAAGACAATTCGTTGATGATAAACCCGGTGCGCCACAACCCTGCGTCACGGGAAATGAACTGAAACCTCTTATGCGATAGTGCGAGAGTCAGATCAAAAATTATCTCAACACTCCAGGTAGTTTGGCAACCGAATAAATTACCGTACCGGGTGCGAGGGAGTGAAAAAACATCACGGGAAGCACCGTTTCTTACCGACTCTCAAATCGGTACTCCTTGTATGCTAATTCCACCCCTTCGTCAAACATCCGGAGGACTTAAAACGTAAAAATCATAGCTCACGCTAATACATCAACGGCTCTTAACAATCCTCGGCGTAATAAAAACCACCAGCTCCCGCCGTTCGTTTCCCTTACCGTCATGGCTAAATACCCTTCCCAGTAATGGAATTTGCCCAAGCCACGGCACGCTGTCTTTGCCAGATTTATTTTTTTGTTGAAAGATGCCGCCCAGCGCCAGGGTTTCGCCATCTTTCACTTCTACCTGTGTTTCAATCTCTTGTTTATCAATGGCTAGCGTTTCGCCATCCGCCTGCTGCAACACTTGTCCCGGCATATTCTGGCTGATGCGCAGCTTCAGGCGAATGGTGCCTTTGTTGCCAATCGTGGGCGTCACTTCCATACCCAGCACCGCCTCTTTAAACTCGACCGAGGTTTTGCCGCTTTCGCCGCTGGAGACCTGATACGGGATCTCGCTACCCTGTTTGATGCTGGCGGGCTGCTGATGAGCCGCCAGCAGTCGCGGGCTGGCGATAATCTCTACCTGATTTTTCTGCTCAAGCGCCGAGAGCTCAACGTCCAGCATTCGTCCATCGATGCGCCCGACGTTAAAACCCACATGCGTGGTCGCGTTCGCCACGCTAAGATCGGCAGAAAGGCTTGTGGGATGCCAGCGTTTGATATCCCCTTCCGGCTCCGCCAGCCCCCATTTCACGCCCAGCTCGCGCAGGCTTTGTTCATTCATGGTAACAATATGGGCGGCCAGTTCCACTTGCCCTACCGGGATATCCATTTGCGCTATCCAGTCGCGCACCCGCTTCATCGCGGCGGCGTTATCGCTCACCAGCAGCCGGTTAGTGCGTTTATCTACCGTCACGCTTCCTTGCAGGCTTAAGAGCTTATCGCCCAGCGCGCCGATGGCGGCGGCCAGCTCTGTCGCGTCTGCATGCCCCAGCGTAAAAGTCTCGTTCCCGACAGGTTGACTAAGCTGGCGCTGTTGGCGCGCCGCTAAACGCCGCGCCTGCTGCTGCGCTTCCCAATCCTGCGGATAGACGCGCAAGATGGCGCCCTCTTTTTGCCAGTGCAGCCGGGCGCTGTCGATGACCGCCTGAAAAGCCTGCCGCCATGGCACATCAATAAGGTGCAAAGAAAGCGTTCCCTCAACGCCTGGCGCCACGACGAGATTCAGCTTTTCGCTCTCCGCCAGCGCCTGCAGCACTTGCGCTACCGGCGCTTCGTCCACCACCACGGAAAGCGGCGGGCTGGCCGTTGCGCCCAGGTTCTGACTTGCCGCCGCGTTCAATGCTAATAAAAGAAGAAGTTTCCTTTCCATGGGATTGCTCCTTAAGCTTCCAGTGTTGCGGCGTTTCCTCGCAGGCGCCATCCGCCACAAGCGTGATTTGCGCGGCAGCGATGGCGCTAACGCGCCAGCCTTCGTACAGCCTGCTTCCCACATTTACCCGAAGCGACTTTCCTTCCGGCGTCCTGACAATTCCGCGTACCGCCTCTTCCCGACCAACCATGCCGAGATAACGCCAGCGCTCCGTTTTTTCTGTATCGCAATCTCCGGCGGGAGGTTCAAAAGGATTACGGCTGGCGATAGCGGGCTGCATTAACGCCGCGATAAGCAACCATTCACTGCGCATGTTTCATCTCCAGCTGTAGCGAAAGGCGCAACGATTTCTCATGGGGCGCTAACGTAAACGCCGTCGCTTCAATGTCGTAGCGCGCCAGTCGGGCAAAAAAAGCGGGCACCTGCGGCCACGCAAGATCGACTACCAGTTCGCCGCGCTGACCATCCGGCGACCAGCGCGCCAGTCGTCCGCCATGCGCCTGCACCAGCTCCAGCGCAGAGAAAGGTTCCGGTTTGAGCTTCGCCTCCAGCGCCGTTATCTGACGATTGTGCTGCGCTTCATCCTGATGTCCTGCAAGCTGCTGGCGCTGCTGCTCCACCGTCTGCATGAGTTTCTGATAACGAAGCGCCTGCGCCGCGTTTTCCTGCCGGGTCGGGGCCAGCGCAAGCCAGCCGACGACAAGCCATGCCATCGTCCACGCCAACCAGCACAGCAGGCGCACGCTAACGGGAGCCGTGAGCCAGCGTTCAAGGTGCGGCGTCATGCTTCACCTCCGGATAAAGCGCAATAGAGAAACGCCATTCGCGATGACTCGCTTTTGCCGTCTCTCCCATCTCGCTGGCCGGAAAACCGGGCAACTGCCGCAGGCTTTGCTGCAGCGCCGCTATTGCATCGGGATCGCGCGATTTTCCCTGCAACAGCAATGAGTTTTCAGTGAGGCTCAGGCTGGTGAACCAGAGAACCGACGGCGTGAACTCCGCGAGCGCAAGCAAACGAGGTTCCCACGCCGCAAGGCTCGTTTGTCGGGCGACTCGCCGCTCAACCTGTTGCCGTAACGTCTCTATGCGCTGCTTAAGCGCCGCGATGTTCGCAAGCCGGCTTGCCTGGGCGCGCTGCTCAAGCTGCGCAGCTTCTGTGCGGACGGACCATTGCGCCTGCGCCTGTATGAGAAGCCAGAACCAGAGCAGCGTTGCAGCTCCCACCGCCAGCGCGCCGCTGGCAAACAGCCCGGCCCAGAGCCGCATGCGTCCTTTGCGTCGTCGGGCGCGCCAGGCAAGCAGATTGATAAGCGCGCTCATCGCGCGACCTCGCCCATCGCAAGGCCAAGCGCCACCGCGTAACATTCAGGCGTTTTTAATAACGGCGGCTGCTGAAAAGTGATAAAAACAAGCGGATCCAGACGCAGGCAACCTTCCGCTTCTGCCGGCAACGGACCGCATACCGCTACGCGTTCGACGCTTATTGCCAGTTGTTTGGCCAGGGGCAGCAGACCGCCCCGCTCGATTACCCCCCAGCGCGAGCGGGAAGCCCATAACCACTGCCCTGCGGCTTCGCAAGCGATAAGCGCTACATTATCGGGCGCGTAAGGCCAGAAGGCCGTTAATGCGCAGGCGTCCGGCGTTAGCGCTTCGGGCTGGAGCCCTGCCGCGCGAAGGTTGGCTAGCAGCGCTTCGGCTTCCCTTTTCTGCGCAGCCGTTACCTGAAACCGGGCAGGCTCTTCAGCAAGCGCGTAGTCAAGCCAGAGCGTGTCTGCCGGGAGATGAAGATCGCGAGCGGTCGCGCTCGCCAGCCATGTTTCGCATTCCGATTCGCACAGCGTGGCGGTCGGACGCGGAATGTCACGTTGCAGGGTACGCTGAGCCGGGAAAGCGATGCGCAGGCTATGTCCGCGCGGCAACTGCGCGCGCCACTGACGCAACGTCGACACCAGCGCGCTATCGCCTGTTATTACCCCTTCGCGCCAGAGAGGTTCATGGGCAGGAATATGCCACCAGCGGCACAGCGCCCAGCCGCCGCGCCTGCGGCTCAACGCCACCGCCTTTACACTATCTTCTTGAATATGCAAGCCAATTTGCCATCTGCCGTTTGTCATGATTGCCGATCTCCTTATCGTGCCGGGTGAAAATGACATATCAATGCTTCAGGCTTGCCTTTATACTACCGCGCGATTGTTTATAAACTGCCCAAACGAAACCAAATGAGAAATTCCCGGTGAAGTTCGTAAAGTATTTATTCATCCTTGCAGTCTTTTGCATTCTGCTGGGAGCCGGCTCGATCTATGGTCTTTACAAGTACATAGAGCCACAGTTACCCGATGTCGCCACGTTGAAAGATGTGCGGCTCCAGATCCCTATGCAGGTTTACAGCGCCGACGGCGAACTTATCGCCCAGTACGGTGAAAAGCGCCGTATTCCGCTAACGCTTGATCAGATCCCGCCGGTGATGGTGAAAGCGTTTATCGCCACCGAAGACAGCCGCTTTTACGAACACCACGGGGTCGACCCGGTAGGGATATTTCGTGCGGCAAGCGTGGCGCTCTTTTCCGGCCACGCTTCGCAAGGGGCGAGCACCATCACGCAGCAGCTGGCGCGTAACTTCTTCTTAAGCCCGGAGCGCACGCTGGTGCGTAAAATCAAGGAAGTGTTCCTGGCGATACGCATTGAGCAACTCATGAGCAAGGATGAAATCCTTGAGCTCTACCTGAATAAGATTTACCTCGGCTACCGCGCCTATGGCGTCGGGGCGGCGGCGCAGGTCTATTTCGGCAAGACTATCGACCAGCTGAGCCTAAGCGAAATGGCCGTCATCGCCGGCCTGCCAAAAGCGCCCTCCACCTTCAACCCGCTCTATTCGCTTGACCGCGCAACGGCGCGGCGCAACGTGGTGCTTTCGCGCATGCTGAGCGAGGGCTATATCACCCAGATGCAGTACGATAGCGCGCGCGATGAAGCTATCGACGCGGCTTACCACGCTCCGGAAATCGCTTTCTCCGCGCCTTATCTTTCTGAAATGGTGCGCCAGGAGATGGTGAATCGCTACGGCGAAAACGCCTACACCGACGGCTACAAGGTCTACACCACGATTACCCGCCGGCTTCAACAGGCGGCGCAGCAGGCGGTGCGCGACAACGTGATGGATTACGATATGCGCCACGGCTACCGCGGCCCGGCGAACGTATTGTGGAAAGTGGGCGAAGCGGCGTGGGATCAACAACGTATTGTGGATTCGCTGAAAAACCTGCCGACTTACGGGCCGTTGCTGCCCGCGGTGGTCACACAGGCATCGCCTGCGGAGGCGACGACGCTGCTGGCGGATGGTTCGTCTATTACGCTCTCCATGGACGGCATGCGCTGGGCGCGCCCTTACCGCTCCGACACCGCGCAAGGCCCAACGCCGCGTAAAGTGACCGATGTGGTGCAGACCGGCCAGCAAATTTGGGTGCGTAAAGTCGGCGACAGCTGGTGGCTTGGCCAGGTGCCGGACGTGAACTCGGCGCTGGTCTCCATCAACCCGAAAGATGGCGCCGTCATGGCGCTGGTAGGCGGCTTCGACTTTAACCAAAGCAAGTTTAACCGCGCCACGCAGGCGCTGCGCCAGGTAGGCTCCAACATTAAGCCTTTCCTCTATACTGCGGCGATGGATAAAGGGCTAACGCTTGCCAGCATCCTCAACGATGTGCCGATTTCACGCTGGGATGCGGGTGCAGGCTCCGACTGGCGGCCAAAAAACTCGCCTGCGCAATACGATGGCCCAATTCGTCTTCGCCAGGGGCTGGGACAGTCCAAAAACGTGGTGATGGTGCGCGCCATGCGCGCCATGGGCGTCGATTACGCGGCGGAGTATCTGCAGCGCTTCGGCTTCCCGGCGCAGAATATTGTCCATACCGAATCGCTGGCGCTTGGCTCCGCTTCCTTTACGCCGATGCAGGTGGCACGCGGCTATGCGGTAATGACGAACGGCGGCTACCTGGTCGACCCCTACTTCATTACTAAAATCCTCAATGAACAGGGCGATACGCTCTTCCAGGCGATGCCAAAAGTGGCCTGCGCGGATTGCGATATTCCGGTGATTTACGGCGATACGCCAAAATCCAATGTGCTTGAAAATAAAGATGTGGAAGAGGTGGCGACGTCGCAGGAGCAGCAGAACGCTACCGTGCCGATGCCGCAGCTTGAGCAGGCTAACAAAGCGCTGGTCGCGCAGAGCCCTGCGCCGCAGTACGCGCCGCATGTCATCAATACGCCACTGTCGTTTTTGATTAAGAGCGCGCTGAATACCAATATCTTTGGCGAACCGGGCTGGCAGGGTACGGGCTGGCGCGCGGGCCGGGATTTACAGCGTCGTGATATCGGCGGTAAAACCGGCACCACCAACAGCTCCAAAGACGCCTGGTTCTCCGGCTATGGTCCGGGCGTGGTGACCTCGGTCTGGATTGGCTTTGACGATCATCGTCGCGATCTTGGACGCACCAGCGCTTCCGGCGCGATTGCGGACCAGATTTCCGGCTACGAAGGCGGCGCCAAGAGCGCCCAGCCCGCCTGGGACGCTTATATGAAAGCCGCGCTCGAGGGCGTGCCGGAAGAGCCGCTGACGCCGCCGCCGGGCATCGTGACGGTGAACATCGACCGCAGCACCGGACAGTTAGCGAACGGCGGCAACAGCCGCGAAGAGTATTTTATTGAAGGTACGCAGCCAACGCAGCACGCCGTGCATGAGGTGGGCACCACGCTCATCGATAATGGCGAAACGCACGAATTGTTCTGATGGCCAAAACAAAAACGCCCCTGCAAAGGGGCGTTTTTTTATGACGGTGCGCAGGTTAAAAGCGGCCCTGGGACCGGAGCCATTCGCGCACCAGGAACAATGCGCTAACGTTACGCGCCTCGCTAAAATCCGGGTCTTCCAGCAGCGTCATCATTTCCGCAAGCGGCCAGCGCACCTGAACTAACGGCTCCGGCTCATCGCCCTGCAGCGATTCGGGATAGAGGTTTTCCGCCATCACAATGTTCATTTTGCTGGAGAAATACGACGGCGCCATGGTGAGCTTTTTCAAAAACGTGAGCTCATGCGCGCCGAAGCCCACCTCTTCTTTCAATTCGCGGTTAGCGGCTTCAAACACGGTTTCGCCCGGGTCGATCAACCCCTTGGGAAAGCCCAATTCATAAGACTCTGTACCCACCGCGTACTCGCGGATCAGCACCAGTTCATTATCAATAATGGGCACAATCATTACCGCCTCACGGGTGGAGGGGCGCATACGCTCATAGACCCGGCGCTCGCCGTTGCTGAACTCCAGATCCACAGTTTCCACGTTAAACAGACGGGAACGGGCTACAGATTCAACACGGAGAATGGTGGGTTTTTGTAATGGTTTACTCATCGCATGGATCACAGAGGTAAGAAATAGTCTTCATTGTGCGACATGCCGCACGGTTTGAGCAATGTGAATTGGCTGTTATTTACATTTTTGTAACCTTGTTTCGAGATATTTCGCAATTGCGAACAATTGTCAAGAGGCTGAAATTGAAATAAGAATTTGCTGATATTTAGGCCGATCCGCCTTTGCTACCATTTCACAGCCGCTGGTATGCCTCAGTAATTTCACTCAAGTTGCACCTCATACCTGCCGATAAAGCTCTTTTGCACACTTGCTTTTTGCTGGTGACGTTTGTCGATATCTGTACCAGGAACCGTAGTTTGATGGGGAAAGCATGAGCACCTTATTGATTTTCGTAGCTGCTATGCTGGCCTGTATGGTGATTGCAGGATGGTGGTTGAAGCGTAAAAAACATCACCGCGGCGGCAGGCTGTCCGCTCACACTTTTACTGGCGCTACTACCCGTAAACTTTCTGCGGATGAGCGCAGCGCGGTAGAAAGCTATCTTGAGACGCTGGCCCGCTATCAGGACGCTCCTGGCCCGACGGGCGCCAGCAAAGCGCCCATTAGCCTGACGCTCACTTCACAAAGCAACACGGTCTATGCTTTAACGCGCTCCATTACGCGTTACGGTTTGAGCACTGACGACCCCAATAAATGGCGTTACTACCTGGATTCGGTGGAAGTGCACCTGCCGCCTTTCTGGGAGCAGCACATCACCGATGACAACAGCGTCGAGCTTATCCTTACCGCAACGCTGCCGCTGGTTATCTCGCTAAATGGCTATAGCCTGGAGAATTCGGCACCCGAAACGCGCGGCTACGCGCTGGAGCACAACCCCTCTCGCCAGGCCTCGATTCGCGGCGAAGAGAGCGAGCAGATCGAACTGCTTAACATTCGCCAGGAGACTCACGAGGAGCACTCCCTGGGGCGGCCGGACGGCCTGCGCGAAGCGCTGCTCATCTGCGGCGCGTTTATGCTTTTCTTTCTCTGTCTGGTGACGCCAGAGATGTTTCTGCCGTGGCTGCTGGGCGGCGGCATTATGCTGCTGGCGGCGGGGCTGTGGGGGCTTTTCGCGCCGCCTGCGAAAACCGCGTTGCGGGAAATTCATTGCCTGCGCGGCACGCCAAAGCGCTGGGGGCTGTTTGGCGAGTCGGACCAGGAACAAATCAATAATATTTCGCTTGGCATTATCGACCTCGTCTATCCGCCGCACTGGCAGCCGTTTATTCACCAGGATTTAGGCCAGAAAACTGATATTGATATCTACCTTGATCGCCATGTCGTGCGGCAGGGTCGTTTTCTCTCCCTGCATGAAGAGGTGAAAAACTTCCCGCTGCAGCCCTGGCTGCGCAACGCCATCATCTCGCTGGGCGCGCTGGTGGTATTAACGCTGCTCACGCTCTGGGTGCCGCTCGATATGCCGTTTAAGCTAACCGTTTCCTGGCTTAAGGGCGCGCAAACCGTTGAAGCGACAAGCGTAGAGCAACTGGAGCAGGCCGGGCTGCGCGTTGGCGATACCCTGCGCGTCAACGGTACCGGGATGTGTAATATTCATCTGCCGGGCAGCTATTCGCCGCGGCAAAACTATCCGTTCATGCCGTTCGACTGTTCGCAAATCCTCTGGAATAACGCACGGCTGCTGCCGTTGCCGGAGTCTGATGTCGTCGCCAAAGCCACGGCGCTGACCGAAGCGGTGAACCGCCAGCTTCATCCGATGGCGGGCGAAAGTAAAATCAACCCGCAGTTGGCCTCCGCTATCCAGAAATCGGGCATGATCCTGCTGGATGATTTCTCGGAAATCGTGCTGCTGACCGAAGCGCTCTGCACCGGCGAAGATGAGTGTGTTCGCCTTAAAAACGCGCTGGTGAACCTTGGCAACACGAAAGACTGGGAGACGCTGACCCACCGCGCCAGCGCCGGCAAGCTCGACGGTATTAACGTCCTGCTGCGCCCGGTCAGCGCAGAGTCGCTGGATAGTCTGGTCACGACCTCCACCGCGCCGTTCTTCCAGCGTGAAACCAACCGGGCGGCGCAGGCGCTTAATAGTCCGCCGCCGGGCGGCTTTATGATAGTCAGCGATGAAGGCGAAGATTTAGTCGACCAGCCCTACCCGCCAATGTCGCTCTATGACTATCCGGCGCAGGAGCAATGGAAAGAGTTCCAGCGGCTGGCGGAAATGCTGATGCAAACGCCTTTCCATGCGGAAGGCATTATCACCAGCATCCGCACCGATGCGAACGGCACGCAACACGTGGCGCTGCACAGTATTCCCGACAGCGCGGGCCTGTGGCGCTACATCGGCACCACCCTGCTGATGGTCGCCATGTTGGTTTGCGTAATTTATAACGGCTTTATGGCGCTGCGCCGCTGGCAGCGCAACCGCAGCCGACTGGCGCAAATTCAGCACTACTATGAAAGCTGCCTGAATCCGCAGTTGGTCCCCTCCCCCGAGGTCCGCTCTCTGTTCTGATGAAAAAGGGCGTCAGGAGTATGATAACCTGACGCCCTTTGCTCTTCCGGCTGGAGAAACCATGCATATAGATATCGCCTGGCAGGACGTTGATACCGTCTTGCTGGATATGGACGGCACGCTGCTCGACCTGGCGTTTGACAGCCATTTCTGGCTCCAGCTGGTGCCGGAAACCCTGAGCGCCAAACGCGGCATTACGCTCGACGAAGCCCACAGCTATATCCGCCAGGAGTATCACGCGGTGCAGCATACGCTAAACTGGTATTGTCTGGATTACTGGAGCGAACGTCTGGGGCTGGATATCTGCGCGATGACCACCGCCCAGGGGCCGAAAGCCGTACTGCGTGAAGATACTGTGCCGTTTCTCGACGCCCTGAAGGCCCGCGGCAAGCGCCGTATTTTGCTGACCAATGCGCATCCTCATAATCTGGCGGTGAAGCTTGAGCATACCGGCCTTGCTCAGCACCTTGATTTATTACTTTCCACCCACACATTTGGTTATCCCAAAGAGGATCAGCGGTTGTGGCAGGCGGTCGCCCGCCATACCGGTCTGGAAGCGGCGAGAACGCTGTTTATTGACGACAGCGAACCGATTCTGGATGCCGCCGCGAAGTTTGGCATTCGTTACTGCCTGGGCGTGACCAATCCCGATTCAGGGATGGCGGATAAACTTTATCAGCGTCATCCGGCGCTCAATGACTACCGACGGTTGATCCCCGCACTGCAACTCAGGGAGTCGCCATGAAAGAGAAAACCGCAGAAGGGGTGCGCCTGGATAAATGGCTCTGGGCGGCTCGCTTCTACAAAACCCGCGCGCTGGCGCGCGAGATGATTGAAGGCGGTAAGGTGCACTACAACGGACAGCGCGCCAAACCCAGCAAGATAATTGAACTGAACGCGGTGCTGGTGCTGCGCCAGGGCAACGACGAGCGAACCGTGGTGGTGAAAGCCATTACCGACCAGCGTCGCCCGGCAGCCGAAGCGGTACAGCTCTATGAAGAGACGGCGGAAAGCATTGAGAAGCGCGAAAAACTCGCTCTGGCGCGCAAACTCAACGCGCTCTCCATGCCGCATCCGGACCGCCGCCCGGATAAAAAAGAGCGCCGCGATCTGATGAAATTTAAATACAGCGACAATGAATAACCGTCGCGCCAAGAGAGACAATTATGGCCCAACACGACCAATTACACCGCTATCTGTTTGAAAACTATGCCGTACGCGGCGAACTGGTGACAGTTTCCGATACCTGGAAGCGCATCCTTGAAAACCATGACTACCCGCAGCCGGTGAAAAACGTGCTGGGCGAGTTACTGGTCGCCACCAGCCTGCTGACGGCTACGCTGAAATTCTCTGGCGATATCACCGTGCAGTTGCAGGGCGACGGCCCGATGAGCCTTGCGGTCATCAACGGCGATAACAATCAGCAGATGCGTGGCGTGGCTCGTGTACAGGGTGACGTTCCGGCTGATGCGGATCTGAAAACGCTGGTGGGCAACGGCTACCTGGTTATCACTATCACCCCGAGCGAAGGCGAACGCTATCAGGGCGTGGTAGGCCTGGAAGGCGATACGCTGGCGGAATGCCTGGAAGATTACTTCCTGCGCTCTGAGCAGTTGCCGACGCGCCTTTTCATCCGCACGGGTGAAGCGCAAGGGCGCACGGCGGCGGGCGGTATGCTGTTGCAGGTGCTGCCAGCGCAAAACGCCCAGGCGGACGACTTCGCGCACCTGGCGACGCTTACCGAAACCATTACCGCAGAAGAGTTGCTGACGCTGCCGGCCAACGACGTGCTGTGGCGCCTTTATCACGAAGAAGAAGTGACGCTCTACGATCCGCAAGAGGTGGAGTTTAAGTGCACTTGCTCCCGCGAGCGCTGCGCCGAAGCGCTGAAAACGCTGCCTGCGGAAGAGGTGGATACCATCATTGCTGAAGATGGTGAAGTGGATATGCACTGCGATTATTGCGGCAACCATTACGTTTTCGATGCAATGGATATTGTCGCTATTCGCAATAACGCCTCCCCGGCGGACCCGCAGGTACATTAATTTCCCCTGCTTCTTCATAAAAAGCGCTTCCCGTCCGGGCGGCGCTTTTTTTATGACCTGAACGGGCATGGGTTTTCCGCTTGTCGTTATCAGTCAGCCAGCAAAAGAGTGCGATCTTTTCCGGGTTTTACCACCAGCCGCGCGCAACCGTTTCCTGAGAAAGCGCTTACACTCACAAACTGTTCGTTTACCGCCCACCTTTTTTAACATATTCGGAACAATCCCCGCTTTACGGTATACACTCCTGCCATACTCTGTCTCGCGTCGTGACCGGTCTGACAGTATTTTCCGCTGCGGCTATCCATTGAAGAAGTAAATATATGAAGCCCATCGCGGTTAACTCTCTCTGAACAACCCTACAATTTATGGCAGTAAAAATGGCTAAGGAGCAGTGATATGCGTGTTAAAGGTATAACTCCCCAGGATCTCGAAGCTTATGGTATTTGTGACGCCCACGACGTGGTCTACAACCCCGATTACGATACGCTGTATCAGGAAGAACTGGCTCCTGGCCTTGAAGGCTATGAGCGCGGCGTCCTGACGAATCTCGGCGCCGTTGCTGTCGACACGGGCATTTTCACGGGCCGTTCGCCAAAAGATAAATATATCGTCCGCGACGAAACTACCCGTGATACGCTCTGGTGGGCGGATAACGGCAAAGGCAAGAACGACAATAAACCGCTCTCCCCTGAAACCTGGCAGCACCTCAAGCATCTCGTCACCCGACAACTCTCCGGCAAGCGCCTCTTTATCATCGATGCGTTCTGCGGCGCCAACGCCGATACCCGCCTGTCGGTACGCTTTATTACCGAAGTCGCCTGGCAGGCGCATTTCGTTAAGAACATGTTTATTCGTCCTACCGATGAGGAGCTGGAGAACTTTACGCCGGATTTCGTGGTGATGAACGGCGCGAAGTGCACTAACCCGGACTGGCAAGCGCAGGGGTTGAACTCCGAGAATTTCATCGCCTTTAACCTGACCGAGCGCATCCAACTGATTGGCGGCACCTGGTACGGCGGTGAAATGAAAAAAGGGATGTTCTCGGTGATGAACTACCTGCTGCCGCTGAAAGGCATCGCTTCCATGCACTGCTCGGCGAACGTGGGCGAGAAGGGCGATGTGGCGGTGTTCTTCGGTCTTTCCGGCACCGGTAAAACGACGCTTTCTACCGACCCGAAACGCCGCCTGATTGGCGACGACGAACACGGCTGGGACGATGACGGCGTGTTTAACTTTGAAGGCGGCTGCTACGCCAAAACCATTCGCCTGTCTGAAGAGGCGGAGCCGGATATTTATCACGCCATCCGTCGCGACGCGCTGCTGGAAAACGTCACCGTGCGCGACGACGGCAGCATCGATTTCGACGATGCGTCGAAAACGGAAAACACCCGCGTCTCGTATCCTATCTATCACATCGACAATATCGTGAAGCCGGTATCGAAAGCTGGTCACGCAACCAAAGTGATTTTCCTGACGGCCGACGCCTTCGGCGTGCTGCCGCCGGTTTCACGCCTGACCGCGAGCCAGACGCAGTACCATTTCCTTTCTGGCTTTACCGCCAAACTGGCAGGCACCGAGCGCGGCGTAACAGAACCCACGCCTACGTTTTCCGCCTGCTTCGGCGCGGCGTTTTTGTCGCTGCATCCAACGCAATATTCTGAGGTGCTGGTGAAACGCATGCAGGCGGCGGGCGCCCAGGCTTATCTGGTGAATACCGGCTGGAACGGCACCGGCAAGCGCATCTCCATTAAGGACACTCGCGCCATTATCGACGCCATTCTGAATGGTTCGCTCGATGATGCGGAAACCTTTACTCTGCCGCTGTTTAATCTGGCGATCCCAACCAGCCTGCCTGGGGTGGATGAACGTATTCTCGACCCGCGCAGCACCTACGCTTCGCCGGAGCAGTGGCAGGAGAAAGCGCAGCAGCTGGCGAAGCTGTTTATCGCCAACTTCGAGAAGTACACCGACACGCCGGCTGGCGCCGCGCTGGTGAGCGCCGGGCCGCGGCTCTGAAGCCGCAAGGCGAAAAAAAACCACCCTCGGGTGGTTTTTTTATGCTTACGCGGTAACGCTGTTTTTGCTCAGCTGCGGGCTTTTCATCACCGGAATGGGTAACCAGGCGCGAATGCGTAAACCGCCCCGCTCGCTGGTATCGATATCCAGTGCGCCGTTGTGGTTGTCAACGATACGCTGCACGATAGCAAGCCCCAGCCCGGTGCCGCTGGTGCTGCGGGCGCTGTCGCCGCGCACAAACGGCTGCAGCAGGTGTTTAAGCTGCTCGGGCTTAATGCCAGGCCCGTCATCTTCCACCTGGAACCAGGCGCGGTTGAGCTCGGTGCCGCTGCTCACTTTGATCCAGCCATTGCCGTAGCGAGCGGCGTTGACCACCATGTTAGCGACGGCGCGTTTGATGGAAAGCGGATGGATACGTACCATAATTTCGCCGCTCTCCAGCGCCGTCTCAATTTCACGCTCATAGCCGCTTTCCGCGGCAATCACCTCGCCCAGCACCGCGTTGAATCAATGAACTGTTCGATGATGGCGTTGCACTCTTCGATATCCTTGTTAATGGACTCAGCGAGGTAGCCGTCACCTTCGCTCATCATCTCCGTAGCGAGGCGAATACGCGTCAGCGGCGTGCGCAGGTCATGGCTTACGCCCGCCATCAGCAAAGTGCGATCGTCCGCCAGCTGCTTCACCCCCGCCGCCATATGGTTGAAGGCGCGCGTTACCGAGCGCACTTCAGAAGCGCCATACTCACGCAGCGGCGGCGGGATATTCCCCCGCCCTACCTGCAAGGCGGCGTGTTCGAGATCCACCAGCGGCCGGTTCTGAATGCGGATAAAGAGCCAGGCGCCGCCTATCGCCAACAGCATGATGGCAAGCGTGTAACGGAAGAGCGGCGAGAAGTCGCCCTGATGAATTTCCGTGAGCGGCACGCGTACCCAGATGTTGGGCGACAGCCAGGTTTTCAGCCACACCACCGGCGAGCTTTTGTTCACCTCGACGCGGACTTCTGTCGGGCCGCCGAGCTGCTGGGCCATCTGCTGACTTAAAAATTCGTAGTGCTGCGCCCAGCGCAAGCCCGCGTCCTCTGCCGCTTCGTTGGAATAGAGCGAAATGCCCAGTTCCCGGTAGATCTCCCGACGAAACGCCGGAGGCACCACCAGCTGCGTGCCATCTTCCAGCTGCAGTTTATCCGTCATCAGCATACGCACTTCGTAGGCGAGAACTTTGTTAAACTGCTGAAGGCTCGGCAGAATAGCGAAGTTCAACACCACAAGGTACGTCGTCACCAGGCTGACGAACAGCAGAGTGATGATGAGCAGCAGCGTACGGGCAAAGGAGCTTCGGGGCGAGAAGCGCACTCGCTTCATGCTTTAGAACCGTCCGGCACAAAGACGTAGCCCAGTCCCCAGACGGTCTGGATATAGCGCGGATGCGCCGGATCCTCCTCCACCATGCGGCGCAGGCGGGAGATTTGCACGTCGATAGAGCGCTCCATGGCGCTGTATTCGCGACCGCGCGCCAGGTTCATCAGTTTGTCGCGGGAGAGCGGCTCACGCGGATGGCTGACCAGCGCTTTCAGTACGGCGAATTCGCCGCTGGTAAGGGGCATCGGCTCATCCTCGCGGAACATTTCGCGGGTGCCCAGGTTGAGCTTGAATTTACCGAAAGCGATAACGGCCTCTTCCTGCGAAGGCGCGCCCGGCAGTTCGTTCGCCTGGCGACGCAGCACGGCGCGGATACGGGCCAACAGCTCACGCGGGTTGAAGGGTTTAGGAATATAGTCGTCGGCGCCGATTTCCAGCCCCACGATACGATCCACCTCTTCCCCTTTTGCGGTGACCATGATTATCGGCATCGGGTTGCTCTGGCTGCGCAGACGGCGGCAGATAGAAAGCCCGTCTTCTCCTGGCAGCATCAGGTCGAGCACCATCAAATGGAAAGACTCGCGGGTCAGCAGTCGATCCATCTGCTCGGCGTTGGCTACGCTGCGAACCTGGAAGCCCTGTTCGGTGAGATAACGTTCCAGCAGCGCGCGCAGGCGCATATCGTCATCAACAACCAGAATCTTATAATTTTCTTGCATGTGTTTACTCCCAAAGGCTCGGACAGTGGTGGGCGTATTCTAAGAAACTGAGCGTCCACGGGGTGAATTAAATCTGGTATATATTCTAGCCTAAATTGTTACAAAGCATATTTAACAGCAGCTTAAATACGCGCTTTGTCATAAAGAGTAAGCTTCCTTGCGCTACGTTGGGTATCGGAAAAGCGGAAAACTTGCTGTCAGGAGGGTACGCAAAGGGCAGCGGGAACCCTGTCAGTCTCATAACGTTGAAAGCGCGCCGTGTTGCCTGCGCGACGCGACTAAAAAAGCGCCGCCAGCGGCTGAGAAAAAGAGGGTGGGTAGAAAAGGTTGCTGAGGCAGGAGAAACGCCGGGAATGCGCGCAGGCCGTTTATTCCTCTTCAGATTGATAAATTTGCCCTTCTTTATTACGAATATAAACCGCGTTATCAAACCGGAATTCAGTGTCGCCGTTACGCGAATAAAAAACAGTCATAATACTGTCTTTATCAATGCAGTTTTTCGGAGTATCCATATCCTTAAAACATAATCTGTCTTCACCATTATCTTCCTGATAACCTTTGCCAAAAGCAAAAATAGTAATCAGAGAAGGCCCGCCAGCATCGTGGTGGGCAATTTTATATTTGGAAAATATTTCAGGCTGATTTGTAATCCACCACTGAATACGCGCCGAGTTTGATAAAGGTAAGTGATTCACAAGGACTTGCGCAGCATAGTGTCCATGGTGAGCATCTATAACGGTAACTTTCCTGTTATTCAGATAGAAATAACACCCCAACATAATGGCGACAATCCCTAATATGAGCAGCAGCTTTTTCATCTGCTACCTCCCTCCAGATCAATGACTGCTTCCATATTAGTCAGAAATGGCCGAAAGCCGAACCGGTTAAAGCGTTGCAAAATGAACCATATCCTAAAAAATTGAAGTTGCATAAATTTTCGTTTTTGAATGTCTTCAATACCGAGGCCAAAATGGTCTTGCCCCTGGAAGAGAATTTTGGCTCGCCACCGTTTTTCTTCAACCTTTAAACTCAACACCTTAATCTGCGTAGCATGTACATCATGCACACAGACTCCCATACCGTTAATTTTATCAATAAATGAATCAAACTTCGGCAAGATTTTGTCGCGAATAGCTTCAGCAAACGCGAAAACCTTGTCGCCAGGATACCCCTTTTGTTGGTAATCAATGTAAGTGTCGATAACTTGCTTAATCGCAATCCGGGTACTGTTTTTTGAGTTATCCCTAAGGATTTGATTACGGTAGGCCAAATCTAACCGTGCGTCGCGCCAGGGCGCGCCGGTGGAGCGATAAAGGTGCGTCAGCATCTGATTGATAAGCTGCCGGTAAGGCCCATAAAAAGCGAAAGGCAAAGAAGTGGCCTGGAGTTCTTCAAACAGTAATCTGGCGCACTCATGAACGCTAAGCTGGCCGCCGTTTCTGTTGCCATATACGCCAGCAAAGCGCGACTGCGGCGTATTAAAAGGCGTTAATCGCGTCAGAGTATAAGGATCGATAACGTTCGATACCGCGGTGAGCCGGAATCTTTTTATGAGTTGTTCCTGTGATATATCCCCGTAACGCATGTCATCCGCGCCAACATCATTAAAGCCGCGGCGTGTTTGATAAATCGTTAAAGGGAAGGTTGCCATTACCATAAAATAACGTCCTGTTATTCACGTTCTGTTTGCGCATTATCCGTGCTTATTTATTTTTTAAAGCATGATCTGAAATAACAAAGGGAGTTTTTACAGGCAAGGCGTCTTTATTTTCCCACAACGCTTTTTCCCGGATAAAGTAAAACGGATGAATGTGGCGCGCCGCCCTTTTCGCTTTTGCGTCCGGCTTGCCGCTCGAACCAAAAACCGCCACGCCTGCGGCGCGCATTTCTTAACAGCGGCGCTTCCCTTTGTCGGCAGCGCTCGTTAAGGTACGCCGGTGCACGGTTACTTTGGAAAATCCGCAGATGAAAACGCCCTTAATCACCCGCGAAGGCTATGAAAAGCTGAAAAAAGAGCTCGATTATCTCTGGCGCGAAGAGCGCCCGGAAGTCACAAAAAAAGTGACCTGGGCGGCAAGCCTTGGCGACCGAAGCGAAAATGCTGACTACCAGTACAACAAAAAGCGGCTGCGGGAAATTGACCGCCGCGTCCGCTATCTCACCAAATGCCTGGAGCAGCTTAAAATCGTCGATTACTCGCCGCAGCAGGAAGGCAAAGTCTTCTTCGGCGCCTGGGTTGAGGTGGAAAACGACGACGGCGACATTAAGCGCTTTCGCATCGTCGGTTATGACGAAATTTTCGGCCGCAAAGATTACATCTCTATCGACTCCCCAATGGCGCGCGCGCTGCTGAAAAAAGAGCCTGGCGACGTGGCGACCGTTCAGACCCCGGCAGGCCTTGCCACCTGGTATGTGAACGAGATCGAATACGTTAAATAATCCTGCGCCACAGAAGTGTCCGATTCCTCCCCCCGGCGCGGCTGTGGCTGGCATTTTCCCCGCTCAATCCGTATAACTGTGCCCTGACTTTTCGTACTCAACAGATGACATTGCCATGATGAATGATTCGCTCAGCCGCATTATCGCCGGCGAACTTCAGGCCAGGACGGAACAGGTAGAAGCTGCCGTTCGCCTGCTTGATGAAGGGAACACCGTGCCGTTTATCGCACGTTATCGTAAGGAAGTGACAGGCGGCCTGGACGACACGCAGCTGCGTCAGCTTGAAACGCGTCTGGGCTACCTGCGCGAACTGGAAGAGCGCCGCCAGGCTATTCTGAAATCTATCGCCGAGCAGGGCAAACTCACCGACGACCTCTCCGCCGCCATTAACGGCACGCTCAGCAAAACCGAACTCGAAGACCTTTACCTGCCCTTCAAACCCAAGCGCCGCACCCGCGGGCAGATAGCCATCGAAGCAGGCCTCGAGCCGCTGGCGGACCTGCTGTGGAACGACCCTGCCAACGAGCCGGAAGCGGCAGCGGCGACGTTTATTGATGCCGATAAAGGCGTCGCCGACGCCAAAGCGGCGCTCGACGGCGCGCGTTATATTCTGATGGAGCGTTTCGCGGAAGACGCGACGCTGCTGGCCCGCGTTCGCGACTATTTGTGGAAGAACGCGCACCTCGTTGCAACCGTAGTGCCGGGCAAAGAGGAAGAAGGGGCGAAGTTCCGCGACTATTTCTCCCACCATGAGCCCATTTCCACGGTGCCTTCGCACCGCGCGCTGGCGATGTTCCGCGGACGCAACGAAGGCGTTTTACAGCTTTCTCTGAATGCCGACCCGCAGTTTGACGAGCCGCCGCGCGAAAGCCACTGCGAGCAGATCATCATCGACCACCTCGGCCTGCGCCTGAACAACGCCCCGGCGGATAGCTGGCGCAAAGGCGTCGTCAGTTGGACATGGCGCATCAAAGTGCTAATGCACCTGGAAACCGAGCTGATGAGCACCGTGCGCGAGCGCGCGGAAGAGGAAGCTATTAATGTTTTCGCCCGCAACCTGCACGATCTGCTGATGGCCGCGCCGGCGGGCCTGCGCGCCACCATGGGCCTTGATCCAGGCCTGCGCACCGGCGTGAAAGTGGCGGTAGTGGACGCCACCGGCAAGCTGGTCGCCACCGATACGGTTTATCCGCATACCGGACAGGCGGCGAAAGCGGCGGTGGTCGTGGCCGCGCTGTGTGAAAAATATAACGTGGAGCTGGTCGCCATCGGCAACGGCACCGCGTCGCGCGAAACCGAGCGTTTCTTCCTCGACGTGCAAAAGCAGTTCCCGAAGGTGACGGCGCAGAAGGTGATCGTCAGCGAAGCGGGCGCTTCTGTTTACTCCGCTTCCGAACTGGCGGCGCAGGAGTTTCCGGACCTGGATGTCTCCTTACGCGGCGCGGTTTCCATCGCCCGCCGTCTGCAGGACCCGCTGGCGGAGCTGGTGAAAATCGACCCGAAATCCATCGGCGTGGGCCAGTATCAGCATGACGTAAGCCAGAGCCAGCTTGCCCGCAAGCTCGACGCGGTAGTGGAAGACTGCGTAAACGCCGTGGGCGTTGACCTCAACACCGCCTCGGTGCCGCTGCTGACCCGCGTGGCGGGGCTGACGCGCATGATGGCGCAGAATATCGTTGCCTGGCGCGACGAGAACGGGCAGTTCCGCAACCGCCAGCAGTTGCTGAAAGTTAGCCGCCTCGGGCCGAAAGCGTTTGAGCAGTGCGCCGGATTCCTGCGCATCAATCACGGCGACAACCCGCTCGACGCCTCAACTGTTCACCCGGAGGCTTACCCGGTGGTAGAACGCATCCTGGCGGCGACCGAGCAGTCCTTGCGCGACCTGATGGGCAACAGCAATGCGCTGCGTAACGTGAAGGCGGTGGATTTCACCGATGAGCGTTTCGGCGTGCCGACGGTAACCGACATCATCAAAGAGCTGGAAAAACCGGGCCGCGACCCGCGTCCGGAATTTAAAACTGCGCAGTTCGCCGAAGGGGTGGAGACCATGAACGATCTCCAGCCAGGCATGGTGCTGGAAGGCGCGGTGACCAACGTCACCAATTTCGGCGCGTTTGTGGATATCGGCGTACATCAGGATGGCCTGGTGCATATCTCTTCCCTTGCCGATAAGTTCGTAGACGATCCGCATAAAGTGGTGAAAGCGGGCGATATCGTGAAGGTGAAAGTGCTGGAGGTAGACCTGCAACGCAAGCGTATTGCGCTGACCATGCGTCTGGATGAACAGCCAGGCGAAGGCAACGCCCGCCGCGGCGGCGGCAATGGCCGTGAGCAGGGCAATCGCCCGGCGCAAAACCGCAAGCCGCCGCGCGATAATGCCGCCAGCGGCAACAGCGCGATGAGCGATGCGCTCGCCGCCGCCTTTGGCAAGAAGCGGTAAACGCCGCGGTCTCTTCCCTTTGCCAGGGAAGCGGCGGAAATGAGAAGCGCCAGGGCAAGGCGGACGGCGCCTTCACCAAAGCGTTGCATGATCATGGCGCCTCTCATCCTGTGAATGTGTTAAGGGGGGCTTATCGCCCCCTTAATCATTCCGGCTCGCCCGCAGAAGGTCAGCCGAAGCTCCCGCTTGCGCGTTGGCTTCCCTTTCTCTGCACGAATAAACGTAGCGCTGTTCGCCCATTGGCTGACCAAAAATCGGCGCCACGGCTAAACGCGATAATTAATAAAAAGACGGGATGAAATAACCATTACGTTTTGTCGCGATTGTCGCAGGCATTCCCCACCGTTTTTATTTTCTCATTCAAATAACAGATGAAACCAAATAATAACATTCATGCTAAAAATGAAATTATTTCGCCTTCCTGTCCAGCCTAATACATTGAAAAGTATAAAATAAAAGTAAAAACCCAAAAGATTCAGCAACTTATTTTCTCTTTTTTGCGCCAGAACAAATAAACCGTAAATAAGCACCCTTTCGCTTTATCGAGGCGTTGAAGATAAAAACCATTATCATTATCATCCTGCCATATAAATCGATTCCCTTCTCCTGCGTGATTTCCGGCTTATTGTCGGCTACCGGTCATGCCGAAAAGCCCGTCCGCAACTGAAAGATAAGTAGGCTTTATGCGATTCACTCTTAACAGCACGTGGAAAATTACCGGCTTCGCGCCAGCCATCAGCCCGGCATATCGTCAAAAACTGCTGTCGCTGGGCATGTTGCCAGGCTCTTCTTTTAACGTGGTGCGCGTGGCGCCGCTTGGCGACCCTATTCATATTGAAACCCGACGCGTAAATCTGGTGCTGAGAAAAAAAGATCTGGCGCTGTTGCAGGTTGAAGCCGCCTGACGGCGACCCGTTATTGAGTTCACGCGACTATGAAAAAGTTAACCATTGGCTTAATTGGCAACCCTAACTCCGGTAAAACCACCCTTTTCAACCAGCTGACCGGCGCGCGCCAGCGCGTGGGAAACTGGGCAGGCGTGACGGTCGAGCGTAAAGAGGGGTTTTTCTCCACCCTTGAGCACCACGTCACTCTGGTGGACCTGCCGGGGACTTACTCGCTCACCACTATCTCTTCTCAGACGTCGCTGGATGAGCAGATCGCCTGTCATTACATTCTTGGCGGCGAAGCGGATATGCTCATCAACGTAGTGGACGCCTCGAACCTTGAGCGCAACCTCTATCTCACGCTACAGCTGCTGGAGCTCGGCATTCCCTGCGTGGTAGCGCTTAACATGCTCGATATTGCCGAAAAGCAAAATATCCGTATCGATATCGACGCGCTGGCCGCCCGCCTGGGCTGCCCGGTGGTGCCGCTGGTCTCCACCCGCGCCCGCGGTATCGAAAGCCTCAGGCTCGCCATTGACCGCCAGCCGCAAAACCTGCGTGTTGAGCTGGTGCGCTACCCCTCCCTGCTGCTGCGCGAAGCCGATGCGCTGGCAGCCGTTATGCCGGGCGAGCTGCCGCCGCGCCAGCGCCGCTGGCTGGGCCTGCAAATGCTGGAAGGCGACATCTACAGCCGCGCGTTTGCAGGCAAAGCGGAAAGCCTGCTCCCCGCCGTGCAGGCGCGTCTTGCTGATGCGCTGGACGACCCGGCGCTGCTTATCGCCGACGCGCGCTATCAGAGTATCGCCGCCATTTGCGATGCGGTCAGCAACAGCCTCACCGCCGAGCCGCACCGCCTGACCGTGGCGATGGATAAAATTATCCTCAACCGCTTTCTCGGCCTGCCGGTCTTTTTGCTGGTGATGTACCTGATGTTTTTACTGGCGATTAATATCGGCGGCGCGCTGCAGCCCATCTTCGACGCCGGCTCCGTCGCCCTGTTTATTCATGGCCTGCAATGGGTGGGATACACGTTCCACTTTCCGGACTGGCTGACCATTTTCCTCGCTCAGGGGATTGGCGGCGGCATTAATACCGTTCTGCCGCTGGTGCCGCAGATTGGCATGATGTACCTCTTCCTCTCTTTTCTGGAGGACTCCGGCTATATGGCTCGCGCGGCGTTTGTCATGGACCGCCTGATGCAGTCGCTGGGGCTGCCGGGCAAATCCTTCGTGCCGCTGATTGTCGGGTTTGGCTGCAATGTGCCTTCGGTGATGGGCGCCCGCACGCTTGATGCGCCGCGCGAAAGATTGATGACGGTGATGATGGCGCCCTTTATGTCCTGCGGCGCGCGTCTGGCGATTTTCGCCGTCTTCGCCGCCGCCTTTTTCGGCCAGCAGGGGGCGCTGGTGGTCTTCTCGCTTTATCTGCTCGGCATCGTCATGGCGATTCTCACCGGCCTGATGCTGAAACACACCATCATGCGCGGCGAAGCCACGCCGTTCGTGATGGAACTGCCCGTTTACCATGTGCCGCATCTTAAAAGCCTGCTGTTGCAAACCTGGCAGCGCCTGAAAGCCTTCACCCTGCGCGCAGGGAAAGTGATTGTGGTGGTAAGCGTTTTCATTGGCGCGCTAAACAGCTTCTCTTTCAGCGGCAAACCGGTAAATAACATTAACGACTCCGCGCTGGCCTCGGTAAGCCAGGCGCTGACGCCGCTGCTCCAGCCGATTGGCGTGCGGGACGATAACTGGCAGGCGACTGTCGGCCTGTTCACCGGCGCAATGGCGAAAGAGGTCGTCGTCGGCACGCTGAACACCCTCTACACCGCAGAGAACATCCATGAGGATGCCTTCGACGCGACGACGTTCAACCTGGCGGAAGAATTAAAGAGCGCGGCCCAGGAAACCTGGCAAAGTCTCAAAGAGACCTTCAGCCTGAGCGTGCTCGCCAACCCCATTGAAGCAAGCAAAGGCGACGGCGAGATGGCGACAGGGGCGATGGGCGTCATGAGCAGCAAATTCGGCAGCGAAGCGGCCGCCTATAGCTATCTCATCTTTGTGCTGCTTTATATCCCCTGCATTTCCGTCATGGGCGCTATCGCCCGTGAATCGAGCCGCGGCTGGATGGGCTTTTCCATTCTGTGGGGGCTGAATGTGGCTTACTCGCTGGCAACGCTCTTCTACCAGAGCGTGACTTTTCATCAACATCCGCAGTACAGCCTGGTTTGCATTCTGGCGGTGGCGTTGTTTAACGCCCTGCTGTTGACTGGACTGCGACGCGTACGCAGCCGTGTGGATATTTCACTGCTTGCCCGCCGCCGTACGCCTGCTGCCTGCTGCGAAAGCCCGGCAGGCGAATGCCATTAAGGAGGCGCGATGGCGAGCCTGGTTGACGTACGCGATCTGCTGGCGCTCCAGGGGCGCATGGAGGCGCAGCGCATCGGCAAGATGCTGGCGCTGCCCCTGCCCCGGGTGGCGGCAATGCTGGAGCAACTGGAAAGAATGGGCAAAGCGCAAAGGGTGCAGGCGGAGCCGGACGCCTGCCTCAGCAGCGGTTGCAAAGGTTGCCCGGAGAGCCAGGGCTGCCAGCGCGAGCTGTGGATGCTTACGCATTAAAAAGGCGGGTCGCCCCGCCGTTTTTTTATTTATACACGTCCGCCGTAGCGTGAATATCCTTTCCCGGTTTCTGCGCGCTGATGACAACATAATACTTGCCGCCCATCGCATCGGCTTTTTTCGACAGTTCCTGTCTGGCATCCATCGGCGCCGTGGCGTCGTCCGTAACAATGGTGCCGATTTTGGTCAGATTCATCTCTTTCACTTTCTCTTTCTGAATCTCTTCCGCCGCCAGCGCGCCGAAGGAAACAGAACCGATAAACAAAGCCGTAGTTACGCCAGTGATGATTTTCATAGCCATGACTCTCCTGAAAACAATCGAAGGAGTAAAAGATACCGACGCAGGACAGGCGCAGACTTCCTTTGCCCCTGCCCTGACTACCTCGTAAACGTCAGCAGACAGTTACGTTTTAAGTATTAACGACGGGCGCGCTTAAGCAGTCTTATTTTTATAAAAAGGGCGAAGAAAATTCTCGTAAGGCCAGACAAAATTCCGCCGGATGCGAGATGAACGGGGCGTGTGCCGCCTTTGGAAACACCAGAGAATCGCTTTGCGGCCAGGCTTCGTCTAACAAGGCTGCGACGTTGCGCGGCACCAGCCCATCGAGCCTGCCGTAAATACGCAAAAAGGGCAGCGAAAGCGCGGCGAGCGGCTCGCGCAAATCAACGGTTTTCAGGATCTCAAGCCCCCCATCCAGCACATCCGCCGCGGGCATTGGCTGAGCCAGCACCACCGCCTTGAGCGTACGGGCATCCTGTCGCGCCGTTTCCGTGCCGAGCGTTTGCAGCGCCAGGAAGCGCTCTACCGTGCGCTGAAAATCTTCGCGCAGCTGCCGCTGGAATCCGGCCAGCACATCGGGTTTGATGCCGGGCCATTCGCCATGAGCGCTGAAACAGGGCGACGACGCCACGGTCACCAGCGCCTGTACGCGCTGCGGATGCGTGAGCGCAATCTGGCTCGCCACCAGCCCGCCAAGGCTCCAGCCAAGCCACACGGCCCGCTCCGGCGCCTGACGCAGTACGATTTCCGCCATCGCGTCAAGCGAAAGCGCGCCAAAGCCCTGGCTTCTGCCAAAGCCCGGCAGGTCTACCAGGTGCAGCGTAAAATGCGAGCTTAATTCCTCAGAAATGCAATGCCACACTTCGGCGTTCAGCCCCCATCCGTGCAGCAGCACAAGATGACAATTTCCCTTCCCTTTGGTCTGCCACCAGATGTCGTTCATCCGTTACTCTTCTCATGATTGATGTACAAGGAGGTCGTCATGCTAACAATACCGGGGATATGTTGGCTATGCCGGATGCCGCTTGCCCGTTCTGGCTGGGGAGTCTGCTCACGCTGCGCCAGGAGCCTGAAATCGCCGCCTCACTGCCCGCAGTGCGGTTTACCTGCCGCGCACGGCCGCTTGCCGTGCGGGCGCTGTTTGCAAAAGCCGCCGCCGTGGCAGCGACTGGTGTATATCAGCAATTACGCCGCGCCGTTAAGTTCGCTGGTGCACAGGCTTAAATTTCAGCGCCAGACCACGCTTGCCGCCGCACTGGCGCGCCTGTTGCTGCTGAACGTGTTACAGGAAAGGAGAACGGCAGGACTGCCGCCGGCAGACAGGATTATTAGCGTGCCGCTGCATCGCCGCCGCGCCTGGCGCCGCGGTTATAACCAGAGCGATTTGCTCGCCAGATGCCTGGCGCGCTGGCTTGGTTGTCAGTATGAAGCCCGCGCCATCAGTCGGGTGCGCGCAACGGCCATTCAACATCATCTGAGCGCCCGGCTGCGCCGACGGAACCTGAAAAACGCCTTCCGGCTTGAATTGCCGGTTAAAGGACTCCATATCGTTATTGTGGATGATGTCGTTACGACCGGCAGTACGGTCGCCCAAATCGCGCGCCTGCTTTTGCAGCACGGCGCGGCGACTGTCCAGGTATGGTGCCTGTGTCGAACCTTGTAGAGCCTCGATGATGGGCGTATTATAACCGACTAAAATAGTCAACTATTAGGCCATTGTTATGATCCGTATTTCCGATGCTGCCCAATCACACTTTGCCAAACTGCTGGCAAATCAGGAAGAAGGGACGCAAATCCGCGTGTTCGTCATCAACCCAGGCACCCCGAATGCCGAATGCGGCGTTTCTTATTGCCCGCCGGACGCCGTGGAAGCAACGGACACTGCCCTGAAATTCGACCAGCTTACCGCTTACGTGGATGAGCTGAGCGCCCCGTATCTGGAAGATGCGGAAATCGATTTCGTGACCGACCAGCTCGGGTCCCAGCTAACGCTGAAAGCGCCTAACGCCAAAATGCGTAAAGTTTCCGACGATGCCCCGCTGATGGAGCGCGTCGAGTACCTGCTGCAGTCGCAGATCAACCCGCAGCTGGCAGGCCATGGCGGTCGCGTCACGCTGATGGAAATCACCGATGAAGGTTACGCCATTCTGCAATTCGGCGGCGGCTGCAACGGTTGCTCCATGGTGGACGTGACGCTGAAAGAAGGTATCGAGAAACAGCTGCTGAATGAGTTCCCGGAACTGAAAGGCGTGCGCGATCTCACCGAGCACCAGCGCGGCGAGCACTCCTACTACTAACAGAGCGCGGCTGTAGATGGCGAGTGCTGTTTGCGCTTGCCTTACAACACCTTTAACGCCAGGGTCCACGGGGCGGATAAGCGCAGCGCCATCCGCTTTTACCTCCGGCGTCCAGTTATAAAAAAGCCCGCATTGCGCGGGCTTTTTTTATTTCTTGCGCTTACCGGCAGGCGAGCTCGCCATCGCCGCTTTTTTACGGCGATTATCGAGATCCTTAATTAGCCGGTTGACACCCTCATCGGCGAACATCTGCTCAAGGCTTGTCGAGAGTTTGCGCCGCCAGTTTTTATACTGGTAGCTGGTGCCCGGGATGTTCACCGGCTCCGCCATATCCAGCCAGTCCTCCGGTTGCAGGCCAAGCAGCGCGCTGTTGCTGTCGGCGATGTAGCGTTGCAGCCCGCGGTTTAGCGTGGAGGTCATCTTCATTAACGACGCGTTATGTCCGGTTCGCTTCGGCAGACAGCCAGATTTATGCAGGCTCTCCAGCAGGCCCTGTTTGGCGCGCTCGCGATCTTCATACAGGCCGTGCAGCACCTCGGCATCCGGATACAGGCCAAGCGTTTTACCAAGCGTCAGGTCACCGCTTTCCCAGTAGCCGCGCAGCGTCGGCAGGTCATGGGTGGTGGCGACCGCCATTGACTGCACCGGCCAGGCTTTCGGCGCGCGGAACTGCTTCTCATGGTCGCTCTCGAAGTAGAGCACCTTATAAGAGTAAACACCGGTGCTGCGCAGCTTGCCGACAATCTCCGCCGGCACGGTGCCGAGATCTTCGCCGATAACCATACAGCGATGACGCTGGCTTTCCAGCGCCAGGATAGCGAGCAGATCGTCTACCGGATAGTGCACATAGGCGCCTTTATCCGCCGTCTCGCCGTAGGGGATCCACCACAGGCGCAACATCGACATAACGTGATCGATGCGCAGCGCGCCGCAGTTCTTCATATTAGCGCGCAGCAGCTCCACAAAAGGCTCGTAGCCGCGCGCGGCAATAATGTGCGGATCCATCGGCGGCAGGCCCCAGTTCTGCCCAAGCGGCCCAAGAATATCCGGCGGCGCGCCGACGGACGCTTTCAGGCAGTAGAGCTCCCGATCGCGCCAGGTTTCCGCCCCCCCTTCCGCCACGCCTACCGCAAGGTCGCGATAGAGGCCTATCGGCATTTCATGCTGTTGACTGGTTTGCCAGCACCCGGCGAACTGGGTATAAGCCAGCCATTGCAGCCAGAGGTAAAAATTAACCTCATCAGCCTGCGCTTCGCAAAACGCGTTAACCTCCGGGCTGTGAATGTCCCGGTAAGCCTCAGGCCAGACGGGCCAGCCCCAGCGCATTTTGTCTTCTTTCATTTGCGCGGCGTGCAGCGCGTCGAACGCCGCCTGCCAGTAAAGGCTCTCCCCCTGCTCGGCGACAAACGCGTGAAACGCCACGGCCTGCTCATCTTCCTCGCTGCGGGTGGAAAAGCGTTTCCATGCCATGTGCAGCGCGGTGAGTTTCAGCGCCGTGACGGTGGCGTAATCCACCCACTGCGCGTCGCGGGCCGCCTGCAGCGATTGCTGCGTGGTAGGAAGCCGCCACCAGGCCTGCGCCTCTTCGCTTAAGTGAAAATCCTCCACCGCGTTCACGTCGATATAAATCACATTGAGCCAGCGGCGGGAAGAGGGGCTGTAGGGGCTGGCGCTTTCCGGGTTCGCCGGGTAAAGCGCGTGGATCGGGTTGAGGCCGATAAACGCCCCGCCCCGCTCGCCGACTTCCGCCAGCATCTTTTTCAGATCGCCAAAATCGCCGATCCCCCAGTTGGCTTCTGAGCGCAGCGTGTAAAGCTGCACGCAGGCGCCCCAGAGCTTCTTGCCATCCAGCAGCGGCTGCGGCTCATAACAGCGCTTAGGCGCGACGATGACCCGGCATTCCCAGCGCTTTTTCTGCTGCGTCAGCGTCAGCGTGTGATAGCCCAGCGGCAGACGCGTAGGCAGGACAAGCGTTTCACCGCCTTTTGCCTCGCCGGTGTGCTGCTGCCCCTGTTCGGTGTCGAGCAGCCACTGATAGTCCCCTTTCCCCTCAAGAGAAAACTGCATCCGGTTGCCCCGGATGAACACTTTCACATTCGGCACCGGCGTCGCCGCCACGCGTTTATTCGCGCTGACGGCGGTACGGTTCATCGCGTCCAGCAAACGCTGCTTGGTTTCAGCGCCAATAGCCTGCGGTTTGCCGTGCGCATTGATGTAGTTCGCTGCAATGCCCGCTCCCAGAGCGGCATTATCCAGGCGTTTGCTATCCATGAATTATCCTTAGCGTTTCGCCTGCCAGATACGTTGTTGGTAATCGCGAATCGACCGGTCCGAGCTGAACATGCCGCAACGCGCCGTGTTGAGTATAGCCGCGCGCGTCCAGGCTTCCTCATCGCGATAGAGCACATCCACCTCTCGCTGCGCTTTCACATAGGCGTTGAAATCCGCCATGACCAGATAAGGATCGCCGCCCTGTTTGTCCATGCTGCGCAGCATGAGGTCGAACGCGTGCTTGTCGCCGTCGCTGTAAACGCCCTTTTCAAGCTCTTTAAGGACTGCGTCGAGCAGCTTGTCTTTTTTACGCCATTTCACCGGGTCGTAGCCTTTGGCCTTCAGCGCTTTCACCTCTTCCACGGTATGGCCGAAAATAAAAATGTTCTCTTCGCCAACCTGTTCGGCAATCTCAACGTTAGCGCCATCCAGCGTGCCGACGGTCAACGCGCCGTTAAGCGCCAGCTTCATGTTGCCGGTGCCGGACGCTTCTTTGCCTGCGGTGGAGATCTGCTCGGAAAGATCCGCCGCCGGGATCATCTTCTCCGCCACCGACACGTTGTAGTCCGGTAGGAAAACCACCTTCAGCTTGTCGCCCACGAGCGGGTCGTTGTTTACCGCTTCCGCCACTTTATTAATGGCGAAGATAATGTTTTTAGCCAGGTAGTAGCCCGGCGCCGCTTTTGCGCCGAACAGGAACACGCGAGGCACGCGGTCCGCCTGCGGGTTCTCACGGATCTCTTTATAAAGCGCGAGGATATGCAGCAGATTAAGGTGCTGGCGTTTGTATTCATGCAGGCGCTTAATCTGCACGTCGAAGAGCGCATTCGGGTTAATTTCTATGCCGGTGCGGGCTTTCACAAAGGCCGCCAGGCGAACTTTGTTTTCCTGCTTAATAGCGCGGTAAGCCTTGCGGAAAGCCGCGTCGTCGGCATACTTCTCCAGCCCTGACAGCACATCGAGGTCGTTCACCCACTCTTTTTTCAGCGTTTTATCAATCAGCGCCGCCAGCGCTGGGTTGCACTGCTTAATCCAGCGTCGAGGGGTAATGCCGTTGGTGACGTTATGGAATTTGTTCGGCCAGAGCGTGTGATATTCCGGGAAGAGATCTTTCACCACCAGATCGGAGTGCAGCGCCGCCACGCCGTTTACCGCAAAGCCGCTGACCACGCACAGGTTCGCCATGCGCACCTGGTTGGCATGCACCACCGCCAGTTTCGCCCATACGGCTTCATCGTTAGGCCAGGTCTTTTGCACCAGCTTCTTAAAGCGGGCGTTAATCTCTTTGATGATTTGCATGTGGCGCGGCAGCAGCGTGCGCACCAGGCGTTCATCCCAGGTCTCCAGCGCTTCCGGCATGAGCGTATGGTTGGTGTAGGCGAACGTTTTGCTGGTGATAGCCCAGGCTTCATCCCAACTCAACTGGTGCTCATCAATAAGGACGCGCAGCAGTTCGGGAATCGCGATGGTAGGGTGGGTATCGTTAAGCTGGATAACTTCATAGTCCGCCAGATCGTGCAGATTACGCCCCGCCAGGTGATGACGACGCAGGATATCCGCAACCGAACAAGCGCACTGGAAATATTGCTGCATCAGGCGCAGCTTTTTACCGGCCAGGTGGTTGTCGTTCGGATAGAGCACCTTGGTGAGTTTATCGGCGTCGATGCCCTGCTGCTCGGCCTTCAGGAAGTCGCCGTCGTTAAAGCGCGTGAGATCGAACGGGTGCGCGTGCGTGGCCTGCCACAGGCGCAGCGGCTGCGTCACGCCGTTGCGATAACCTATCACTGGCAAGTCCCATGCCTGGCCGGTAATGATAAACCCAGGCTGCCAGCGCGACGTTTTGCCTTCCTTCACCACTTTGCCGCCGATGCCTACCTGCACGTCCAGTTGTTCATTGTGGCGAAACCACGGATAGCTGCCGCGATGCCAGTCATCCGGCGCCTCCATCTGCTTGCCGTCGTCAAAAGACTGGCGGAACAGGCCGTACTGATAGTTCAGGCCGTAACCGGTGGCGGGCTGGCCAACGGTTGCCATCGAATCCAAAAAGCAGGCGGCGAGGCGGCCAAGCCCGCCGTTGCCGAGCGCCGGATCGATCTCCTCTTCCAGCAAATCGCTCAGGTTGACATCATGGGCCTCAAGCAGTCCTGCAACCTGCGAATACCAGCCAAGATTCAGGAGGTTATTACCGGTCAGACGGCCAATCAGGAACTCCATGGAAATGTAATTAACGTGGCGCTGAGCAGAGGTGTTGTTTACCGCAGGCTGAGCGGCGAGCATTTCCGCCAGCGCGCCGCTTACCGCGTGCCACCACTGGCGCGTGGTCATTTCTTTTGCAGACGTTAAACCAAACTGCTGCCACTGGCGCGTCAGGGCGGCCTGAAATTGTTCTTCGTTAAAAATAGGCTGTGACATAGGGAATCGGGATCCTGTAGCAAAATAAACATCTTTTATAATAGTGTGCCGCGCCCCCTGGCTAACTTCCTCATCCTGCCAGGTATTAGACGGGGAGGAGTAGCGGGGAGTAGCGAAAACTGTGATCGGCGGCACTTAAAGCCGCCTGGAGCGGCAAAAAACCGTGCAAACCATCACTTCGGAAACACCCAAAAATAGCGCTCTTCTTTACTGACGCGCCCTGCGCTTATTTGTTTTTGGTGGTGGATGGAAAAGATAAAAAATGGACCTAAAGGTTTACGTTTTATTTTTATGAAATAACGTTTTGAAAAACAATTAATGAACAGAAATAATTAATCACCGTTTTAAATAAAGTAAACAAAATTTACCGATCGCTGAGAATTGATTATTTTTGCATCAGTAAATACGCAAATAGCCGTAATCTGGCGGCGCGAAGTCTTTATTCCCCCTTTGCCTGTAACGGCCAACATTGCGCGCCAGGCCGCACCAGACGGCGCTTTGCTACTATCGGGTGAAATTTATTGAACTAATAAATAGAAGTGTGACAGAGAGCAACTTTAAGCTCTCAGAAACCGGACATAACTTGCAATAATTCCCGTTCTGAACGACCTTATAATCAGCATTAATTACGAGGCACAAAAAAATTCTCCATTCCTCCTGATTCCTGCACAGTGAAGTGACCGATTATGTTGATACCGTCTAAATTAAGTCGCCCGGTTCGTCTGGAGCACACCGTAGTACGCGACCGTCTGCTGGCTAAATTATCCGGCGCCAACAATTATCGTCTGGCACTGATTACCAGCCCGGCCGGATACGGTAAAACAACGCTGGTCTCCCAGTGGGCCGCAGGTAAAAACGAGCTGGGCTGGTACTCGCTTGACGAAGGCGATAATCAGCAGGAACGTTTTGCCAGCTATCTTATTGCCGCCGTGCAACAGGCGACGGGCGGACACTGTGTCAGCAGCGAGGTGATGGCGCAAAAGCGCCAGTACGCCAGCCTCTCATCGCTTTTCTCGCAACTCTTTATTGAGCTTGCGCAGTGGGAGCGTCCGCTCTATCTGGTGATAGACGACTACCACCTCATTTCTAACCCGGTTATTCATGAAGCGATGCGCTTTTTCCTGCGTCATCAGCCGGAAAACCTGACGCTGGTGGTGCTCTCACGCAATCTGCCGCAGCTTGGCATCGCTAATCTGCGCGTACGTGACCAGCTGCTGGAAATTGGCAGTCAGCAGCTCGCTTTTACGCACCAGGAGGCGAAACAATTTTTCGACTGCCGCCTTAACTCCCCTATCGAGCCTGCTGAAAGCAGTCGCCTGTGCGACGATGTGGCAGGCTGGGCCACCGCCCTGCAGCTTATCGCCCTGTCGGCGCGTCAGAGCGCCAGTTCCGCGCATCATTCCGCGCGTCGCCTGGCGGGCATTAACGCCTCCCATCTCTCCGATTATCTGGTGGATG
Source organism: Franconibacter daqui (assembly GCF_014644275.1). NCBI lineage: Bacteria > Pseudomonadati > Pseudomonadota > Gammaproteobacteria > Enterobacterales > Enterobacteriaceae > Franconibacter > Franconibacter daqui. Next base: position 290,410 of record NZ_BMKJ01000004.1, on the reverse strand, counting down.
AGGTGCTCGATAACGTAGACGACAGCACGCGCCAGTTCCTGCTGAAAAGCTCGCTGCTGCGTTCGATGAACGACGCGCTGATCGTGCGCGTAACGGGTGAAGAAAACGGCCAGATGCGGCTGGAAGAGATTGAACGCCAGGGATTGTTTTTGCAGCGCATGGACGACTCGGGCGAATGGTTTAGCTATCACCCGCTGTTTGGCGGCTTTTTGCGCCAGCGTTGCCAGTGGGAACTGGCAACAGAGCTGCCGGATATTCACCGCGCGGCAGCGGAAAGCTGGATGGCGCAAGGCTTCCCGAGCGAGGCGATTCACCACGCGCTGGCGGCGGGCGATTCCCGTATGTTGCGCGATATTCTGCTTAATCATGCGTGGGGTCTGTTTAACCACAGCGAGCTGGCGCTGCTTGAAGAGTCGCTCAAGGCGCTGCCGTGGGAGAGCCTGCTTGCTAATCCTAAACTGGTGCTGTTGCAGGCCTGGCTGATGCAAAGCCAGCACCGTTATAGCGAAGTGAATACGTTGCTGGCGCGCGCCGAGCAGGAGATGCAGGAGGCGATGGACGAAACGCTGCATGGCGAATTCAACGCCCTGCGCGCGCAGGTCGCCATTAACGACGGCGACCCGGAAGAGGCGGAGCGGCTGGCGATGATCGCGCTCGACACCTTGCCGCTGGCGAGTTTTTACAGCCGCATTGTGGCGACCTCGGTGCACGGCGAAGTGCTGCACTGCAAAGGCGAACTCACGAGATCGCTCTCGACGATGCAGCAAACGGAGCAGATGGCGCGCCGACACGACGTCTGGCATTACGCGCTCTGGAGTCTTATTCAGCAAAGCGAAATTCTTTTCGCCCAGGGCTTTTTGCAGGCCGCCTGGGAGACCCAGGATAAAGCCTTCACGCTTATCCGCGAGCAGCACCTTGAGCAATTGCCGCTGCATGAATTTTTACTGCGCATTCGCGCGCAGTTGCTGTGGGCCTGGTCGCGCCTTGATGAAGCCGAAGCGTCGGCGCGCATGGGCATGGACGTGCTGTCGAGCTATCAGCCGCAGCAGCAGCTTCAGTGTCTGGCGCTGCTTGTGCAGTGTTCGCTGGCGCGCGGGGATCTCGATAACGCTCGCAGCCACCTGAATCGTCTGGAAAACTTGCTTGGCAATGGCCCTTATCACACAGACTGGGTGTCGAACGCCGATAAGGTTCGCGTCATTTACTGGCAGATGACGGGGGATAAAAAATCGGCCGCCAACTGGCTGCGTCAGACGCCGAAACCCGCTTTCGCTAATAATCATTTTCTGCAAAGCCAGTGGCGCAACATCGCCCGGGTGCAGATCCTGCTTGGCGATTACGACCCGGCGGAGATGGTGCTGGAAGAGCTGAACGAAAACGCCCGCGGCCTGCGGCTGATGAGCGACATCAACCGCAACCTGCTGCTGCTTAACCAGCTCTACTGGCAGGCAGGACGCAAGAGCGACGCCCAACGGGTGCTGATGGAAGCGTTGACGCTCGCCAACCGCACCGGCTTCATCAGCCACTTTGTGATTGAGGGCGAAGCGATGGCGCAGCAACTTCGCCAGCTCATTCAGCTCAATACGCTGCCAGAGCTGGAGCAGCACCGCGCGCAGCGCATTTTGCGTGAAATTAACCAGCATCATCGCCATAAATTCGCCCACTTCGACGAGAGCTTTGTTAACCGTCTGCTGACGCACCCGGAGGTGCCGGAGCTTATCCGCACCAGCCCGCTTACTCAGCGCGAATGGCAGGTGCTGGGGCTGATTTATTCCGGTTACAGCAACGATCAAATAGCCGGCGAGCTTGAAGTGGCGGCGACCACCATCAAGACACACATTCGCAACCTGTACCAGAAACTCGGCGTAGCGCACCGCCAGGATGCCGTACAGCATGCCCAGCAGCTACTGAAGATGATGGGATATGGGGTTTAACGGTATCCCCGCTGCATAGCGAATTAGTCAGTCAGCGCTCTGGCGAACGTAATCGTTCATGCCTGATTTACCAGAGCGCCGCCCGCCGTTACCCCATTCTCAGCACAGCTCCAGCTGCACATTATTCTCGCTAATCACCTTCATCACGCCTGCTGGCGGCATGACATCCGTATACACCGCGTCTACCAGATTGATGCTACCGAGGTTAACCATCGCGTTACGGCCGAACTTGGAATGGTCCACCACCAGCATCACGTGGCGGGAGTTTTCGATAATGGCGCGCTTGGTGCGCACTTCGTGGTAGTCGAACTCCAGCAGCGAGCCATCGCTGTCGATGCCGCTGATGCCGAGAATGCCGAAGTCGAGACGGAACTGAGAGATAAAATCGAGCGTCGCTTCGCCGATAATGCCGCCGTCGCGGCTGCGCAGTTCGCCGCCCGCGAGGATAATACGGAAGTCCTCTTTCACCATCAGCGTGTTCGCCACGTTCAGGTTATTCGTCACGATACGCAAATTGTTGTGATCAAGCAGCGCGTGAGCCACCGCTTCCGGCGTCGTGCCGATATCGATAAACAGGGTGGCGCCATTGGGGATCTGGCTTGCCACGCGCCGGGCGATACGCTCTTTTTCCGCCGTCTGCGTCGCTTTACGATCGTGCCAGGGGGTATTAACCGAACTGGAAGGCAAGGCGGCGCCGCCGTGATGGCGCAGGATCATGTTCTGATCGGCCAGATCGTTTAAGTCGCGGCGAATAGTCTGCGGGCTAACCGCAAACTGCTCGACCAGCTCTTCCGTGCTGACATAGCCCTGCTTTTTTACCAGTTCGATAATCGCGTCATGACGTTGTGTTTGCTTCACACTCTTCTCCTGAAGTATCCCCGGATCTTATGTTCGTTTTCGCGCATGAAAGGTATCCGTCAGCGCCATCGCCAGCCCAACCAGCAACCCGGTGACATGCGCCGCGTTGGCGACAGAAAGGCCAAAGAGATCAAACCAGCCCGCAATCAGCCAGATAAGGGCGAAAGCGAGCAGCCCGCGCGGCATATGCAGCCCGCTTTGCGGATCGCGCTCGCCGCGCAGCCAGACATAGCCCATCAGCGCGTAAACCACGCCGGAAAGGCCGCCAAACCACGCGCCGCTATAGTAATGCTGGATAAAACCGCTTAACAGCGCAGCGATAAGAAACAGCGTCAGCAGCTTGCCGCTGCCGAGGCGCTTTTCCACCGGGCCGCCCAGATACCACCACCATAACAGGTTGAAAGTGATATGCAGTATGGAGAAGTGCAGCAAAGCGTGGCTGAAATAACGCCACGCCTCGAATTTCAGCGAAGGGTCGAACGGCCATGCCAGCCACACCATTATTATCTGGTCGCCGACCGCCTGCATCAGCAGATAGACCACGATGCACGCCGCCATCACCAGCAGCGTGAGCGGTCCGGCGTTCTGGCGCACGGTGGCGAAAAAAGGAAAGCGTCGATACTGCAAATGGCTGCCCGCCTGCCCGGTCTGCCAGCTGGCGGCCAGATAGCGCGGGTCATAGGGATTTTGCTGAAAGCGCGCCAGTTCAGCCTGCACCCGTTCCGCCTGGCTCTCATCGGCAAGCCAGACTTCATACTCCTGCTGCGGCTTAATGGTCAGCGTGACGCCCTGCGTTGCCATGTAATCGACAAACGCCTGCGCCATGCGCGGATTAGCAAAAGAGGTAATTAACATCGCCTGCTCTTTCGTTAGCGGAAAATGCGATGAGTATACCGGGTAAAAGGGCCGCTACCGACAATTACTCCTCGCCGCGCGCCACTTCCGCCGGAAAATGACGGTGCCAGGCGTCGAAACCGCCGTCCACGCTGTAGACCTGGTCATATCCCTGTTGCAGGAGATATTGCGCCGCGCCTTTGCTGCTGTTGCCGTGATAGCACATCACCATTACCGGCGTATCAAAATCGGTGTTCTGCATAAAGTTAACCAGCGTGGCGTTGGTCAGGTGGAACGCGCCCGGCGTATGGCCCAGCTCATAACTCTGCGGATCGCGGATATCGACCAGAACCGCGCTGCCCTGGTGAAGTCTCTGGTGCGCTTCTTCCACATTAATACATTCAAATTGATCCATGGTGCTTCTCATCGTTGGTACAGGACAAAGGCTCTTGGCCTTAAGTTTACGTGGGAACCCTATCAGGACGCCATATTGTTATTCATATCACATTGAATTGTTTTTTTACTGTTACCAAAAGCGCGTTTGTTTGCTATTATGAGCGATATCGAACATTTTTGAGCTTTAACGAAAGTGAATGAGGGCAGTATGGAAACCAAAGATCTGATTGTGATAGGTGGGGGCATCAACGGTGCCGGTATCGCGGCAGACGCCGCCGGGCGCGGGCTTTCCGTACTGATGCTGGAAGCGCAGGATCTCGCCTGCGCCACCTCCTCCGCCAGCTCTAAACTTATTCACGGCGGCTTGCGCTACCTTGAGCACTACGAGTTCCGCCTGGTGAGCGAAGCGCTCGCCGAGCGTGAAGTATTGCTGAAAATGGCCCCGCACATCGCTTTCCCGATGCGCTTTCGCCTGCCGCACCGCCCTCACCTGCGCCCGGCGTGGATGATCCGCGTTGGCCTGTTTATGTATGATCATCTGGGCAAGCGCACCAGCCTGCCTGGCTCTACCGGTTTGCGTTTTGGCGCGGATTCGGTCCTCAAGCCTGAGATAACGCGCGGATTCGAATATTCTGACTGCTGGGTGGACGATGCGCGCATGGTGCTGGCGAACGCGCAGATGGTGCAGAAAAAAGGCGGCGAGGTATTAACTCGCACTCGCGCCACTTCCGCGAAGCGTGAAAACGGCGAGTGGATCGTGCAGGGCGAAGATGTTGATACCGGCGAAACCTTTACCTGGCGCGCCCGGGGACTGGTGAACGCCACCGGGCCGTGGGTGAAAAGCTTCTTCGACAACGGCCTGGAGCTGCCTTCCCCTTACGGCATCCGGCTTATCAAAGGCAGCCACATCGTGGTGCCGCGCGTCCATACCCAGAAGCAGGCTTACATCCTGCAAAACGAAGATAAGCGTATCGTCTTCGTTATCCCATGGATGGATGAGTTTTCTATCATCGGCACCACCGACGTGGAGTACAAAGGCGACCCCAAACAGGTGGCCATCGATGAAAGCGAAATCAGCTACCTGCTGAAGGTCTATAACGCGCACTTTAAAAAGCAGCTGGGCCGCGACGACGTGGTCTGGACCTATTCCGGGGTGCGTCCGCTTTGCGACGACGAGTCAGATTCGCCGCAGGCTATCACTCGCGATTACACGCTGGATATCCGCGACGAAAACGGCAAAGCGCCCCTGCTTTCTGTGTTTGGCGGCAAGCTGACTACGTACCGTAAACTTGCCGAGCATGCGCTGGAAAAACTGAAACCCTGGTACCCGACGATGGGCGAAGCCTGGACGAAAAACGGCGTACTGCCGGGCGGCGAGATCAACGGCGATCGCGACGCTTATGCCGCGCAGTTGCGCCGCCGCTACGGGTTTATCAGCGAGTCGCTGGCCCGTCGCTTTGCGCGCACCTACGGCAGCAACAGCGAGCTTATTCTTAATGGTGCAACCGACATCAGCGCGCTGGGCGAGCATTTCGGCCATGAGCTGTATGAGGCCGAACTGCGTTATCTGGTCGAACACGAATGGGTGCGCCGCCTGGACGACGCGCTGTGGCGTCGCACCAAGCTTGGTATGTGGCTGAACGCGGAAGAGCAATCCCGCGTGGCGCAGTGGCTTGAAGCGCATCAATCGAAAGGCCGCGTCGCCCTCTCTCTCGCCTCCTGAGGTTTATCCGAAAAGCGCGTTCGGGCACCCCGCCCGGACGCCGGATTTTCTGGTGTGGTTCATGCTTACCGTAACGGTTAGGTATAAAACATCGTCCCTGCGCTTATACTTTCCCGCTTAAAGAGAGGGAGAAGATTTTGCGGTCGAAGACTATACGCGCGCCGGATACGGTGATGCTGACTTTCCTGCTGCTGATAACGCTCGCGGTGACGGTTATCAGCGGCTGGTCGCTCTGGCAGTCCTGGCAACACAATGTTGAAGAGACGGAGCGTCAGGCGCGAAACCAGTCGATTTCGCTGGCGCGTCAGGCGGAAGATACCTTTTTGCAGGTGCAGTTAACGCTGGATGAAATGTCGCGCCGGGCGGATGACATTTTTGCTAACCCGGCCGCCTGGCGCGGCATCCGCGGCCTGCTCGCCCAGCAGCAGCGGCAGCTTCCGCAGTTGCACGGCCTTTTTGTCTACGATACGCAAGGCGACTGGCTCGCCACCTCCAGCAGCTATGTTCCGGCGCAGGCGAATAACGCCGACAGGGATTATTTCACCTGGCATAGCCAGCATAATGACGACAGGCTGCATATCGGTCGGGTTATCCGCAGCCGCTCAACGGGCGATCTGGTGATTCCCGTTTCCGTGCGGCTTAATAATAATGAGGGACGCTTTCGCGGCGTGGCGCTGGCCACTATCCGCGTGGATTATTTCCGTCAGTTTTATGGTTACTACGAAATGGGCCCCACCGACACGCTGGGCCTGACGCTTGCCGACAGCACCGTGCTTTACGTCCGCCCTTTCTCCGACGCGTTTATCAATAAGACGCTGGCCTCCAGCCCGCTTTTCACCCGCATGCTCAAAATCAGCCCGGTAGGCGGCGGCACCTGGCGTTCGGCGCTGGACGGCGTAACGCGCATTTTTGGCTATGCGAGCCTGGCGCGCTATCCGCTGGTCGTCTCCGCAGGCTATGACCGCAGCTCGCTGCGGGCGGTGTGGTGGCGCAATAACCTGCCGGTGCTGGCGCTCAACGGCGTCCTGCTGTGCGCGGTGTTTGTGTTCGGCATTCTGGTGCTGCGCCAAATCCGCGCCAGTCTGCGCTATCAGCGCGAGCTTATCGTGCTGCGTGACGAACTGACCCGCTCCAACCATATTTTGCAGGACCTGGCGCTGGTGGATGGCTTAACCGGCCTTGGCAACCGGCGTCAGTTCGATATCTATCTTGAGCAGTGCGTAGCGCGCTCGACGAAAACCGGCGTGCCGGTTTCGCTCATCCTGTGCGATATCGACTTCTTTAAGGCTTATAACGATACCTTAGGCCATGTGGCGGGCGATCAGTGCCTCGCGGCGGTAGGCGAAATCCTGCGTTATCTGCCGCTGCGCAATACCGACCGGGTTTCCCGCTACGGCGGCGAGGAGTTCGCCATTATTCTGCCTGGCGCCAGCGAATATGCGGCGGAACAGGTTGCGCTGCGTGCAGTGATGGCGGTTCGCAACGCGGCGCTGCCGCATCCGGCGACACAGCTTGCGACAAAATTCCTGACCATAAGCGCGGGCGTGGGCACCGTAGCCGGCGAATCAGCCAGTGTCGCCACGCTGAAGAATATGGCCGACGAGGCGCTTTATCAGGCGAAGCACGCGGGTCGCGACTGTATCGCGACGCAGAGCGGACGCTGCGACCTGCCACCCTCTCCGCTGGAGGCATAAAAAAAGCCAGAGCGAATGCTCTGGCTTTTTTACGTCCTCAGCGGTTACAGGCGCACCGGCTTAATATTCCAGATGTTATCGGCATATTCCTGAATGGTCCGGTCAGAGGAGAAGTAACCCATGTTGGCGATATTATGCATCGCCCGCGTGGTCCACTCTTCCTGCTGGTTGTAAAGCTCATCCACTTTATCCTGGCAGTCTACATAGCTGCGGTAATCCGCCAGCACCTGATAGTGGTCGCCAAAGTTAATTAGCGAATCCACCAGGTCGCGGTAGCGGCCCGGATCGTTAGGGCTGAAGACGCCGGTGCCAATCTGCGTCAGCACCTGGCGCAGCTCTTCATCTTTATCGTAGTAGTCGCGCGGGTTATAGCCCTGCCGACGCAGCGCTTCCACCTCATCGGCGGTATTACCGAAGATAAAGATATTTTCGGGACCAACATGCTCCAGCATCTCAACATTCGCGCCATCCAGCGTGCCGATGGTCAGCGCGCCGTTAAGGGCGAATTTCATGTTGCTGGTGCCGGACGCCTCCGTCCCGGCAAGCGAGATCTGCTCAGAGAGATCCGCCGCCGGAATGATAAGCTGCGCAAGACTGACGCTGTAGTTAGGGATAAAGACCACCTTCAGCTTGTCTTTCACCTGCGGGTCGTTGTTGATGACCTGCGCCACGTCGTTAATCAGGTGAATGATGTGCTTGGCCATGTAATAGGCCGACGCCGCTTTCCCGGCGAAGATGTTCACGCGCGGCACCCAGTCAGCTTCCGGGTCCGCTTTGATGCGGTTGTAGCGAGTGATAACGTGCAGCACGTTCATCAGCTGACGCTTATATTCGTGGATGCGTTTGATCTGCACGTCAAACAGCGCTTTCGGGTTTACCACCACGTTGAGCTGCTGCGCTACCCAGACGGCGAGCCGGCGCTTGTTGGCAAGCTTGGCGTTGCGCACCTGCTGGTTCACCGACGGATAGTCAATATGCTGCTCAAGCTCGCTTAGCTGGCTGAGATCGGTGCGCCAGGTGCGGCCGATGTTTTTATCCAGCACTTCCGAAAGCGACGGGTTGGCCAGCGCCAGCCAGCGGCGCGGCGTCACGCCGTTGGTGACGTTGGTAAAGCGCATCGGGAAGATTTTCGCGAAGTCGGCGAACAGCGACTGCACCATCAGATTGGAGTGCAGCTCAGATACGCCGTTCACTTTATGGCTCACCACTACCGCAAGCCACGCCATGCGCACGCGGCGACCGCCCGATTCGTCGATGATCGAGACACGACTCAGCAGGCCGGTATCGGTGGGGTACTGCTCCTGAAGGGTTTTCAGGAAGTAGTCGTTAATTTCGAAAATAATCTGCAGATGGCGCGGCAGGATTTTACCCAGCATATCCACCGGCCACGTCTCCAGCGCTTCGCTCATCAGCGTATGGTTGGTGTAAGAGAAAACCTGGCAGGTCGTCTCGAACGCCTCGTCCCAGCCGAACTTATGCTCGTCAATCAGCACCCGCATGAGCTCCGGAATGGAGAGCACCGGGTGCGTGTCATTCAGGTGAATAGCGACTTTCTGCGCCAGGTTGGCGTAGGTTTTATGCAGCTGATAGTGACGGCTCAGGATGTCCTGAATTGTGGCCGACACCAGGAAGTACTCCTGACGCAGGCGCAACTCACGCCCCGAATAGGTCGAATCATCCGGGTAGAGAACGCGCGATACGTTTTCCGAGTGGTTTTTATCTTCCACCGCCGCGAAGTAATCCCCCTGGTTGAATTTACCGAGGTTGATTTCGCTACTCGCCTGGGCGCTCCACAAGCGCAGCGTGTTGGTGGCGTCGGTGTCGTAACCGGGAATAATCTGGTCATAAGCGACGGCGAGAATTTCTTCGGTCTCGACCCAGCGGGTGCGTTTGCCCTCCTGCTGGATACGCCCGCCGAAACGCACTTTGTAGCGCGTATTGTGGCGCTCAAACTCCCATGGGTTGCCATATTCGAGCCAGTAGTCCGGCGACTCTTTTTGCTGGCCGTCGACGATGTTCTGCTTGAACATGCCGTAATCGTAGCGAATGCCGTAGCCGCGACCCGGCAGGCCGAGCGTGGCGAGCGAGTCAAGGAAGCAGGCGGCGAGACGTCCCAGGCCGCCGTTGCCAAGCCCGGGGTCGTTCTCTTCGTCGATCAACTCTTCCAGATCCAGCCCCATCTCCTCCAGCGCGTTTTTCACATCTTCATAAATACCGAGCGAAAGCAGCGAGTTAGACAAGGTGCGGCCAATCAGGAACTCCATCGATAGATAGTAAACCTGGCGCACTTCCTGCGACAGCTGCGCCCGGTAAGAGCGCAGCCAGCGTTCAACCATGCGGTCACGCACCGCGAACAGCGTGGCGTTCAGCCACTCGTGTTTATTGGCGATGGCCGGGTCTTTGCCTATGGTGAACATCAGCTTATAGGCAATGGAATGTTTTAGCGCCTCGACGCTCAGCGTAGGTGACGCATAGCTAAACGGTGCATTCATTTACGTGATTCCTGGATGGTTACAACAAGCGTTGATAGAGATCGCGATAAGACTGCGCGGCGACCTGCCAGCTAAAATCCATGCCCATCGCCTGACGCTGAACAAAACGCCAGAGCGAAGGGCGGGACCACAACACGAAAGCACGCCGAATCGCCCGCAAAAGCGACCAGGCATTACTGTCCTCAAAGACGAATCCACTGGCAATTCCGTCTGCTAAGTTCTCCAGCGAGCTGTCGGAAACGGTATCCGCAAGGCCCCCCGTGCGCCGCACAAGCGGCAGTGTTCCATATTTCAGGCCATAAAGTTGTGTAAGACCGCACGGTTCGAAACGACTCGGCACCAGAATGACGTCCGCGCCGCCCATGATGCGGTGTGAAAACGCTTCGTGATAGCCGATTTGCACGCCCACCTGCCCCGGATGTTCCGCGGCGGCGGCGAGAAAGCCTTCCTGGAGCACCGGGTCGCCCGCGCCGAGCAGCGCCAGCTGACCGCCCTGCTCCAGCAGCCCCGGCAGCGCCTCGAGCACCAGATCCAGCCCTTTCTGGCTGGTAAGACGGCTCACCACGGCGAACAGCGGCACTTTATCGTTAACCTTCAGGCCCATCGCAATCTGCAACTGGCGTTTGTTTTCCGCCTTCTCCTCCAGCGTATCGCGGGTATAGCGCGAGGCGAGCAGGAGATCGTGCGCCGGGTCCCAGATGTTCTCATCCACGCCGTTGAGAATGCCGGAAAGCCGGCCTTCGCGGTGGCGCTGGCGTAACAGCCCCTCCAGCCCGTAAGCGTACTGCGGCTCAGTAATTTCACGCGCGTAGGTCGGGCTTACCGCTGTGATATGGTCTGCATAGTATAGCCCCGCTTTCAGGAAGGAGATTTGGCCGTTGAACTCCAGCCCCTCCACATCATAGAAAGACCACGGCAGTTGAATGTCATCCATGTGTTGCGCGAAGAACATCCCCTGGTAGGCCAGGTTATGTACGGTGAAGACTGATTTCGCCGGACGACCGCGCAGCTCCAGATAAGCAGGCACCAGCCCCGCATGCCAGTCGTGCGCGTGCACCACGTCAGGATGCCAGTAAGGATCCAGCCCGCAGGCCATTTCGCTGCCCACCCAACCCAGCAGCGCGAAGCGAATCACGTTGTCGGTATAGGCGTAAAGGTTGGTATCGTGATACGGGCTTCCGGGACGATCGTATAAGTGCGGGGCGTCAATAAGGTAAATGCCAACCCCGTTAAAGTGTCCATACAAAAGCGTGATTTCACCCGCGAAGGTCTCCCTGCGCGCCACAATCCGGGCATCGGTAATGCCGCGACGAATATCAGGAAACGCGGGCAACAGCACACGAGTATCCACCCCTCCGGCAATTTGCGCAGCAGGTAATGCGCCGATAACGTCTGCCAGTCCGCCGGTTTTCAGCAGAGGGAATATTTCAGAACATACATGTAAGACCTGCATTATCGCTCCCGTTCAAAGATTCAGCGCGAACAGCGCGCCGAACGTGAAAAACACAACGCGCGGAGCCTTCCGCGCGCGGTTTACCTCCCTGCGCGAATCAACCCGCTAAACGGGCCAGCATTTCGCGCGTCACTAACACAATTCCCTCTTCGGAACGGTAGAAACGGCGAGCGTCTTCCTCAGCGTTTTCACCTATCACCATGCCTTCAGGGATAACACAGGCCCGGTCGATAACACAGCGACGCAGGCGACAGGAGCGGCCTACCCAGACATCGGGCAACAGCACCGCCGAGTCGATGTTACAGAATGAGTTTATGCGCACTCTGGGGAAAAGCACGGATTGCACGACAACGGAGCCGGAAATAATGCAGCCGCCGGAGACGAGCGAGTTGAGCGTCATGCCGTGACTGCCGGAGCGGTCCTGCACGAATTTCGCTGGCGGCAACGATTCCATATGGGTGCGAATCGGCCAGTTGTGGTCGTACATATCCAGTTCCGGCGTGACCGAGGCCAGGTCGAGGTTCGCTTTCCAGTAAGCTTCGAGCGTCCCTACGTCGCGCCAGTACGGCTCGGCGTCCGGGTCAGACTGCACGCAGGAGAGCGGGAACGGATGGGCGAACGCTTCGCCCGAGCGGGTCACTTTCGGAATAATGTCTTTACCGAAATCGTGGCTGGATTTCTCATCCTTGTCGTCTTCTTCCAGCAACTCGTAGAGATAGTCGGCATCAAAGATATAAATCCCCATGCTGGCGAGCGATTTCGTGTCGTCGCCAGGCATGGTAGGCGGGTTGGCCGGCTTCTCAACGAAGTCGATAACCCTGTCGTTTTCATCCACCGCCATGACGCCGAACGCCGTCGCCTCCGCTTTGGGGACCGGCAAACAAGCTACCGTGCAGCGCGCGCCTTTTTCGACGTGGTCGATAAGCATGCGCGAATAGTCCTGTTTGTAGATATGGTCCCCTGCGAGGATAACGACATATTCCGCTTTATAACGGCGGATGATGTCGAGGTTTTGCGTCACAGCGTCCGCCGTACCGCGATACCAGTTTTCCCCATGGACGCGCTGCTGGGCGGGCAGCAAATCGACGAACTCGTTCATCTCTTCGCTGAAAAACGACCAGCCGCGCTGAATGTGCTGCACCAGCGTATGAGACTGGTACTGGGTAATAACCCCGATACGTCGAATGCCCGAGTTAATGCAGTTGGATAGGGCAAAGTCGATGATGCGGAATTTCCCGCCGAAGTGAACGGCAGGTTTGGCGCGAGTCGTAGTGAGGTCTTTCAGTCGTGTGCCACGCCCGCCAGCCAGAATAAGTGCGACAGATTTTAAGGGCAGCTGTCTTGCCAACATCAGAGGATCGTTCTTCTCAAACCTTACCATGACTGACTCCTTATTTATGACTTCTGGAATACGCACACACCGTGCGCGGGCCCATGCCATACAGCCATTACGACCGGATTATCCTCTCCGGCAAATGGGGGGATAGCACGCCATTCCCCTTCGGGTAATACGATGTCGCCAACTTCTGCGGTGGCGTTAATCGTAATTAACCAACGATCGGAAAGCTGGATCTGCATGCGACGAATTCCGCCTTGCCACTCGTCGGTCCTCAGAGGCTGCGCCTCGTTGTTTAGCCAGCGAACATTGCCGTCATCCTCATCCCACCATGCCTGGCAGGTAAGCGCCGGGATACTCTTTCTCAGATGTATCAATGCCGCCGTGAAATTAATTAATCCCTCATCCGCCTGCTCCCAGTCCATCCAGGTCAGTTCGTTATCCTGGCAGTAGGCGTTGTTATTGCCATGCTGGCTATGGCCATGTTCGTCCCCGGCCAGCAGCATCGGCGTGCCACGTGACAGCAAAAGCGAAAGCAGCAGCGCGTGAGTGCTCACCCGCCGCCGTTCAATCGTATCCAGATTACCGCCCAGCCCCTCATAACCATGGTTGTTAGTATGGTTATGGTTATGGCCGTCCCGGTTATCTTCGCCGTTGGCTTCGTTGTGCTTATGGTTAAAGCTGACACAGTCGCGCAGCGTGAAACCATCATGCGCCGTAATGAAGTTAACGGAAGCGCAGGCAGGACGATCGTTGCGGCGAAAGATCGCGCTGGAGCCCGCGAAGCTTTCAGCGAAATCGCCAAGAGTCAGCGCGTCATGCAGCCAGAAGCAGCGCATGGCGTCGCGAAAGCGGTCGTTCCACTCCATGAAAGAGGCCGGAAAGGCGCCTACCTGATAGCCGTTCGGCCCGACATCCCACGCTTCGGCGATAAGCTTGACGCGGGAGAGGTGCGGATCGTTTTTAATCGCTTCCAGCAGCGGCGCGTCGGGGCGAAACTCGGGCGTGCGCCCCATCACCGTCGCGAGATCGAAGCGGAAACCGTCGACGTGGCACTCTTCGACCCAGAACTTCAGGCACCCCATCACATAGTCGACCACCCCTGGATTGCTGAGGTTGAGGGTGTTGCCGCAGCCGGTCCAGTTCTCATAATCGCCGTCGCTCCTTAACCAATAATAGCTACGGTTATCGATTCCGCGCAGAGAGAAGGTCGGCCCGTCGAGGTCCGCCTCCGCGCTGTGATTCAATACAATATCGAGAATGACTTCGATACCCGCTTTGTGCAGCGCTTTCACGGCGTCGCGAAACTCATCCAGCGCGCCGAAAGGGTTCTGGTTGACGGCGTAACGCGGCTCAACGCTCCAGAGCGCCAGCGGGTTATAACCCCAGTAGTTCGTCAGGCCGAGCCGATGCAGACGCATTTCGCTGGCGTAGTGCTGAACAGGCAGCAACTCCAGCGCCGTAATGCCCAGCCGTTTAAAGTAGTCGAGCATGACGGGATGCGCGAGCGCCGCATAGGTGCCGCGAATCTCCTCCGGAATATCCGGATGGCGCAGTGTCAGGCCGCGCACATGCGCTTCATAAACGACTGTGCTGCACCAGGGAGTACCCGGCGGCTCATCGTCCTCCCAGTCGTAACGATCCTGCATGACGACCGCTTTCGGCATGACATCAACATTATCGCGAAGATCGGGTTCATCATGGCCGCCGTGCAGGCGCGGCTCGTCGGCGGTACGTCCAACCACTACCCGCGCGCAGGGGTCCAGCAACAGCTTGGCCGGGTTGAAGCGATGCCCGTTGCGCGGATCCCAGGGACCGTGCACGCGATAACCGTAGCGCACGCCGGGCCTGGCCTTCGGCAGATAGCCATGCCAGATGTCGCCGCTGCGTCCAGGCAGCGCATAACGCTGCTCGTTGCCGTCGTCGTCGAAAACACACAGCTCCACCTTTTCCGCGTGAGCGGAAAAGAGGGTGAAATTAATGCCATGACCGTCATAGTGCGCGCCAGGCGGCGCGGGTTGCCCCTCCTGCAACTGCGTCATTCACCCTCCCGTACCAGCCAGATGGTGGCCAGCGGCGGCAGCGTCAGGGAAAGGGAATGATCATGACCATGGCTTGGAATCGCCTCGCTCTCCACCGCCCCGCCATTACCGGCGTTGCTGCCATGATAGTGAATGGAGTCGGTATTGACCTCTTCGCGCCAGCGGCCAGGCTGGTTAATGCCGAAGCGGTAATTGTGGCGCACTACCGGCGTAAAGTTGCTGGCAACAATAATTTCATTGCCCTGCCTGTCGCGGCGGACGAAAACAAATACGGAGTTCGCGCGGTCTTCCACCACCAGCCATTCAAAGCCATACGGGTCGTAGTCCAGCTCGTGCAGCGCCTTATGGTGGCGATAAGCGAAGTTCAGGTCGCGCACCAGACGCTGTACGCCGTGGTGCCAGTTGTCGCCCCCCTCCAGCAGGTGCCAGTCCAGGCTGCTGTCGTGGTTCCATTCACGCCCCTGGGCGAATTCGTTACCCATAAACAGCAGTTTTTTGCCCGGGAAGGCCCACATCCAGGCGTAGTAAGCGCGCAGGTTAGCGAACTTCTGCCAGGCGTCGCCCGGCATGCGATCCAGAATCGATTTTTTGCCATGCACCACTTCATCGTGCGACAGCGGCAACACGAAGTTTTCCGAGTAGTTGTAGACCATGCCGAAAGACATCTGGTCGTGATGGTACTGGCGGTGAATAGGATCGAGCTTCATGTAATTCAGGCTGTCGTGCATCCAGCCCATATTCCACTTGTACCAGAAGCCGAGGCCGCCTGTTGACGGCGGACGGGTCACGCCGCCGAAATCAGTCGACTCTTCCGCCATCGAGACGGCGCCGGAGACCTGTTCGCCAATGATGCGGTTGGTGTTGCGCAGGAATTCAATCGCTTCAAGGTTTTCACGCCCGCCGTGCTCGTTCGGGATCCACTCGCCCGGCGCGCGGCTGTAGTCGCGATAAACCATTGAGGCCACCGCATCCACGCGCAGCGCGTCAATGCCGAAGCGCTCAATCCAGTAAAGGGCGTTGCCCACCAGGAAGTTGCTCACTTCACGCCGACCATAGTTGTAGATAAGCGTGTTCCAGTCCTGGTGATAGCCTTCACGCGGGTCGCTGTGCTCATACAGCTCAGTGCCGTCGAATTTGGCGAGGGCGAAATCGTCTGAAGGAAAGTGTCCGGGCACCCAGTCAAGGATCACGTTCAGGCCGGCGGCATGCGCGGCGTTAATAAAGTATTTAAAGTCGTCACGCGTGCCGAAGCGGCGGGTCGGGGCATACAGGCCGGTGGGCTGATAGCCCCAGCTGCCGTCAAAGGGGTGCTCGTTAATCGGCAGCAGTTCAATGTGGGTAAAGCCCATGCCTTTAACGTAAGGCACCAGTTGCTCCGCCAGCTCGCGATAGCTCAACCAGAAGTTGCTTTCCGGGTGACGGCGCCATGAACCCAGATGAACCTCATAAATGGAGATGGGCGCGTCAAACTGATTCGCCTTCTGGCGCGCCGGAGTAATCGGCGTCTTTTCCGGCAGACCGCAAATCAGCGAGGCGGTCTCCGGGCGCATTTGCGCTTCAAACGCATACGGGTCCGCTTTAATGCGCAGGTTTCCTTCGGCATCGATTAGCTCGAATTTATAAAGCTGGCCGTTATGGGCGCCGGGAATGAAAAGCTCCCAGATGCCGCTCTCTTTACGCAGACGCATCGGGTGGCGACGGCCGTCCCAGTAGTTAAACTGCCCCACGACCGAAACGCGGCGAGCGTTAGGCGCCCATACTGAAAAGCGCGTGCCGGTGACGCCGTCCATCGTCTCCGCATGCGCGCCCAGCGTTTCATAAGGGCGAAGGTGGGTGCCCTCAGAAAGCAGCCAGACGTCCAGGTCCTGCAGCAGCGGTCCGAAACGGTAAGGGTCATCGATCAGATTCTGTTGCCCGTGCCAGATAACCGCCAGTTGATAGCGGAAAAAATTTTTGCGTCGCGGCAGAACGCCGCTAAAAAAACCTCGGGAATCAAGGCATTCAAGTTTTCCTACCTTGCGTCCGGTTTTTGGTTCAATGACCCACACTTCGGTGGCATCGGGAAGGAGCGCGCGGACTTCCAGTCCAGCTTCGGTTTTATGCATGCCGAGTACGGAAAAGGGATCCGCAAAGTGGCCTGCGATAAGCGCATTAATCACGTCTCTATCTACACGATCAGACATGGCATTCATCCTGTTTTTTTGTGCCGCCCCTCTCCAGCCTTACGCCTTCGCGTCCGGTAGCGGCACTTTTTTATTGACCTGAACGGGCAGAGATAAATGGCCCTTTTCTGCTCCGTTCCACCTTGAGGTTTGGCGCGTTAATTCCGCCTTACCCTAAGCATAGCCAACACGTAATTTTACTCCTGCTAAAAATAGTGATCATCAGCGTTAATCCTTCGCTTACAGACACAAAAAAGGGAGCGATAATCGCTCCCTTAATATCAAGGTTTAAGCCAGCTGACGCAGCATGCGCCGTAGCGGCTCCGCTGCGCCCCACAGGAGCTGGTCGCCCACTGTGAACGCCGAGAGGTATTCCGGGCCCATGTTGAGCTTGCGCAGGCGGCCTACCGGCGTCGTCAGCGTGCCGGTGACGGCGGCTGGCGTCAGTTCGCGCATGGTAATTTCACGGTCGTTCGGCACCACTTTCGCCCATGGATTATGCGCAGCGAGCATCTCTTCAACCGTTGCAATAGAAACATCTTTTTTCAATTTAAGGGTGAAGGCCTGGCTGTGACAGCGCAGCGCGCCGATGCGTACGCAAAGACCGTCTACCGGAATGGTGTGCGCCGTGTTGAGAATTTTGTTTGTCTCCGCCTGGCCTTTCCACTCTTCACGGCTCTGGCCGTTGTCGAGCTGTTTGTCTATCCAGGGGATCAGACCGCCCGCCAGCGGCACGCCGAAGTTATCCACCGGCAGGTCTCCGCTGCGGGTAAGCGCCGTGACTTTGCGCTCGATATCCAGAATGGCGGAAGCCGGGTTGGCCAGTTCATCGGCAACGTAGTTATGCAGCAGGCCCATCTGGGTCAGCAATTCCCGCATGTGGCGCGCGCCGCCGCCGGAAGCCGCCTGATAGGTGGCGACAGAGACCCACTCGATAAGATCGTTGGCAAAGAGGCCGCCCAGCGACATCAGCATCAGGCTGACGGTACAGTTGCCGCCAACAAAGGTTTTCACGCCTTTATTCAGCCCTTCAGTAATGACGTGCTGGTTCACCGGGTCAAGAATAATGATGGCGTCATCTTTCATGCGAAGCGAAGAAGCCGCGTCAATCCAGTACCCCTGCCAGCCGCTTTCACGAAGCTTTGGATAAATTTCGTTGGTATAATCGCCGCCCTGGCAGGTAACGATAATATCGAGCGCCTTCAGCGCTTCCAGGTCATAAGCGTCCTGGAGCGTGCCACCAGCCTTGCCGCCGAACGCGGGCGCGGCCTGCCCAAGCTGGGAGGTGGAGAAGAAGACGGGGCGAATGGCGTCGAAATCGCGCTCCTCAACCATGCGTTGCATGAGGACGGAGCCGACCATACCGCGCCAGCCGATAAAACCAACATTTTTCATAGCGAGTCATTCCTGCAGAGGTGTGTGCGTATTGTGCGTCCGGTGAGCCCACCGGGACATTCCTTCACCTTACAAAATGCAGCTAAAGTCGCAAGTGAAATTAATCAATGATCGCGTGACCATTAGAAAAGTCGCTTATTGAGACGCCTTGCTCAATGGCATACAGGAAAATAGTTCATGAATGAAATCATCTCTGCCGCCGTGTTATTGATCCTGATTATGGATCCCTTGGGCAACCTGCCGATTTTCATGTCGGTGCTGAAACATACCGAGCCTAAACGTCGGCGGGCCATTATGGTCAGGGAGCTGTTTATCGCGCTGCTGCTGATGCTCATCTTTCTCTTTGCGGGCGAAAAAATTCTGGCATTTCTTAATCTGCGGGCGGAAACCGTCTCGATTTCCGGCGGCATTATCCTTTTCTTAATCGCCATTAAAATGATCTTCCCAAGCCACGAGGGCAGCAGCACCGGGCTGCCGGCGGGGGAAGAGCCTTTCATTGTGCCGCTTGCCATTCCGCTGGTGGCGGGGCCGACGCTGCTCGCCACGCTGATGCTGCTTTCGCATCAATATCCAAACCAGATGGGCCACCTGGTTATCGCGCTGCTGCTCGCCTGGGGCGGCACCTTCGTCATTCTGTTGCAGTCCTCGCTTTTCTTAAGGCTGCTTGGCGAAAAAGGGGTGAATGCGCTGGAGCGGTTAATGGGGTTAGTGCTGGTGATGCTCGCCACCCAGATGTTCCTGGACGGCATCAGGGCGTGGATGAAGGGGTAAGAAAAAGGGCTTCCGCCGGGAAGCCCTTTTTTTCAGGAGAGCAGCGTAAAGGCTATCGCCCCGACGAGGGCGCCGGTGGTGCCGAGGATGGTTTCCATCAGCGTCCAGGTTTTTAGCGTCTGCCCTTCCGTCGCGCCGGTAAACTTGCCGAAGAGCCAGAACCCGGCGTCGTTAACGTGGCTCACCACAATCGAGCCGCCACCAATGCAAATGGACAGCGCGGCAAGCTGCGCACCGGAATAGTGCAAATTTTCGATAACCGGCATCACCAGGCCTACCGCCGTCAGGCAGGCGACGGTGGCGGAACCCTGAATAATGCGCACCGCCGCCGCCAGCACGAAACAGGTCAGGGCAATGGGAAGCCCCATGCCGGTCAGGGCTGAGCCCAGCGCCGGGCCGACGCCAGAGTCGACCAGCACCTGTTTAAACACGCCGCCTGCGCCGATCACCAGCAAGATAATGCCCGCCGGTTGCAGCGCCTGGCCGCACACCGCCATCACTTTATCTTTCGGCATGCCGCGGCGCATCGCCAGGCCATAAATAGCCACCAGGCAGGCGACGAGAATCGCGGTAAACGGATGGCCGATAAACTCCAGCCATTCATACAGGCGGGAGCCCTGCTCCGTAAAGCGGGCGGCGATGGTTTTCATTCCCACCAGCACCAGCGGCAGCAGGATAAGCGACAGGCTGAAGCCAAACGACGGCAGCTTGCTGTCGCCAAAGTCAGGCTCGTTAATGTCGTCCGGAATACGCAGCTCCACATAGCGGCTAATAAAATTGCCGAACAGCGGACCGGCGATAAGCATGCCCGGAACGGCGGCGCACAGGCCAATCAAAATCATCCAGCCGAAATCGGCGTGCATCTGGGAGGCGAGCAGCATCGGCGCGGGCCCCGGCAGCAGGAAGGCGGCGGCGGCGGCCACGCCTGCGAACAGCGGGATCACCAGTCTTACGAGGTTGGCGCCGGTGTGGCGCGCCATAGAGAACGCGATGCTGATAAGCAGCACAATCGCCACTTCAAAGAAGAGCGGTAGCGCGCAGATAAGCCCGGCAAGGCCAATGGCATAATGCGCCCGGTTATGACCGAAAGATTTCAACATCTTCAGGGCTATCTGGTCCACCGCGCCGGTTTCATGCAGGATTTTGCCGAACATCGCGCCAAGCGCCACCACCACAGCCAGAAAGCCGAGCGTACCGCCCATCCCCTTTTCCATTGTCGCCGCGATTTTATCGAGCGGCATGCCGGAGAAAAGCCCGGCGCCGATTGAAACCACCATCAGCGCCACAAACGCATGCATCCTTGCCTTCATGACCAAAAACAGCAAAAGGAGAACCGACCCTACAGCCGTTAACACGAGGGTTAATGTATTCACAACTTTTATAGCCTTTTATTTTTGATTGATTAGCGCAATGGTGCTCTCCACCACCTCATCCAGCGTCTGGTTGATATCGACAATCAGCACATCGCCTTCGTCGTTTTTCGGCTCTTCTAACGCTTCAAACTGGGTCACCAGCATCTGCGGTTTGAAGAAGTGGCCTTTACGCGCGCGCAGGCGGCTTTCAATCACGTCGAAATCGCCTTTCAGGTAGATAAAAGAGAGATTCGGGTTGCCGTCGCGCAGAATGTCGCGATAGCGCTTTTTCAGCGCCGAGCAGACAATCAGCGAAACTTTATTGGTGCGCTGCATGGCGAAAGCGGCGTCGTTGAGCGCCTGCAGCCAGGGCTTGCGATCGTCATCGTTTAGCGGGTCGCCTGCCGCCATTTTCATGATGTTGCGGCGCGGATGCAGGAAGTCGCCATCCAGAAAGGCGGCGTTCAGACGGTGCGCCACTTCAGCGGCCACGGCGGATTTGCCGCTGCCGGAAACGCCCATCAGAACAAAGATATGGTGATCGTTATTGGTTGTGCTCATCGCGTGGCTCCTGGTGGCACAGATTACACAAAGCGTTACGGGCAAGACTGTTACGGGTAACTGTTATCGGTAACATTGTCTGGCTCATATTCTTAATTAGCAATAACCATAGCTTTTGAGAGTGGATAAGTGTGAACTACTTCAAATTTGCGCGATCAAATCGATCCGCCCGGCGACAGGGTAAAACCGAGATCCAGCAGCGTCGGCGTTACCGTTTCGCCGCGAATGCGCGCCAGTAAACGCTCGGCGCCGATACGCCCCATCCGCTCGCGCGGCGTCAGGACGCTGGCGAGGCGCGGCTCCATCACCTGCCCGATATCGTGGCCGTGAAAACCGGCAATCGCCATATCCTGCGGAATGCGCAACCCCATACGCTGGCACTCGAACGCCGCGCCGATGGCGAGGTCGTCGTTAGTGCAAAAGATACTGTCGAGCTGCGGGTATTCGCGTCGCGCCTGGCGCAGTAATTCAATGCCTGTGGAATAAGACGACGATTGCTCCACCATGACGCTGTAAGGCGTCAGCCCCGCGTCCCGCATCGCCTGCTCATACCCTTTTTGTTTCATGATGGTGCGCTCATCAAGGCGCGCGCCCAGATAGGCGACGTGACGATGGCCGCGCGCGATAATCGCCGCGGTCATCTGCCGCGCCGCGTCGAAGTTATCAAACCCCACGGCGATATCCAGACACGGCGACACGCTGTCCATCAGCTCCACCACCGGAATGCCGGCCACTTCAATCATTTTCAGCGTGCGCGGCGTATGGGTGCGCTCGGTCAGGATCAGGCCGTCGATATTCCATGAGAGCATCGACTCCAGCCGCTCCTCTTCCAGCTCTGGCTTATAGCCATAGTGGGCGAGCATGGTCTGGTAGCCGTGCGCGTCAATCACGCTTTCGATACCGCGCAGCACCTCGGCGAACACCTGATTGGTTAAAGAGGGAAGCAAGACGCCCACCGCCCGGCTGGTGGCGTTGGAAAGGATATCGGGCGCCCGGTTGGGAATGTAGCCAAGCTCATCCAGCGCCACGGCGATTTTCCCACGCAACGCCGTCGAAACCTGCTCAGGGTTGCGCAGATAACGACTGATGGTCATTTTGGTAACGCCGACGAGATCGGCTACGTCCTGAAGAACCGGTCTTTTCTTTTTCATCGTCCTGAATAAGCGTGAGGTGAAAATTGTCGCTCAGTCTAGCACGGACGATGCTCAACCTTCCCCAGTTTCAGGGAAGGTTGAGAAGTGCGTTAAGTTATTAAACTGGCGGCAGATCGAAGAGCAGAATTTCGCTTTCGCTGTCGGCATGAATGGAGAGCGCCTGCTCATCCCAGATGGCGAGACCATCACTGGTTTTCGCTTTCGTGCCGTTAATCGTCACTTCACCTTTCACTACCTGGATCCAGACGCGGCGCTCGGCGGCTATCGGATAAACCGACTGCTCCTCTTTCGCCATCGCCCAGCGGGAAAGCTCCATATCCTGGTAAACTTTCAGCGAACCGTCACGGGCGTCCGGCGACAGCACCAGCTGGCGGCCCTGAGCGGCGTCGAAGCGGCGCTGTTCGTAGCGCGGCTCAATGCCGGTTTTTTCCGGAATGATCCAGATCTGGTACAGACGCAGGCGCTCGGTGCTGCTCGGGTTGTACTCGGAGTGACGCACCCCGGTCCCGGCGCTCATAATCTGGAACTCGCCCGCAGGCACCTGCTCTTTGTTGCCCATGCTGTCCTGGTGCTCCACCGCCCCTTCCAGCACGTAAGTCAGGATTTCCATGTCTTTGTGCGGATGGGTGCCGAACCCTTGTCCGGGCGCCACGACGTCATCGTTAATCACCCGCAGCGCGGAAAAGCCCATAAAGTTCGGGTCGTAATAGTTGGCGAAGGAAAAGGTGTGCCAGGAATCCAGCCAGCCATGATTTGCGTGACCACGTTCTTCTGCTTTGCGTAAGAAAATCATCTTTTATACCCTCGTTGCGCCTGAGTCATCAGGCCATGTTCGTTTCGATGGATGTAGTGTGGACCGAGAACGATGAGGATCATAGAGGGTGAAAATTGACTCCTCTGTTCAAAAAATATGAATAAGTCCAGAGGAGCCAGAAAGCCTTATTTCGCAAGGGTTACCGTAGCGGGTGAGGCCTGCTCGAAACCGCGTTCGAGGATTTCCAGATTGGTCAGCACTTCAGATTCTCTGACGTAATTTGGCGCGCCGTTAACGAGCGTTTCATAGAGCGAATCGTAGACGCGGCCGTAGTCGCCCGGCACGGCATCGACCTTCTCACGCACGGTTTCCCCGGCGCCGTTGACATACTCCAGCACCCCTTCGCCCTCATGGGCCGCAAAGCCCGGCTCGCCTGGCATAACGCCCGCTTTCAGGCTGGTTTCCTGCTGGTCGATGCCGTAGCGCAGAAACGAACCCTGGGTACCGTGCACGATAAACTTCGGGTAATCGATTTTGACGAAGTGGCTGGTTTTAACGATGGCTTTCATATCGCCATAGAAAAGCTGCGCTTCAAACGTATCGTCCGGGTTCGCCTTATTGCGCAGGCTGCGGATGTCGTAACTGACATGGTCCGGTCGGCCGAACAGCGAGATTATCTGGTCCATCGTATGCACGCCAAGGCCGTAGAACATGCCGTCCTGCGGCAGGCCTGGTTTGGTCTCCGCCGTCGGGCGGTAGTAATCGAAGTGGCTTTCGATTTCGACAATCTGCCCAAGCTTGCCGCTCTCAATCACCTGTCGGGTAGTGAGGAAGCAGGAGTCGAAGCGGCGGTTCTGGTAAGGCGTGACGGTCAGCCCTTTGCTGCGCGCCAGTTCGAACAGCTCCCGCGCCTCGGCAATGGTCGGCGTGAAGGGCTTCTCCACCAGCACGTTTTTGCCCGCCTCCAGCGCGCGCTTCGCGTAGTCGAAATGGCTGTCTGCGTGGGTGCAGACAATCACCAGCTTTACAGAATCGTCGCCCAGCACCTCGTCAAGATTGCTGGTGAAGTGGATATGCTGATATTCCGGCTGCTGCTCCAGCGCCGGTTTCTCGTGGCGGCGGAAAATATGGGCAACGTGAAATTTATCCTTACGAATAAGCACGTAAGGCAGATGGTAACGGGTAGTGCTTTTGCCAAAGCCGATAAAAGCGCAATTGAGGGTCATACTCTTTTCCTTATTTCAGACACTCAATTTACCTTAACTCCCGATGCGGGCATGCGCCAGTCCGGGCGCTTTTCTGAATGCGAAAAGCACACTATTCCTGGCTCGTTGATTCCGCTAAGGAATTTGACCGCTGCTGTAAACCAGGAATGTGTTTAGCCCTGAAGCGTTACGGGTGCGTGGTAGTATGCGCGGCCCGGATAACCCGGCGCTTTTATCTTTTCACAGGCGGGCAACGGAGCCGCAGGCAAGCCACCATGGATCGGCGTTTTCTCTTTTTAAATGCGGGACTCTGTTTCTGGTCGCTGGCGCTGGCGGCCTGGTGTTATCACGCCCGGAACTGGGCGCTGCCGCTCGCCTGCCTGACCTTATTGGCTTTTACCCTTCATCCCTTACAACAGCAGGTTTTTACTATGTTTGGAAAAATGAAAACGACGGCAGAGACGCCGCAAAATAAAGTGGTCACTGCCCCGCAGCCGGTTGAAAAAGAGCCGGCGCGCGAAGAGAAGCAAAACAATACCGTGGTCGCCGCCGACGTACGTTTTGAAGGCAATATTACCGCCGCCGGGCAGGTTTATATCTACGGTGCGGTGTACGGCAACATCGACTCCAGCGGCGGCATTATCAAAATCATGCGCAGCGGGCTGGTGGAAGGCAACATCAACAGCCGCGAACTGATTGTCGACGGCACCGTCAACGGCCAGTGCCGGTCTGAATCCATCGATATTTACGAGCACGGCAAAATCCACGGCGCGATTGCCTATGCGACGCTTTCGATTAAAAAAGGCGGCGCGCTGGTAGGCCAGTCGGAGATCTGGACGCCGGTTGAAACGCAGACCAACATCCTTGATTTCAGCGTCGAGCAACCGATAGCGGCGGAAGCGGCGGAAAGCGAAGCGATAGTCGGGCCGCAGAAACCCGCAAAAGAGAAAAAGCAGGCCTGAACGTTAACCCACCCCGCGGCGTTCAGGCAAAAAAAAAGCCAGCACCCGGCTGGCTAAGAAATACTGGAAGCAATGTGAGCAATGTCGTGCTTTCAGGTTCTCCGTTGGGGACTCCCTGAACGCACGGCAATAATAATCATTATCATTCGCATGTGTCCAGCGATTTTTAGCAAAAAATGGCAGTTGACCCCAAAAGCGAAACCCCGGAAGGTGGTAATTACCGTCACTCAATGAGGAGAAAAGCATGTCTGCACAAGTGGTTGTCCGTCACGCCGAAGCCCGGGATACCGAAGCCCTGCGCCAGCTCAACGCCCTGCCGGAGGTCTACCACGACACGCTGCAAATTCCTCATCCCTCTTTTGAAATGTGGCAAGCGCGCATGAGCCAGCCGCCTGCCGGGCGGCGCCAGTTAGTGGCCTGCATTGACGATGTGGTGGCAGGCCATCTTGCTTTGACGGTGGAGCAAAACCCGCGCCGCAGCCACGTGGCTACCTTCGGCATGAGCGTTCACCCGGCGCACCGCAACCGCGGCGTCGCTTCCGCGCTGATGGCGGAGATGGTGAACCTCTGCGATAACTGGCTGCGCATTGAGCGCATCGAACTGACCGTATTTGCCGACAACGCCCCCGCGCTGGCGGTCTACCGTAAGTTTGGCTTTGCGCTGGAAGGCACCGGAAAGCAATTCGCCCTGCGCAACGGCGAATATGTGGATGCTTACTACATGGCGCGAATGAAAGCGCGTTAACCCTTTTACTTCACGCTTTACCGTGAAATCTTCCGGCGCTGTCGCCTGACAGCGCCGTTCTCTTTTCCCCGTTTCTTACGCTTTATGACCATACCGTTTGGCATATACCCAAAATTCATATGAAATATTTTTTGGTCATTTTAAAGCTATAAACCCTCTCTATATATTTGTCTGAAAAACGCCCCAGGCAAAAAACTTCATACGCCATACCCGCCCTTTCAGCGCTCATGACGGTTTGCAGGATAAAGAAAGTTAATGATTGTTCTAAAAAACATATCCAAAATTTTTCACACGGGAAAAGAGAGCCTGACCGCCGTTGATGACGTTAGCTTGTCCATCGCGCGCGGGCAGATCTACGGCATTATCGGCTACAGCGGCGCCGGGAAAAGCACCCTGATACGCCTGCTGAACGGCCTTGAGAAGCCGACCGCCGGCAGCGTTGTGATTGCCGACCACGATATTTCGGCGGCGAAGGGCGAAGCGCTGCGCCGCGCGCGTCTGAAAATCAGTATGGTGTTCCAGCATTTCAACCTGCTGTGGTCGAGAACCGTCAGCGAGAACATCGCTTTTTCGATGCAGATTGCCGGCGTCCCTAAAGCGGACATCAAAAAGCGCGTGGCGGAGCTGGTTGAACTGGTTGGGCTGAAAGGACGCGAAAACGCCTACCCTTCCCGCCTGAGCGGCGGGCAGAAGCAGCGCGTGGGCATAGCGCGGGCGCTGGCCAACAACCCCGACGTGCTGCTGTGCGACGAGGCCACGTCGGCGCTTGACCCGCAAACCACCGATCAAATTCTCGACCTGCTAAAGGACATCAATAAGCGCTTCAACCTGACCATCGTATTGATTACCCATGAAATGCACGTGGTACGCAAAATTTGCGATCGCGTGGCGGTGATGGAAAACGGCAAAGTGGTGGAAGAAGGCGACGTATTGCAGGTCTTTACCCATCCGCAAAAGGAAATTACGCGGCAGTTTGTGCGCCAGATCAGCCAGCATGACGACGATGACGCGTTTCAGCCGGAACTGGCCGATAACCTGCGCGGCACCATTATCAAACTCACGTTTGTCGGCCACAGCACTCACCAGCCGGTCGTCGGCGAACTGACACTGCGCTACGGCGTACCGTTTAATATTCTCCACGGGCGGATGACGCAAACCGCGCAGGGGGTATTCGGCCAGCTCTGGCTGCATGTCGACGCCAGCGAAGAGCAGCTTGACAACATTCTTAATGATTTACGCCAGCATGATATTCAGAGTGAGGTAATTAAACGTGGCTGATTCATATTTTCCCCATCTGAAATGGGACCAGCTTATTGCGGCCACGCAGGAAACGCTTTATATGACGGCGCTGTCGGGTATTGCGACGTTTATTCTCGGGCTGATTCTGGGGCTGGCGTTATTTTTAACGGCCAGAGGCAGCTTATTCCAGAACCGAACTATTTATGGCGTTATTTCTGTTGTAGTAAACGTCTTCCGTTCTATTCCTTTTATTATTTTGATTGTGCTGCTGATCCCGTTTACCAAAACGATTATCGGCACCATTCTCGGCGCCAATGCCGCGTTGCCAGCGTTGATTGTCGGCGCGGCGCCCTTTTATGCGCGTCTCGTTGAAATCGCGCTGCGCGAAGTGGATAAAGGCGTGATTGAAGCCACGCGTTCTATGGGCGCTCGCCTGAGCACGCTTATTTTCCGGGTATTAATTCCTGAATCCTCACCGGCGCTGGTCTCCGGCATTACCGTTACGCTTATCGCGCTGGTGAGCTACAGCGCGATGGCTGGCGTTATTGGCGCAGGCGGTTTAGGCAACCTGGCTTATCTGGAAGGTTTCCAGCGCAACCACAACGATGTCACTCTGGTGGCAACGGTAACCATACTCGTCATCGTCTTTATTATTCAGTTTATAGGCGACGCGCTGACGAAGTATTTAGACAAACGTTAAACACACAACAGAGAATTAACCACATGAAAAAAGTTCTGACACTGATTGCCGCCGCCACATTAAGCTTTTCCGCCTGGGCTGATACCTTAACCGTTGGCGCCTCTAACGTTCCGCATGCGGAAATTCTGGAGCAGGCGAAGCCTATTCTTGCTAAACAGGGCATCGACCTCGAAATTCGTCCGTTCCAGGATTACATCCTGCCGAATACCGCGCTGGCGAGCCATGATATCGACGCTAACTATTTCCAGCACATCCCGTATCTGAACAGCGTGCTGAAAGATCACGCCGACGATAAGTCTTATGACTTTGTCAGCGCGGGCGCTATTCATATTGAGCCGATCGGCATTTACTCTAAAAAATACAAATCGCTGAAAGAGCTGCCTCAGGGCGGCAAAGTAATTATGCGTGACGCCGTGGCGGAAGAGGGCCGCATTCTCTCTATCTTTGAAAAAGAAGGCGTGATTAAGCTGAAGCCGGGCGTGGATAAAGTCGCCGCACGCATCAGCGACGTGGTGGAAAACCCGAAAAAACTGCAGTTCCTGCCGAACGTTGAAGGCTCCCTGCTGCCGCAGATGTATGCCAACGACGAAGGCGACGCAGTGGTAATTAACGCGAACTACGCCATCGACGCTGGTCTGGATCCGGTGAAAGACCCGATTGCGGTGGAAAGCGGCGAAAACAACCCGTACGCCAATATCATTACCGTACACCGCGGCGACGAGAAGAAAAAAGATATCGTCGCGCTGGTGAACGTACTGCACTCTAAAGAGATTCAGGACTGGATCCGCACCAAATATAAAGGCGCGGTCATTCCGGTAAATAACTAAGCGAACAGGGATAGCCGCATGTTAAGCGGCCATCCTTTCTCTTCTTTAAGCCGCTGGCGTTGAGTCGCCCGCGGTTTAATGCCACGATTAGTACCCCGCCGTTAAATCCTCCACCGTGCGCGGGTCGGAAGCGCCATAGAGCATGCCGTCCGGGCCGACCATGATGCTCTGCGTGCTGCCCATCACCTCTTTCACCGCCACGTTCTGCCCTTTCTCTTTTAACAGACGCTGCGTGTCCGGGCTAAACCCCTTCTCCAGCCACAGCTCGTCCGGCAACCACTGGTGGTGGAAGCGCGGCGCGCTGGTCGCTTCCGCCACGTTCATGCCGTAATCCACAGTGTTGACTATCATCTGCAGCACGGTGGTGATGATGCGGCTGCCGCCCGGGCTGCCGGTCACCAGCCAGGTTTTGCCCTCTTTCACCACGATGGTCGGCGACATGGAAGAGAGCGGGCGCTTCTTCGGCCCCACGGCGTTGGCGTCGCCGCCCACCAGCCCGTAAACGTTCGGCACGCCGGGCTTGGCGGAGAAGTCATCCATTTCGTTGTTCAGCAAGATGCCGGTATTGCCCGCCACGATGCCGCTGCCGAAATCGGTGTTGAGCGTATAAGTCACCGCCACCGCGTTGCCGTCTTTATCCACCACCGAGAAGTGGGTGGTCTGGTTGCTCTCATAGGGCGAGATATTGCCAGGCTTAATCTCCTTTGACGGCCTCGCTTTGTTGATATCGATTTGCTGCGCGAGCGACTTCGCGTAACCCTTGCTGGTGAGCGCCTCCCACGGCACTTTCACAAAGTCGGGGTCGCCAAGGTACTCCGAGCGGTCGGCATAGGCGTATTTCTCCGCTTCCGCCATCAGTTGAATGGCGTCAGCGCTGCCGAAACCGTATTTATGCAGGTCGAAATTCTCCAGAATATTCAGGATCTGCACGATGTGGATCCCGCCGGATGAAGGCGGCGGCATGGAGTAGATCTGGTAGCCGCGATAGTCGCCGCTAATCGGCGTACGCTCCACCGCCCGGTAGTTGGCGAGATCGGCTTTGGTGATAAGCCCGCCGTTTTTTTCCATCTCCTGCGCTATCTGGTCGGCAATCGGGCCTTTATAAAAGGCGTCCGGGCCGTTTTCGGCAATCATCTCCAGACTTTTCGCCAGATTGGTCTGCACCAGCCTGTCGCCCTGCTGTAGCGGCGTGCCGTCCTGCTTCCAGAAAATCGCCTTGCTGTTTTCATGTTTGGGCAGGATATCGGTGCCGTACGTTTTCAGGTCCGAGGCCAGCGCCTCGTTAATAGTTATCCCGTCGCGCGCAAGCTTAATGGCAGGCTGCATCACCTTGTTAAGCGGCAGCGTGCCGTACTTCTCCAGCGCCAGCGTAAAGCCCGCCACGCTGCCCGGCGTGCCGGTCGCCAGATGCGACGTCAGGGATTTATTGCTGTCGGCGTTCCCCTGATCGTCGAGGAACATATCCCGCGTGGCTTTTTCCGGCGCCATTTCGCGAAAATCAATGGCGGTGACCTTGCCCTCTTTGGTGCGCAGCATCATAAAGCCGCCGCCGCCCAGGTTGCCCGCCTGCGGGTGCGTGACCGCCAGCGCAAAGCCCACCGCCACCGCCGCATCCACCGCATTGCCGCCCTGCTTAAGGATATCCACGCCCACCTGGGTGGCGGTAGCGTCTACCGATGCCACCATGCCGTGCTGGGCGCGCACCGGATGAAAGATATCCTGCTCGACGCCATAAGAAACCGGAGCAGGGGCTGCCGTAGGCGGCGGCGCGGCCGTCACCGATAAACATAGCCCTGCCACCAGCGCCGGGATGACGGCCCAGCGTGCCGTGTTCCACCTCATCGTCATTGCTGCTCTCCTGCTCAAACGGGGCCAGCCCCCGCTTAAGCCTGGTTCACAATGCTTAAAAAATCATCGTACTGCGCTAAAGGAGATACACTAAAAGAATGCCCCCGAGACGGAGGAAGTGAGCATGAAACGAACATGGCTACTGGCGGCTCTGCTGCCCTGCTGCGCGCTGGCGCAGCCTTTGAATGTGACCAATAACCCAAACCTGCCGGGCTATCAGATCCCCGCTCAGCAGCGGCTGCAAACGCAAATGCAAATAGAACAAAATCAGCGGCAAACCATGCTTAACCAGCAGGTGCAGTCGCAAACTCGCCTGCAGCAGCAACATCTGGAATCGCAAATTAACAACAACACGCAGCGGATGCGGCAGTCGCAGCCGGGGGAGCTGAACCCGCAAACGCAGCAGGTGCTGCCCAACACCAGCGGCAGCATGCTAAGCAGCGGCGGCGAACAGCGAATGCTGAATCCCTCTGTAAACCAGAGCGGGATGATGAGCGGCGGCGGTCATGATCGCATGCTGAACAACAGCGCCAGCATGACGCAGGAGAGCCATATGCTGCCGCAAAGAAATAACGGCGATATGCTGCAACAGAACAACGGCACGCTGAACAACAACAGCACCGGTACGATGCCGCAGCCCAACGTGCCGCTGAAAACTATCGGGCCTTAAGCGTGAAAATCGGGACCGATGAGGTCAATCCGGTCGGTGCAGATGCAGTCTACGCCCCAGCTCAGCAATAGCGCGGCGCGCTGCGGGTCATTCACGGTATAAACCAGAATGCGCAGCCCGGCGGATTTAATTTGCGCCACCCGCGCCTCATCCAGCAAGCGATGGTTAAGGTGCAGGGAAACGCAGCCGAGCCGGGAGGCCAGCGCGCGCCAGTCGTCGCGCCACGCATCCAGCAGCAGGCCGCGCGGCAGTTCCGGCGCGCTCTGCTGCGCCGCCTCCAGCGCCTCAATGGAGAACGAGGAGAGCAGCGGCGCGGTCATTCCCTGCCACAGTGCGCGGGCGGCCAGCGCCACGACGCTCCCCGTTTCGGCATCTGCGCCGGTCGTCGGCTTGATCTCGATATTCGCCATCATCGCGTGCTGACGGCAGCGCTGCGCCACTTCTGAAAGCAGCGGCAGCTTCTCGCCTTTAAACTCGCCGCTATACCAGCCGCCCGCATCCACTTTCAGCAATTCGTCCCACGTCAGGCGCCCCGCCACCCCCCAGCCGTTGCTGGTACGCTCAAGCGTATCGTCATGCAGCAGGAAGATCTGCCCGTCGCGTGAGAGCTTGGCGTCAAACTCAATCATGGCGTGACCGAAGCGCGCCCCGACGTCAATCGCCGCCAGCGTGTTTTCCGGCGCCAGCTTGCCGCCGCCGCGGTGGGCGACGATGCGAGGGTAAGGCCAGTTGCTCATAGTCGTTGTCCTGTTTCACCGTCAAAAAAGTGCAGATGATTTTCCGGCAGGTGCAGCCACAGCGTGCTGCCCGGCTGCGGACGCTCCTGGTGCGCCAGGCGCACCACTACGCTCTGCTGTCCCCAGCGCCCGTGAGCGAGGTTATCCGCGCCGAGCATTTCAAGCGTATCCAGCGGCAACGGCACGCCGCCTGCGGTTTGTGAGCTTAGCGCAATATGTTCCGGGCGGATACCCAGCGTCACCTTTCGCCCGGCGAGCGATTTATGCAGCCGCCCCAGCGGCAGAGAGAGACCGCCGTCTACGTCGAAATGAGCGCCGTCGGCGTTAACGCGCCCTTCCAGCAGGTTCATCGCCGGGCTGCCGATAAAGCTCGCCACAAAGCGGCTGGCGGGCTTTTCGTAGACCTCCACCGGCGTGCCAATCTGCTCCGCCACGCCTTTATTCATCACCATTACGCGCTGGGCGAGCGTCATCGCCTCCACCTGGTCGTGCGTGACGTACAGCGAGGTGGTGCGCAGACGGCGGTGCAGCTGTTGCAGTTCAAGACGCATTTGTACGCGCAGTTTGGCGTCGAGGTTGGAGAGCGGCTCGTCAAAGAGAAACACCGCCGGGTCGCGCACGATGGCGCGGCCCATTGCCACGCGCTGACGCTGACCGCCGGAGAGCTCGCGCGGGCGGCGCTTGAGCAACCCATCCAGCTCCAGAATGCGCGCCGCCTCTTTCACCCGCTCGGCGATATGCGCTTTACCCATACCGCGAATTTTCAGCCCCCAGGCCATGTTCTCTTCCACATTCATATGCGGATAGAGCGCGTAGTTCTGGAACACCATGGCGATGCCGCGCGCTTTCGGCTCCATTTCCGTGACGCGCTGGCGATCTATCCAGATATCGCCGCTCGTCACCCGCTCAAGCCCCGCCACCATGCGCAGCAGCGTGGACTTGCCGCAGCCGGAGGGGCCGACCATCACAATAAATTCGCCATCCGCCACGTCCACCGTCAACGGCTGGATAACCTGCGTTTTGCCGTTATCCCAGCTTTTGGTCACGGCCTGAAGTTTTAAACCTGCCATCTTATTTCTCGCTATCCACCAGCCCGCGAACAAAGGCGCGCTGCATTGCCAAAACAATCACTACCGGCGGGATCAGGGTCAGCAGCATCGCCGCCATCACCTGGTTCCACTGGGTGCTCCCCTCGCCAAGCGAAATCATCCCTTTAATGCCTGCCACCGCCGTGCCGAGGCTCGGGTCGCTGACTATCAGCAGCGGCCAGAGATACTGGTTCCAGCCGTAGATAAAAGTGATGACGAACAGCGCCGCCAGGTTGGTTTTCGACAGCGGCAGCACGATGTCGCGGAAAAAGCGCATCGGCGAGGCGCCGTCAATGCGCGCCGCTTCCAGCAGTTCATCCGGCAGCGTCATAAAAAACTGGCGGAACAGAAAGGTAGCCGTAGCCGACGCCATCAGCGGCAGCGTCAGCCCGGTGTAGCTGTCGAGCATTTTCAGGTTCGCAATCACCTCTACCGTCGGGAAAATACGCACCTCGACCGGCAGCATCAGGGTGATAAAAATCATCCAGAAGAAAAGATTGCGCAGCGGAAAGCGAAACCAGACGATGGCGAAAGCGGAAAGAATGGAGACGGCGATTTTGCCCACGGTGATGCTGAAAGCCATGATGAAGCTATTAAGCAGCATCAGCCAGAAGGGCGCGCTGTTGGCGCCGACGCCGTTGCGCCAGATGTTGCTCATGTTTTCCCACAGATGGCCGCCCGGGATAAGCGTCATCGGCGTAGCGAACACCGCCTGGTTATCGAGCGTTGCCGCCACAAACGCGACATAGAGCGGGAAAAGGATGACGGTGATGCCGATAATCAGCATCACATGACAGAAGATATCCAGTCCGCGACGGTTCTCAATCATTGGTAGCGCACCTTTTTTTCCACATAGCGAAACTGCACGACCGTCAGCACGATAACCAGCAGCATCAGCACCACGGACTGCGCGGCGGAAGCCGAGAGATCCAGCCCGGCGAAGCCTTCGCGATAAATTTTGTAGATAAGCGTGGTGGTGGCCTGCACCGGTCCGCCCGCCGTGGCGGCGTCGATAACCGGAAAGGTGTCGAAGAAGGCGTAAACGAGGTTCACCACCAGCAGGAAAAAGCTCACCGGTGCGATAAGCGGCAGCGCCAGCATAAAGAAGCGGCGAATGGGGCCCGCGCCGTCAATGGCGGCGGCTTCCACCAGCGAGCGCGGGATGGACTGCAACGCGGCGAAAAAGAAAAGGAAGTTGTAGCTTATCTGCTTCCAGACCGAGGCGAAGACCACCAGGAACATCGCCTGGCCGCTGTTCTGCGCGTGGTTCCAGTAATAGCCGACATGCTCCAGCACGTGGGTGATAAGCCCGCGCCCCGGGTTGAACAGGAAGATCCAGAGCACCGCGGCAATAGCGGGCGCCACCGCATAGGGCAGCAGCATCAGCGTCTGGTAAAAACGGCTGCCGCGCACCACGTAATCCACAAGGGCTGCGAAAAAGAGCGACACCAGCAGGCCGCTGACGGTGACCAGCGCGCTGAATTTAATGGTGGTCCAGAAGGAGTCCAGATAGTAGCTGTCGTGGAAGAGCTGGGTAAAATTTGCGAGCCCGACAAACTGGCTGGAGAGCCCAAACGGGTCAACGCTTTGCACGGAGTACCAGAGCGCTTCGCCGGCAGGCCAGATAAAAAAGATAATGGTGATAATCAACTGCGGCGCCAGCAGTGCGTAGGGCAGCCAGCCTGAGCGAAACACCGGACGAGATGAAGACATAGCGTAACTCTTTAACAGCAGCGGGCGGCGGACAGGCCGCCCAACGTTGCGGAAAAACGTGAAAGGCGGAGGCGTTTTGCTTATCCGCCCGACAACGGCGTTATTCAACGGCGCGTTCTGGCTTTATCCCTCACCGCAGCCCTCTCCCCGCTGGGAGAGGGTGAGGGGCATCGCGTTATCAGGACTTCGTCGACTGCTCGAAACGGCGCAGCAGCTGGTTGCCGCGCTCAACGGCGGAGTCCAGCGCCTGCTGTGGCGTCTTCTTACCGGTCCAGACGCTTTCCAGCTCTTCATCAACAATGGTGCGGATCTGCGGCATATTGCCCAGACGCAGCCCTTTGGTGAACGGCAGCGGCGGCTTGTTCAGCATCTGGCGAGTGGCGATATCCGCGCCCGGGTTCTTGTCATAGAAGCCCTGCTCGCGCGTCAGGTCGTAAGCGGCAGTGGTGATAGGCAGGTAACCGGTTTTCTGATGCCATTCCGCGGCGATTTCCGGCTGCGCAAGGAAGTTCAGGAACTCCGCCACGCCTTTGTACATCGCTTTGTCTTTGCCCTGCATCACCCACAGGCTCGCCCCGCCGATAATGGCGTTTTGCGGCGCGCCTTTTACGTCGGCGTCGTAAGGCATCATGCCTACGCCATAATTGAATTTGGCGTAGTGGCGGATATCCGCAAGCGAACCGGAAGACGCAGTGGTAATGGCGCAGTCGCCGTTGTAAAACTTCTCGGTTGATTCGTCTTTACGGCCGAAATAGCTGAAATCGCCCTTCTTGTTGAGCTCCTGCAGCAGCGCGATATGCTTCACCTGCTCCGGCTTGTTGAACTCCAGCACCGCGTCGGCGCCGTCGAAGCCGTTATTTTGGGTGGCGACCGGCAGACCATGCCAGGCGCTGAAGTTTTCAATCTGGATCCAGCCCTGCCAGCCGCTGGCGTAGCCGCACTTCATCCCTGCCGCTTTCAGCTTCGCGGTATAGGCGGCGAGATCCTGCCAGGTTTTCGGCGGCTGCTCCGGGTCTAAGCCCGCTTTTTTGAACGCGTCTTTGTTGTAGTAGAGCACCGGGGTGGAGCTGTTAAACGGTTGAGAGAGTAAGTGCCCGCTTTTGGCATCGGTGTAGTAACCGGCGACGGTCGGTACAAACTGGGTTTCATCGAACTTAATGCCAGCGTCGTTAAAAACTTCGTACACGGGCTTGATGGCTTTGGAAGCCATCATGGTGGCGGTGCCCACTTCATACACCTGCAAAATCGCCGGGGCGTTGCCGGTGCGGAAAGCCGCGATGCCTGCCGCCAGGCTCTGCTCATAGTTGCCTTTGTAAACCGGGGTGATTTTGTATTCCGGGTGCGCCTGGTTGAAGCGCTGCGCCAGTGAATCGACCTCTTTACCCAGTTCGCCTTCCATGGAATGCCAGAAAGGAATGGTGGTTGCGGCCATTGCCGGGCCGCTCAGCGCCCATCCCAGAGCCACACAAATTGCTGTACGTCGTAACGAAGCTGTCATGTCTGTTATCTCTCTGATTATGCGTCGTTTGAGATGCGCGAAATCACGCGTTTTATGCTCGCGAGGTAACATGACACGCGCGTATGACAGAAAAATAACTGCTAAGTTACGAGATTGTTACATTCAAACGGCGCAGAGATGACGCTAACGTGATGCCCGGGTGACGGGTTTCACTCGCGTAGCCGGGCGGCGATAGCTTCAGGCGAGAGACGCTCAGCCGCTGCGTTAGCCGCCAGCCGGTTATCGCGTTTTGGCCTTCTGCCATTCGCCGTTTTTGATTTGGTTATAGGTGCGGTTGATCTCGCGGCGTTCCGCCTCCCGTTCGCCATCAGACAGGGCTCGCTGTTCATAGTCGCAGGGGGAGTAACGCACGCGGCGGCACTGTTCATCCATATCGCGGGCGGTGGGCGTCGGCGTTTTTTCCTGCCAGACAGCAGGGTCGCGTAGATCCCGCTTTCCCGGCGCAGCCAGTTCAACGCCAGCGACGGTAAGCGAGCTGTAAAACATGAACAGAGAGAGCAGATGATATGTTGCCAGACGCATATTTCCTCCCTGCCCTGACCGGGCGCGCGATAAATAAACGCCCGAGAAATTAGCACGGCGGAAAATAAAAAGGAGCCTTGCGGCCCCTTTTACAGAATAGTGCTTTACCCGCCGAGATAGGCGCTGCGCACCGCCTCGTTGGCGAGCAGCGCCTCCCCGGTATCCTCCAGCACCACGTGACCGTTTTCCAGCACGTAGCCGCGGTCGGCCAGCTTCAGCGCCTGGTTGGCGTTCTGCTCGACCAGGAAGATGGTCATGCCCTCTTTGCGCAGCTGTTCGATGGTGTCGAAAATCTGCTGAATGATGATGGGCGCAAGCCCCAGCGACGGTTCATCCAACAGCAGCAGGCGCGGCTGACTCATCAAGGCGCGGCCAATCGCCAGCATCTGCTGCTCGCCGCCGGACATAGTGCCGGCGCGCTGGATGCGGCGCTCGTGCAGGCGCGGGAAGAGTTCATAAACGCGTTGAATACGCTCCTGATACTGCGCGCGGTCGGCGAAGAAGCCGCCCATCGCCAGGTTCTCTTCCACCGTCATGCGGGAAAAGACGCGGCGGCCTTCCGGCACAATCGCCACCGCCTCGCGCATGATGCGCGCCGTCTGCCAGTCGGTGATATCTTTACCATCAAAGACGATTTTGCCGGTGCTGGCGCGCGGGTCGCCGCAGAGCGTGCCGAGCAGCGTGGTTTTCCCCGCGCCGTTGGCGCCGATAAGCGTGACGATTTCGCCCTGCTTAATGTGCAGGCTCACCTCGTGCAGCGCCTGGATTTTGCCGTAGTGCGCACTCACCCGGTCAAAAGACAACATCACATTTTCCATCTTAAGCCTCACCGAGATAAGCGCGAATAACGTCAGGGTTGTTGCGGATCTGCTCCGGCGTGCCGTTGGCAAGCGGCGTCCCCTGGTTCACCACATAGATTCGGTCCGAAATCCCCATCACCAGCTTCATATCATGCTCAATCAGCAAAATCGTGGTGTTGTGATGATTACGCAGTTCAACGATAAGCTCGTCCAGCTCTTTGGTCTCTTTCGGGTTGAGGCCCGCCGCCGGTTCATCGAGCATCAGGATCTCCGGCTGCGTCACCATGCAGCGGGCGATTTCCAGACGTCGCTGGTCGCCGTAGGCGAGGTTGCCCGCCTGGCGGTTGGCGTGCTGCAACAGATTGATGCGCTCAAGCCAGGCGGCGGCGCGATCCAGCGCGTCGCTGTGGGCGCGACGAAACGCCGGGGTTTTCAGCAGGCCGGAAAAGAGGCCCGATTTAAGCTGCTGGTGTTGCGCCACCAGCAGGTTTTCGATCACCGTCATTTCACGAAACAGTCGAACGTGCTGGAAGGTGCGCACCACGCCCATACGGGCGATCTGCTGGCCCGGCAGCCCTTCGAGATGCTGGTCGCGCAGCAGGATGGTGCCGCCGGTGGGCTTGTAAAAGCCGGTCAGGCAGTTAAACACCGTGGTCTTGCCCGCCCCGTTGGGGCCAATCAGCGAGACGATTTCCTGTGGGCGCAGCTCCAGCGAGACGTTATTCACGGCAAGCAGACCGCCAAAACGCATCATCAGGCCGCTGACGGATAATAATGGCTGACTCATGCCTGCTCTCCTTTACCGCTTTTCAGTTTCAGCTGCGGGCGCGTCATCGGCAACAACCCCTGCGGGCGCCAGATCATCATCAGCACCATCAGGCCACCCAGCACCAGCATGCTGTATTCATTCAGGTCACGCATCAGTTCACGGGAAACGACCAACAGAATGGCCGCGAGGATCACGGCGAACTGCGAGCCCATGCCGCCCAGCACCACAATCGCCAGCACAAACGCGGATTCCGCGAAGGTGAAGGACTCCGGGCTGACGAAGCCCTGGCGCGCAGCGAACAGCGTACCGGCGAAACCGGCGAACGCGGCGCTGATGGTAAAGGCGGTCAGCTTGATGCGCGTCGGGTTCAGGCCCAGCGAGCGGCAGGCTATTTCATCTTCGCGCAGCGCTTCCCAGGCGCGACCCAGCGGCATACGCAGCAGACGGTTAATCACAAACAGCGAAAAGACCACCAGCAGCAGCGCCACCATATAAAGCCAGATAACCCGGTCGGACGGGTCGTACTTCACGCCGAAGAAGTTGCTGAAAGTATCCCAGCCGCCTTCGCGCGCGGTGCGGCTAAACTCCAGCCCGAAGAAGGTCGGTTTCGGGATCTGGCTGATGCCGTTCGGGCCGCCGGTAATTTCGGTGTTATTGAGCAGCAGGATGCGCACAATCTCGCCGAAGCCCAGCGTCACAATCGCCAGGTAGTCGCCGCGCAAACGCAGTACCGGGAAGCCAAGCAGGAAACCCGCCGCCGCGGCAACCAGGCCCGCGAGCGGCAGGCAGGTCCAGAAGCCCAGGCCGTAATAGTGGTTCAGTAAGGCGAAGGTATACGCGCCGATGGCGTAGAAACCGCCGTAGCCCAGCACCAGCAGGCCGGAAAGCCCCACCACCACGTTCAGGCCAAGGCCGAGGATGATATAAATCATCGTCAGGGTGGCGATATCCACCGTGCCGCGCGAAACCATAAACGGCCAGGCGACGGCAATCAGCAGCAGAAGCAGCAGGAACAGCTTTTGCTTCACCGTCGAGCCATCAATGGCCGGCAGAATAAACTTCGGCCCGGAGACTCTTTTCAGGCTCTGCTGGAAGAACGGGCGCAGCAGCTGGAAGAAGAAGACCACGGCGGTGCCGATGAGGATCCACTCCCAGCGCACGTCGGCGGCGGAACCCACCACCAGACGGGTGCCGTCGAGGCTTAACTGGACGCCCATGAAAACGGACGCCAGCACGAAGAACATGGCGGCGGAAAGAATGGCCGCGACAAAATGCATCGGTTTCATACTTTTTCCACCTCCGGACGGCC
The DNA here is from genome assembly GCF_014644275.1 of Franconibacter daqui. Taxonomy (NCBI): domain Bacteria; kingdom Pseudomonadati; phylum Pseudomonadota; class Gammaproteobacteria; order Enterobacterales; family Enterobacteriaceae; genus Franconibacter; species Franconibacter daqui. Next base: position 250,846 of record NZ_BMKJ01000004.1, on the reverse strand, counting down.
CAGGATGCCGGTGGGCATCACCAGCAACACGCCGATCAACAGCGCGAACGAGACCACATCTTTATATTCAGTGCTCAGATAAGCAGAGCAGAGCGCTTCGGTCACGCCGAGAATGAGCCCGCCGATCATCGCGCCCGGAATGCTGCCGATGCCACCCAGCACCGCGGCGGTGAAGGCTTTCATCCCGGCCATAAAGCCGATGTAAGGGTTGATAACGCCGTAGAACTGGCCGAGCAGCACGCCCGCCACCGCCGCCATCGCTGCGCCAATCACGAAGGTGAGCGCAATAACGCGGTCGGTGTTGATGCCAAGCAGGCTCGCCATTTTTAAATCTTCCGCGCAGGCGCGGCAGGCGCGGCCCATGCGGGAGTAGCGGATAAACAGCGTCAGCGCGAGCATCGCCAGCACGGTCACAACCCAGATAACCAGCTGCATGGTGGTGATGCTGGCGGAGAAGTTTTCGCTGCTGCCTACCGTCCACTGGCCGTTAAAGAGGCTTGGCAGCGCGATATCGCGCGAGCCTTCCGTCAGGCTGACGTAGTTTTGCAAAAAGATAGACATGCCAATCGCAGAGATCAGCGCGATCAGGCGCTTGGAGCTGCGCACCGGGCGGTAGGCCACGCGCTCAATACTCCAGCCGTAAGCGCTGGCGATAACAATCGCCCCCACAAACGCGGCGCTAATCAGCAGCCAGCTGGTGTCGATGCCCATCATCATCAGCGCGGCGATGATCATAAACGACACATAACTGCCAATCATGTAAACCTCGCCGTGAGCGAAGTTAATCATGCCGATAATGCCGTAAACCATGGTGTAACCGATGGCTATCAGCGCATAAGTGCTGCCCAGCGTGACGCCGTTAAACATCTGCTGGAGAAAATAGAGGAACTGCTCGGACATAACGTAACCTTCTTCAATCCTGCGGGATTGCCCGCAGGGGGGATGAACAAGCGCCTCGCCTTATTTCGCCACTGTGGACGAGCCGTCGGCGTGCCACTGGAAGACACCAAACTCAAATCCTTTCAGATCGCCTTTTTCATCCCAGTTCAGCGGCCCAATCACGGTATTCGCACCGTGCGCTTTTAACTCTTTAACCAGCTCCGCCGGTTCGCGGCTGTCGGCGCGCTCAAGCGCGGCAGCGAGCGACTGCACGGCGGCGTACGTTATCCAGACATACGGTCCGCTCGGATCTTTCTTCTGCGCTTTCAGCGCTTCCACCACCGCCTGGTTGGCAGGCTCCTGGTCGTAGCGTTTCGGCATAGTGACCAGCATCCCCTCGCCCGCCTTGCCCGCAATGTTAGAAAGCGACGCGTTGCCTACCCCTTCCGGCCCCATAAACTGCGTTTTCAGACCGGTGGCGCGCGCCTGGCGCAGCATCTGGCCCATTTCGGGGTAGTAGCCGCCGTAGTAAACAAAGTCGATATTCTCTTTTTTCAGACGCGACAGCAGCGCGGAGAAATCTTTCTCGCCTGCGGTAATGCCGTCAAAGAAAACCACGTTGGCGCCGCCCTTTTTCAGCCCGTCCTGCACCGAACGCGCCAGCCCTTCGCCGTACTGCTGCTTATCATGGATGATGGCGATGCGCTGCGGCTTGACCGTCTTCAGAATGTATTGCGCGGCGGTCGGTCCCTGAGCGGAATCGAGGCCTGCGGTGCGCATAATCATCTTATAGCCGCGCTGCGTCAGCTCCGGGTTAGTGGCGCCCGGCGTTATCATCAGAATGCCTTCGTCTTCATAGATGTCTGATGCAGGCTGCGTGGAAGAGGAGCAGAGGTGACCAATCACATACTGAATACCGTCGTTGACGATTTTGTTCGCCACCGCCACGGCCTGTTTTGGATCGCAGGCGTCGTCATATTCCACGCCCACCAGCTTGTCGCCCTTGATGCCGCCTTTAGCATTGATATCGTTAATCGCCTGGCGCGCGCCGTTGAACTCCATATCGCCCCACTGCGCTACCGGCCCGGACATTGCGCCGACAACGGCCACTTTAATTTCTTCAGCGAAAGCCGTTTGCGATACCGCCAGTGCAATCATCCCCGCGATAAATGACTTCGCGTTCCTGTTCATTCTCAAATACCCCATTTGTGACGTGTGTTGCTAATTGGTTTTATTATGGTTAAAAATTATTCTGTTGATTTTATAGACAACGCTATTTTTGCCTGTTTCTTTAATGGCTTAGCGTAGTATTTGCGGAGAATACTAACTAAATCCTCTATTTTTCAGGCGATTAAGCAGAGATAATATTCTGTATTAATGCGGAGATAAACAAAAAAAAGTGCAGCGATTAGCATAAAATATCGATATTATGAGCCAGATAAATCGCTGCCTTTCAGCGTTATCTGCGGGTGTTCTTTCGATCCGCAACGGTTACGACTGCTTTGCTGTTAACACAAAAAGTAATCAGCTAGTGAATAGATAAGAAAGTAAAAGCCGCCGGTAAAAGAAATTAGGTAAACTTAGCTTTATTTCTGTTTGCGGAAACGCCCGTCATGAAACTTACCATTATTCGCCTCGACACCTTTAGCGAGCAGGACTATCTCGATCTCGGCAAAATCTGGCCTGAATACCCCGCCGACTCGCTGCGCGTAGATGAAACGCACCGTATTTACGCCGCTCGTTTTAATGACCGTCTGCTTGGGGCTGTGCGCGTGTTGCTAAACGGCACCGAAGGGACGATGGACTCGCTGCGCGTGCGTGAAGTTACGCGCCGTCGTGGCGTCGGGCATTACCTGATAGAAGAAGCGATTCGCGATAACCCGTCGATTACCGACTGGCGCGTAACGGATACCGGCGTGGAAGACCGCAACGTGATGAATGCGTTTATGGCGGCGCTGGGCTTTACCGCACAGCAGGATAGCTGGGTGAAGCGCTTAGAAGCGTGATGGCGGCGGCGTCGCTGTTAAAGGGTGGATGCGCTTCGCTTATCCACCCGACAAAACCGCCCGCACCACAGTCGTTACAGGACGGGTAAGCGTGCACACCCACCGTCGTGGGTTGAAGGGTGCAGCTCACGCCGCTGCAGCGCCAAAGGCGCCGCAACATATTTCCCCAAGAATTTCGTGCTACAGCAAGGCAGCAAACCCTGAAATCCCCGGGAGCTTACATCCGTAAGTGACCGGGGTTGAAGGGTGCAGCTAACGCCGCTGTAGCGCCAAAGGCGCCGCAGCATATTTTCCCAGGGATTTCGTGCTACAGCAAGGCGGCAAACCCTGAAATCCCCGGGAGCTTACATCCGTAAGTGACCGGGGTTGAAGGGTGCAGCTAACGCCGCTGTAGCGCGAAAGGCGCCGGGGAAATTATTTGGCGTCGGTGGCCGTGCCGTTAGCATGCCAGGTAAACACGCCGAACTCAAAGCCCTTCAGGTCGCCCTTTTCATCCCAGGAGAGCGGGCCCATCACCGTTTCCACGGAGCTGCCTTTCAGGTATTTGGCGATAGCCGCCGGGTCGTCGCTCTGGTTCAGGCCTGCCGCCAGCGATTGCAGCGCGGCGTAGGTGGTCCAGACGAAAGCGCCGCTCGCATCCTGCTTGTTCGCTTTGATGGCGTCTACAATCGGTTTGTTTGCCGGCACCTGATCGTAGTTCTTCGGCTTGGTAACCAGCATTCCTTCGGCAGATTCGCCTGCGATGTTCGAGAGCGACACGTTCGCTACCCCTTCAGGCCCCATAAACTGGGTTTTCAGGCCCGCCGCACGGGACTGGCGCAGAATCTGCCCCATTTCCGGGTGATAACCGCCGTAGTAAACGAAGTCGATGTTTTCTTTCTTCAGGCGCGCCACCAGGGTGGAGAAATCTTTCTCGCCCGCGGTAATGCCGTCAAAGAAGACCACGTTCGCTTTACCTTTTTTCAGGTTGTCCTGCACCGCGCGCGCCAGGCCTTCGCCATACTGCTGTTTGTCATGGATGATGGCGATGCGCTGCGGTTTCACTTTCTCCAGAATGTATTTCGCCGCCGTCGGCCCCTGATCGGAGTCCAGACCGGTAGTGCGCAGGATCAGCTGATAACCGCGAGCGGTCAGCTCCGGCGCGGTGGCGGCCGGGGTGATCATCAGAATGCCTTCGTCTTCGTAAATGTCAGACGCAGGCTGCGTGGAAGAGGAGCAGAGGTGGCCAATAACATATTTAATGCCGTCGTTAACCACTTTGTTCGCTACCGCGACCGCCTGTTTCGGGTCGCAGGCGTCGTCATATTTTACCGCTACGAGCTTATTGCCCTTAATGCCGCCTTTGGCGTTGATGTCTTTAATCGCCTGCTCGGCACCGGTAAACTCCTGGTCGCCGTACTGCGCTACCGGACCGGACATCGCCCCGACCACCGCGACTTTAATATCTTCCGCCATCGCCGCGCTGCTCATTGCCAGAGCGATACATCCCGCCAGTAAGGCTTTACCCATCATTTTCATCCTGAGCTTCCCCATTGTTGTGGTTTTTGCAGTTGTGTTGTTGTTTTGTTTTGACACTTTATTTTAGCCTCACAATAGAGTTCAGCATTTAATGCCATGTACGGCGAATACCGCCCGTGTCCTGGCAGCATACTCTGCTAAAACATACCCCATTTTTTTGAATTTGGAATCACTATTTTTCACGTCAATATCGGCAGGATATGGCGAAAAAACATACGCCGCGCCAGTCGGGCGGCGTGATATCGGGGTTTACCAGCCTGCGGGCAGATAACCGAGGGCGGAGAGAACGGCATAAACCGCGCTCGCAAGATAGAGCAACACGATGGTCGCCTGAATCAGCGGATGCGTGCTCCAGCTGCACTGCCAGCGCGGCGTAAGCTCTCCTCTGCGGCGGGCGCCTTTAAGAATGAGAATAGGCATGATGGAGAGGATAACTCCGCTGAATACCCCGGCGAAATAGAGGGCGTTCACAAAGGAGACCATGCCGCTGTAGGCCAGCGCGAAAGGCGGCAGCGCCACAATAAGCAGCACGCCAACGCGCTTAAGCGGCTGCGCGTCGTCGCCCAGGCGGAATTTATCAAAGATATTGGTCAGGAAACTGCCGCCAAGCCCCCAGTAGGAAGTGAGCATGGCGCAGAGCGCGAAAATATTGGCGGAGAAGAAAGCCCACTCGCCCAGCGCGCGTCCCCAGGAGATAGTCGCCACTTCTGAAACCTGCTCCAGCCCGTTGAGCGCAATCACCGAAAGCGGTACGAGGGTGAGCAAAAGAAAAGTCAGCGCCATGCCGACGATAATCGCCTTCGGCAGCTTTTCCGGCTTATCGGCAAAACCGCGCGCCATCTCCGGCACGATATATTGCGCCGCAAAGCAAAAGGCCGTGACGTTAAAAACCGGCACCATATAACGCCAGTCGCCATCCAGCAGGTAACGAACCTGCGTTGTCTCTTTTAGCAGCGTGGCCACCACCAGCACGCTTATCATCACCACCATGCCGATGCTGATAAATTTCTCGCCGCGGCCGATGGCTTTCAGGCCGAGCCAGAGCACGCCCGCCGCCGGGATAAAAAAAAGCAGGCTGCCCATGGCGGGCGACAGACCAAACAGCGAGTGAAGGAGTTTGCCGCTGCCGGTCATGTAGGCGGTGAGCGCCCCTACGCTGTTGACGCAAACCGAGGCGAACATCATCCAGGCGCCGAACCGCCCGACATAGCGCGCCGCCAGGCCGCTCAGCTGTAAGTGCGAGCGGGTGCGCAGCGTGGCTTCCGCAACATAGAGCATGGTGATGGTGGTCAGCGTGCCGACGAGCGCCAGCCAGAAGAGCAGCGGCAAAAAGCCGGCTTTGCTGGAGGCGTAAGCGATGGAAAGCACCCCGGCGCCAATATTAGTGCCGACGATCATCGCGACGCCTTCCACGAAGCTTAACGATTTAGCGGGTGCGGCGGCCCGTTCGCGGGCGCGCCAGAGCGAGGCGGGAGTCGTGTTTTCAGACATAATTCTTCCTTAAATATCCGGCGGCTGAAGGCGCCGGTAGCGAGTGTGTTCACGTGTTTGATTTTTTTGCTTTTAATGAGAGTTAAGCGTCCGGCTTAAAGGCGCGGTCCCTGCCTGAGAGCCCAAAGGCGCGCTGTCATGGCCTGTCGAACGATAACAGGCCATAACGCAGGCGCCCTCGGGATGTCCGGTTCCCTTAGCGCGTTAAGGCGCGGGAGAGAATGTCGAGCGCTTTGCGGAACTGCGCGTCGGGAATAGTGAGCGGATAGAGGAAACGGATAACGTTGCCATAAACGCCGCAGCTCAGCAGCAGCAGCCCTTCCTGCTGGGCACGGGCCTGCACTTCGCGAGTGAATTCCGGGGAAGGCTTGCCGGTTTGCGGATCGTTAAACTCCACCGCCACCATCGAACCCTGCGCGCGGATATCGGCAATGGCTGGACAGCGCTCGCGCGCCTGCTTCAGTACTTCAACCAGATGCAGGCCGAGCTCCTGGGCGCGCTGGCACAGGTTTTCCTGCTCAATAACATCCAGCACGGCGTGGGCCGCCGCTACCGCTAATGGGTTGCCGGCATAGGTGCCGCCAAGGCCGCCCGGCGCGGGCGCATCCATTACTTCGGCACGCCCGACCACGCCAGAGAGCGGCATGCCGCCCGCCAGGCTTTTCGCCATGGTGATAAGGTCTGCCTTCACGCCGTAATGTTCCATGGCGAAGAGCTTGCCGGTACGGGCGAAGCCGGTCTGCACTTCGTCGGCAATCAGCAGAATGCCGTGCTCGTCGCACAGCGCGCGCAGCGCCTGCATAAAGGCGGGCGGCGCCACGTTAAAGCCCCCTTCTCCCTGCACCGGCTCAAGGATGATGGCCGCCACCTGATCCGGCGCGATATCCGCTTTGAAGATGCGCTCAAGGCTCGCCATGGCGTCGTCAACCGAAACGCCGTGCAGCTCGTTCGGATACTGTCCGTGATAAACGGAACCGGGGAACGGCCCGAAGCCGATTTTATAAGGCGCCACTTTGCCGGTAAGCGCCATGGTCATAAAGGTACGGCCATGGAACCCGCCGCCAAAGGTAATCAGCCCCGGGCGGCGCGTATAAGCGCGGGCGATTTTAACGGCGTTTTCCACCGCTTCCGCGCCGGTAGTAAAAAACGCGGTTTTCGCCGGGCCGTTGACCGGTGCGCGCTCGTTGATGCGCTCAGCCAGCGACACATAGCTTTCGTAAGGAACGATCTGGTAGGCGGTATGGGTAAACGCCTGCAGCTGTTTTTCAATCGCCGCGACGACCGTCGGGTGACGGTGACCCGTGTTCAGCACCGCGATGCCCGCGGCAAAGTCGATAACTTCGTTGCCTTCCACGTCCCACAGGGTCGCGTTTTCGGCTTTCTCGGCGTAAAAACCGCACATGACGCCAACACCGCGTGGGGTGGCGCTCTGACGACGTTGATTCAAATCTGAATTTTTCACCCTCAATCTCCTGCTGATAAACGTCACTTTTTAGCAACAAACCTGAAACAGTGACGTTTATTTACACAGTCTATGGCCCTATAATCGAGTACCAGTCTGGTTTAATTGAGGGATCCAATTGCGTTCTTTAGTGGCCGATCTCTTAGCCGTCCGGCTCGGCGAGCAGCAGGACGAATTGCTACACAAGCGACTCTATAACGCTATCCGCCTGTCGATTCTGGATGGCAGCCTGCCGCCGCAATGCCGCCTTCCGCCTACCCGGGATCTTGCCCGTGAACTCGGCCTTTCACGCAACACAATTTTAACAGTTTATGAACAACTGCTGGCGGAAGGATATGTTTTATCTCGTCAGGGAAGCGGAACATTCGTCGCCGATGTGGCGCCGGACAAATTGTTATCTGCGCCGGTGATGGCGCCTGGGGAGCATATTGACGCGCCCCCTGTTAGCTTCTCTTCCCGAGGGAAATGGCTGCTGGATCACATCAGCGCCAGCCCGCGCCAGTGGGGAGCCTTTATTCCCGGCGTGCCGGATGTGAACGCTTTTCCCCATCAGCTTTTCAGTAAAATGCAGGCGCGCATCAGCCGCCGTCCTACGCCGCAGCGCCTCACCTACAGCAGCCAGGGCGGCACGCCGGAGCTGCAACATGCGCTGGCGAATTACCTGCGGGTAGCCCGTTCGGTTCAGTGCTCGCCCGAACAGGTGCTGATCACCGAAGGCATTCATCAGGCCATCGATCTGGTGGCGCGCATGTTGTGCGACAGCGGCGATGAAGCCTGGGTGGAAGAGCCTTCCTACTGGGGGATACGCAACGTCCTCCAGATGAACGACGTGAAGATTTGTCCGGTGCCGGTGGACTCCGCCGGCCTGGTTCCGCCGGAGCGCACAAGCGCCGCGCCGCGCCTGATCTTCGTTACCCCGTCTCACCAGTATCCGCTCGGCGCGGTGATGAGCCTGGAGCGCCGTCAACGGCTGCTGGCGTTAGCGCGCCAGAACGGCAGCTGGATTGTGGAAGATGATTATGACAGCGAATTTCGCTTCTCCGGCCAGCCAATTCCGGCGCTGCAGGGGCTGATGCCCGACCCGCCGGTGATTTACATCGGCACCTTCAGCAAAACGCTCTATCCGGGGCTGCGGCTGGGCTATGTCGTGCTGCCGCGCGCCCTGGCGCAGGAGATGAAAGCGGCGCACGCCGAGCTTTACCGTGGCGGCCATTCGCTTATTCAGGCGGCGCTGGCGGAGTTTATCGAAGCGGGCCATTACAGCGCCCACATCCGGCGCATGCGCCTGCTTTACGGGCGGCGGCGCGCCTTCCTCACCGGGCTGATAACCCGCTATCTTGGCCCGCAGGCGCTTTCCGACTTCAGCGATAACGCCGGGCTGCACCTGGTGCTGAACCTGCCGCCAGAGGCGGACGATATCGCCATCGCAAAGCGTGCCAACGCGCGCGATATCCTGGTGCGGCCGCTCTCCAGCTACTACCTGACGGAAAACCGGCGGCGCGGTCTGCTAATGGGGTTTGCCTGCGTGCCGGAGGAAAAAATGGAAGGGGCGTTTAAGGCATTGATGCAGTGCATCAATGACGTCTGTCCGCAGGCAGCCGAAGGGCTATAAAAACAAAACGCCCCACGGCCAGAGGCTCAGCGGGGCGTTCACGGGACTGACGGGGGTTACGCTTCGATAGCGGCGCGCAGTTTTTTCATCGCATTCTTTTCAAGCTGACGCACGCGTTCGGCGGAAACGCCGTAACGGTCGGCCAGCTCCTGCAGCGTGCTCTTGTTGTCTTCATCCAGCCAACGGGCGCGGATGATCTGCTGGCTGCGCTCGTCCAGACCCTGCATCGCGTAGGTGAGTTTGTCCGCAGCGTGCTCATCCCAGTTATCGTCTTCGATGCCATCGGCGAAGTTCGACGATTTATCCTGCAGATAAAGCACCGGCGCCATGGGCTGACCCTCGCCAGCGTCATCATCGGAGGACATATCAAACGTCATGTCCTGCGCCGCCATACGCGACTCCATCTCGCGCACGTCTTTGCTGGAAACGCCCAGCTCGCGGGCCACCATTTCCACTTCGTCCTGGTTAAACCAGCCCAGACGCTGCTTGGTTTTACGCAGGTTGAAGAACAGCTTGCGCTGCGCTTTAGTGGTAGCGACTTTCACGATGCGCCAGTTGCGCAGCACGTACTCGTGAATTTCCGCTTTAATCCAGTGTACGGCGAAGGAAACCAGGCGCACGCCCACTTCTGGGTTAAAGCGACGCACGGCTTTCATCAGGCCGATATTGCCTTCCTGAATCAAATCCGCCTGCGGCAGGCCATAGCCTGCGTAATTACGGGCAATATGAACAACAAAGCGCAGGTGAGACAGGATCAGCTTTTTAGCTGCTTCCAGATCGCCCTGGTAATGCAGCCTTTCAGCCAGCGCCCGCTCTTCGTCTGCCGACAACATCGGCCAGGCGTTGGCGGCCCGGATATAAGACTCCAGGTTACCTACCGGGGCTAAAGCTAAATTTTGCATTTCTTTGGTCATTCAAATCCTCTCATTCGACATCTTACCGGCGTTGGTATGTCCCCATCAGGCAACAGACGCACCGGCGTTGTGAGCAACGAGACTACCATTCACTCATTACTATGACAGTGATTTTATCCACAAGTTCCATGCGAAGCTGTGAATAAATTACACACATTCTGTGACAGAGCAATGAAAACGCGGCAAGAGGTACAGCGGTGATAAGCGTTACTGCATCCCCTGCAACGGGAACTCGTAGCAGGGGATGATTATAACAAATATTTTTTATTCGGGGGTAAAGTGACGTAAATGTTGCACGGTGGCAAGCCAGGCAGCCAGCCAGCCGATCATCGAGCAAACCAGCAGCAACAACAGGCACTCATCGAAAGACAAGCCGTTGATTTCAAAAGTGGTTCCGAAAACTTTCGCCACGTCAGAAACCGCGCTCGAGAGCCGCAGCACCAAAATTTCTGAAAGAATCAGTGAAAGTAAAGCGCCCGAAAAGCCAAGTAAAGCGCCGCCGTACAGGAACGGACGCAGGATAAACCCATCCGTTGCGCCAATCAGTTTCTGCACGTTGATGGTGTCGCGCCGGGCGAAAATGCTCAGACGCACGCTGTTGCCGATAACCAGGAACACTGCGGCGACCATCAGCACGCCGATCATCGCCGACACGCGGCCCACAAGGCTTGTCAGCGCCGCCAGCCGGGCGAACCAGCTGTCGTCCATACGCACTTCATCAATGCCGTGGATACGGGAGATGCGATCGCGCAGCGTAGTAAGCGCTTCGGTGCTCTGGAAATCCAGCTTTGGCACGACGACCGCCACGGCGGGCAGCGGGTTTTCTTCCAGCATATCCAGCGCGCCGCCAAAGCCCGACCAGTTGCGGAATTCGCCAAGCGCCTCATCGCGCGAAAGATAATTCACCTTTTCCACGCCCTGCTCGGCCTGAAGCTGACCCACTACCTGTTGCGCTGCGTCATCATCCAGCGCCTTGTCGAAATAGACGGTGATTTGCGGCGAAGGATAATACTGCGAGGCCGCCTGGTTGACGTTTTTGTAAACCATATAGCAGACGCTTGGCAACGTCAGAGAGATGGCGATAACCATCACCGTCAGAAACGTCGCGAACGGCTTGCTTTTCAGGTCCGCCAGCGCGCCCTGCCAGGCGTAACGCATCTGTTCGTTAATGCCGCCCTTACGGGATTTACCTTTGCCGCTCGTCGCTTTCGCACGCTTTGGCGAAGGCTTGCCCGGCTCGCCCCCGCGCCGCTGTTGGTTGTAATCGTTCAGCTTGTTGCTGAAGCGGCGAATCTGATTAAGCGCGTCGCGTTTATTCACCAGCCAGGCCTCCATGCAAATGCCCGTCGCTCAGGGATAACACACGGTACGCACGGCGGGAGATAAGCCCGGTGTCATGCGTCGCCATCAATACGGTTACCCCTACGCGATTAAACTCCTCAAAAAGACGCAAAATCCCTTCCGAGAGCGCGTCGTCCAGGTTGCCGGTCGGTTCATCCGCCAGCAGCACCGCCGGTTTGTTCACCACCGCACGGGCGATGCCGACGCGCTGCTGCTCGCCGCCGGAGAGTTGAATCGGAAAGTTTTTCGCTTTGTCCAGCAGCCCCACTTTATCCAGCGCCGCCGACACGCGACGACGAATGTCTTCGCCGCTGGCGCCAGCGATAATCAGCGGGATCGCCACATTATCGTAAACCGTTCTGTCCATCAGCAGATGGTGATCCTGAAAGATCATGCCAATCTGGCGGCGCAGGAACGGCACTTCGCTGTTTTTCAGGCGGCTGATTTCATGACCGCTGAAAAAAATCTTGCCGGCGCTGGGCCGCTCAATGCCGCAAATGAGCTTGAGCAGGGTGCTTTTCCCGGCGCCGGAATGGCCGGTCAGAAACGCCATCTCGCCCGGCTGCAGGTGAAAAGTCACCCCCTGCAGCGCTTGTCTCCCACCGAGATAGGCTTTGCTGACGTGTTCAAAGCGAATCATTGTTAATCCTCTCGGGCAAAAAGTGCCTCAATAAAATCGCCCGCGTTAAACGGACGCAAATCTTCAATACGTTCACCGACGCCGATATAGCGAATCGGAATGTGGAACTGGTCCGCCACCGAGAAGATAACGCCCCCTTTGGCGGTGCCGTCGAGCTTGGTCAGCGTAATGCCGGTCAGCCCAACCGCTTCGTGGAACAGCTTCGCCTGACTTACCGCGTTCTGCCCGGTGCTGGCGTCGATGGTGAGCATCACTTCATGCGGCGCGTCCACATCGAGCTTTTTCATCACGCGCACAATCTTTTTCAACTCTTCCATCAGGTGCGCTTTATTCTGCAAACGCCCTGCGGTGTCGGCAATCAACACGTCAACATTACGCGCTTTCGCCGCCTGGATGGCGTCGAAGATAACCGAGGCGGAATCCGCGCCGGTGTGCTGAGCGATAACCGGAATATTGTTGCGCTGGCCCCAGACCTGAAGCTGCTCAACCGCCGCCGCGCGGAACGTATCCCCGGCCGCCAGCATGACGGTCTTGCCCTGCTGCTCAAACTGGCGCGCCAGCTTGCCGATGGTGGTAGTTTTACCCACGCCGTTTACGCCGACCATCAGAATCACGAACGGGCTCTTGCCTTCAATATTAAGCGGCTCATCCACTTTCGCGAGAATATCACCCATCTCTTCTTTCAGCAGACCGTAGAGCGCTTCGGCGTCGCGCAGCTGTTTACGGCTGGCCCCTTCGGTGAGATGGTTGATGATGCGGCGCGTGGTTTCCACGCCGACATCCGCAATCAACAGCTGTTCTTCCAGTTCCTCGAACAGATCGTCGTCGATTTTTTTGCCGCGGAACAGGCTGATAAATCCGGAACCGAGATTCTCTTTGGTTTTCAGCAGGCTGCGCTTAAGGCGGGCGAAGAAACCCTCTTTGGTCGGCTTCTCTTGCTCAACGGGCGCCGCTTCTTCAGCGGTTTCCGGCGCATCTTGCGCCTCGATGTCATCAAGGATCTCTTCCGCTTCCGGCTGCGCCGCCAGGGCCAGCGCCGCGAGTTCTTCCTCGTCGATGGCCTCTTCCTGCGACTCGATTTCCTGCTCCGGCTGCCAGGCTTCCGGCTCCGCTTCTGCGGTTACCTCTTCCGGCAGCGGCAGCGTTTCGTGCTCAATCTCAGCGAGGGGCTCTGGCTCAATTTCGGCAACGACCTCGGGTTCCGCCTCAAGCGGCGCGGCTTGCTGGACGGTTTCCTGCTCTTCATGAGCGGCGGCCGCCTCTTGCTCTTGCGCTACCTGCTCGCTGACTTCAACCACATCCTGCGCAAACGTCTCCGACTCCGCGAGCGTGTGCGGCTCGGCCTGTTCTTCGCGCTGCGTTTCTTCAGGCGCGACGGGCGCGGCTTCAGCCGGTTTTTCTTCAACCGCCTGCTGCTCTGCTACTTGTTGTTCTTCCTGCGCTGGCGCCTCGTCTTTCTGGCCAAAACCGAGCCAGGAAAAAAAGCCACGTTTTTTCTCTTTTGCCATTGGCGAATACACTCCTCGCGGTTAAGTCATGGCGCAGTCCCGTCGTCACCGCGCGGGTACTGAAAAAATTGCAAATGAATACGTTAGTCTACCACTTTCCCTGCGGGGCGGCACGCGAGGGGATTGAGGTTTCGTCCGCCCCTCTGCGCCGCTAGAATAGCAGGCCAGATTGTTGAGCGCAGTGAGCATAATGAAGAAACCCACCACCTCCGGCAGCGGACAGATCCGCATTATTGGCGGGCAGTGGCGCGGCCGGAAACTTCCGGTCCCCGACAGCCCCGGCCTTCGTCCTACCACTGACAGGGTGCGCGAAACCCTGTTTAACTGGCTCGCCCCTTATCTGGTAGACGCCCGCTGCCTCGACTGTTTCGCCGGCAGCGGCGCGCTGGGCCTTGAGGCGCTCTCTCGCTATGCGGCCAAAGCCACGCTGCTTGAGATGGAGCGCGGCGTCGCGCAGCAGTTGCAAAAGAACCTGGCGACGCTAAAGGCGAGCAACGCACAGGTAGTGAACACTAACACACTTAATTACCTTAACCAGCCGGGCGAACCGTACGACATTGTTTTTGTCGACCCGCCTTTTCGTAAAGGCTTGCTGGAAGAGACGCTGAAACTGCTGGAAACGCAGGGTTGGCTTGCCAGCGGCGCGATGGTCTATGTTGAAAGCGAAGTGGAAAACGGCTTGCCGCCAGTGCCGGCAAGCTGGCGGCTGCATCGCGAAAAAGTCGCGGGACAGGTTGCTTACCGCCTTTATTCGCTTGAAACACAAGGAGAAGAAGATGTTGATTAATCTGGGTCGCCTGTTGATGCTCTGCGTCTGGGCCTTTCTTATTCTGAATATCGTTCAGCCTTTTCCGCGGCCGCTCAATATCTTTGTCAACGTGGCGCTGATCTTTATGGTGCTGATGCATGGCCTGCAGTTGAGCCTGCTGAAAGCGACACAGCCGAAAGAGGGGCCGGCGCTTAGCCGCGCACAGCAGTTGCGCATTTTTATCTTTGGCGTGTTTGAACTTCTCGCCTGGCAGAAACAGCAAAAGCGCCCGCGTTAACGGGCCGGGTCGAGGACGAAGCGAATAAAGCGCGTCCCCTGATAGCTGAGCGTGCCGGTCTCTCCCACCGCTAACGCATGATATTGCTCCGCCTCCAGACGAAACGTCATCGCCAGCCCGCCGTCTGGCGCCCGAAAGCTCGCCTCATAACGCATCGTCTGCGCAGGCGGCGCCACCTCACGCTGGCGCGAGCGCTGCTCGTTCGCCGCTTTTTCACGTTTGTTCATCACTTTCATACGCTTTTCCACCACGGGCGCGGCGTCATTGGCGCCGTTTTCGCGCCGCTGGTGCATGAAGCGAAATGAAGCGGCAACAACGATTAAGAGGATGATAATAATGAAAAAAAGCGGTGGTTTACTCATGCTGGCTGCCTGAATCGCGGATACATTTTAAGAATACCCCGTAGCGACTGACGTTGTCATCCCGACGCTTCGACCACTAGACTGAAAGGTAGAGCCGTGCGCTGAGCGCACCCGTTACCATAACTGATTCAGGGACTTATCATGCTTTGGTCGTTTATTGCTGTCCTTCTTTCCGGCTGGCTGTATGTGGATGCCTCCTACCGTGGTCCGGCGTGGCAACGCTGGGTATTTAAGCCGCTTACGCTGCTCTTGCTGCTGTTGCTCGCCTGGCAGGCGCCGCTGGCGGAACCCGTGGGCTATCTGGTGCTTGCCGGGCTGGTCGCGACGCTTGCGGGCGATGCGCTGACGCTGCTGCCGCGCCAGCAGTTGCTCTATGCCACCGGGGCGTTTTTCCTTTCGCACCTGCTTTACACCATCTATTTCGCCAGCCAGATGTCGATGTCTTTCTTCTGGCCGCTGCCGCTGGCGCTGCTGGTGATTGGCGCGGCGCTTATCGCCACCATCTGGACGCGGCTTGATACGCTGCGCTGGCCGGTCTGCACGTATATCGGCATGACGCTGGTGATGGTGTGGCTTGCGGGCGAGCTCTACTTCTTCCGCCCGACCGATACCAGTTTCTCCGGCTTTGTGGGCGCGTCGCTGCTGCTGCTCGGCGTTATCGTCTGGCTCGGCAGCCATTACCGTAAGCGCTTTACCGGCGACAGCGCCATCGCAGCGGCCTGTTACTTCGCCGGCCACTTCATGATCGTACGTTCGCTCTATCTCTGATAGCCGACGAAAACTCACATCCCCCCTTGACTCTGGAGTCGACTCCAGAGTGTATCCTCCGGTAATGAGAAAATTATCGTTACCGGAGGATGCCATGCCCTCTTCTTCTCCTGGCCCCGTTAAAACACCGCAATTCGAGAAGATGAAACTTAATCCATTGCCTGAAGCGAAGCCCTGCTGCCCGGGCGGTACGTGTGCAGCGGATGCGCCGGAAGCGACGCCGGATATCGCCGCTCGCCTGAGCTGGCGCGTGGAGGGGATGGACTGCGCCGCCTGCGCGCGCAAGGTAGAGAATGCCGTGCGTCAGGTTCCCGGCGTACGCCAGGTGCAGGTCGCGTTCGCTACCGAAAAACTGCTGGTGGACGCGCCGGATGAGGCCCGTGAAGCGATAGCGCGCGCCGTCAACGCCGCAGGCTATACGCTACGCGACGCCCGCGCGCCGGTGGCCGACACTGCCAGCTGGCGCGATTACCTGCCCATTATTACCCTCCTCTCGCTGATGCTTATCAGCTGGGGGCTTGAGCATGTCAATCACCCTTACGGCAAGCTGGCTTTTGTGGCGACCACGCTGGTCGGCCTGTGGCCCGTGGCGCGGCAGGCGTTCCGGCTGATGCGCAGCGGCAGTTGGTTTGCCATAGAGACGCTGATGAGCGTGGCGGCGACGGGCGCCTTAATTATCGGCGCGACCGCTGAAGCGGCGATGGTGCTGCTGCTGTTTCTTATTGGCGAGCAGCTGGAAGGCTGGGCGGCGAAGCGCGCGCGAAAAGGCGTCAGCGCGCTGGTGGCGCTGCGCCCGGAGACCGCCGTTCGTCTGCACAACGGCCAGCGTGAAAGCGTGGCGCTGGAAACGCTGCGTCCCGGCGATGTGATAGAGGTGGCGGCGGGCGGACGTTTGCCCGCGGATGGCAGGCTGCTTTCTCCTTTCGCAAGCTTTGATGAAAGCGCTCTGACGGGTGAGTCGCTGCCCGTTGAACGTCAGCAGGGGGAAAAAGTGGCGGCGGGCGCCACCAGCGTGGACCGGCTGGTGCAGCTTGAGGTGGTGAGCGAACCGGGCGACAGCGCTATAGACCGCATTCTTCGGCTGATTGAAGAAGCGGAAGAGCGCCGCGCGCCCATCGAGCGTTTCATTGACCGCTTCAGCCGCCTCTATACGCCTGCGATCATGCTGCTGGCGCTGCTGGTCATGGTTATCCCTCCGCTCTTTTTCGCCGCCGCCTGGCAGGAGTGGATTTATAAAGGGCTGGCACTGCTGCTGATTGGCTGCCCCTGCGCGCTGGTTATCTCCACGCCTGCGGCTATCACGTCGGGCCTTGCCGCCGCTTCGCGGCGCGGCGTGCTGATAAAAGGGGGCGCGGCGCTGGAGATGTTAGGCCGCGTGCGACAGATAGCGTTTGATAAAACCGGCACGCTGACCGCCGGCAAGCCGCACGTCACGGCGATAACCGCTGAGCGAGGCCTGGAAGAGGCCGCCTTGCTGGCTTTTGCCGCCGCCGTTGAACAGGGCAGCACGCACCCGCTGGCGCAGGCCATCATTCATGAGGCGGCCCAGCGTAACGTGGCGCCGTTGCGAACCCGGGCGCAGCGTACGCTGGCGGGCGTGGGCGTGGAAGCCGAAGTGGAAGGACGCGTCGTGCGCCTTAGCGCGCCGGATAAAACGCAGATGGAGATACCGGACCGCTGGCGACAGCGGATCCGCGAGCAAGAGGCGCAGGGGCAGACCGTGGTGCTTGTAGAATGTGAAGGCGAACTGCTCGGCACGCTGGCGCTGCGCGACACGCTTCGCCCGGACGCTCGCGAGGCGGTAGAACGCCTTCGCGCGCTGGGCATTCAGAGCGTAATGCTGACCGGGGATAATCCGCGCGCTGCGGCAGCCATCGCCGGTGAAGCAGGCATGGATTATCGCGCAAACCTGCTGCCTGGCGATAAAGTCGCGGCCATTAACGAGCTTAACCGCCGCGCGCCGCTGGCGATGGTGGGCGACGGCATTAACGACGCGCCCGCCATGAAGGCTTCCGCCATTGGCATCGCCATGGGCAACGGCACCGACGTGGCGCTGGAAACCGCCGATGCGGCGCTGACCCACAGCCGCCTGACGGAATTGCCGTCGATGATAAAACTCGCTCGCGCGACTCACCGCAACATCCGGCAGAATGTCGCTATCGCGCTGGGGTTAAAGGGCATTTTCCTGGTCACCACGCTGCTCGGCATGACCGGCCTGTGGCTGGCGGTGCTGGCGGATACGGGCGCCACGGTGCTGGTAACCGCCAACGCCCTGCGGCTGCTGCGTAAAGGGCGGTGAGGGGTATACAGGTAAAATGGGGTGGCGCTGCGCTTACCCATACGACAAAACAACCACCGTCGATGCGGCGGTTGTTTATGGCGGCGGCCCTTTTGCCGCAAATCAGGATGATTAAGGGGGCGGCGCGCCCCCGTAACCTCTTCGCGTGAGGGAGCGCGTCATGGAAAGCCCGCGCTTCAGCAAACAGGCTCTTCCGCCGCCCGAACAGCGTATCCAGGGCGGCTAAGCGCAACGTTAACCAACCTCTTACATCATCCCCAACATTCCCGGCAGCCAGAGCGATATCGCCGGAATGTAAGTCACCATCGCCAGTACAATCAGCAGCACGGCGTAAAAGGGCAGCATAGAGCGCACCACCGCCTCAATCTTCTGCTTGCTGACTGCGCTTGCCACAAACAGCACCGAGCCCACCGGCGGGGTAATCAGGCCGATCCCGAGGTTCACCATCATGATCATGCCGAAATGCACCGGATCGATGCCAAGCGTATTGGTCACCGGCAGCAATACGGGCGTGAGGATAAGGATAATCGGCGCCATATCCATCAGCGTGCCGATAAGCAGCAGCATGACGTTGAGATACATCAGAATGACGTACTTGTTATCCGAGAGCGACGTAAAAAACTCGGTGATGCGCGTCGGCAGCTGCATGTAGGTCATTACCGCGCCAAACGCCGCCGCGAAGCCTATCAGGATCATGACGATAGTGACGGTTTTTACCGTACGGCAAAGCAGTTTCGGCAGCTCATTCCATTTGTAGTCGCGGTAAATAAACATTGTGACGAAGAAGGCCCAGACGCAGGCGACCGCCGCCGATTCCGTCGCGGTAAATACCCCCGTCAGAATGCCGCCCAGGATAATCACCACCGTCATCAGCCCCCAGAGCGCGTCGACAAAAATTTTCAGCGCCTGTTTCATCGGAATGCGCTCGCCTTTCGGGTAGCCGCGCTTGCGGGCAAAGGCCAGACAGAGCACAACCAGACACATCCCGAGCAGCAATCCCGGCAAGACGCCGGCGATAAACAGCGTGGCGATGGAGACCGTGCCGCCCGCCGCCAGTGAATAAAGCACCGAGTTATGGCTTGGCGGAATGAGGATAGCCTGCACCGAACCGCTCGCTGTCACCGCCGCCGCGTAGTCGCGCGGGTAGCCCTTTTTTTCCATCTCCGGGATCATCACACTGCCGATAGAGGCCGTATCCGCAACCGACGAGCCGGAAATGGCGCCGAAAAAGGTGGAAGCGACAATGTTCACCAGTGACAGGCCGCCGCGCACAAATCCGACAAACAGGTAGGCGAAGTTCACCAGACGGCGCGCAATGCCCCCTTCCGCCATAATGGCGCCCGCGAGGATAAAGAACGGAATAGCCAGCAGCGTGAACTTATTCACCCCGCTGGTGATTTGAATCATCAGCGCTTCCAGCGGCAGCTCGATCCATAACGCGCCCGCCACAGCGCTTAACCCTACGGCGAAAGCCACCGGCATGCCCACCGCCAGCAACACCGCGAGGGTGGCCAGTAAAATGAATGCGTCCATTGGTATGTCACCCCGTCAGCTGTGGTTGCCAATCAGCACTACTGGGCGGTTCTCCTGGGAACCGAACAGCAGGCGTTCAATGACGAACAGGATTAAGATCGCCGCGCCGACAGGCAGCGGCAGGTAAGTTTCCCCGGAGGTGACGACAGGGAACTCCGCGACAGGCTGCTCCCACAGTTCGAGGCAAAGAAAGTAGCTGTAGTAAAACATTACCAGCGAGATGACCAGCATCAGCACGTCCACAACGCGCGCCAGCAGGCCCTGCCAGAACGGCGGCAGACGGTCGGTCAGCATGTTCACGGCGATGTGCGACCCGGCGCGATACCCCACGGCTGCGCCAATAAAGGTGAACGTCACCATGCAGATAATGGCGACCGGCTCCGGCCAGGACTCCGCCCGATTGAGAACATAGCGGGAGAAAACGTTAATCGGGATAATAACGGTCATCACCACCAGCGCCAGCCCGGCGACGGCCATGGCGAACAGGTAAAGCTTGTCCATACAGGATAAGTAAAAGCGGGACATAACGCCTCCGGGAAAAGGTGCAGCGCCGGTTGTCCGGCGCAGGGAATTACTGAACGTCCGCTATCGCTTTCATCAGATCCTGATGCTTTTCACCATACTGCTGGCGCACAGGCTCAGTGGCCTTCACAAACCAGGCTTTGTCGATGTCGTGGAACTGCACGCCGCCCGCTTTCATCTTGTCGAGGGCCTGCTTGTTATAGGCATTCCACAGCTCGCGCTGCTCCATTTGCGCTTCGCGGGCGAGCTTCAGGATGGTTTGCTGCTGTTCAGGCTTGAGCTTGTCCCACTTCGCTTTGGAATAAAGCAGCATTTCCGGAATGATAAAGTGGCCGCTCAGGGTGTAGTTTTTAGCGACCGGCAGGTAGTTGTGGGCGATATAAGTCGGCGGGTTGTTCTCTGCGCCGTCAATCACGCCGGTTTGCAGGCCGCTGTAAACCTCGCTCACCCCCATCGCGACCGCGCTCGCGCCCATGTCTTTCAGCGTGGCGAGCGCCACCGGGCTGCCCTGTACGCGGATTTTCATCCCGTTCAGGTCTTCCGGCTTCGCCACTGCGTTTTTGGTAATGAGGTTGCGGGTGCCGGAATCCATCCAGCCCAGGAAAACCAGACGAGATTTCGGATTGCTGGTGAGTTTATCGCCAATCTGCTTGCCGATGTCGCCGTCGATAATCTTGTGCATATGGTCTTCATCGCGGAAAACGTAAGGCAGCGTGAAGACTTCGATTTCCGGCAGGATGGCGGCGACAGGCGCCATCGAGACGCGAATCATGTCGATGGCGCCCATCTGCGCCTGTTCAATCATCTGTTTTTCATCGCCCAGCACGCCGCCCGGAAACACTTTAATCTCCAGCTCGCCGTTAGTCTGCTGTTTGAGTTTATCGCCCATATGCTGGACGGCGACGACATTCGGGTACCCTTGCGGATGCACATCGGCAGCTTTGATCACCTGCGCCGACGCGGCGGTCGCAAACATCAGTGACGCGGTGGACAGGCACAGGCCAGCCAGGCCTGTTAATAAGGTCTTTTTCATCGGGTCAGCTCCAGCAGAGTAAGAGGCAAGATATAAAACGCTGTTTTGATTTGCCGCTTAAAACTAGCTTAAGCCTGGTAAAACGGAGGTGAAGCGCCTCACAAAAGTGAAAGCTTTGAAACAAGGTTTTAAAAAGAATGTGACGAAGGTTCAGGGCAGCCGCTTAATCGGGACTGCCCACGCATTATCAGTGCCCTTTGCGCAAGATATAGCGATAGGGCAGCGTTTCCGTCTGCTGGGCGAGCAATTCATGTTCCATAAAACGGCAAAAGCCCGGTATATCACGGGTAGTGGCCGGGTCATCGGCAATAATGAGCAGCGTCTCGCCTGTCTGCATATGGCGAACGGTTTTACGCACCATCATTACCGGTTCCGGGCAACGCAGCCCCTGGGCGTCCAGCGTATGGTCGGGATTGGCGAACAGGTCGGTCATTTTATTCTCGGATCAGTCAAAAACCGCCTTAGTTTACGCGCAGAAGGCAGAGGCGCAAGCGAGCTTAACGATTGCGTTAAAATTAACCATTGCATTGACGACGTAAAGCAGTATTATGCGGCGGCTTTTGCGCAAACGCGCCGCGTCTGCCCTCAAGCAAGAATGAACTGGGTTCCCTCACCCCAACTAACAAAAAGGTCACAATATGACGTCCTTTACTTCAAGCCAGCGCCGCCGTGCGCTCGTCTGGCTTTCGCTGTTTCATTTGCTGGTTATCACGTCCAGTAACTACCTGGTGCAACTGCCGGTTTCCATTTTCGGTTTTCACACCACCTGGGGCGCGTTCAGCTTCCCGTTTATTTTTCTGGCAACCGACCTGACCGTGCGCATTTTTGGCGCGCCGCTGGCTCGCCGCATTATTTTCGCGGTAATGGTGCCGGCGCTGCTGATTTCTTACGTGGTCTCGTCGCTTTTCTACATGGGAAGCTGGCAAGGGTTCGGCGCGCTTGCGCACTTTAACCTGTTCGTTGCCCGTATCGCCACGGCGAGCTTTATGGCTTACGCCCTTGGGCAGATTCTGGATGTGCATGTCTTTAACCGTCTGCGCCAGAGCCGCCAGTGGTGGCTTGCGCCTGGTGCCTCCCTGCTGCTTGGCAATATCAGCGACACGCTGTCGTTCTTCTTTATCGCCTTCTGGCGAAGCCCCGATCCGTTCATGGCCGAGCACTGGATGGAAATCGCTGCGGTGGACTACTGCTTTAAGGTGCTTATCAGCATTATTTTCTTCCTGCCGATGTATGGCGTGCTGCTGAATATGCTGTTGAAAAAACTGGCAGATAAATCCGATTTCTCCGCGTTGCAGCACGGTTAAACGTTCGCGGAATTTCTTGTGTTAAGATGCAGGGATGGGTCGTTATGACCGTTTATGTAAAGGAATAAGTCAATGCGCAACCTGGTAAAATATGTCGGTATTGGCCTGCTGGTAATGGGGCTGGCGGCCTGTGACAACAACGACAGCAAAGCGCCTGCTGCCGGCAACGCGGCCGAAAGCAGCGCCGCCAGCGGTCAGCCGGTAAGCCTGCTGGATGGCAAGCTGAGCTTCTCCCTGCCAGCGGATATGTCCGACCAGAGCGGCAAACTCGGCACCCAGGC
Source organism: Franconibacter daqui (assembly GCF_014644275.1). Classification (NCBI taxonomy): domain Bacteria; kingdom Pseudomonadati; phylum Pseudomonadota; class Gammaproteobacteria; order Enterobacterales; family Enterobacteriaceae; genus Franconibacter; species Franconibacter daqui. Next base: position 228,327 of record NZ_BMKJ01000004.1, on the reverse strand, counting down.
GAACAACATGCACGTTTACTCGGACACCACCGGCGAGAAAGCGGTTATCGTCATTCTTGGCGACAACACCCAGGAGCCGCTCGATGTGCTGGCTAAACGGCTGGAAGACCAGCAGCGCAGCCGCGATCCGAACCTGCAAGTGGTCACCAACAAAGCCGTTGAGATCAAAGGCCAGAAGCTGCAGCAGCTTGACAGCATTATCTCCGCCAAAGGCCAGACCGCCTACTCGTCTGTTGTGCTGGGCCATGTGGATAACAAACTGCTGACCATGCAAATCACCCTGCCTGCCGACAATCAGCAGCAGGCGCAGAGCGCGGCGGAAAATATCATCAACACCATCGTGTTGAAGTAATCACTGCCGCGTTTCACCGGCCTCTGGCGCCTGCGTCAGAGGCCGTTTTTTTAGCCGCCACGCCAACCCCATCGCTGCCAGCACCAGCGCCGCCGACGCCAGATAAATCATCGGCACGCCCGCGTAAGCCATCATCACGCCCGCCAGCGGCCCGGTCATACCGAGCGATAAGTCCATAAACACCGTGTAGGTCGCCAGCGCGCTACCCTGGTTATGCTGCGGCACCGCTTTCACCGCCACCACGCCAAGCGCCGGGAAGACCAGAGAGAACCCGCCGCCTGCGAGCAGCGTGCCCATCTTCGCCATCAGCGGCGTAACGGCGAGCCCCACCAACAGCAGCCCCAGTGCTTCTACAGCAAAGCAGATCATCGCCACGTTCAGCCCGCCGAGACGGTTAATGCCGTTGGGGAACAGCAGGCGCCCGCCGACGAACGCGGCGCTGAAGAGCGTCAGCGCGAAAGCCGCGCCATCCCAGCCTTTGGCCTGATAAAAGAGTGTGATAAAGGTGGCGATAACGCCAAAGCCGGTCGAAGAGAGCGCCAGCGCCATGCCATAGGGCCAGACGCGCCCCAGCACCGCGCGAAACGGCAGCGGTTTGCCCTTGCTGGCCGTCACCTTCGGTCTTGGCAGCGCCAGCAGCGCCGCCAGCAGCGATACGCCCATAATCACGCCCGCCAGCAACCGCAGCCCGCCCCACGCGTAGCACAGCGCCCCCAGCGGCGCGCCAACCGCCATCGCCCCGTAAGTCACTACGCCGTTCCACGAAATCACTTTACCGATATGCACCGAACCCACAACGCCCACGCCCCAGAGCGTCGCCCCGGTTCCCGCAAGACTCTGCCCTACGCCAAGAATAAGTCGTCCAAGGCAGAGCAGCGCCAGGCTCGCAAGTGGCCAGGCTTGCGTTTCTGCCGCCAGCCAGTAACAAAGCCCGCTTAAGAAACAGCCGCACAGGCCAAGGATCACGACGTGCTTTGGCCCGAGCGTATCGGCGGCGCGTCCGGCGTGCGGGCGGCTTAACAGAGTGGCGAAGTATTGCAGGCTGATGACCAGCCCCGCCCAGAAGGCGCTAAAGCCCATCACGTCGTGCACATAGCCGGGCAGCACCGCAAGCGGCAGGCCGATGGTTAAGAAGCTGGCGAAGTTAAAGATAACAACAGATACGATGCGCAGATTAAGGCGTAATCCGCTAATAGCCGGTTCAGCGGCGCGGTCGGGCATGGAAATCACCGGAAATTAACAACAGTGCGCCAGTATAAACATGTCGACCCCGGAAAATCAGCCTTCACTTTCAGAACGCTCTACTCCGGCGCGCTTTCTGCAAAGGGCTACACTGTAAACAACCACACAGTACGGGCGACTACTTAAAAGGACTTCACCATGCTCAGAAAGACGGGCAGCAGCAACGAGGTTGCGGCCACGCAGAAGGCTGGCCTGCATATGCTGCAAAAGCTGGCGGCGCTGGTCATTATTCTGGCCGGCATCCACGCCGCCGCCGACATTATTGTTCCATTATTGCTGGCGTTGTTTTTCGCCATCGTGCTTAACCCGCTGGTCACGTGGTTTGTGCGCCGGGGCTTTAAACGCTCGTTCGCCATTACTATTGTGGTCATCGTGATGCTTTTCGTGCTCACGCTGCTGCTCGGCCTGCTGGCCGCTTCGCTCAATGAGTTCGTTGCGCTGTTGCCAAAATATGCGAACGAATTCTCACGCAAGATAATGCATCTGGAACGGATGGTGCCGTTTATGCATTTGCATCTCTCGCCGGAGCGCATGCTGCAGCGAATGGATTCCGAAAAGATGATGGGCTATGCCACCATGCTGATGACACAGCTTTCCGGCGCGATGGCAAGCATCGTGCTGCTGGTGATGACCGTCGTGTTTATGCTTTTTGAAGTGCGCCATCTGCCCTACAAACTGCGTTTCGCCCTTTCCAACCCGCAGATTCATATCGCCGGGCTGCACCGCGCGCTGAAGGGAGTGACCCATTATCTGGCGCTTAAGACGCTCATTAGCCTCTGGACCGGGGCCATTATCTGGCTCGGGTTAACGCTGCTTGGCGTGCAGTTCGCGCTGATGTGGGGCGTGCTCGGCTTCCTGCTTAACTACATTCCTAACATCGGCTCTGTGCTTTCAGCCATTCCGCCCATGATCCAGGCGCTGCTGTTTAACGGCTTTTACGAATGCGTGATGGTGGGGCTGCTTTTCCTGGCGGTACATATGGTGCTGGGGAATATGGTGGAACCGCGCATGATGGGACACCGCCTCGGCATGTCGACGCTGGTGGTCTTTCTCTCGTTGCTTTTCTGGGGCTGGCTGCTCGGCCCGGTGGGCATGCTGCTCTCCGTGCCGCTCACCAGCGTCTGTAAAATCTGGATGGAAACCACCACCGGCGGCGCCAAACTCGCGATTCTGCTGGGGCCCGGTAGACCGAAAAGCCGCTTGCCGGGATAGCATAAAAATAAAGAATAGGTTAAAGCGGGCAATTGCCCGCTTTAACTTTTACAGGGGTTTATTGATTCCCTGCATAGATTGATAAAATCTTTTTTTTCCGCAGCTGCCACTCATGAATGATTAACCGCTTCACTTACAGTGAAACAATCCACCAATGAAGAAGTTTCAAAAAGAATAAAAAAATGCATTAAGGAAATATGTAGACCTGCGCAATTTTTAATGTTTTTTAGTTTGGTTATAGTACCGCCGCCAAATCGAGGATGCTCTGTCTTTTTTTAGATATACAAAATATAAAGGTTAAGCTCGTTAATCGAACCGGACTGACCCACGCTTATCAAAAGGAATTTATTGATGCTTAAGAAATATATCCTTCCCCTTGGGATGACTACTTTTATCGTATGTTTTCCTGCAACTGCACAAAACTGGCAGTCTATAAATAATGAAGTTACGTTTAATACCAGTCTGGGTTGGCTTGGCGGCGAATCTAAAGAATATGTTTATGATGAAGGGCATAAGGTCAGCCAGCTTGACTGGAAGATAAAAAACGCGGCGATTATTAAAGGCGACATTTCATGGACGCCGGTGTCTTATATAACACTTAACGCGCGTGGCTGGACGACCCTTGCTTCCGGCAGCGGCGAAATGGAAGACTATGACTGGCAGGATGAAAACCAGTCGCACTGGACAGATAAATCTACCCATCCTGATACGCCTCTTAATTACGCCAATGAGTTTGATATTAATATCAAAGGTTGGATTTTTAACCAGCCCAACTACCGCTTTGGCGGCGTAGTCGGTTATCAACAGACTCGTTATAGCTGGACCTCGTATGGCGGCACGTATAATTACAATAACGGTACGGACAAAGGCGAGTTTCCCCGCGGTGAAACCGGCATCGGCTACCAGCAAAAATTTAGCGCGCCCTATATGGGCGTAGCGGGTATGTACCGCTATCAGGACATTGAATTTAACGCGCTGTTTAAGTTCAGCCCCTGGGTTGAAGCTAAAGATAATGATGAGCACTATCTTCGCGATACCACTTTCCGCTCTAATACTAAAAACTCACGCTATTATTTTGCCTCTGTCGATGCGGGCTATTACGTCACGCCAAACGTAAAAGTCTTTACTGAATTAAGCTGGGCTAAATATGAAAAAGAAAAAGGCAGCATGGAAGTTATCAATTACCGTACTGGCGAGCGTGATTATTATGGCAGCAACACTTCAGGAATTGAAAACGAAAGCTATATGATCACTGCCGGTATTCAGTACCGCTTCTGAAAAGCAACCAACAGGCCCAGGGCCTGTTGGTTATTTTTACACACCTGAACCTATTGTCAGGCCAGCGTGCCGCGGGTTTTCACCCGCGTTTTCACATATTCCGCCGCCCGCTTCCCGGCCAGGAAAGCATGGTCGGAATTATAATATTCCCACTCGCTGTAACGCCCTGACAGATGAATGTCATACCCCAGCAGCCACTCGCGAATCAGCGAAACGTTGGCCTTGCGCGCATGGTCATAAACCACGTAAGCGTAAGGGATATCAATCATATTCGCCGTCAGGATCGGGTCTTCCCGCGTTATCATTCCCACCGCAATACACTCTTCCACGCAGCGGGCGATAAGCGCATCGCCATCCACCGGCAGCGGTTTTTCGGGCGAGTAGCTTATTTCGCACGTCAACCCGCAGCCGCCCGGCGGATTGCAAAACGGGCTGGCGTTGCCCTGTACGAAAATCCGGTGGAAGATCGTCTCGCCGGGGTAATAGATCCAGTGCTTTTCAGTGAGATCCGCACGGCCGACACCCAGGTTGACGCAGCGTATCGAGACGTGCCGCAACCCTTTCGCCGCCTCCTGGACCGCCTCCGGCGCTTCGTCGCCCATCAGGTTGATAAGCTCCGGCAGCGGCATGGTGTTGATGAGCTGCTCGTAGCGGTAGCGGCGGCCATCGGAAAGCACGGCGATATGTTCGCGCGGCTGCACTTTTACAAGCTTCGTATTGGTTTCAAGCTTGCACTTGAGATGCGGAAGAAACCCTGACATTAGCGCCTGAAAGCCGCCGCGCAGCGGATAGCCGAAGCGGGCGTTGGGTCCCATGGGTTTGGCGAGCGGCGCGAGCGCCCCTTCGATAATCTGCCCGAGATCCGGCAGCGGCACGCGCCCGCCGAGCCAGGAGGTTTCCATCTCGCTAAGCGGCACCGTCCAGAGCTTTTTGTTGTAGGGAATGGCGAAATATTTGGCGATGCCCCGGCCCCAGGTTTTCAGGATAAAGCGCTCGAAGTTCTCTTCGCCTTCGCTTTCATTCGCCGCGCGGCACGCTTCGCCGTCCGGCACCGCGCCGTCGGCGCAGCAATCCCGGAACTGCGCGGAGGCTTCGGCGAGCTTAGGCCCGTTCACAGCGGCTACGCCGCTTTTTTGCGCCGCGCCATAGCGCGCTTCGATAGCCCCCAGAATACACTCCTTTATCACTTCCGGCGGCAGCCCGAACAGCGAGGCCTGGAACGGGTAGCGAGTATGCACGCCTTCGCTATAGACCCAGGCTTCCCGCATCTGCCAGTGCAGGTTGTTGCCGAGCAGCAGTTTATACATCTCCAGCACATAAGCGTCGTCAGAAAACATAATGTGCCCGGCATAATCGAAGGTGAAACCTTTATCAGTTATCGAGCGGCACCAGCCGCCTGGCGCGGCATTTTTCTCCAACAGTACGGCCCCTTCCCCGTAGTGATAACCCGCGCTCAGCCCGGTCGGCCCGGCGCCGATAACCAGGCAGGGGATGATGTCGTCATCGGCCGCCAGCGTTTTAAGCCGCACCACCGCGCTCTCCCGCGTTTGCGGCTCGCCATCAGGCGTCGTCTGCGCCGTGGGCGTCTGCCCGGCAGTGCGCGCATTTTCAATCAGCGAGTGCATACGCTTCGCAGTGTCATCCCAGGAGGTGGCCGCCACCACGTCAGCCATCTGCCGCGCCATGGTTTCACGCACCTCAGAGGTTAAGCCGAGCGCCTGTTCACAGGCGCGTATAAACTCTTCCTCGCTGCGGGCAATCGCCACCAGGCCTGCATAATGGCGCTCCACATCCGTAATGGCGGTACTGACCACAGGCAACTGCGCGGCCATATATTCCAGCACTTTGGTCGGGCTGATGTATTTAGTCGACGCGTTAATGGCGAAAGGCATAAGGCAGACATCCCAGCCAGCAAGGAAATGAGGCAATGCTTCGTAAGTCTGCTGGCCGAACCAGTGAATATTGTCGCGCTGAGGCAGGCTTTGCGGGTCGATTTTGACCACCGGTCCCACCATCACGATTTGCCACTCCGGATGGCTGTCGGCGAGCGCGGCGATAAGCCCCAGGTCCATACGTTCGTCTATTACGCCGTAATAGCCAAGCCGGGGACCCGGCACGGCCTGCTGGAGCGGATGCCCATTGCCGCGATCGAGCGCCTGCTCAAAGTGCGCGGCATCAACACTGCTCGGAAAACAGTGAACGCTGCTGTGGCGGTTTTTCTTGGCTTCATAGAGGCTCGAACCGCCGGTAAAGACCAGATCGGCTCGTCCAAGCAGCGCCGATTCGCGCTGTTGCAGTTGGCGAGGCGCCTGATGAAACGCGGAAAGCTCATCCATGCAGTCATAAACCACTACGGCGGGCTTAAACGTGGTCAGCAGCGGCAGCGCCATCGGCGTGTAGAACCAGACGACCGGCTGTTGTCCTTCGCTCAGCAACTCGCTCAGCAGCGGCTGCAGCACGGCAATCTGATCGTCATGAAAGCCATGCGCTTCCACAGGCGTGTGGGGCTGAATAACCGTCACGTTAGGGGCGGGAGCGGTCTGGTATAACCCGGCAGGGCCAGCTTCAAACACCGGTTCCTCAATAAAATACACCCGGTAATATTCTGCCAGACGGCTTAACAGGTGCTGAGGTCGCTGGAAAACAAAACCCCAGCGTAAGTGGCTGAATACAAGCAGTGTTTTCTGATGCATACCCTTCTCCTCGACCCGGTTCGCCGGGTGAATAAACGATTGAAAATGGCGTAGCGTGCGCTGCGCCTGAAGGAGCGCGGCGGCGTAGGGCGCGTGGAGACGACGAGCGGTCGGGTCCGGCCCGCTCAGGTCGAGATCCCATAAGCCGCTTTGCGTCCAGTGCGTGGGGTCCTCCCACATAGGTCGGTCTACAATCGGGTAAAGGCAGATGCCGCAAATATCGGCGCCAGAAAGCTGCGCCTGCGCCACATGCGCGGTGATATGGCGAACCCAGGCGCTGCGCCCGCTGCCGACATGACTGGTTTCCGCCAGCAATATCGGCCTCTGGTAACGCTGATGAAGTTCGTAAAGCATTTCGTGGAGCGGCTTACGCCGTCTGTCGCCCAAATGCCAGGGCAGGCGGTAGTGGGTTGTGTCTTCCCACTGGTTGCTGTGGTAATAGTTCGCGCCGATCATATCGAGATAGCGCGGCGCGCCGCCAAGCTCCGGCGCGAGGCGGCCGCTCAGCATATCCCATGCCTGAAACTGTGCGTCAGAGCATGTCCGGGCCGCGGCTTGCGCCTCCGGGTCGGCATCCCGGGAGATGACATGGATAATCGGGTCGCAATGCAGAATGCGGGCGCGGCTGTCCGCTTCCCAGATGGCGTCGCACGCAGCGATAGCGGCGCGGATCAGCTGGCGTTTGGCCGCATCGGCAACGCCGCTTTCCGGTCGGTCCGGGCAGGGAAATACCCCCACCTCAATCCCCCAGCTCATAAAAGAGATTTCATTAACCGGCGAATAGACCGGCGGCTGGTCGTAGTAAGGGGCGAGAAAGCGCGCCAGCGCGCCGCAAAAACGGGCGAAGCGAGAAACAAAATCAGCGGAAAAAAGGCTCAGGCCATCAGGCCAGCCGTAGTGGCATAACGTCCAGCACACCTGCACGCCATGCTCGCGCGCCGCCTCCATGCGGGCCGCGACATCAGTGAAATCATAACCCTGCGGCGTTTCCGTAAGCCGCCACCCCACGCTTTCCCGCACGGTGGCGATAGAAAAGGCGGCGAGCGCGGCATAATCTTCCTGCACGCGAAGCAGATGGCCCGTCGTCGTATTCAGCGAGAGCGGGATACCTTGCGGATTGATATGGTCCGCCCCTTCATAACCTGCCTGCCAGAACGTTGAGAATATCGCCACGCGTTCCTACTCCCCTGTTTATTACAGACAAAACCTCCCTACCAAACCCACCCGTAAGGGATGGTTCAGCAGCGTAAAAAAAGCCGAAAGCGTGGCGAAAGCGGCGCGCCTAAAGGTGGCCGACCCTTTTCGCCGGATACCCGACAGAGCCTTATTAAACGAAGCGGAAAAATGTATCTGCGCCGGGTGAAAAATATCGCGCAGGTGAAAGAAAAAGACGGGAGAAATATCTCCCGGTCACGTTCATTTATAATTTAATAATGAATAGTTGCTCGCAGAAATCCATCAATGAAAAGTATAGGTAACGTCACCCTTTCTGCAAGGTTATGCAGCCGGCAACCATAAAAGCGGTATTTTCAAGGCATTATTCAGCGCTTCGCTAATTAACCTTTATAGCCTGTAAACCTTGCTACAAAAGGCCTGAAGGCAGGAAAAAACAAAAACGTAGCGGCGAGGGAAAAATAAATCTAAAACGGTGAATAAATAATCACTGTCGTTTCGGTCAATAGCAAAAATATATAAATTAAAGCTCAACAAGCGCAACGAAAATTAAAGCGCTTCTTCCAATGAAATTAATCAGTAGCGGTTTTAAATTAATAAAAAAGAACCAGTGACGGCACGGATAATTTATTCGCTGTTGGGCTAACACATAAAATAAAAACGCGCCGGTAGATGACGTTTACCGGCGCGAAGAAGCGAAGCGCGTTTAGCGACGGCTTTCCGCCAGCGCCTGCGCACAGGCCCAGGCGCTGGCCCACGCCCACTGGAAATTGTAGCCCCCCAGCCAACCGGTCACGTCCACCACCTCGCCGATAAAATAGAGGCCTGGCACGTTTCGCGCTTCCATGGTGCGCGAGGAGAGCGCATGGGTATCCACGCCGCCAAGCGTCACTTCCGCAGTACGGTAGCCTTCTGTGCCGTTAGGCTGTACGCGCCAGTTTTGCAGCGTCTCTTCAAGCGCCTGTTGCTGGCGGCCATTGAGTTGCTTAAGCGTTGCATCGGGGATCTGTTTGAGCTCCTGTAAACACTCCACCAGCCGCTTTGGCAGCAACATGGCAAGCGTATTTTTCAGGCTCTGGTTGGGGTGCGCTTCACGCTGCGCGTTAAGAAACGCTGACAAATCCGTATCGGGCAGCAGGTTTACCGAAACCCATTCGCCCGGCTGCCAGTAGCTGGAGATTTGCAGTACCGCCGGGCCGGAAAGCCCGCGATGGGTAAAAAGAATATTTTCGCGGAAGGTGACGCCGTTTTCCGCCGTGACGACCGAGGGCACCGCCACGCCGGAGAGCGTCTGTAGCTGCTCCAGCAAGGGCTTGTGTAGCGTAAAGGGCACCAGGCCTGCGCGCGTCGGCAAAACGTTTAAACCAAACTGTTCCGCGACCTTATAGCCAAACGGCGTGGCGCCAAGGCCTGGCATGGAAAGCCCGCCGGTGGCGATAACCAGCTTCGGCGTTTTTACTTCCGCGCCATTAAGCTGCAGGGTATAGCCATTGTCGTCACGTTCAATGCTGAGCACCTCGGTGCGCAGGCGCAGCGTGACGCTCCCCTTCTCGCATTCCGCCATCAGCATGTCGACTATCTGTTGAGCGGAATCATCGCAGAAAAGCTGGCCGAGGGTTTTCTCATGCCAGGCGATGCCGTGCTTACCCACCAGCTCGATAAAATCCCACTGGGTATAACGCGCCAGCGCCGATTTACAAAAATGCGGGTTCTCGCTCAGGTAGGCGGCGGGCTCGACATAGAGGTTGGTGAAGTTGCAGCGCCCGCCGCCTGACATGAGAATTTTTCGTCCTGGCTTTTTACCATTATCCAGCACTAACACCCGGCAGCCCGCCTGCCCGGCCTGCGCCGCACAGAAAAGCCCCGCTGCGCCCGCCCCGATAATGACGGCATCAAACTGTTCCACTGCCTTTTCCTCTTAATGACTGGGCCGCGAATTGTAAATATTCGGCGCTGGTCGCACCAGCGTAACACCTGTTTCAAAATTTATATCTTTGAATTTAAAGGATAAAATTATTAATAAAAATGACAACCGCACGTAAATCCTTAAAAAAGTCTATATTTCACTTTGCCCGCGCCGCGGTTGTCTTAGATAATGCGCCGCGTTCATGTCCTCAAAATGGCGTAACGTCCTATGCTACATTTGTTTGCCGGGCTGGATCTGCATACTGGCCTGTTGTTATTACTTGCTCTGGGATTTGTACTGTTTTATGAAGCCATTAACGGCTTCCATGATACGGCAAACGCAGTAGCAACGGTTATCTACACTCGCGCTATGCGATCGCAACTCGCGGTGGCGATGGCGGCAATCTTTAACTTCCTCGGCGTGCTGTTAGGCGGGTTGAGCGTGGCTTATGCCATCGTGCATATGCTGCCCACCGATCTGCTGCTGAACGTTGGCTCCGCGCACGGCCTGGCGATGGTCTTCTCCATGCTGCTGGCGGCCATCATCTGGAACCTGGGCACGTGGTATTTCGGCCTGCCGGCGTCCAGCTCCCATACTCTGATTGGCGCTATCATCGGCATTGGCCTCACCAATGCGTTGATGACCGGCACGTCAGTGGTGGACGCGCTGAACATCCCGAAAGTCATTAATATTTTCGGCTCGCTAATCATTTCGCCTATTGTCGGCCTGGTCTTTGCGGGCGGGCTGGTGTTTTTGCTGCGTCGCTACTGGAGCGGCACGAAAAAACGCGCCCGTATCCACCTGACCCCGGCCGAGCGTGAAAAGAAAGACGGCAAGAAGAAGCCGCCATTCTGGACGCGTATCGCGCTCATCCTTTCGGCTATCGGCGTGAGCTTCTCCCACGGCGCGAATGACGGCCAGAAAGGCATCGGTCTTATCATGCTGGTGCTGATTGGCGTGGCGCCGGCGGGTTTCGTGGTTAACATGAACGCCTCCGGTTACGACATTACGCGTACCCGCGATGCGGTCAACAACGTCGAAACTTACTTCCAGCAGCACCCGACAGCGGTCCGCCAGGTAGCAGGGGTCGATCCGCTGATCCCGACGCCGGAACAGGTAAGCTCGACAGTGAACCCGAAAGAGTTCCACTGCGACGCCAGCCGCGCCATTATCGCGCTGGACCGCGCTAAAGCGATGCTGGGTTCTATCGACAACTATGACAAGCTGAGCGTTGACCAGCGCAGCCAACTGCGCCGCATTATGCTCTGCATCTCCGACACGACGGATAAAGTCGCGAAGCTGCCGGAGACCAGCGCGGATGACAAGCGTCTGTTGAATAAGCTGAAAGGCGATATGCTTAGCACTATCGAGTATGCGCCGGTCTGGATAATCATGGCCGTAGCGCTGGCGCTGGGTATTGGCACGATGATCGGCTGGCGCCGCGTGGCGACCACTATCGGCGAAAAAATCGGTAAGAAAGGCATGACCTACGCGCAGGGCATGTCCGCGCAGATGACAGCGGCGGTCTCTATCGGTATCGCCAGCTACACCGGGATGCCGGTTTCCACCACCCATGTGCTTTCCTCTTCCGTGGCGGGCACCATGATTGTGGATGGCGGCGGTCTGCAGCGTAAAACCGTAACCAACATCCTGATGGCCTGGGTCTTTACTCTGCCTGCGTCGATTATGCTTTCCGGCGTGTTGTACTGGATAGCGCTGCGCTTTGTGTAAGCATCAGGCTTAAGAAAAATAAAGCGGGTCAGGCAACTGGCCCGCTTTTTTTATGCTCAGTGCCAGATAAGCAGCGCCACCAGGCTTACCACTACCAGGCCGCACAGGGCGCTGGTCAGGATGAACTGCCGGCGCACCCGCTCGCAGCGGCGGATAAACTCATCATCATGATGGTCGAGGTAGCGCTGCCAGTAGATATACCAGACGAGGCGGATCTGCTTGCTGGGCTGACCGTGGGCGGTAAAAAATCCGCCGCCGTCGACATACTGATAAAGCAAGGGATCGCAACCACGCAGCACGACCAGCAACGCACGCAACGACGAGAAGTAGCGCGCCATATTGACAACACATACCACACACAAGGCCCAAAACAGCGCAACAGTGCTGACCATACCCCACCCCCGGTCGCTCTATCCGGCGCGGACGCCCCGGATACCCAGTCTGACATTTCAGTAAATGGATGCAGTAAAACCCGCCGGGGATCACATTTATTCACCCGAACGGCTCATTAAATAGTGTAGGAGATCCGTTAATTTTTTTACCACAACGTTAATCCTTATCAATGCCAGTCGAGCTATTTTTCATTTGAATAAGGGTGACCAGGGTCAATTGACGGATAAGTCAGAGCGCTATAAGGTACAAATAGCCTCTATAATTGAAGTCCTTACGCTGGAGTCAGCTCCCGCAAGGGTGGTACGCAGGACGCCGGCACGCGAGCGGCAAAGCAAAAACGCCGTTCAGTCCACTGGTCATCGACATCTTATGGAAGGAGTAACACTATGGCTTATCAACATATTCTTATCGCGGTCGACCTGTCACCGGAAAGCAAAGTGCTGGTAGAAAAAGCGGTATCCATGGCGCGTCCTTACAACGCGAAAATTTCTTTGATTCATGTCGATGTGAATTACTCCGATCTCTATACCGGCCTTATCGACGTGAACCTGGGCGATATGCAAAAGCGCATCTCCGAGGAGACCCACAACGCGCTGACCGAGCTTTCCACCAATGCAGGCTACCCGATTACCGAAACCTTAAGCGGCAGCGGCGATTTAGGCCAGGTGCTGGTGGACGCCATTAAAAAATATGACGTCGACCTGGTCGTCTGCGGCCATCACCAGGATTTCTGGAGCAAGCTGATGTCCTCCGCTCGCCAGCTCATCAACACGGTGCATATCGACATGCTGATTGTGCCGCTGCGTGACGAAGACGACGAGTAAGCGCCATCAGGAGCCTAAAAGATAAGCCCCGCTTTCGCGGGGCGTTTTATTACGCTTTTACGCCGGCGTGCCGGAGTAAATATCAAACCGGTGCCCTTTGGTCACCACCGCGTTCGGCGTAGCGACGTTCGCAAGCGGCGGCGCGTAGTCGGGGCGCTTCACCACCACGCGTTTTGTGGCAAGCAGGCAAGCCGGGGCCAGCAGACCGTCAGCGTCTTCGTCCGGCCCCACCAGCGACTGAAACACCCGCATCTCTTTTTTCACCAGCGCGCTTTTTTGCTTATGGGGAAACATCGGGTCGAGATAAACCACCTGCGGGCGCGGCGTAATACGCTCCAGCGCCGTCAGGCTGGAGGCGTGAATAAGCGTGAGCCGCTCGCGCAGCCAGGGGCCAATCTCCGGGTCTTCATAACCACGACGCAAACCGTCATCCAACAGCGCTGCGACGACCGGGTTGCGCTCAAGCATGCGCACCCGACAGCCCACCGAGGCCAGCACGAAGGCGTCGCGTCCCAGCCCCGCCGTGGCGTCCACCACGTCCGGTAAATAGTCGCCCTTTACCCCTACGGCTTTCGCCACCGCCTCGCCGCGCCCGCCGCCAAACTTGCGGCGGTGCGCCATCGCGCCGGAGACGAAATCGACAAAAATACCGCCAAGTTTTGGCTCATCGCGCTTGCGCAGTTCCAGATGCGTTGTCGTCATGACCAGCGCCATCGGGTTCTCCGCGTCGTGTTCTAAGCTCCAGCGAGCGGCAAGAACAGATAAGGCGCCGTCTCCGGCGCCTGATTCATCCATTAAGCAAATGTTCACGTGATGCTTTAGCCTTTGATGCCGTAGTGTTCCAGCATCGCGTCGAGCTGCGGTTCACGGCCGCGGAAGCGTTTGAACAGCTCCATCGGCTCTTCGGAACCACCGCGGGTCAGGATGTTATCCAGGAACGCCTGGCCCGTTTCGCGGTTGAAAATCCCCTCTTCCTCGAAGCGGGAATAGGCATCCGCCGCCAGCACGTCGGCCCACAGATAGCTGTAATAACCCGCTGCGTAGCCGCCTGCGAAGATATGGCTGAAGGCGTGCGGGAAACGGCCCCACGACGGCCCCGGCAGCACCGCCACCTGTTGTTTGATTTCCGCGAGGGTCTCCAGCACCTTCGCGCCCTGCTCCGGGCTGAATTCGGCATGCAGGCGGAAATCGAACAGGCCGAACTCCAGCTGGCGCAGAATAAACATCGCCGCCTGGTAGTTCTTCGCCGCCAGCATTTTGTCGAGCAGCGCCTGCGGCAGCGGCTCGCCGGTTTCAAAGTGGCCGGAGATAAAGGCCAGCGCGTCCGGCTCCCAGCACCAGTTCTCCATAAACTGGCTCGGCAGCTCGACGGCATCCCACGGCACCCCGCTGATGCCCGCCACCCCTGGGGTTTCAATGCGGGTCAGCATGTGGTGCAGGCCATGGCCAAACTCGTGGAACAGCGTAATCACTTCATCATGGGTGAAGAGCGCTGGTTTGCCGTTCACCGGGCGGTTGAAGTTACAGGTAAGGTAAGCCACCGGTTTTTGCAGCGAACCGTCCGCTTTGCGCATCTGGCCGACGCAATCATCCATCCACGCGCCGCCGCGTTTGTTTTCGCGGGCGTAGAGGTCGAGATAAAAGCTGCCGCGCAGTTCGTTGTTTTCGTCATACAGCTCGAAGAAGCGCACGTCCGGATGCCAGACGTCGATATCTTTGCGCTCTTTGGCGGTGATGCCGTAAATGCGTTTCACCACTTCAAACAGGCCGCTAACCGCTTTCTGCTCCGGGAAGTACGGGCGCAGCTGTTCATCGCTGATGCTGTAGAGATGCTGCTTCTGTTTTTCGCTGTAGTACGCGATGTCCCACGGCTGCAACTCGTCCACGCCAAAGTTCTCTTTGGCGAAAGCGCGCAGCTGCGCCAGCTCTTTCTCGCCCTGCGGGCGGGCGCGTTTAGCAAGATCGGTTAAGAAATCGAGCACCTGCTGCGGGTTTTCCGCCATCTTGGTGGCGAGGGACTTTTGCGCGTAGTTTTCAAAGCCCAGCAGCTCCGCCAGCTCGTGACGCAGCGCGAGAATTTCCGCCATAATTGGGCTGTTATCCCATTTACCAGCGTTCGGGCCCTGATCGGACGCGCGGGTGCTGTACGCGCGATACATCTCTTCGCGCAGCGGCTGGTTGTCGCAGTAGGTCATCACCGGCAGGTAGCTTGGAATGTCGAGCGTCAACAGATAGCCCTGCTGCTCTTTGGCTTCCGCCTGCGCTTTGGCCGCCGCCAGCGCGCTTTCCGGCATGCCAGCCAGTTCAGCCTCGTCGGTAATCAGCTTTGACCAGCCCATCGTGGCGTCGAGCACGTTGTTGCTGTAGGTCGACCCCAGCTCAGAAAGGCGCGCGGCAATTTCGCCGTAACGTTTTTGCTTCTCTTTCGGCAAGCCGATGCCGGAAAGCTCAAAGTCGCGCAGCGCATTATCCACCGCTTTTTTCTGCGCGGTGTCGAGCGTCTGATAATGCTCGCCGTCGCGCAGGTTGCGGTACGCCTGATAAAGCCCTTCATGCTGGCCGACCCAGGTGCTGTATTCAGAGAGCAGCGGCAGGGTTTGCTCGTAAGCTTCGCGCAGCGCCGGGCTGTTTTGTACGGAGTTCAGATGGCTTACCGGCGAGAAAATACGTCCCAGACGGTCGTCCACTTCCGCCAGCGGCTGGCAAAGGTTATCCCAGGTATAAGGCGCGCCTTTGGCGACCACGGCTTCTACCTGCGCGCGGCAATCTTCCAGCGCCTTTGTAACGGCAGGCACCACATGCTCAGGTTTAATCGTGGAAAAAGGCGGCAGTTCAAAAGGCGTGAGTAACGGATTGGTCATAAGCGCAGTCCTGTCGAAAAGGGTGAATGAAGCGCGCGTTCCAGCGCTTTGCCTGTGCGTCTTAGCATGGGGTTAAGTGTAGTGAATTTCAATGGCGAGCGGGACTCGCAAGCGCTTATTGCTGCGATGCGCTTAACCACCTGGCGCCCGCTTAGCGCACGATTACGCATCGGGGTGCTGGCGTTGGGATGGCTTCTGCGGTAATCCGTTGCGATCTGCGATAAACTAGGGCTTGACCTCTTTTATTCCGGAATTCATCCCGCATGCTCAGTTATCGCCACAGCTTTCACGCCGGCAACCACGCCGACGTCCTCAAACATACCGTCCAGAGCCTCATCATTGAGTCGCTCAAAGAGAAAGAGAAACCTTTTCTCTATCTGGATACCCATGCGGGCGCCGGACGCTACCAGCTCAGCGGCGAGCATGCCGAGCGCACCGGCGAATATCTGGAAGGCATCGCCCGCATCTGGCAGCAGGACGACTTGCCTGCCGAGCTGGAGCCTTATATCAGCGTAGTGCAGCATTTCAACCGCAGCGGGCAGCTGCGCTATTACCCCGGTTCGCCGCTTATTGCCCGCCAGCTTTTACGTCCGCAGGACAGCCTGCAACTGACGGAGCTGCACCCGAGCGATTTTCCGCTGCTGCGCTCTGAATTTCAGAAAGACGAACGCGCCCGCGTGGAGCGCGCCGACGGTTACCAGCAGTTAAAAGCCAAACTGCCGCCGGTCTCCCGCCGGGGATTAATCCTCATCGACCCGCCTTATGAGATCAAAACCGACTACCAGGCGGTAGTGAGCGGCATCAGCGAAGGCTACAAGCGTTTTGCGACCGGCGTTTACGCGCTGTGGTATCCGGTTGTGCTGCGACAGCAGATCAAACGCATGCTGAACGACCTGGAAGCGACCGGCATTCGCCGTATTTTGCAAATTGAGCTGGCGGTGCGCCCGGACAGCGATCAGCGCGGCATGACCGCCTCCGGCATGATTGTTATTAACCCGCCGTGGAAGCTTGAGCAGCAGATGGCGAACGTGCTGCCATGGCTGCATAAAACGCTGGTGCCGACCGGTACGGGCCACACCACGCTGAGTTGGGTGGTTCCGGAATAAGTTGCTTATTGCAACCATAGGCGCAAGCCAGACGCCCAGGGCGTACACTTAGCTAACTTTTTCGACGCAATTCAAGGAAACGGCCATGAGCAAACATTACGACTACCTCGCTATCGGCGGCGGCAGCGGCGGCATTGCATCCATTAACCGGGCGGCCATGTATGGCCAGAAATGCGCGCTAATCGAAGCGAAAGCGCTGGGCGGCACCTGCGTAAACGTGGGCTGCGTGCCGAAAAAAGTGATGTGGCATGCGGCGCAAATCGCCGAGGCTATTCACCTTTACGGCCCCGATTACGGCTTCGATACCACCGTCAACCATTTCGACTGGCAGAAGCTGGTTAACAGCCGCACCGCGTATATCGACCGCATCCACACCTCGTATGAGAACGTGCTGGGGAAAAACAACGTTGATGTTATCCACGGTTTCGCCCGTTTTGTGGATGCGCATACCGTTGAGGTGAATGGTGAGACGATCACCGCCGATCATATCCTGATCGCCACCGGCGGCCGTCCCGTACAGCCGGACATCCCCGGCGCGGAATATGGCATTGATTCCGACGGCTTCTTTGCGCTCCCGGAGATGCCGAAACGCATCGCTGTCGTTGGCGCAGGCTACATTGCGGTAGAAATCGCAGGCGTGGTCAACGCGCTGGGCGCGCAAACGCACCTGTTTGTGCGTAAACACGCGCCGCTGCGCACGTTCGACCCGATGATTTCCGAAACGCTGGTGGAGGTGATGCAGGCCGAAGGGCCGCAGTTGCACACCCACGCCACGCCGAAAGCGGTAGTTAAAAACAGCGACGGCAGCCTGACGCTGGAGCTGGAGGATGGCCGCTCGCAAACCGTGGATTGCCTGATTTGGGCCATTGGCCGCGAGCCGTCGAACGACAACTTCAACCTGGCGGTGACCGGCGTTAAAACCACGGAAAGCGGCTATATCGTTGTCGATAAATTCCAGAACACCAGCGTGCCGGGCATTTACGCGGTGGGCGATAATACCGGCTCGGTGGAGTTAACGCCGGTTGCCGTAGCCGCGGGCCGTCGCCTCTCAGAGCGCCTGTTCAACAACAAGCCGGAAGAGCATCTGGACTACAGCAACATCCCAACCGTGGTCTTCAGCCATCCGCCAATCGGCACCGTGGGCCTCACCGAGCCGCAGGCGCGCGAACAGTATGGTGATGAAAAGGTGAAGGTATATAAATCGTCCTTTACCGCCATGTACACCGCCGTGACCTCGCACCGCCAGCCGTGCCGCATGAAGCTGGTCTGCGTTGGCGAAGAGGAGAAAATCGTCGGCATTCACGGCATCGGCTTCGGCATGGACGAGATTTTGCAGGGCTTCGCCGTAGCGCTGAAGATGGGCGCGACGAAAAAAGATTTCGACAACACGGTCGCTATCCACCCAACCGCGGCGGAAGAATTCGTGACTATGCGCTAAGCGCTGTTCAGACAAGAAATCAGGCTAAGAGCAATGCTCTTAGCCTTTTTTATTGCTGCGCGCTGGCCATCCTCAGAAGAGCAGCGAATAGTTCAGGCCAAAGGTACGGCCACGGCCTTTGTAAGCGTAAAGGTCCTCGCTGCCGTAGGTTGGGCTATAGAGTTTCGGCGCGCGCTGGCCCCAGATGGTGGTGTAGTTTTTATCCAGCAGGTTTTCCACGCTGAAGCTGAGCTTGCCCACCGGCAACGCATAGCTGCCCAGGAAATCAATCGTGTTATAGCCCTCGATTTTATTGCCCGCCTCATCGGAGAGATCAAACGCCTGCTGGGATTGCAAACGCAGCGTCCAGTCATCAGGCGCCCAGCCAATATAGGCCGTCGCCTTGGAAGGACTTGCGGAATCCACCGTCAGTTTTTCCCATTTCCCGGCCACGCGCGTTTCTGAACGAATAACATTAAACGTAACGCCAGCGCTCCAGTCCGTATCCGGCACGAAGTAATCCACTGCGCCTTCAAGACCATAAATGCGGCGCTTGTCGTCGTCCAGATTAATGGTCATGTCCGTTTTGTTGATGGAGATCGTTTTGTCAGACAGCGAATAGTAAGCGGCAAGCTGGGTGCGAACCGCATCGCCGGTATAACGCCAGCCAAGCTCCCACGCGTTAACCTTAATGCCATCCAGCCGGGAGTCGTTCACGTTGACGCTGTTCAACAGGCGGTAGTGGCCGTTGCGTAACTGATAGGTGCCGGAGCCGTAATATTTTGCGAGGTCCGGAATTTCAAAGCCCTGAGAGAAATTAAGCCACGCTTGCTGACGCTCCGTCAGGTGCGCAAGCACGCCTGCGTTAAACAGAACGTTGTTGTAATCGGTTTTTCCCCCGGGCACCGCATCGGCCGAGCTCGCAAGCCCCGTGGCGATCCCCTGCTGCTGGGCGTATCCCACAAAGTCATCCACCTTGTTTTCGGTGTACTGATAGCGCACGCCGCCGCTCAGGGTAAAGACAGGGGTAATGTCATAGTTAGCTTGCAGGAACGGCGCCAGGTTAGTGACCGAGTAGCCCGGATAGCGCCCTACGTTATAAGCACTCTCAAGATGCATCCCGCCTGACTGGCTCGCTTTCGCCAGGTCGAAGAACTGCTGGTTGGCGTCGAACGTTTCGTGTTCCGCATCCACGCCCCAGGTGAGGCCCAGCCCGTCGAACGGATTGCTGTTTAGCGTTAGCTTGCCGCCCCAGAAATGGGTGTTCTGCTCCGAGGCGCCAATGCTGGTTACGCCCGTGCGGCCAAGCGTAGGAAAGGGATAAAAGGCCAGCTTTTCGTCACGGTAAAAAATTTGCGCGACCAGGTCCTGACCCCAGACATCGGTGTTGGAATACTGCAGATTAATCAGATGACGCTCGGTGCCGGGAATGCGGTCTGAAGAGAGGTTACTGCCGTTATGCGCCTGCCCTTGTCCAGTGACCGAAGAAAAATTTTCACCAAGATCAAGGCCATGCTCACCATCAGACTGGCTTTTATAAAACTGCGTGGTGAGCTGGAGTTGCTGATGATCGTCAATGTCCAGCGTGCCGTTTCCCATCACATCCAGCCGGTCAGAGTACTGCAACCCGGTCTGCGTGTTATCGATGATAACCTCCTCGCCGCGACCGTCATACCAGCCGCCGAAACGTTGATAAGCGACCGAAAGCCGACCGGAAGCGTGTTCGTTGCCGCCGCTTACCGCCGCCGCGACGTTCTCATCATGGTCGTTATGGCTGTTGAAGCCGCTTTTGCCGCCGACAGTGAATTCAACCTGCTTTTCCGGCTGGCCTTTTTTGGTAACGATATTAATTAGCCCGCCGGTGCTGCCGCCGCCATACAGGGAGGTGGCGCCTGAAATCACTTCGATTCGTTCGATATTAAATGGATCGATAGCGTCCAGCTGACGGCTATCCGTGCGAGACGAGTTAAGACGTACGCCGTCAACCATCACCATCATTGAGCGGCCCCGCATATTCATGCCGTAATTTGTACGCCCCTGGCTGCTGACATCCATCCCGGGTATAAGCTGCGCCAGCACATCTTTAAATTCTTTGCCGCCCTGAACCTGCTGCTGTAACTCCTGCCCTTCAATTACCCAGTTAGTTTGCGCCAGCTCCGTTACGCTGCGGTGAGCGCGACTGGCCGATACGACGATGTTGTCGCTTTGCGCTTGTTCTGCGTGTGCAGCCGGGCCGGCAAGCGCCAGCAGGCAAGGTGACCACAAAGAAACTTGCTGAATTTTCATTGTTTTTATTTCCATATTGTCAGATGGAGCACAGCGGAAAAGGCTTCCTTTGATGCCGCGCCTCCGCCAGCCGGGCTGTTTTAATGATAATAATTCTCGACATGATAATTATTTACAAAGCGCTGGCAATACATTTAGCAACATTTAGTTTTATTTGGTCACATGCGTGATCGTTACTCACGTTAAGATAAGCGCTGCGGCGGGCAGGCAAGTGATGCGCGGAAGTGCGGCAGTTTCAGACGGGAAGAAGCGCGCCTCAACGAAGCGGCAAGCCTCCTTTTTGTATAAAAAGAGATTTTTTAATTTCGTGATGCAGGACATGTATCTTTTACAGCCTTTCTCATTAATGTTACTTAATTTTTTTACGTTATTACTTTTATTTAAAGTTTCCGCAAAATACAGCAATGGCTAAAAATAACACGCATAAAAACCGTAAACCCGCCAATTTAAACAATTATTTACTTAACTTTCAGTTAATTGAAAAAATATTGAATGAATTCTAATTTTAAAGGTTGCCTGAAATAATCACTCTCGCTAATTTGATAAGGCCGCTTAATCAAATGGAGGGAGATTAAGGTTTGAAATGGACTGTACTCGAAACGCTTGTTAGCCCGGAAACCGGCATGGCCTTTACGCTTGTCGTTTCCGCTAACAATAACAAATTCATTCTCTGGCACCTTTACTGCGCCCGGATAACGTCCCGAAAGCCTCTTTATGTCCACGCAGGCATGGCCTGGGTCTATCAGGGCGAGCGGATTGACCGCATCCAGATTTACCGGGTTACGCTTTATTGCAATAACCTTTGGGAAAATTTAAAAAAACACGCGGGCTGCGAAAAATATATTACGGATGAACAATGCACTCTGGGGACCCGGTGCTCGATTTCTCCCTGCCCACGTAACCTGCGCTGAGCTTTTTAATCCGCCTGAAATAATGCCGGGGTATCGCCCCGGCAGCGTTAAAAGTTATGTACTTAAGAATCAACTTAAGCGCCTGAACTTATTTCCTGGTAGATCGAACGCTGAATCGCGGCCCACTTTTTCGTATTCGCATCCGGGTTAGCCTGCGCGCGCAATTCCGCCTGGTCGAGAGCGTGTTGTTGTCTTTTCACCACGCCCGGCGTAACGCAGAAGCTTTTCAGGAACTGCTTGCGCATCGACGTAAAGGTTTCGCCCTGCGCCAACGCATGGCTTAAGGTCGCGATCATTCGCCGGCAGGGCTTGATTTCATCCATCTGCGCCCGGTGGCGCAGCAGCAGATTTAGCGAATCATCCTGTTTTGCCGCCAGCGCCTGCTCTGTCCAGGCGACCTGCCAGCTCATGCCGCCGTCCAGAAAGAGCTGAACCACATCCGTCTCGTTGCGATCGATTGCCGCGCGGAAATGATTTACATCCCAGCGTATTCCCTTGCGACTCAGCTTTTCACGCGGCGTTTCGTTGATGTTTACCGGTTGCGAAATCTCCACTGCCTGGGATGAAGCGTGATTAACGCTCTGCGCTGTCTGGGGCGGGTTAACCCGATCGCTGGCAAGATAGAGCGCGCCCAGCGCTACCGCGATAAAAGCCACCCCCGTTACGCCCCAGAGTACGCTGACGAGAAGCTGTTGCGTATCACGCTCCGCGCCCTGGCGTTGGGCGCCGGGCCGTTCAATGGTATCGCGCAGATCGAAAATATCGCCGCCAACGGCGCGGTTTTTCTGCGCCGCCTCTTCAAAGAAAGCGTCGAGCTTCGCGGTATCCATCGACATGAACGCCTGCGGATTAACGCTCACGCGCCCCTTCGCATACGCCTCCTGCACCGGCCCCGCAATAGCTGAATAAAACGCATCCAGCATAGTCATCTGCGCGCTCGTCAACGGCTGTTGTTGCACGGCGGCGTTGCGGATAACGCGAACATCATCCAGAAAGGTTTGCAGCGTTTTACGCGGCTCGACAAACAGCGTCAGCGAATCGGCGGCGTTGAACAGGCGTTCGTAATGCTGCGCATACTCTTTTTTATCGATGACCAACAAGGCCAGTTCGCTGAACAGCATGCCGCTCAGCACATCGCCCTGCTTGCCGAGCTTCAACCAGCGGCGCACTTTGTCGCCGCCAATGCGCTGCTTCAGGTGGTTTATAAGTTGTTGTTGATCGGGCCAGGCGTTTGCTATCAGGCCTTTCAGGGTTAACTCCAGCGCCCGTAACTGTTGCAGCGCCTGCCGCTGCTGCGCGTCGTTATCCGCAGCAAGAACCGTCGAGTACTCAAGCTTCGGCTGGTTATCGCGCAGCCGCTCCAGGCAGGCCACAAAGCGCAGTGCGGCAAAAAGCTGGTTCTGACTTATCGCCTGACCGCTTTCATAACGGGGGACCAACTGCTGCAAATGGCGTAGCCGCAGGCTGAAACGGGACATTTCCACATCATCGAGATTGAGCTTACGCCCAACCACCGCCCAGCTCCCCAGATTCTGGCGGGCCTGCTCAAGCTGTTGTGAAAACCACTGTGGATCTTTGCCTTCGGCCACCCGAATATCGAGCAGCGCGAGAATCGCCACCGACGCCTGGCTAATAATACCAAGCGCGGTTTCAAACTCTTCTCGTAGAGATTGCTGTGTGGAATATGTCATACCGCGTCCTCTTGCGGAGTAATGTTTGCCGTTTCGCTAACGGTCTTTGCTCGCCTTTTCCAGGCGTATTGTTGTTACCCATTTTTACCGTTTTACAGACAGTTAAATAACATAGCTGAAAATAGCGGGAATAAAAGTGATGGCAAAGCACCCGTTATGAAATCATCCCTTGCGCATAACTTCATGAAAGAACTCGCCTATGTTACGCAGCGCGTTTTCACACTTTTCATCAAACGGCGCGGCGAAGTTCAGACGCAGACAATTACGGTATTTTTCTGACGCGGAAAAAAGGTGGCCAGCAGCCAGATGGAGGCGTCTCTGCTGCATCTGTTCGGTATAACGCGTTAAATCAATTTCTTCCGGCAGCTCCACCCACATCATAAAACCGCCCTGCGGACGACTGACGCAAATCCCGCAGGGGAACAAGGAGCGCACCTTGCAGCTTAATACGTCATAATTGCGCTGATAATGCTGGCGGATGCGCCGCAAGTGCCGATGATAGTGGCCTTCGCGAATAAAGGTAGCTACCGCTGTTTGCGTGGCCGGAGGAGAAGAGGTCGTGGCGATATATTTACGGTGCAACACGCGGTCATAGTAACGGCCTGGCGCAATCCAGCCCACGCGCAGCCCCGGCGCCACGGTTTTGGAAAAGGAGCTGCACAACAGCACTCGCCCTTCCTCATCCATTGATTTAATCGTCGCCGGACGAGGATATTGCCAGGCGGTTTCACCATAGATGTCATCTTCGATGAGCGCGATATCAAACCGCGCAGCGAGGTTGAGCACCGCGCGCTTGCGGGCAAGCGGCATGGTAAAACCCAGCGGATTGTTACAGGTAGGCACCAGCAGCACGGCTTTAATCGGCCACTGTTCCAGCGCCAGCTCAAGCGCCTCCACGCTAATGCCAGTCTGAGAGTCAGTAGGAATTTCGATAACTTTGAGGCCAAGCCCGCGCAACATCTGCATGGTGCCGTAATAAGAGGGAGATTCCATCGCCACAATATCGCCAGGCTGGCAAAGCGCGCTAACGGCCAGAGACAGCGCGCCATGACAGCCAGGGGTCACGATAATCTCTTCGCTGTTAACCTGCGCCCCACCATCAAGCATCAGGCGGGCTATCTGTTCGCGCAGTTCGCGGTTGCCCGCCAGTTCGTCATAGCCGAACATCGCTTCCACCCGTTGAGGTGAGGCAACGCGGCCGATTTCTCGCCACAGCGGTTTAAGCGTAGGGTGGGAGATATCCGGCGACCCGCCGCCAAAAGGAAATACGGCTTTATCCTTGCGCGCTTCCAGCAACGCCAGCGTTTCGTTCCACTGAGAAATTTCTACAGGGCGCTGCTCGGGTCGAGTGAGACGCGGCGCGGGCGGCTCCGCTTTCTGCGGCGCGACGAAATAGCCCGAACGCGGTTGCGGCAGCACCAGCCGCCGCTCTTCAAGCAAACTATAGGCCTGCTGTACCGTACTGATGCTAACGCCATGCTCCTGGCTTAAGCTGCGAACGGAAGGCAGTCGCTCTCCCTGTTGATAAAGCCCCTGCCGGATCCGCTGCGTTAATAAATCCGCCAAATGCTGATAGCGCGTCATGCTGTATCCCCTCTTTTCATCATACAGGGCCGTTAACCAGTACAGATGGCGCGCCCGGTATGCGATTCAGCCTCTGTTATGCCGCTTCTGTATGGTAAAGAAAAGGATTTTGTGCGCCTGTATTGCGCCCCCGTAAAAGTCGACCATGAAAGCTCGTTGATGAAGAGGAGCTTAATCATGGAATTTCACGAAAACCGCCCGGTACGTCCCTTTTATGGTTTTGTTTTGCTGGGGCGCTTTCTTCGCAGCGCATGGCGATGCTACCAGACGCGCCGGTTACTGCGTACGCTGGACGACGCAAAGCTGCGGGATATCGGCCTGACGCGGGACGATATCGATCCCCAATAATAGGGAGCTTCTGCGTCGTAATAATCTGCTGCGTAAACCTTTTTTTGATGCGAGAGTAAAAGACCCGCCGCCGCTTCAGAGAATTAAAAGGATAACCATGCAGCTTGAGAATATTCCCTTTGGCATTACAGACTGGGCGACTGTACCAGTCACCGAACACGCCGGCATCAGCGGCAAAGCGCTATGGCGCACTCAGCAATTCGGCGCGGTGCGCGTGCGAATGGTGGAATATACGGCGGGTTATCTGGCCGACCACTGGTGTCGCAAAGGGCATATTCTGCTCTGCCTGAGCGGCGAGCTGCATACGGAGCTTGAAGATGGCCGCCGTTTCGTTATGACGCCGGGCGTCAGCTATCAGGTAGCGGATAACGCCGAAGCGCACCGCTCTTCCACGTTGACCGGCGCCACGCTGTTTATTGTGGATTGACGCCATGCTGACAACTTTCACCACCTCCCGCCTCGCTTATCGCCAGCTTACCGCCGAAGACTGGCCCTTTTTCCTCTCCCTGCAGCACGACGAAGAGGTGATGCGCTTTATGGCGGATCGGGGCAGCGAAGAGGAGATTTATGCGGCGTTCGCCACGCGTTTGCCCGTCTGGACGCCGGAAAGCCGCCACTGGCTCGGCCTGTTAATAAGCGAGCAGGCAAGCGGCGAGCCGGTGGGCGTAACGGGGTTTATCCGCCGTGAAGAGGATAAAGCCGAGGTGGGCTATCTGCTGGCGAAGCGGCATCAGGGGAAAGGTTATGGCTACGAGTCGCTGCGCGCGGTCTGCCATCTTGCGTTCAAGCAATGCGGCATCCGTAAGCTTGTCGCCACCGTTACGGTGGGCAATGATCCTTCGCGCAGGCTGCTTGAAAAAACGGGCTTTATGCTTGAGGGCACGCTGCGGGAAAACTACTTTCTGCACGGCCGCTGGCAGGATGACTGGGTATTTGGCCTGTTAAACCAGGAATATTGTTAATCGGCGTTTTCTTCTCCGTGTGCCAGGCTTAAAACATGTGACCCTAAGCCAATGCTAAGGAGAAGTATGAAAAAGGCACTTATCATCGCTGCATTTACTACCCTGTTTACGCTGCCCGCCGTCGCTGAAGACCAGCCGGG
Organism: Franconibacter daqui; assembly: GCF_014644275.1. Classification (NCBI taxonomy): domain Bacteria; kingdom Pseudomonadati; phylum Pseudomonadota; class Gammaproteobacteria; order Enterobacterales; family Enterobacteriaceae; genus Franconibacter; species Franconibacter daqui. The sequence goes on along the minus strand of NZ_BMKJ01000004.1, from coordinate 202,217 downwards.
ACTGAAAACGGGCGATGCGCCGCCGCCGCCGCACAAAATCGATAGCGGCTATCGCGGCGCGGAAACGCACAAAACCATGTCCATCAAAGAAGGTAAAGAGATGCATGACGGCGCTTCCGTTTCGTTTCAGGGCAACCTGATCCAGAAGAAAGGCAACGATATCTATGTGTTTCGCGATAAATCGGATCAGATTGACGTGGTGATCCCGATGGCGGTGTTCCAGGACCGTCAGATCGAACCCGATCAGCTGATTACGATTAACGGTACGCTGGATAAGAAACAGCAGCCGCCCGTAGCGCGCATCGACCGCATCATCAAAGAGTAAAGTTCAGGTTTTTGCGCCCCTCTCCCCGGTAAGGAGAGGGGCCTTTAGCGCATCGGTTACGATCCGCCTCCCTGTTTACTCTCTTTTTCACATTCGATGACATCCTCAAACGCCGCAAGCAGACTGCCCGACGCCGTGCCTCTTACAGGAACATCCCGCCAGAGACCTCAATGCGCTGCGCGTTCATCCAGCGCAACTCATCGCTGAGCAATGCGGCGATGGCGTCGCCAATATCATCCGGCAGGCCAACCCGGCCCAGCGCCGTTTGCGACGCGATAGCGCGGTTCATCTGTTCGTTGTCGCGAACGACGCCGCCGCCAAAGTCCGTTTCAATCGCCCCTGGTGCGATGATATTGACTGAAATGCCCCGCTCGCCCAGCTCTTTCGCCTGATAACGCGTCAGCACCTCCATCGCCCCTTTCATCATGGCGTAGGCCGCCTTGCCCGGCAGCGCGAAGCGCGCCAGCCCGCTGGAAACATTCAGGATCCGCCCACCGTTTTTCATCAATGGCAGCAGTTGCTGAGTCAGGAAGAAAGGTCCTTTGAGATGGATGCGCATCATCTCATCAAACTGCGCCTCGCTGGTCTCAGCAAACAGGACATCGATGCCTGTTCCGGCGTTGTTTAATAAATAATCGAAACTGTCACGCTGCCAGACATCTTTCAACTGCGCCTTCACCTCTTTAACAAAATCGGCGAAAGTGTTGCTTTCGGCGACGTTCAGCTGCAATGCCACTGCTTTTACGCCTTTTAGCTCAATTTCGCTGACCACTTTTTCCGCTTCCTGACGCTGGCTGTTGTAGGTCAGGATGATGCCTGTTCCTCGTTCAGCCAGCTTCAGCGCCGCGTTTTTCCCCAGGCCGCGGCTGCCACCCGTTACGATTGCGATACGTTGCGTCATAAAAACCCCCTCTTTGCCGTTGCAGTGATTGAGAGAAAGCTTATTAGCTGATAAAAAAACAATAAATGTGCTGAATTGCGTTTCACTGTTTCAATAACAACAACAATGAGCCATTCCGATGGATAAAATTCACGCAATGCAACTCTTCGTACGGGTGGCGGAACTGGAGAGCTTTTCCCGCGCCGCCGAAACGCTCGGCCTGCCCAGAGGCAGCGTGTCCCGCCAGATCCAGGCGCTGGAAGCGACGCTTGGCGCAAGGCTCCTGCACCGCACCACGCGCCGGGTGCAGCTCACCCAGGACGGCATGGTCTATTACGAACGCGCCCGCGACCTGCTGGCGAACCTGGATGAGCTGGACAGCCTCTTCCTGCATGACCCGGCAAGCGTCAGCGGGCGGCTGCGCGTCGATATGCCGGTGGCCGTGGCGAAAAACCTCGTGATCCCGCGTCTGCCCGCCTTTTTGCAGCACTACCCCGGTATTGAAGTAGAGCTTAGCAGCAGCGATCGGCTGGTGGATGTCGTGCGTGAAGGCTTTGACTGCGTGGTGCGTGTCGGCCAGCTAAAAGAGTCGGGGCTGGTGGCGCGACCGCTAGGCAAACTGACGATGGTGAACTGCGCAAGCCCCGACTACCTCGCCCGGTTTGGCTACCCGCAAACGCTGGAAGACCTTGCCACCCACGCGCTGGTGCATTACGCCGCCAACCTCGGCACGCGCCCACAGGGGTTTGAAGTGTGGAGCGATAACGAAACCCGCTGGGTCAAAACCGGCGGCGTACTGACCGTCAACAGCACCGAAACCTATCACGCCGCCTGCGTGGCGGGTCTTGGGATTATTCAGGTGCCGCGCGTCGGGGTCAAAGCGGCGCTGCGCAGCGGTACGCTGGTGGAAATTTTGCCGCAATACCGCGGCGCGCCGATGCCGGTCTCGCTGATTTATCCTCACCGCCGCAACCTGTCGCGTCGGGTGCATCTCTTTATGGAGTGGCTCAGCGGGGTGATGAAAAGTTACGTTGATTAGCGTCAGGCTATACTTTTGTTTATGTCGATTAACACCCATAAGGAACCGCTTTTAATGACGACACCGGAGAAGCCTGCAAAACGGCCAACGGAAGACCTGGATTACAAACCCGTGCCGCAGCTTGACACCCGCCCGCCTGAGGAGAAAAAAGCGGAGCCTAAGGAGAAAGGCGAAGGCCCCGTCGCCGCCGTTACGCAAACCGTGGAAAAGCTGGAACGTCGCCCGATGGTGGCGCATCTTATCCGCGCAACGGAGCGTTTTAACGACCGGCTCGGCAGCCAGTTCGGCGCGGCTATCACCTATTTCTCGTTCCTGTCGATGATCCCTATCCTGATGGTCTCATTCGCCGCCGCCGGGTTTATTCTCGCCTCTCACCCCACGCTTTTGCAGGACATCTTCAGCAAAATCCTGATGAACGTAAGCGACCCGACGCTCGCCCAGACGCTGCAAAGCAGCATTAACGCCGCCGTGCAGCAGCGCACCACGGTAGGTATTGTCGGGCTTGGTGTGGCGCTCTATTCCGGGGTGAGCTGGATGGGCAACCTACGTGAAGCTATTCGCGCCCAGTCGCGCGAGGTGTGGGAGCGTGGCGCGCAGGACGAAGAAAAGTGGTGGGTGAAATACCTGCGCGATTTTATCTCGCTCATCGGCCTGCTGGTGGCGCTGGTCATCACCCTCTCTATCACCTCGGTCGCCGGCTCCGCGCAGGAGGCGATTATTCGCTGGCTTTACCTTGATTACATTCCCTGGCTGAAACCCGTCTGGCATCTGATTGGCCTTGCGATTTCCATCTGCGCCAACTTCCTGCTTTTCTTCTGGATCTTCTGGCGGCTGCCGCGCCATCGCCCGCGCCGTAAAGCGCTGGTGCGCGGCTCGTTTATCGCCGCGATAGGGTTTGAAATCATCAAAGTCATCATGACCTATACCCTGCCTTCACTGGTGACGTCGCCGTCCGGCGCTGCCTTTGGCTCGGTACTGGGGCTGCTGGCGTTCTTCTACTTCTTTGCCCGTCTGACGCTCTTCTGCGCGGCCTGGATAGCCACCGCGGAATATAAAGACGACCCGAAAATGCCGGGCAAACACTTCGACTAAACCGGCAGGCGGGTTGAAAAACCTCTGTTTTTTTCACCCGCCGCCGCTACTTCAGCATATAAATCCAGCCTGTAACTTTTGTTTAACCAAAAACCAGTTTTATCTTCTGATTATCAAAAATCGTGAAGCATTTCATAGAAGATATTCGGCGAGCCCGAAAATTATTCGCTTTTTGCCTGTTTTTTGCGCAAAGCGACGGCGGGCAGCGCGTTGAAATGTCGCTTTTGCTGTGGCTAATATGGCTGTCCGACGGTAAAAAATAAGAAATATCTATGCAAGCATCACTCGCAACGACTCTGGAAAACGACCAGGACGCCACGCCGGTAAACTCTCGCGGTAAAGTGGTTATCGCCTCGCTCATTGGCACCGCCATCGAGTTCTTCGACTTTTACATTTATGCCACTGCGGCGGTAATTGTCTTCCCGCACATCTTCTTCCCGCAGGGCGACCCGACCGCCGCCACGCTACAATCGCTTGCTACTTTCGCTATCGCCTTTGTGGCGCGCCCGATTGGCTCCGCCCTGTTTGGCCACTTCGGCGACCGCGTGGGCCGCAAAGTGACGCTGGTCGCCTCGCTGCTCACCATGGGCATTTCAACGGTGCTGATCGGCCTGCTGCCAGGCTATGAGAGCATCGGCGTGCTCGCCCCGCTGCTGCTGGCGCTGGCGCGCTTTGGTCAGGGCCTGGGTCTTGGCGGCGAATGGGGCGGCGCAGCATTGCTCGCTACCGAAAACGCGCCGCCGCGCAAGCGTGCGCTTTACGGCTCCTTCCCGCAGCTTGGCGCGCCGATCGGCTTCTTCTTCGCCAACGGCACCTTCCTGCTGCTCTCCTGGCTGCTGACCGACGAACAGTTCATGAGCTGGGGCTGGCGCGTGCCGTTTATCTTCTCCGCCGTGCTGGTGTTGATTGGCCTCTACGTGCGCGTTTCCCTGCATGAAACGCCGGTGTTCGCCAAAATCGCCAAAGCGAAGAAACAGGTGAAAATCCCGCTTGGCACCCTGCTGACGAAACACGTGCGCGTGACGGTGCTCGGCACCTTTATTATGCTTGCGACCTATACGCTGTTTTACATCATGACGGTCTACTCCATGACCTTCAGCACCACGCCAGCGGCGCAAGGCGGCCTTGGCTTCTCGCGCAATAGCGTGCTGTGGATGCTGATGATGGCGGTGATTGGCTTTGGCGTCATGGTGCCGGTAGCAGGGCTGCTGGCGGACCGTTTTGGCCGCCGCAAGAGCATGATAACCATTACCAGCCTGATCCTGCTGTTCGCGCTGTTTGTCTTCCCGCCGCTGCTCGGTTCCGGCAACCAGGCGATGGTGATGGCCTACCTGCTGATTGGCTTAAGCCTGATGGGGCTGACGTTCGGTCCGATGGGCGCGCTGCTGCCGGAGCTGTTTCCGACGGAAGTGCGTTACACCGGCGCCTCGTTCTCCTATAACGTGTCGTCGATTCTGGGAGCGTCGGTTGCGCCCTACATCGCCACCTGGCTGCAGGCGAACTATGGCCTGACTTACGTTGGCATTTACCTTGCGGCAATGGCGGCGTTAACGCTGATTGCGCTGGTGGCAACGCATGAGACGCGCGAGCAGGCGCTGTAATCCCGCCATCGCGTTAATGAAAAAGGCTGCCTTCGGGCAGCCTTTTTTATCTCTGTGACACCGGGCCCGGCGGGTAACGCGTTGCTTACCGCCGCAGGAGATTCAGACGAACCGGCCCGCTCTTCTTATTTCTTCATTTGCGACAAAATCGCGCCGCACTGATTCTCGCTGCCCTCGGACGGCGAAATCAACGCCAGCAGCGCGGCGGCCGGGGTCACCAGCGTCGCCAGCGCGGCGGCTACGGCGCCACGGGCGATGAGCGGCCCCGGCTTCACGCCGTAATCCGGGTTCTTGAAGGAGCCGCGCACGTAAAGCGGCGAGCGCAGCGTAACAATACGCACCCCTTTGCTTTCCGGGTTAATGGTGAGATCGAGCCGCTCGTTGGCGAAACTGGTGGTGCCGGTAATGTTAATCAGCGCATTTTCCGTATCGAAGGCGAAAATTTGCGGACGGGCCACGCCGTTCACCAGATCGAGGTTCGCCGCCGCGCAGTTCACGCGCACCTCCTCATCGCCGAAAATCTGGCCGACGACAAAGTTACCCACGTTGAGGCCGAGAATTTCCATCAGGTTGCGGCTAATCAAGCCATCATTCATCAGCAGCTTCAGGTTGCCGTTGCTGCTGCCAAGCAGCGCCGCCACCGAGTTGCCAGTGCCGCGGAAATCCGCATCGCCGTTCAGCTCGCCGAGCGTCTTTTGCATCAGCTCCACATCCGGCATCAGCTCTTTAAGCTTCAGGCGACGCGCCTGAATATCCGCCGCGCCCTGCATCGGCGATTTTCTGCCGTCCAGATGAATGGTGGAATTAATGGTGCCGCCCGCCATGCCGAACTTAAGCGGCTTCAGGCGCAGGTCGCCGTTGGTCAGAATGATATGCGTAGTGAGGTCGCTTAACGGCAGGCTGGCGCTGTGTTCAATGCGGCGGCCTTTAAAGCGCACGTCCGCATCCATCACATCCCATTTATCGGTTTCGAATTTATCGTACGGCAGCACTTTATCCGCCGGCTGCGACGATTTTTCGCCCTTGCGCTGTTCGGCGCGTTTGCTCTTGTCAGCCTCTTTGCCAGAATCGACGCCGATAAGCGGCCCCAAATCCGCCAGACGCAGCTGGCGCGACTCTAAATCACCCTCCAGCTTCGGCCGCGGTTCGCCTTTGGTATAGGTGAGCGAACCGTGAATGTCGCTGTCGCCGATGCGACCGTTAAAACCGCGATAATCATAGGTGGAAGTTTTATCGCCGATTTTCGCCACCAGTCGGCCATCCGTTTCAAACGGCGGGGTGTCCGGCAGCAGTACGCCGGTCAGCTCGTAAAGCTCGCCCAGCGAATCGCCCGCAAATTTCAGTTTTAAATCCACCCCGCCCATGTTCATCGGGTCATTAACGGTGCCGAAAAAGGCCACGCGGGTATTACCGGAGCGTAAATCGGCCTGCACCGGGAACGGCGTGCCTTCGCTTCTCAGCGCCAGCATGCCGCCGATTTTTCCGGTGCCTTCAACGGCCTGGCCGTTGTAGCGCCCGTCCGCTTTCAGGCCAAAAACATAGTTGCCGACGTTGCCCTTGTTCTCTTTATCATCTGCGCCGGTCACTTCATTGAACGGCAGAGGTTTGCCGAGCGGATCGACGGTAATTTTCACATCGGCGCGGCTGAGCTTGTCATCAATGGAAATATGGCCTTTATCGAACAGGATATTGTCGAGCTTAAAAGACCAGGCGGAAGGCTGGGCGTTCTCCTCTTTTTTATCGCTGTTCGCCAGGTTAAAGGTCCAGTTATTGTTTTTTTCCGACAGGCGAATCAGGCGCGCATCCGGCTGCACCAGTTTAATCCAGGGGATGTAGACCGTTTTGGTCAGCAGCGCGAGCGGCGCGAGCGTGGCTTCCACGCGAGGCAAATGCACCATGGTGACTTCAGGGATTTCAGGCGGGTTGCCGAGGATAATGTCTTCGGCATGGACGTGCGGCCACGGCACCCAGCTGCGCCAGCCGGTTTCCTCTTTGCTGCGCTCCCACACCACGCCCAGATCGCCGCGAATAGCGAAAGGACGGTTCAGCTCGGTGGAGACTTTCTCGTTAATGGTCGGTTTTAATCGGTTCCAGTCAAAAGTGGCGATAACAATGATTAAAATCACGATCAGCAACACGAAGATCCCTGCTACCGCACTGATTATTTTGCCTGTTTTTGTCATTTCCGCGCCTTCCCTTTCTACCTTGCCTTAAGTAAAGATAGTTTAGGGAAACGGAAACAACATCAGGAAAGTCTTAGCATTACGCGCTCCAGGGTATCAAAAGAGACCGGACGGGAGAGGAAATATCCCTGAGCGGCAAGCGCGGGCGAAGCCTGCACGTCGCGCCACTCCTCTTCGGTTTCCACCCCTTCGACAATCACCCCTTCGCAATAACGATTCATTAGTTGCAGCAGCAGTGTGAAAAGGTTTTGGCCCTCAGGCGTTTTACGCAGCATCGTGAAGAGCTCGCGCGCCACTTTGATATAGTCGTAACGGACTTCGCTTAACGCCGAGAAATTCGCCATGCCGGTGCCAAAGTCATCCAGCCAGAGCGGCCCTAACTCGCAAACGCTGGCGAACGAGGAGTCCTGCGGCAGGCGGATATGCTCCACCAGCTCAAAGCGCACCCACTCAAGCCGGTTGGCTCGATCCAGCAGTTCGCTGTGTTCGCGCATCGTCAGCAGCGTGGGGCCGTCAATGTTCACCGAGGCCAGCACCTGGTTTTGCTGGAAAAAGGCGGCTCGCGCCTCCAGCACCGACAGCTGTTCGTCAATTACCATCAGCCGCTGGCGAACGGGCAGTTCCGAAAAATAGCGGTCAGGCGGAATGCGCCGATCCGGCTCGCGGGGATGCGTGACCACCGTCAGCAGCTCTACCGCCAATAGTCGCCCATCGGTTTTATATATGGGTTGATAGGTATAGGCACGCTCACACTGCAACCAGAAACGCCGCTCCTGGAGATTTTCAATGTTCGCGGCAGGCATAGGTAGCCGTTGAGTGACCTGTTTTAACTTCATCGTAGTCGTCCTGTTAAACGTGATGGCTGTCCTGGACTCGCCAACGAATTATCGGCCCGCCAGGTGAGAACTTTATGTTCAATCTCTGCCTGTTTATGAATCACTGTTTTTCCGGGACTTTCAAAATACCTGTTTGGCTCAAATAAATATCGGAACGATGTTTTAAAATGTTTGACGGATTTATCAGCGGAGCACACACTAGCTTTCATTTTCTCTGTACAGGTTCTTCACTATGTCTTTGCAAAAGATTGCCGTTATTGGCGAATGCATGATTGAACTGTCGCAAAAAGGCACGGAGGTAAACCGTGGTTTTGGCGGCGATACCCTTAACACGTCAGTTTATATTGCCCGTCAGGTCGCGCCGACCGCCCTCTCCGTGCACTACGTCACCGCGCTGGGCCAGGACAATTTCAGCCAGCAGATGATCGACGCCTGGCAGGCAGAATATGTGAAGACCGACCTGACGCAGCGCATGGAGAACCGGCTGCCGGGCCTGTATTACATTGAGACCGACGCCAGCGGCGAGCGTACGTTTTACTACTGGCGCAATGAAGCGGCGGCCCGCTACTGGCTGGAGAGCGACCAGGCGGACGCCATCTGCGCCGAGCTTGCAGGTTTTGACTACCTCTATCTGAGCGGCATCAGCCTTGCTATTCTCAGCCCGCAAAGCCGTGAAAAACTGCTCAACCTGCTGCGCAACTGCCGCGCCAACGGCGGCAAGGTGATTTTTGACAACAACTATCGCCCGCGCCTGTGGGCCAGCCGCGAAGAGACACAGCAGGTTTATCAGCAGATGTTAAGCTGCACCGATATCGCCTTTCTGACGCTGGATGATGAAGACGCGCTGTGGGGCGAAAAGCCGGTAGAAGAGGTGATTGCGCGCACCCATGCGGCGGGCGTGTGGGAAGTGGTTATCAAGCGCGGCGCGGATTCTTGCCTCGTCGCCATTCAGGGCGAGGCGGTGCTGGACGTGCCGGCGGTGAAACTGCCAAAAGAGAAAGTGATTGATACGACGGCCGCGGGCGACTCCTTCAGCGCCGGCTATCTGGCGGTGCGCCTCGTCGGCGGCAGCGCAGAAGAGGCGGCAAAACGCGGCCATCTGACTGCGAGCACCGTCATTCAGTATCGCGGCGCGATTATTCCCGCCTCGGCGATGCCGGCCTGAGGCCATAAAAAAAGCGCCGCGAGGCGCTTTTTTTATCTGCAACACGCCTTACTGCGCAGGCGGAATATCGGTCACATCCTGATGGGTGTCGTCGGCGGCGGCCGGCGTGACGGCAGGCGTCATTATCTTATCCCACGTCGTTTGCAACTCCTGCATGCTGTACTCAGGCTCACCCTTCGGCTGCAGCAGAATCAGCGACATCGTCTGCGAAAGCTGCTGACGGAGATCCTGGTTTAGCTGCTCAAGCGTCAGGCTGTCCAGGAAGCTCTGGCGCAGCTTCTGGTATTGCTCCGGCGCGATATCCACCACCTGGTTTTGCAAAGAGCGCATCCGTTGGTTGATAAGGATGTCGGTATCTGTGCGCGCATAGGTGGCGAAAAGCTTTTGCAGCTCCAGCTTTTTCTGCGCGATAAGCGCGTTGAACTCATCCCCGGAAAGGCCATTGCCGCGCACGTTCGCCAGCTCACGGGCGACCAGCGCCAGATTGCTGTTGAGCTTGTCGGTCGGCGATTCCACGTTAATGGCGCACTGGGCGCGCTGGAACAGCACGCGGCAGTCAAAGCCGATGCCGATATCCTTGATGCTGTTTTTGCTTAAATTTTGCTGAACGTGCCAGAACAGCGCCTCGCGGGCGAGGTCGGCGCGCCAGTAACGCTGCAGCGCCGCGGATTCGCGGATAGGCTGCCAGGGAGTGTCCCACATGATGGAGAGCCTGTCCTGGCGCACCATATCGGTCATGATGCTCACCGGCTCATGGCGCAGCGGAGAGAGCGTCGGCACCGGCGCAGGCGTTTCGCGCTTGCCTTTCAGGTCGCCAAAGGTTTTGTTGATCTGCTCCGCCACCGCGCGGCTGTCGATGTTGCCGACGACGATAAGCGTCATCGCGTCCGGCGTATACCACTTCTGGTAAAACGCTTTCAGCTGGTTAGCATCCACCGGCTGGCGGATCTCATCCGCCGGGTCGTGGCCGAGCAGTGTCGATCCCTTCAGGCGGTAGCGCCACCAGCCCTCTTTGGTATCGATGGGCGACGTAACGACCATATCCTGTCCCTGCAGCGCCTTTGTAATGCTCTCAGGGGTGATTTTGGTTTGTCCTGCCGCGTCGGCAAGGTACGTCAGCGCTTCTTTGAGTAAATCGTTGCGGTTATTGGGCAGGCTCAGATTAAACAGCGTGGTGTCATAAGAGACAATAACCGGCGGCAACGGGCGCTTCGGGTCGATGCTTTGCTGCCATAAGGAGCGCGCCTGAGTGGGTTGCAGGCTGCCGCTCTGGGTCAACGCAAGGCGCGGCAGAAAGCGGCTGTAACCGCTCTGCTGGGTGCTTTCCGCAAGCGAGCCGGTATTAATGGAGAGGCGGATTTCCACTCGGTCGCTGGGGCGTTGCGGCGTCGCCAGCACCTGCCACTGAAAACCGTTCGCCAGCGTGCCTTGTTGCCAGGCCGGGTCGGGCTGGAGCGCTTCTGCCTGCACGTAGCCAGTAGCCGCTATCATCAGCAGGCTCCCGGCGAAAAGACGAATTTTAGTGCCCTGCATGTGTACCCCTGATCAACATTCCTGGTTAAAAATCATTCAAGCGATGACCTGTCGCGCATGTACGGCCATCAAAGGTGACGTCAGAACTTTTCGTTTGACCGCGAAATTAACAAAACGTCACGCAATAAAGTGAAATAAAAGCCAATTATGCGCAGGGGCCCGCAGCCGAGGCAAGCGGCAGCGGGCAGAAGAGTGAGATCAGGAGGAGATTTGTTGCGGGCGGGCGTCGCGTTTTTTCGGGTTCAGCGTCGCTTTGAGCTGCTTTTCATCAAGCTGTTTAACCCACTTCGCCACGACGATTGTCGCTACGCCATTGCCGACCAGGTTAGTCAGCGCACGCGCTTCCGACATAAAGCGATCGATGCCAAGGATCAGCGCCAGCCCCGCGACAGGCAGGTGGCCTACCGCCGAAATGGTCGCCGCCAGCACGATAAACCCGCTGCCGGTTACCCCGGCCGCCCCTTTCGAAGAGAGCAGCAGCACCACCAGCAGCGTGATTTGATGGAAGATATCCATATGGCTGTTGGTCGCCTGGGCGATAAACACCGCCGCCATCGTCAGATAAATGGAGGTGCCGTCGAGGTTAAACGAGTAACCGGTCGGGATAACCAGCCCCACCACCGATTTCTTGCAGCCCAGCTTCTCCATTTTATCGAGCATGCGCGGCAGCGCCGACTCTGAAGACGACGTCCCCAGCACAATCAGCAGCTCTTCTTTGATGTAGCGGATAAATTTGAAGATATTGAAGCCCGTCGCGCGGGCAATAGCGCCCAATACCACCACCACGAACAGAATACAGGTGATATAGAAGCAGACAATCAGCTGGCCGAGCTGCACCAGCGTGCCGACGCCATATTTCCCAATGGTGAAGGCCATCGCCCCAAACGCGCCAATCGGCGCAAGGCGCATGATCATATTGATAATGCCGAAGATAACCTGCGAGAAGCTTTCAATAACGTTGAAAATCAGCTGGCCGTTTTTGCCAAGACGGTGCAGCGCAAAGCCAAACAGCACGGCGAACAGCAGCACCTGCAAAATGTTGCCGCTGGCGAACGCGCCGATGACGCTGCCGGGGATAACGTCCAGCAGGAAGGCGACTACGCCCTGCTGCTGCGCCTGTTCGGCGTAAACCGCCACCGCTTTCGCGTCCAGCGTCGCCGGGTCAACGTTCATGCCCGCGCCTGGCTGCACCAGGTTCACAATAACCAGGCCGATAATCAGCGCCAGCGTGCTGACGACCTCAAAATAGAGCAGCGCGACCGCGCCGGTGCGCCCAACCGCCTTCATGCTTTCCATGCCGGCGATGCCGGTCACCACGGTACAGAAAATCACCGGGGCGATAATCATTTTGATGAGCTTAACGAAGGCGTCGCCCAGCGGCTTCATCTGCGCGCCCAGCTCCGGGTAGAAGTGGCCGAGCAGAATGCCGATAGCGATGGCGGTCAAAACCTGAAAATAGAGGCTCTTGAAGAGTGAGAGTTTCATAGGGTGTCCTTGAAGGTAATAACCACAAGAAAAGTGCTTGTTTAGCAATCCTGTTGGCTAAAAGTAACACCCGGTATACATCACAGAAATAACAACACACCAGCTTGTTAACATTAATGTTAAAAATTATGAGCTGGCTCGCATAAGTCGCGCTGAATCGCAGCGCTTACGCCGCAGGGCCGGAGCGAGAAAGATAAAGACGCTCAAACTCCTGCGCCGTTGTCGCCTTACCGAACAGGTAGCCCTGCGCCAGGCTCACGCCGGCGCTGGCGAGCCAGTCGCGCTGCGCGTCGGTTTCCACCCCTTCGGCCACCACGTCCAGCGACAAACTCGCCGCCAGCTGAATAATCACGTCGGCCATGCCATGCTCCTGCGGTAGCCCTTCAATAAATTTTTTATCCATTTTCATCACGTCCACCGGCACCGTTTTCATATGGTGCAGCTGACGCAGGCTGGCGTAACCCATACCGAAATCATCCAGCGCAATACGCACCCCGGCGTTACGCAACGGGCGCAGAATAGAAACCGCCGCGTCCGGGTCGTCGATACGGCGGCTTTCCGTGACCTCCAGCACCAGCGTGCCTGGCGCGATGCGGTAGCGTTCAAGCAAAGCGAGCAGCGAGGGCACCATCTCATGGTGCAGCAACTGCAACGCTGACAGGTTTACCGACAGCGGCATCGTGATGTTGCGGCTTTGCCAGGCCGCCAGCAGCCGACACGCCTCCTCCAGCACCCAGTTGCCCACCAGCACCATCAGGCCGCTGGATTCAATGGTCTCAATCAACCCTTCCGGCAAGGCCCAGCTGCCGTCCGCCTGCTGCTGGCGAAGCAGCGCTTCGGCGCTGACCACTTTGCCGGTGCGCAAATCGACCTGCGGCTGAAGCCAGATGGCGTACTGATGGCTGTCGAGCGCATTGAGGATATCGCTCTCTTCGGTCAGCCGCCGCTGCGCCTGAAGCGTCTGCTCGGGGTCGAAAAAGAGCACCTGGTTTTTACCCTTGCGTCGCGCGCTGAAGGCGGCCACCACGGCATGACGATAAAGCTGCTCTGCGCTGAGTTCGCCATGGTACATCGCGATGCCGATGCTGGCGGTAGGTCGCAAATGCAACTCGCCGCCAGGCAGGTTTTCACCGATCGCGGCAAGCAGCTGTTGGGCAAGCGTTAACGCATGCCCCCGCTCCTTCACGCCGTGGGCAATAACGGCGAAGTCATAATGGCTGACCTGGGCGATAACCATTCTCGGCGACAGCGCCGACCGCATTCTTTCCACAATGGTGACGAGCACGCGGCTGCGTTCTTCTTCACTCAACACCGCCGCCGCTTCCTGCAAGGTTTCACAGGCGATAAACACCAGCGCCGTGGTTTTGCCGCCCGAGACGACCTTTTCCAGCAGCGACATCAGCAGCGCCCGGTTCGGCAGGCCGGTAATCGGCGAGTGGGTGCTGAGCGCCGTGGTCTCTTCCTGCAGGCGCATCAGCGTTTGCTGGTTGCGGTTATAGCTGCGCACCAGCATGCCTATCTCATCATCTTTATGCAGCCGCGCCAGCTTAAGCTGGTGAGGAAGCACTTTCGCCGCGTCCAGCTCGTTAAGCTCGCGGGCAATTTTACGCAGCGGGTGGACGATAAGCCGGTTAACGCACCAGGTAATGGCCACGGAAAGAATCAGCGAGAGCAGCAGCCAGGCGGTAAGCAATGTTGAAATCAGGTGCATGATAAAGCGATAAACGCGCCACGAGTCCGCCTGCAAAACCAGATAGGCCAGGGGCTGCGGGTTCGCCGGGCGTTCAAGGGAGTACAGCGGCAGGGTAATCTGCACCGGCAGCTCAAAAATGCGCGAAATCATCATCGGGATGGGGCGATCGGGCGTGAAACGCACCCTTAACGCCTGAAACTGGTTTGGCAGCACTACGTCGGCGCGGCTGATAACGCCCGCCGGTTTGATCTGCTGCAAAATCGCTTCCGCTTCGGGAATATCGGCTTTCAGAATGGCGGCGGAGAGAGGCTGGCGCACCGAGCGCGCCACGCTCTCCATCTGCATGGCAACGTTATAGCGATTGGACTGCGCGAAGTGAAACAGCAAAATCACAACAAAAACAAAAATAAACACCAGGGAGACGGCTGACACCGTCGCCATTTGTTTAATCGTTAAGGAACGACTGACTCGCAAGTTAACTCTCCACTGTGCCTCTGCCCGCTGCAAATAATGCGCTTTGCGGGCAGAGTATACTGCATTGTGTAGAATTTTGACCGCGAACTCTCGGCGCTAACCCTTTATTCAGACTACCAGTCCGCGTATGGCACCAGCGGCTGCGGCGGCATATCCATATCGCCCTGCCAGCCCGCCTGGGAGTAGCGTACAAATATCTGCGCATGGCTTGGGGTGTAATCTTTCGCCTGCTGGATATCAATGCCCGCACCGATCGACCAGTTTTTGCTGATGCGTCTCTCCACCAGCGCGCGCGCCGTATAGCCGAAGCCGGACCCGGTGCCGCCGGATTCCGGCTCCGCCTTATCGCCATAACGGTCAAAAACGCCGTCGCCGTCGGTGTCCTGCGGCGAAGGAACCAGGCCGGAAAGCGGATAGCGCGGCCCGCTGCGGGTACGCGAATGCGACCAGGAGGCGGAACCGCCCACTTCCCATGACCAGTTTTCTGTGCGCTGGCGCCAGGTCAGCGGCACGGCGAACGACACATACTCCTGAGGACTGTAATAACCGCCCTGACCGAGGTTATAGCCGCTCAGGTCCTTCTCGTAGTGCCAGATCATGTTGTTCAGGCCCAGCGTCAGGCGGCGATTATCCTCGTTAATAAACTTATAGTAATAGCCCGTCATCCAGCGCACGCGCCAGTTGTCCTGAACGTTTTTACCCGTAAGCATATCGGCGTTAAGGCTCGCCCATACGCCGTTCGCCTCGCCTTTATCATAGCTCAGGCTCACCCCGCCGCCGGTGGCGCGAACCCCGCCCCAGGTCGTACCGGTATTGGCGCTGGCGTCTTTCTGCCCGGCGAACGCGAGCAGCGAGCTGGAGAGAGGGCGACGGTGCGCGTTAAGCGTATAGCCAACAGGGCCGAGATCGTCGCTGTAGCTCAGGCCGCCTACGATATCAACGACCTTAAAGCCCATCGGCGTCGTGCCGATATCCCCCTCCCAGGTGTCGTTGCGCCAGCCCGCCGCGACGCTTACGCCATGCGCTTTTTGCGAGGCGCTGCCGTAGCATGGCGTTGCCTCGCAGGTTCCCCAACTGGGGCTATATACGCCATCTTCGCTTTTAAAGCTTCCGGCGTTCATATTCACCACGTCGGTGCGAAAGAACATCCGTCCGTCGCTGAGCGGGGCGTCCACCTGAAGCATGGTGGTGTGCGCTTTTAAATCCGAATAGCCCGGCGTACCGCTGGAGCCCCAGTAGTCGTGGTCGAGCGTGACGTTCACATCCTGTTGACGGTAAAGCGCCGCCGCGTCGCTGCGCACGCCGCGCTTAAGCCAGTCATCTTTTTCATGGTTGCGCGTCAGCCGGGTGAAGTCGCCGTTATCCCGTGGCCGTGAAGGCGCAATGCCCGACGCCACCATGGCGTCGCGATACGTTTCCAGCGCCTGCTGCGGCTCGCCATCCTGCGCCTGAAAACGGGCCGCGTCGCGCAACACCAGGGCGGTGGCCTGTGAGGGCGGTTGCGACGTCGCCTGCGGGATAAGCTTGCGAAAGCCTTCGCGCGCCGCTGTTTTATCCCCCGCCAGCGCCAGCACGTTGGCGACGCGGCGTTCGGCATTCAGCGCGGGCGGCTCACCGGGGGACGCGACAGGCAGTTGCGCAAGCTGCGCCCGGGCGCCTGCGCCATCTCCTTCGTCCGCCAGCACTTCCGCAAGTCCCAGTCGCGCGTCGGCGTTGTCCGGCTCCCGTTGCAGCACTTTCTGATACAGCGCGCGCGCGTCAGCATCGTCACCGCGCTGCTGCGCCCAGTCCGCCAGCGTTAAATCAATGCGGGTGGCGGGTGGCTGGCTTAGCAACAGCGTGATGGCCTGGCGCTCCTGGCCTGCGTCGCGCAGGCGGTTAGCCTGATTAATAAGCCCGTTGCTCGCCAGCCGCTGCGCCAGTTCGTGGATATTCGGGTTCCATTTCGCCTGCGGCAGCGCGGCGATTTGCGCCAGCGCCTCCTGGTCGCGGTCCTGGCCGGAAAGATAGAGGCTGCGAGCGTATACCTGTTCAGCATCCTGCGGCTTAAGCCGGGCGAGGTCGGCAAAAGCGGTGTCAGCCGCGGTTTGCTGACCGGCCGCCGCCAGGTCTTTCGCCAGCCGGTATGTTATCCAGACATCGCCAGGCGAAAGCGCCAGCCGTTCGCGGTGACGCGCCACCGCCTCGCTAAAGCGCCCCTGGTTTTCCAGCGCGGCGGCCTCCTGCTCCAGCCGGTCGTTAGTCAGGCTGCGCTCGATATCATCAATGCTGCGCCGTTGGCTGGCGCTTAAGCCTGCAATAAAGGCGCTGGCTTGTACCGGCGACTGGCGGCGGTAAAGATTGGCAAGACCGCGCACCGCGTTGCTGTTGCCGCGGTCCAGGCGCAGCGCCTGCTGATAATAGCGCTCCGCCGCCGCGTCATCCTTTTCCGCCACCGCCACATCGCCAAGCCCCAGCACCGCGTAGCTGTCGCGCTTATCCACCGCCCGCGCCTGCTGGTATTTCCGCTTCGCAAGTGCGATGTCGTTGGCCTTCAGGGCCGCGTCGCCCTGCCCGATGAGCAGCCAGTAACGGTTAGTCTGCAGCAGACTGTCCCATTTGCTGCGATTGTCGCTGGCCGGGTCGATAGCCATGGCCTGTTCAAGCAGCGACACCGCCTTCGCCCGGTTGCCCTGGCGGGCGTAAGCCTGCGCCAGCGCGCCCAATACCTCGCTGTCCTGCGGATTGGCGCGTCGCGCCTGCTCAAGCTCAGGCAGCGCGCCGCCGCCCTGCCCGGCATCCACCGCCGCCAGCCCCTGCGCGCGGGCGCGAAACGCCGGGTCGGCGAGCTTCGCCTGCTGCTCCGCCAACTGCGTTTGCGCTTTGGCGACGCTGTCGCCAAAAGAAAATACCAATAAATAGCGCTGCAACGCTTTTACGCTGGCGTCGCTTATCGGCATCGACTGAATATGTTGATACCACTGTCGCGACGCGGTTTCTCTGCCGGTGGCTGATTTCGCCAGCTGTTCAAGAACGGCGAACCCTTCTTCATCGCGGTCGCTGGCGAAAAACAGCTGCGCCAGCGTGCTGCCGGCCTGCACGTTGCCCGGCTCCTGGCGGTTAATCGCCTGAAGCTGGCTTAACGCCTCGTTACGCTGCGCGGGCAGCTTCGCCGCGAGCGTCCAGTACTCCACGGCCAGTTCGCCCTGGGGCGGCTTGCCGTTAAACAGTTTCTGGTACGCCGCCAGCGCCTGTGGGACGTGGCCGGTGGCGCCGAGCAGGCGGGCTTGCTGAAGCTGCTGGCGGACTTCTTGCGAAGCGAGCGTCATGGTTAACTGCGCCTGGCGCAGCGCGTCAGAACCCGGCGCGAGCGTCGCTAATCTGTCGAGCTGCCTCTGCGCGCCCGCCATATCGCCCTGGCGCAACTGGTAGCGCAGGCGCGCGCTAATCGTCTGCGGATTGTCCGGGTCCATCAGCTCAAGGCGATAGAGCGACTGGCGCACCAGATCGTCGCGCTGCGTCGTTTCGCCAAGGCGGATCTGCTCGAGCAATTGTTGACGAACGTCAGCCTGCGCCCAAGCCTGCGGCATCAGGCCGAGGCCGAGCGTCAGGCCAAGCAGGCTTATGGAGAACTTCGACATTCTTCTCCCCATCCAGGCGCTACTTCTCCCTGGGCTGAAAAACGGAAACGGTGCTCATCCCACCCCTGGCCAAACAGGGTAAGGACGTAGCTGTAATAAGCGTCATTTTTGGGAAAGTTATCGGCCACGCGCTGGCGCTGAATCGCCTGGGCGTCGCGATTCTGAAGAAAGGGCAGCAGCGACGCGGAAAAGCCCACCGGCCCCTGCCCCTGCGGTTTGCCATCCGTCACGCCCACTTTTTCTGGCGGCACGCCTTGCTTTTGCGTCAGCGCCGCCATGGGTTTGAAGCGTTGCAGCAGGGCGGCTTTTTGCCTGTCACCGTCATGCAGCATGCCCACCCACAAATAGACGCGAATGGCGTCATAGCCGCTCACCAGCGGTTTTTCCGGCTTCATCTGCCAGCTTGCGCCTGTCCAGTTGACCCAGTCGGGCGAAAAACCCTTCGGTGCGGTTTCGGCCAGCAGCCGCAAGTTGCTCTCCTGAACGGCAGTCCAGGGCGCACCGTAGCGGGTGAAGTAACGCGCCAGCTGGGGCGGTAAGTAGCTCGGATTGAGGCGCCAGACGTTGTGCTCAGCGAAACCGACTTTGCCCGGCAGCAGCGTCAGCCCCAGTCCCGGCACCTTAACCACTTCCTCTTTAGCGATACGCGCAAGCAGCGCCTTGCCGGTTTCGCTATAGCGCGGCGTTTGCCACACTCTTCCGGCTTCAAGCAGCGCCCAGGCTATCCAGACATCGGCGTCGGAGGCGGAGTTGGTATCCAGCACCGTCCAGTCGTTTTCCGCCTTTTTGCCCCATAGCCAGGCGGGCAATGACGTTTTCAGCGACCCGCCGGCGAGGTTGTTTTCGGTCCACGCCAGCAGCCTGTCGAACGCCTTTTGATCGTTAGCCGCCAGCGCGAAGAACAGCGCATAGCTCTGTCCTTCAGAGGTGGTGATGTTGCGCTCGCTGCTCGGGTCGATAACCCGGCCTCCCTCGCTGACATACTCTTTTTTAAACTGCTCCCAGGCAGGCCAGCCGCAGGCGGCGTGCGTGGCGGTCGCTGCCAGCAGCAGTCCCGCTATCGCTCCTTTGCTCAGGCGCGTCATTGGCGCTTACTCCTCTGAGCCCAGACGGCGGCGGCTCAGGATGCGCAGCAGACGCCATAACACCCACGCGAGCAGCACCACGGTAACCACGGCGAAAATCGCCAGCATGATGGGGTGACCGGAGAAGGCGTACCAGATCCGCTCAAACCACGGCAGATGACCGACATAGTAAACATCGCCGACCCGCAGGCTATTGACGCCGGATTCCCTGACGACCGCCACCGAGCCGTAAACCGCCGCGCGTTTGCCGCTGTCATTCAGCGCATCATTAAGCAACTGGTAGCCGCGCGGGCTGTCCGCCAGCAGCGCCACGACGCTGCGCTGGTCATCGTAAGGCGACTGAAAGCCGATGACGGCCGCCATCGGCGCGCTGGAGATAATGGTGGACTGGCTTTTCGCCTGCCGGTCATGCTCATCCGGTATCGCCGTCGGCAACTGATACTCCCGCGTCGGGCTTTTCACCCAGCTTTCATTCGCCTGCACCAGCAGATCCAGATGCTGATCGTCTTTAAAGCGCGTCGGCAGCGAGCCGATTATCAAAATATCGGCGTCTTTATTTTTTATGTCGTCACCCTTATCGGTCACCGTGACGTTAACCGCCGGGAAGCCGGTCTGCGCGCCGATGGACGCCAGCGTGTTGAGCAGCGCGCTCACCTGCGCGGCCTGCGGTTCAGGCGGCACCACGACCAGCGTGTCGGAGAGATCCGCCATACGGCTGAAAGGGAAGCCCGCGTTGGCGAACGCCCGTAAATCGGGCATGGCGATAAAGTGGTGATAACGCGAGAAGTCGAGCGTGGAGTCATCGCCGATGACCACATTATTTCGCACCGACTGGAAGGTAACGCAGTTGTCCACCGAACCGCCCGGCATAGGGTTCATGTACTGAAAATCAAAACGCAGCTGGTTAACGGCGCCCAGTTTCAGCGCCGGGATAGAGACATCGGTCTTGCCATCCAGCAGCCCCTGCAATACCGGCAGGCGCAGCAGCAGTCGGTTAGTTTCTTCTTTGGGTTGCAGGCTAAACGACTGCAGGAACTGGTTATTAAGGCTGATGTCCATCCGCGAACTGTCGCGCGCTACCGGCGCGCTGTAGCGGTAATTTAGCCGCATATCGATCCCGTTGCTGCGCAGCAGGTACAGGTCCGGCGGCAGGTTCAGCGTCAGGTTAATGGAGCCAGGCTCCAGACCGCTCGACTGCAATTGCTCTTCATAGGTTTTCAGTTCTGCGAAGGTGATAGCGCGATCGGTACGTACCCAATTCGGCGCATCGTAAGGCTGCCTTGCAAGCAGCGGCTTAACGTTACCGACCACCACGCTTGAACCGCGGAACAGAATATTGCCCTGGGCGATGCCCTTCGCCGCCTGCAGGAGATCGTTGTCATCGCGCCCGAGCACCAGCAACAGCTTCATCCAGGGGTGTTGCGGGTGGTTTACCATCTCGATAGTCGGCGCGTTTACCGGCGGGCGATCGCGCAGGAAGTCGGGGCGCTTATCATTGGTGGCGAAAACAATGCCGCTGCTCTCCGGCAACTGGTTAAAGAGCACCGGGAAATTTTGCCCGCGCCATGCCGCGCGCGCGCCGAACCAGGAGGCGACTATCGCTGCGGCGCGCTGCTGGGTCAGGTCCGGCGAGGCGGCGAAAATCACCGGCAGCACCAGCGGGCGCGTGTCCCGCGGGTCAAAGAACGGCACCGGGAAATGCGACAGATCGTTTTGCAACTGAAGCTTCTGGAAAGTCAGGTCGACAGAGCTGTTGCGCCCCACATCCATCCATAACGCGCTGCTGGCCGGGTTTTCGCAGACATCGCGATAATGGCCGATAAACTCCAGCCGCACGCGGTTAAAGTCGCTGATATAGAGCGGGTCGACCGGCATCTGGGCGAACGTTTTCTTACCAAGCTGCTCTTTGGTCACGGGCAATACGCCCATCAGTTCGTCATTAAGATAAACCTTGAGCTGGGACTGTACCGGCAGCAGCGCAGGCGATGGCGTATATTCCAGATTCAGCATCGCTTTAGAAACTACCTCGTCGCTGCGCATGCCGAACTCCACCGCCCCGTCAGGCTTGACGCCGCGCAGCACCATGCTGCCTGGCGCAGGCGCAATAGAGGCGAAGCTGAGCTTGACCTCACGGGAAGGCGTGTCGCTCTGCGCAACCGGCGCGCCGGCACCGTTGACGCCGGGCATCACCTGACCGACGACAGGGTCGCCTGCGGCAGGCACCGGCGCCTGCCCGACCGGCGGCGGCACATCCGGCGTGACCTGCTCCGCCTGCGTCGGCTGCGCCGTCACCACGCCCTGCGTTGCGGGCGCGACCGTCGGCACCGTCGGCGCGGCGGTCGCCTGGGGATTCGCCGCGGGCGCCGCCTGAACGGTCAGCGTCAACAGCGCGCTTATTCCAACAGCTAGTGCACAACTCCAGGAGAATTTTCTTTTCATTGCCTTTTCATCATCATTGACTCATAACCGGGGCCGGCGCTTGCCCGGCAACCCCACGCGCCGGACGGCGAGGAACAAACGACACTACCCAGCCGACCAGCGCAGTGAGTGCCCTGAAAACCATTTTTACTGAGGAAGGCGCGAACTCCGCGAGATGGCGGTAGCCGCGAAAACCAAGCCTGAGAATATCCAGCAGGCTTTCCAGCGGTTTATCTTCCGGGAAACTGTCCTGCCAGAGCGCCCAGGTATCCGCGCGCGCAAACGTGCATTGCACAAAATCGATATGCTGACGGGTGCTCATCTGGTCCAGATGCAGCCCCACCTCCGTACCGAACACGCGGGCTACCCGGGCCGGGAAGGCGTACTCCTGCTGGCCGCGCTTAAGCAGCAGCTTCACTTTTTGCCCTTCCCGCACCTGCGCCTGGCCATGGATTTTTATCCCCAGCCCGCCGTCCGAATAGTCATGCACCGTACAGGAGAAGAGATGGCCGTCTTCACGGGCGATTGCCGCCGGCATGACCATTTCCACGCGGTGGGCGCGCCGCACCTGTTTGCTCTCAACGGAAACCGCCACCGCGCCGCCGAGAATAATCAGGTTGTAGAAAACCCAGGCCATGGAAACGATAACCGTGAGAATTTCGTTTTGCGGGCCATAGACGTAGCGCCAGACGCCGACCAGCAGCCCGACCACGTTCAGAAGCACCAGGAAGATGTAGGGACGCGAGATAACCCAGTCGACATACTCTTCTTCTACCAGCCCCCCTTTCGCCGTCACGTTAAACTTCCCTTTATGCGGGTTGATTAAGGCGACGAAGGTCGGCGGCGCAATGTACCAGGCCAGTACGGTTTCGTAGATTTCGCTCCAGAAAGAGTGGCGATATTTGCCCTGAATTTTGGAGTTGGTGAGGCTGGCGTGAATCATATGCGGCAAGACAAAGAGCGCAATCATCAACGCCGGGGCGTAGATGATGTAAGCGTGCAGCATTAAGAACGCCAGCGGCGCGGTCAGGAAAATAAGCCGCGGAATACCGGAAAGAAAGTGGAACATGGCGTTCACGTAACAAAGCCGCTGCGCGAATTTCAGCCCTTTGCCAAATAAGGGGTTATCAAGACGGAAAATTTGCACCATGCCGCGCGCCCAGCGGATGCGCTGGCCGATATGCGCCGAGAGGCTCTCTGTCGCCAGTCCCGCCGCCTGGGGAATGCGCATGTAGGCAGAGGTATACCCCCGGCGATGCAGGCGCAGCGAGGTATGGGCGTCTTCGGTCACGGTTTCCACCGCGATGCCGCCGATTTCGTCCAGCGGCTTGCGGCGAATAACAGCGCAGGAGCCGCAAAAGAAGGCGGCGTCCCACATATCGTTGCCATCCTGCACCAGACCATAGAACAGCGTTCCCTCATTCGGGGTCTTACGAAAACGGCCCAGGTTGCGCTCAAACGGATCCGGTGAGAAGAAATGGTGCGGCGTCTGCATCATCGCCAGCTTTTTGTCTTTCACAAACCAGCCCATGGTCATCTGCAGGAACGAGCGCGTGGGCACATGGTCGCAGTCAAAGATAGAGACAAACTCGCCGGTGGCGTGCTTGAGCGCGTTATTAATATTGCCCGCCTTGGCATGCTCATGCGTGGTGCGGGCGATATAGTTCACACCGACCTCTTTGGCGAACCGGCGGAACGCCTCCCTTCCGCCATCGTCGAGGATCCAGATGGTGAGCTTGTCTTTCGGCCAGTCGATGCCAAGCGAGGCGTAAATCGTGTTTTTCACGACGTTGAGATCTTCGTTGTAAGTCGGCACGAAGATATCAACGGAAGGCCACTGCGCCATCTCCTCTGGCAGCGGAACCGGCTGGCGGTTAAGCGGCCAGACCACCTGAAAATAGCCGAGCACCAGTACAACCCAGGCATAGGTTTCCGCAAAGAGCAGCACCAGGCCGCAGACCAGGCTTACCGGATCGTTCCAGTTCAGGGTTGAGGTGTAGCGCCACCAGATATAGCGGCAGGAGACCGTGAGCGAAAGCACTACCAACATGAGCACGGAGAAACGCCCCGGCAGCCGTCGCACCATGAGCGCCACGCCCCACAGCAGCAGCAGGAAGATGAACTGCGACAGAGGGTTAAAGGGCTGCGTGATGCAGAGCACCGCCAGCAGCAGGGAGAAAACAATCACCACACCAAGAATTATCCGCCGCCAGCGCGCGCTAAGATGCTCAAGCTCCTTTTTGTCGTCATGGCGCTGCGTGCTTTCGCTAAAGCGCTGCGGCAGGTTTTCCAGCCACAGATGATAGCGGGCGCGTAAGCGTTGCAGCCCGGACACTGAACGCCAACGCGGCGTCGTCAGCAACCCTTGCGGCTTAACCAGCATCAGCCACAGGCTTTGCAACAGATAACGGGCGCAGTCCAGCGGGCGCGGGCGCAGAGGATTAATATGGGGAAACAGCGCATCATGCCGCGCGCGGATAGCCTGCCAGCGGCGATTTTCCAGCGGCAGAAACATCCAGCCGATAACAAACAGCAGGCAGCCTACGGCCGCGCTGAAGGCGGGCGCGCCATGGCGGCGGTAAAGCCCATAGCGCTCGCTCAGACGGGCGCCGACTGGCGGGACGAGCAGCCAACTAGCGACCCTCATGCAACGCCTCTTCGCCGTAATGAAGAATGCACCAGTTCGCCAGCGTTATGATCTCCTCTGAAGCCAGGGCATCGGCCCGGTATTCGCCGGGCGGCTGCTTTATCGCCAGCGCTTCCGCCACCGCTTCATCGCGATGAATCACTATCGGCAACAGGTTGCGCTGGGTTTGCAGCCAGAGCTGATAAATATCATCCTGCAGCTGACTGTTCAGGGCGCGCCCGTTCACCAGCACATCCGCGCCCTCCGGCAGCGCCTGTTGATGAAGACGGATATGGCAGTTGGCGTCTGGCGTAGCGATGCTGAGCACGTTATCCGTTACGCTAATCAGGCTGCGGGTAAGCAGGGTGTGCTCCGCCGGCAAATCGAGCAAAATCCAGCGGTAGCGCCCGCTGGCCTTTAACATTTGCAGCGCAGCGGCAAACTCAATAAGAGAGTGTTCTGTTTCCGGCCAGCGTTGCAGTTGCGCCTGGGTTAACTGTCCAAAGGGCAGCAGATCAAGGTCAGGGGTATAACGCCACGCGCAGGCGCGCCACGACCCTTTTTCCAGCATGGCGCGCGCCCAGCCCTGCTCATGGGAAAAATCGACGTTAAAAAAATGCCGCAGCAGGTTATCTCTGGAGGCGTCGACAACCAGTACCGTCTCGCCAAGCTGTTGCAATGCCCAGCCAAGCGCCGCCGTTAATGAGGTGGTTCCCACCCCGCCGCGCACGCCTTGTAATCCCAGTATTGTCATCCGCAGCTCCGTTCACTGACGTTTATTTAATTCAGCCAATTCAGCCAGCAGCGGCCAGCGATTAATTGCCGCTTTAAGGTTTTCCTGCTGCGAAATATCCGAATAGTTAATTTCAGGCAGATGAAATACGTGTTTAAGCGTCGCTAAATCATTCTGGAAAGTGTACCCCTGTTCCGGCGTCGACAAAGGGTTCGCATTTATTCCGGCTATTTGCATACACTCCTGTAGCTCATTCAGGTCAATAATGGAAGAAACGTACTGCCGCGCAACGAAATTAATCCCATTGCTAATCTGCTGCCTATAATTTCAATGGTAGGTATGTTTTTGAATTTTGCTAGTAAGCTAATAAGAGACTATTTGCTTCATGAGGGGCGCAATGGATCCGGTTTTTTATCTTGGCATCAACGCATTATGGGACGAATTGCGCCTGCTGCCCGCCGGAGGGCTCTGGTGGGTCAACATAGACAGGTATGAAGACGCCATAAAGCTGGTAAATCGTACGGTCGCTTCACAAAATGAAAGCGCAAAAGTCGCGGTTATTACCACAGGCGAAATGCAGCATCAGCACATAAAATTAGAAGGCGATCACGGTCCGAAAAGATTATTTTTATTTTCATTACCACATGATTCTAAGGCATTTGATGGATTGACGCAGGACTTATTATGCAGCCTTAATCCGCATCACTGCATGATTATTATTTTGTGCAACGAAAATGGCTTGCAAAATATATCAGCCACACACTTGCGCCGCTGGGTTAAAGATGCTAACGCCTGGGCGAAATATCACCACTGTACCTTGCTTTTATTGAATCCCAGCCTCGATCCCGACCCCTATATTTCAGCGTTGGCAAATCAGTATACGCTGCTGTCCGGGCTTACTACGCTGCGCTATGAGGGCGATACCTGGCTTTATGACGTGGCTTTCTGGTTCAACCAGAAAGGGGTGAGCGCACGTCAGCAGTTGCGCCTGATTGAGGCAGGACAGCGCTGGACGCTGCCGCCGCAGCAGGAGATTGCGCCGCAATCACGCAACGATGAGCGCCGCGTGCTGAGCCACCTTTCCGTACTGGAAGGCGCCCCGCCGCTGTCAGAAAACTGGAGCCTGTTCGACAGCAACGATGCGTTATTCACCGAAGCGCGGCAGGCGCAGGCCGCTACCGTTATTTTCGCGTTGAGCAGCAACAGCCAGGTGGAGAGCGTGGCGCGGCAAATCCATGCGCTGCGTCGGCAACGCGGCTCGGCGATGAAAATCATCGTGCGCGAGAGCCAGGGCAGCGTGCGCGCGACGGATGAGCGTTTGCTGCTGGGTTGCGGCGCCAATATCGTGATCCCGTGGAACGCGCCGCTTTCACGCTGTCTGACGCTGATTGAAAGCGTGCAGGGACAAACTTTTTCTCGTCAGGTGCCGCAAGAGATCGCCATCCTGCTGGAATCGATGCAGCCGCTGAAGCTTCGCGGTTACCAGCCGTGGGAGACGTTTTGCGACTCGGTCGGCGCATTGATGAATAACACGCTTCTGCCGAAAGACGGCAAGGGCGTCCTGGTGGCGCTGCGCCCGGTGCCGGGGATCCGCATCGAGCAGGCGCTAACGTTATGCCGTCCGCCAAGAGCGGGGGATATTGTTACGCTGGGCGAAAACCGTCTGGTGCTGTTTCTCTCTTTTTGCCGTATTCCCGATCTTGATACCGCGCTGAAGCATATCTTCCCGCTGCCTGTCGCCGATATTTTTTCCAACCGGATGGTCTGGTATGAGGATGCGCAGATAGCCGCAGAAATCGTACAGATGCGCGCCATGCAGCCAGAAAAGTGGAGCAAACCGTTAAAAATGACTGCCGATGCCGCCCCTATCGCCAGCCAGCGCCATGACGACAACGCCCGGCGTCGCGTTCCGACGCTCATCACCTTATTGAGCGAGCCCGAAGGGGAGCCCCGCAGATGATGTCTGTCAGCGATATTTTGCAGCTTGTCGCGCTGTGCGCCGTCATTTTCTTTCCGCTGGGGTATGCGGCCCGCCATTCCGTCAGGCGGTTAACGGCGCTGGTACGACCGCTTTTTTTTAAACCCCGCTATCTGAAACCGGTCGGCACGCTCCATCGCCGCACCGACGTCAAGGCAGACCAACAACATGACTAATCAAACCTCTTCCGCACCGGCGTCAGCCTCTGGCTGGCAATACTGGCGCGGCCTTTCCGGCTGGAATTACTATTTTTTACTGAAGTTTGGCCTGCTGTGGACCGGTTACCTCAATTTTCACGCGCTGGATAACCTGGTTTTTATGGCTTTCTTACTGTTCCCAATACCGAACCGCAACCTGCACCGCCTGCGCCACTGGCTGGCGCTGCCTGTGGGCTTCGCGCTGTTCTGGCGGGATACCTGGCTGCCGGGGCCGCAAAGCCTGGTCAGCCAGGGGTCGCAAATCGCGGGCTTTAGCAGCGACTATATTTTCGACCTTATTACGCGCTTTATTAACTGGCAGATGGTCGGCGCGGCGTTTGTGCTGCTGGTAGCCTGGCTGTTTCTCTCTCAGTGGCTGCGGGTTACCGTTTTTGTGGTGGCGATAATGCTCTGGCTGAACGTGCTTACGCTGACCGGCCCGGTTATCTCGCTGTGGCCTGCAGGCCAGAACGCCGCCGCCACGGTCACCGCGACCGGCGGCGGCGCGGACAATACGGTCGCGCGCGCCAGTACGGGCGGCGCGCTGGTCTCAGGCGATATTCCCGCCCAGGACGGCCCGCCCACCACCGCTAACCTGAATGCGTGGCTCAGCAGCTTTTACGCCAGCGAAGCCAAACGTCAGACCCCGCTTCCGGCCAGCCTGCCTGCCGACGCGCAGCCGTTTGAACTGTTAGTGATCAACATCTGCTCGCTCGCCTGGTCAGATGTTGAAGCCACCGGGCTGATGAACCATCCGCTGTGGTCGCACTTTGATATCGTCTTTAAAAACTTTAACGCCGGCACCTCTTACAGCGGCCCGGCGGCGATTCGCCTGCTGCGCGCCAGCTGCGGCCAGCCATCGCATAAAAACCTTTACCAGCCTGCCGGCGAAGCCTGTTATCTGTTCGATAACCTGGAGAAGCTGGGCTTCACGCAGCATCTGATGATGGACCATAACGGCCTGTTCGGTGATTTTCTAAAAGAAGTGCGCGACTTTGGCGGCATGAAAGCGCCGCTGATGAACCAGGCTGACCTGCCTGTTAACCTGCTCTCTTTCGACGGTTCGCCCGTTTATAACGATACCGCCGTACTGAACCGCTGGCTGGAACAGGAGGGGCGCGATAATACGAAGAGCAGCGCGACCTTCTTTAATATGTTGCCGCTGCACGACGGCAACCATTTCCCTGGCAACAGCAAACCCGCAGATTACAAGCTGCGGGCGCAGAAACTGTTTGACGAACTGGACGCGTTCCTGACGCAGATAGAAAAAGAGAATCGTCGGGTAATGGTGGTTATCGTGCCGGAACATGGCGCGGCGCTGCAGGGCGACAGAATGCAGGTTTCCGGCCTGCGTGATATTCCATCCCCCGCCATCACCCATGTACCGGTAGGGGTGAAGTTTGTCGGCATGAAAGCGCCGCATCAGGGCAGCGCCATTGAAATCGATCAGCCCAGCAGCTTCCTGGCTATTTCGGAACTGGTGGCGCGTTCAGTGGATGGCAAAAACTTTGTCGCCGACCGGGTGGACTGGGACGCGCTGACAAAAAATCTGCCGCAAACCGCGCCAGTGTCTGAAAACGCTAACGCCGTGGTAATCCAGTACCAGGGCAAACCTTATGTCCGCCTGAGCGGCGGCGACTGGGTGCCCTACCCGCAGTAACCGCTGCGACGCCTCTCCCGGGCGCCGTTTTCCCTGTGAAAAACGGCGCCCGCAAACGCGCTGCTCAGTTCTTGCACGCAAAAAGAGCGCTTAAGAAACAATGAACTGTCTCATTAGCGTCATTATTTGTTCAACTTTTCTCTACAGAATATCGCGGGGCTATTTTACCGCTTTAATTTTTCTTAATTAACTAATTCGTGTATGACCGCTTATGTCCCGGCTACAACGGATATTTCTTGTTCCCTTTGCGAAGTATTATCTTCGCTCTCCTTTATTCCCGCAAAAGGGTGAGAAAAATATATATCCGTTAATTTAATCCATGGTTTAACTTCCTGCTTCTCCACGTTAAAACCTATCATTCTGTAAAACGACAGAGACCACAAGCATGATGATTAGTTTCCAGGCTAACTTTCAGATTACTCCTCAAGAAGCCGCCGCACCTCGCCAGTAAAAACAATACAATTCATTAGCTTACCTTAAACCCACACGAAAGAATTAGATTCTCACTCCCTCCCGACGAAATTAGCACTTATTCATGATGGCAACTTATTCATAATGATCAGACTTAAATAAGCGATAAAAGCGCTCACCAAAAGCAGCCTGAACACCGTTAATTTATTCTGCCTGAGGATTTATTCAGTAACGACCCTGCTGTCGTTACCGATATGCCCCAAGGTTTAAATCCGAGCTCATTGCTTATTATTTTTTATTTACCGACCAATCAGACTTTCGCATGAGTTACGGCGCAACAAAATATTAAGAAACTACCTGGCACGGCTCGCTGAAATGAATTGCTTAGGCAATCCAGGATATCGGCCGCTCAATAATCAGGGTAGATATATTAAGGAGAGCTATGCGTAGCCCGCATCTACATCATAAAGCCGTTTTGCGTATTCGGCTCAGAACCTGTCTTGCCGCCAGCCTGGCAATGGCGTTTCCGCTGGCAGGACTTGCCGCTGACCCTGTTTATGACACGCTGGTGCAGGAAGCACGCAGTGGCAATACCACCGCCTTGCTTGGTTATCTGCGTGAGCATGAGCAGCAAAACCCACTCACCGCCAACCAGGTGGCCGACTGGCTGCAGGTCGCGAACTGGGCCGGCCAGGATACCGAGGTGGTTAAGGTCTGGCAGCGCTATCACGACACGCTTGCTATCCCGGCGCGCGGTGAGGTGGCGGTCGCCCGGTCTTACCGCAACCTTAAGCAATATCCCGCCTCGCTGGCGCACTGGGAATCCGCGCTGGCGATGGAGCCGCAAAACGACGATATCCGCGCGGGCTGGGTGATGACCATGGCGGACGCCCGTCACTATAACGCGGCGGTGTCAGAGGCGCGTCAGATGGTCGCCCGCGCCCCGACGTCGGCTAACTACGAAGCGCTGGCTTACGCGTACCGCGCGCAGGGCAAGAGCTGGGATGCGCTGTTCGCCGCCTCGCGCGCGCAGGAAGAGAACCCGCAGAACAAGGGCGCCGCGCAGTTCCTGACCGGCACGCTCTCGGCTAACCGCGTCTCTTCGCCTGCGCTGGAGCTTTCCGAAAGCGCCGCCGTCTCCCCGGAAATGGGCCGCCGTCTGCAGACCGACGCGGCAGCTGAAATGGTGCGCACCGCCTTTATGCCTACCCGCACTGAGCAAGAGCGCTACCTGCTGGCTGACAAAGCGCTGTCTCGCTATGACCGTCTGCTCAATACCTGGCGCAACGATCCGGCCGCTCAGGCGGACTATCGCCGCGCGCGCGTTGACCGCCTCGGCGCCCTGATGGCGCGCGGCAGGATTGACGAAACCATTAGCGAGTATGAAGCGCTCAGCGCCGACGGCCAGCCGGTGCCCGCCTACGCCAAACGCTGGGTCGCTTCCGCCTACCTGACCCGACAGCGCCCCGACAAAGCGGAAGTGCTGATGAATGAAGTCTTTCGCAGCGACAACCCGAAAGCCTTCCGCGTCACGTCGCTTTCGCAAGACGACACCCAGGCGCTCTTCTTCACCCGGATGGAAAACGGCGATTACGAAGCGGCGAAGGCGCAAATAGACGAGCTGGTTAAGAACACCCCTTATCTGCGCCGTTATTACGGCTCGCCGACGCCGGAACCGAACGACTACTGGCTGCTCGGTCAGACATTACAGGCGCAGTATCGCGCGATGACCAACGACCTGCCGGCGGCGGAAGAGCTTTCTGAACGTCTGGCCCGTTCCGGCCCCGGCAACCAGGGTTTGCGCATCGGTTATGCCTCCGTGCTGGAAACGCGCGGTCTGCCCCGTCGGGCGGAGCGGGAACTGAAAATCGCTGAAGTGCTGGAGCCGAATAACCTCGAGCTGGAGCGTCAGCAGGCTTACGTGGCAATGGATCTTTATGAGTGGGAACAGGCCCGCCTGCTGATTGACGACGTCATGGCCCGCAGCCCGCAAGACCAGGACTCGCAGCGTCTGGCGCGCCTGCGCGACGTGCATGACAAAATGGAACTGCGCATCGCGGGCAGCCAGGGCATCGACTCTGACAGCCCCATCAGCGGTCAACACGACTTTACCTTCCAGAGCGCCCTCTATAGCCCGCCGATTAACGAAAACGTGCGGCTCTTTGCCGGTTTTAACTTCGCCACCGGCGAGTTTGAAGAGGGTAAAGGCTATAACCGCGACGTGCTGGGCGGCGTGGAGTGGCGCTCACGCGACAACTGGGCTGAAGCGGAGATCTCCGGGCGTAACTTTAACGACGGCCAGAAGATTGGCGCTCGCCTTGCCGGCTGGCACGACTTCAACGACAACTGGCGCGTGGGCGGCTCAGCTGAGCGAATCTCGCGCAATACGCCGCTGCGTGCGCTGCGTAGCGGCGTGACGGCCAACGGCGGCGATGCGTTTGTGCGCTGGTATCAGAACGAAAGACGTGAATATCAGCTAAGCGTGGCGCCGTCCTGGTTCTCC
This sequence comes from Franconibacter daqui, assembly GCF_014644275.1. NCBI lineage: Bacteria > Pseudomonadati > Pseudomonadota > Gammaproteobacteria > Enterobacterales > Enterobacteriaceae > Franconibacter > Franconibacter daqui. The sequence goes on along the minus strand of NZ_BMKJ01000004.1, from coordinate 170,680 downwards.
GACGGCAACGACCGGTTTGAATACAGCCTGAGCGGCCATGAACGTCTCTTTTCCCGCCCCCGCTTTACGCTGGATTTTACCCCCAGCATCAGCGGCAGCTTTAACAACAAAGAGAACGTGAACTATTACAACCCGAAACGGGATCTCTCGCTGGTGCCGGGGCTTACCGCCGAACACCTGCTCTATCACCACTATGACAACGCCTGGACGCAGCAGCTTTACGCAGGCGTCGGCAGCTATATGCAAAAAGGTCAGGGCAGCGGGCTGATTACGACTGTTGGGTACGGACAGCGTGTCCAGTGGAACAACGTGGTGGAAGGCGGATTCATGCTCACCTGGGACAGACGTCCCTACGACGGCGAGCGTGAAAGAAATATCTCCGTCTCCTTTGATTTAAACGTCAGGTTTTAAGGACTTTTCATGTTGAAACATTTCCTGCGTATGGGCCTGTTGCTCGCTGGTTGGTTACTGATGACCGCTTGCGGCAACGCGGAAAACCCTCGCTTTACGCCGCCTGCGGAAAGACCTATGCCAGAAGCTAATCAACCCTGGCCGCACAACAGCTTCCTCGTGATTGCCTATCACGATATCGAAGATGACGGGGCGGACCAGCGCTACATGTCAGTGCGCACCAGCGCGCTCAATGACCAGATGGTCTGGCTTAAACGCAACGGCTACCGGCCGGTGAGCGTGCAGCAGATCCTGGATGCCCGCAACGGCGGCGCACCCCTGCCGCCAAAAGCGGTGCTGCTGACCTTCGATGACGGCTACAGCAGTTTCTATACCCGCGTCTGGCCGCTGCTGAAAGCCTATAACTGGCCCGCCCTGTGGGCGCCGGTCGGCATCTGGGTCAGCACGCCGGAGAACAAAAAGGTCGATTTCGGCGGCCTGCCCACCGCCCGTGAGAAGTTCGCCACCTGGGATATGGTGCGCGAAGTGAGCCGCTCGCCGCTGGTGGAGATCGGTTCGCATACCTGGGCTTCGCACTATGGCGGCGTGGCTAACCCGCAGGGCAGCTCGCAGCCTGCGGTCGCGAACCGCATGTTTAACAAAAAGACCGGCCAGTACGAGACGGACGAAGAGTTCCGGGCGCGTATTGAGAAAGACGTAGCCACCATCACCGCCAAACTCAAGGAAACGACCGGCAAGGCGCCGCGCGCCTGGGTCTGGCCTTATGGCGCGGCCAACGGCGTGTCGCTGTCGATAATCAAAAAGCATGGCTATCAGATGGTGTTCACCCTTAACGAGGGACTTGGCAACGTCAAAAACCTCGACAGCATTCCGCGCTATCTGGTGTCGGGCAACCCGTCTATCAATAACTTCGCCAACGCGGTTATCGACGCGCAGGAACCGACTCAGATGCGGGTGATGCACGTGGACTTGGACTACGTCTACGACAAGGACCCGAAACAGCAGCAGAAGAACATCGACAAGCTTATCCAGCGCGTCTTTGACATGAAGATAAGCCACGTCTTCCTGCAGGCTTACGCGGACCCGACCGGCGACGGCACCGTCAAAGAGCTCTACTTCAAGAACCGCTGGCTGCCGGTGCGTTCCGACCTCTTTAACTTCCTGGCCTGGCAGCTGCAAACCCGCGGCGGCGTGAAGGTGTACGCCTGGATGCCGGTGCTGGCCTTCGATCTGGATAAATCCCTGCCGCGCGTGCAGGTCTGGGACCCGGAAAGCGGCACCGCGAAAGTGGACCCGAAACAGTACCAGCGTCTTTCGCCGTGGAACCCGGTGGCGCGCCAGCGCATCACTGAAATCTACGAAGACCTGGCCCGTTATTCCAACTTCAACGGCGTGCTGTTCCATGACGACGCGCTGCTGACGGACTTTGAAGACGCCAGCCCGGACGCCATGGCGGCGTACCACAAGGCGGGCTTTAAAGGGACGATTACGGACATTCGCAACAACCCGCAGGAGTTTGAGCGCTGGACGCGTTACAAGAGCCGGGAGCTTATCGACTTTACGAAGTCGTTAACCGAGACCGTGCGTACGATTCGCGGCCCGCAAGTCAGAACGGCGCGCAATATCTACGCCATGCCGGTGCTGGATCCGAAAAGCGAATCCTGGTTCGCGCAGAACCTGAATGACTTCCTTACCACCTACGACTGGACGGCGCCGATGGCGATGCCGCTGATGGAAGGCGTGCCGCTCAACGAAAGCAACGCCTGGCTCGAGAAGCTGGTGCATGCGGTGGCGGAACATCCGGGCGCGTTAAACAGAACCGTTTTTGAGTTGCAGGCGCGCGACTGGCGCAAACAGGAAAATCACGCGGAAATCAGCGGCGAGCAGCTGAAAGAGTGGATGCAACAGCTCCAGATGAGCGGTGCCTTCAACTTTGGCTACTACCCCGATGATTTCATTAACGATCAACCTGAGATGTCCGACGTTCGACCGGCATTCTCCGCATACTGGTACCCGCAAAAATGACCGATCGCATCATAGCTTTTTTAATTCTGTGCCTGGTGTTCAGTATCCCGCTGGGGGTCGCCGCTATCTTCACTGGTGAAGTGATGCTGAACTTTGTCTTCTTCTGGCCGCTGTTTATGTCTGCATTGTGGATTACGGGCGGGCTTTACTTCTGGTTCTACCGGGAGCGCAAGTGGAAATGGGGCGATGACGCGCCGCCGCCGGAGCTGCCGGGCAACCCGCTTATCTCCATTCTCATCCCTTGCTACAACGAAGGGCTGAACGCACGGGAAACCGTAGAGGCGGCGCTGGCGCAGCGTTACGCCAATACGGAAGTCATCGCCATTAACGATGGTTCGAAGGACAACACCGCCGACGTGCTTAACCAGCTGGCGGAAGAGTATCCGCGGCTGCGCGTGATTCACCTGGCGGAAAACCAGGGCAAAGCGGTGGCGCTGAAAACCGGCGCGGCGGCGGCCCGCAGCGAGTATCTGGTCTGCATCGACGGCGACGCGTTGCTGGACCGCGATACCGCCGCTTACATGGTGGCGCCGCTGCTGCAACACCCGCGCGTCGGCGCGGTGACGGGCAACCCGCGCATTCGCACCCGTTCAACGCTTGTGGGCCGCGTGCAGGTGGGCGAGTTCTCCTCGATTATCGGCCTTATCAAACGCACCCAGCGTATCTACGGCCAGGTCTTTACCGTCTCCGGCGTGATTGTCGCCTTCCGCCGCCGCGCCCTGGCGGAAGTGGGCTACTGGAGCCCGGATATGATCACCGAAGATATCGATATCAGCTGGAAGCTGCAGCTGCGTCACTGGTCGATATTTTTTGAACCGCGTGCGCTGTGCTGGATCCTGATGCCGGAAACCATGAAAGGGTTGTGGAAACAGCGTCTGCGCTGGGCGCAGGGCGGCGCGGAAGTGTTCCTGGTCAACATGCGTCGCCTGTGGTCGTGGGAATACCGCCGCATGTGGCCGCTGTTTGCCGAGTTTTGTCTTTCGACAACGTGGGCGTTTGCCTACGCCGCCAGCATCGTGCTTTTCGTGCTGGGCTTTATTTTCCCGCTGCCCGATTCGCTTCTCATCCAGCGGTTGTTCCCGCCAGAGTTCACCGGGTTAATTCTGGCCGTGGTCTGTTTGCTGCAGTTTATGGTGAGCCTGCTCATTGAGCGGCGCTATGAGAAGAACATTGGCACTTCACTGTTCTGGGTTATCTGGTTCCCGGTGGTGTACTGGATGTTAAGCCTGTTCACCACGCTGGTCGCCTTCCCGAAAGTGATGCTTAAACGCCAGCGCGCCCGCGCGCGTTGGGTCAGCCCCGATCGTGGTATAGGGAGGATCTAGTGATGATGCAGCCGTTAATTTTCACCGAGCAGCGCCTTGCGCCGCGCGTATTCGACGTCCTGCTGACAGTCATCGCCTGGGCGGCGTTTACTTACCTCATCTATTTTGACCTGATGAAAGAGTTAATGCTGCCGGCGACAACCGGACCGCGTCCGTTTTACGCCACGCTTGGCACCATCGCCATCTATGTTCTGATGGCGTTGCTTAACGGCGTCGCGCTGCTTATCTGGGCAAAATATAACCAGTTTCGCTTTCGCGTGGAGCGGCGTAAACGCCGCCCTGACCTTGAGCATGAAGAGGTCGCGGAGAGCTTCCAGATAACGCCAAAACTGGTGACGGAGATGAACAAAGGACGCGTTCAGACGGTGTTTCACGATGACCATGGCGGTATCGATCATGTGGAGGTCAACCGCGCTATCGGCGAAAACCTGCTGCCGGCGCCGACCGAGCCAGGCAGGCTCCCTCTGCTGCCCGCCGGCGAAACGGTGCCGGCTTCGCTGGTGGAAGAGAACCGGCCGCACTAATCCAGAAGATAAAAAAAAAGCCGACGCATGCGTCGGCTTTTTTTATGGGTCAGGCGTTAGCGCTTTTCCGCGTTCTCGTCCTGGTCTACCGCAAAGCAGGCCACCAGTTGCCCGCCGTAGCTCTTCAGCGCTGGCTGGATCTGGGTGCAGGTGCCAAAGCGGCGACGGCAGCGAGCGTTAAAGGCGCAACCCGGCGGCGGATTGAGCGGGCTTGGCAGCTCGCCGGTCAGCTTTATGCGCTCGCGACGATCGTCCGGGTTCAGACGCGGCGTGGCGGACAGCAGCGCCTGAGTGTACGGATGACGCGGGTTATTGAAGATCTGGTCTTTCGTCCCTTTCTCTACGCAGCGGCCTAAGTACATCACCATCACTTCATCGGCGATATGCTCCACCACCGAGAGGTCGTGAGAGATAAAGACGTAGGAAAGTCCCAGGTCCTGCTGCAAATCCATCATCAGGTTCAGCACCTGCGCGCGTACGGATACGTCCAGCGCCGAGACCGGTTCGTCCGCAATCACCACGTCCGGGTCCAGCATCAGCCCACGGGCGATGGCGATACGCTGACGCTGACCGCCGGAGAACATGTGCGGATAGCGGTCGTAGTGCTCGGTTTTAAGCCCCACTTTCGCCATCATCGCCAGCGCTTTCTCGCGGCGCGCCTCTTTGCTCATATCGCTGTTGATAAGCAGCGGCTCTTCCAGAATCTGCCCCACTTTTTTGCGCGGGTTCAGCGAACCGTACGGGTTCTGGAAGACAATCTGAATTTTCTGGCGGCGCAGCTTTTGCGCCTGCGGATCGTGCTTGAGCAGATCCTGCCCCTGATAGTAAAGCTCACCGCCGGTCGGCGTTTCGATCATCGTGAGCAGGCGGCCCAGCGTCGATTTGCCGCAGCCCGACTCGCCCACTACCGCCAGCGTTTTGCCGCGCTCAAGGGTGAACGACACGCCGTCCAGCGCCTTCACCAGACGCTCCGGGGCGAAGAAGCCTTTCTTCACCGGATAGTGTTTTTTCAGATCGATAGCCTGCAGCAGCGGCTGCGGCTGTAAGGTGGCCTCATGCGTGCTCATAATTTGTCGGCCTCCCGGCATCATCGAGTGGATAGTGGCATTTCGACTGGCGACCGTTGTCCACCGGGTTCAGGCCCGGCTCTTCAACGCGGCAGCGTTCCGTGGCGTACGGGCAACGCGGGTTCAGCAGACAGCCCGTCGGGCGGTCATATTTGCCCGGCACCACGCCTGGCAGCGAGGCCAGCCGCGCTTTGTCCTGCGCGAATTCCGGCAGCGCGCGCAGCAGCGCCTGGGTGTAAGGGTGGCGCGGCGCGCGGAAAATATCTTTCGCCTCGCCCGTCTCCACCACCTGGCCTGCGTACATCACGATGATTTTGTGCGCCGCTTCGGCCACCAGCGCGAGGTCATGGGTGATAAGCACCAGCGCCATGTTCTCTTTTTGCTGAAGCTCCAGCAGCAGCTCGATGATTTGCGCCTGGATGGTTACATCCAGCGCGGTGGTCGGTTCGTCGGCAATCAGCAGCTTCGGCTGGCAGGCGATGGCCATCGCTATCATCACGCGCTGGCTCATCCCGCCGGAGAGCTGGTGCGGGTAGACGTCCAGACGCGACGCCGGGTCCGGGATGCCGACCTGGTTTAACAGGTCGATAGCCCGCTGGCGGCGGGTTTTCTTGTTGCCACCCTGATGCACCTTGATGGCTTCCATAATCTGGTAGCCCACGGTGTAGCAGGGGTTCAGGCTGGTCATCGGGTCCTGGAAAATCATCGCCACTTCGGCGCCCACCAGGTTGCGGCGCTCTTTTTCAGAGATGCGCTTTAAGTCCTGGCCGTTAAATTCCAGGTTATCGGCCATCACGCGGCCGGGGTAATCAATCAGGCCCATAATAGCGAGCGAGCTGACCGACTTCCCTGAGCCGGATTCACCGACGATGCCCACCACTTCGCCCTGATTCACGCTGTAGCTTATGCGGTCTACGGCGCGGAACGGCGCGCCTTCGTCGCCGAAGTGCACCGATAATTTATCTACATTCAATAACGCCATCTCGTGCCTCTTTACTGCTTGAGTTTGGGGTCGAGCGCGTCGCGCAAGCCGTCGCCCATCAGGTTAAATGCCAGCACCGTCAGCAGAATAGCGAGACCCGGGAAGGTCACTACCCACCAGGCGCTCTGCGCAAACTGCAACACGTCGGAGAGCATGGTGCCCCACTCCGGCGTCGGCGGTTGCGCACCCATGCCAAGGAAGCCAAGGGCGGCCATGTCGAGAATGGCGTTGGAGAAACCGAGCGACGCCTGAACAATCAGCGGCGCAAGGCAGTTGGGGAAAATGTTGACGAACATCTGGCGCATGGCGCCTGCGCCCGCCACGCGGGAGGCGGTCACATAGTCGCGGTTCACTTCCACCAACACTGCGGCGCGGGTTAAGCGCACATAGTGGGGGAGCGCCACAAAGGTGAGCGCCAGCGACGCGTTGACTATCGACGGACCGAAAATCGCCACCAGCACCAGCGCGAGCAGCAGGCTCGGCAGCGCCAGCATGATATCGACCACGCGCATGATGATGACATCCACCACGCCGCCGAAGTAACCGGCGATAAGCCCGAGCACAATGCCCATGATGAGCGACACCACCACCACCAGGCAGCCTACCAGCAGCGACAGGCGCGCGCCGTACATCAGACGCGAGAGCGTATCGCGGCCGACGTCATCGGTACCGAGGATATGCGCCCAGCTGCCGCCGTCCTGCCACACCGGCGGCGCGAGCAGCGCGTCGCGGAACTGGTCGGCGGGGTTATGCGGCGCCAGAAAGTTGGCGAACACGGCGATGATGATCATCACCACGACGTAGACCAGGCCTACTACCGCGCCTTTGTTGCGCTTGAAGTAGTGCCAGAATTCCTGCATCGGCGTCATCGGCACCGGGGCCGCAACGGCTTTGTTTTCTGTAACTTGAGACATGATGGCCCCTTACTTCTTGTGACGTATACGCGGGTTCACCACGCCGTACAGCAGATCGACCAGCAGGTTGACGAGAATAATCATCGTCGCCACCAGCAACACCCCGCCCTGCACCACCGGATAATCGCGGCGCTGCAGCGCGTCAATCAGCCAGCGGCCAAGACCCGGCCAGGAGAAAATCGTCTCGGTGAGGATAGCGCCCGCCAGCAGCGTGCCGACCTGCAAACCGATAACCGTGACGACCGGCAGCATGGCGTTGCGCAGCGCATGCACCACAATCACGCGCATGCGAGTTAATCCTTTGGCGCGCGCGGTGCGGATGTAATCCTCGCCCAGCACTTCCAGCATGGAGGAGCGCGTCATACGCACGATAACCGCCAGCGGAATGGTGCCCAGCACAATGGCAGGCAGGATCATGTGCGCCAGCGCATCAATGAAGTTGCCTTCTTCGCCCCAGATAGCGGTGTCTATGAGCATAAAGCCGGTGAGCGGGTTCGTGTCGTCGAGGAACACCATGTCGCTGACGCGCCCGGAAACCGGCGTCAGGTTCCACTGCACCGACACCAGCATGATAAGCATCATGCCCCACCAGAAGATAGGCATGGAGTAACCGGTGAGCGAGAGACCCACGGCGGTATGGTCGAAAATAGAGCCGCGCTTCACGGCCGCCAGAACCCCAACCGGGATACCGACCGCTACGGCGAAAATCATGGCGCAAACGCCAAGTTCCAGCGTCGCTTTGAAACGCGGAACGAACTCTTCCCACACTGGCAGGCGGCTTTTCAGCGAGAGGCCTAAATCGCCGTGCAATACGCCCCAGATATAATTGAGGTACTGCTGCCACAGCGGCTTGTTCAGGCCCAGTTCAGCCAGCAGCTGCGCATGACGCTCGGGGGAAATGCCACGTTCGCCCGCCATGATCATCACCGGGTCGCCGGGGATCATATGGACAAAGGCAAAAGTGAGAAGGGTAATACCGATAAACGTCGGAATGACAAGCCCCAGACGTCGGAGGATGAACTGCAACATAACCCGGATTCTCTGTAATGACGCACGGCCTGGTGACAATGCGTCTGTATTGCTCACAAATGTGTTCACGCTCCCGTTCGGGAGGGAATACACCCTTCCCCTCCCCCGGCAGGAAAGGGACGGGTGAGGAGGCGGACTTCGCTGCGGCTCCCCACCCCGCCCCTCGCCCGGTCAGGGAGAGGGAGTCGGGTATCTTACTTGCTTATTATTCGACAGATACGTTTTCGAAGTGGTGTTTACCCAGCGGGTCCACAACGTAGCCTTTAACCTCTTTACGCACCGGCTCATAGACGGTGGAGTGAGCGACGATCAGCGCAGGCGCCTGGTCATGCATCACTACCTGAGCCTGTTTGTAAAGCTCGATACGCTTGTTGTGGTCGTCGGTGGCGCGCGCCGGCTGAATCAGATCTTCAAACGGCTTGTAGCACCAGCGGGAGTAGTTGGAACCATCTTTCGCCGCGTCGCAGCTAAACAGCGTGGCGAAGAAGTTATCCGGATCCCCGTTGTCGCCGGTCCAGCCCATCATCACCGCCTGGTGTTCGCCCGCTTTCGCGCGCTTGAGGTATTCACCCCACTCATAGGTCACGATTTTGGCCTGAACGCCGATTTTCGCCCAGTCAGACTGGATCATCTCCGCCATGCGGCGCGCGTTCGGGTTGTACGGACGCTGTACCGGCATCGCCCACAGCTCAACGGTAAAGCCTTTATCCTGGCCCGCTTCTTTCAGCAGCGCTTTTGCTTTCTCAACGTCGTAAGTGTAGTCCTTAACGTCGTCGTTATAGCCCCACATGGTCGGCGGGATCAGGTTTTTCGCGGCAACGCCCGCGCCCTGGTATACCGCTTTGATGATGGCTTCTTTGTTCACCGCGTAAGTCAGCGCCTGACGCACTTTCACGTCGTCAAACGGCTTTTTCTCGGTGTTGAAGGAGAGATAGCCCACGTTCAGGCCCGCCTGCTCCATCAGGTTGATGTTTTTGTCCTGCTTCATGCGGGCGATGTCGGCCGGGTTCGGGTACGGCATCACCTGACATTCATTCTTCTGCAGCTTGGCATAACGCACGGAAGCATCCGGCGTGATAGAGAAGACCAGACGGTCAATCTTCGGCTTAGTGCCCCAGAAGCCTTCAAACGCTTTGTAGAGAATGCGCGAATCTTTCTGGTATTGCAGCAGCTGGAACGGACCGGTGCCGATCGGGTTCAGGTCAACTTTCTCCGGCGTGCCGGCTTTCAGCATGTTGTCGGCGTATTCTTTGGAAAGAATCGAGGCGAAGTCCATGGCGAGGTCAGCCAGGAACGGCGCTTCTGGACGGGTCAGCACGAACTGAACAGTAGAGTCATCCACTTTTTTCACTTCGGAAATGAGCGCCGGCAGGCCCATGCCTTCAAAGTACTCGTAGCTGCCGCCAGAAACTTTATGGTACGGGTTCTGATCGTTTTTCTGACGGTCAAAAGAGAAGACAACGTCGTCGGCGTTAAAATCGCGCGTCGGTTTGAATTCTTTATTGTCCTGCCACTTCACGCCCTTGCGCAGGTGGAAAGTGTACGTTTTGCCGTCCTCGCTGACGTCCCACTTCTCAGCCAGGCCCGGAATGATTTCGGTGGTGCCGGTTTTGAATTCTACCAGGCGGTTATAAATTGGCACTGAGCTTGCGTCATAGGTGGTGCCAGAGGTAAAGAGCTGTGGGTTAAAGCCTTCCGGCGAGCCTTCTGAACAGTAAACCAGGGTTTTTGCCTGTACGCTTGCTGCAACGGTCATGGCTACCAGGCTCAGACCAAACTTCAGCATCCCTGACTTTTTCAAGGAAATACTCATTCTTCTGCTCCAATGTGGTGGGTGTTGTGTTATCCGTCAGACCTTTTTTTGTTTTTTACCCGGTCCGATCGGGGTGCCCGCTGGGCGTTGTGAGGATGGGGATTCCTTTCGTAAGGTTGACCAGGAAGCAGTGCATTTTGTCCGTAAAGGGCCCCTCACGCCCTACAATCTGTCAACAGATTAGGAAAACGTCAATACAGGTCACCGGGATTTACAAGCGGGGTGAGAAACAACAAACAAAGATTAAAAAAAGTTCAAGCCGCTATTTCCAGCAGGGAAATTTATGCTACTACCCCGATGCCAGGATAATCCTCTTAATAACTTGCAACATCCAGCGGTTATGGTTTGCGCCATTTCTGTAAAATTAGTGGCGAGCTGGCGAAGTAATGAACGATTCATGCTGCAAACATGAAGCGCTTCAGCTAAAAATGCTGGCAGGATCTATAAGCGGAGGGAAAAGTATCCACCCTTTTTCATAACAATTTTCAATGGAATATCTCACAAAACCGTCAGGGCGCCGCAAAAAATAGAGTCCCTCGTCGCCATCTGCCGTTTGGTTAAAAACTGCTTTTTATGAACGGATGCGTTGCGTGCTGGCGCGTTGGACTAAAAGATAAAAGAAACAAAAATAGCCTATTTAAAATGAGGCTTTCTTCGCTCTGTTTAAATAACGCCAATAATCTGGCAAATAGCGTTTATTAAAAATGAGAATGGAAATGATTTTTTCGCGGTTAAGTCTCGCCGCCTGTTTTATTGGCGGCTTTATTCGCCGCTTGAGATAAAAGCGCGAACGTTAAATGCAAAAAAGCCTGCTCAATGAGCAGGCTTTTCGAATTTGGTCGGTGCCAGAGGATTACACCTCACTGCGTGACGCGCCCTGCGGGCCGTTGCTTAAGCAACGTTCTCTCGCTGCGCTCGAGTCGAACCTCCACCCCCGGAGGTTCTCATCCTCACAGGCGTTAAATGCAAAAAAGCCTGCTCATTGAGCAGGCTTTTCGAATTTGGTCGGTGATAGAGGATTCGAACCTCCGACCCCTTCGTCCCGAACGAAGTGCGCTACCAGGCTGCGCCAATCACCGAATGCGGGGCGCATATTACTGCCGTGCTACCCCAGCGTCAATACCTTATTTAAAAAAGCCACGCGATCGCCTGGAAAGCCAGCGCCGCTGGCTATTTCTGCGTCGCGGGAGCGCGGCACCAGTTGTTGTTCTGGTTGATTCCGCCGTCCGGCGAGGTGTAACCCAGGCACCCCATAATGGTGTCGTAAAGCTCAACGTGGCGGTGCGCAGTCTTATCCTGCGCCTGCTTTTTAAGCTGGGCGAAAGCGCGCGCGTGCTCCGGCTCCGCCAGATAGCTATCCGACATCCAGACCATCATCGGCACGCGGAACTGTTCCGGCGGCGCAATGTTGCGCGGCGTGCCGTGCAGATGCTCTTTCTCGTTGATCGATTCGCCATGGTCGGCGGCGTAAAAGACGATGGCCTTCTTATCGCGCACCTGGTCAATCACCTTCGAGATAAAGCTGTCAACATAGAGCACCGAGTTATCGTAGGCGTTAATCAGCTCCTGCTTGCTGCACTTGCTGTCTACGCCCATGCACTCCGGCTGCCAGCGAGCGAAGCTGCGCGGATAGCGCTGCACATAGTTATAGTGCGACCCTTTGGTATGCAAAATAACGATGTGCTTGCCCTTCTGATGCTCACTCAGCGAGTTTTGCATCTCTTCCACCAGCAGCATGTCATCGACCTGCTTGCCGCGGTTACGCGGCTCGGCGCCAATCTGCTCGCGGTACGAAATGTTATCCGCCATGGTGTTGCTGTAGAACCACATCTCACTCTGCATGGCATAGAGATCGGAGCTAAAACCGAGCTGTTTAAGCACCGCAAAAATGTTCTGCTCTTTCAGGGTACGTTGCGGGTTATCTTCCGCTCCGCCTTCGCGCACAAACATGCAGCGCAGGGAGAGCTTGGTCGCCGTATCGCACGACTCGCCGCGGAACGCCGCCAGGTTTTTCTCCTGCGCGAGTTTCGGCGTGGTGTCGCGGTCGTAACCGAGCATGCCCATGTGATCCCAGCGCGTGGTTTCACCAATAATGAACACGACGTACGTATCATCAATGCCCTTTGGGGCGTCGTACGTAAATTTCTTCGCCGGGTTCATCAGTGATTTATTGTCGCTTGATTCATCCACCTGCGCCCAGGCGTACAAACCCAGCGCTGAAAGCCAGTTAGAGGGCAGGTAGGAGTTCGCCACCACGCCGCCGTAGCTCGGCATATCCACGCCGGAGGTACGTTCCACATTTTTTTGATGCAGGTCGAGCAGGCGAATCGGCGCCCAGACCAGCACGCCAGCCACCACCACCACAATGGCGCTGCGCAAACGCTGCTCACGGCTGCGCAGCTGGCGTAACAGAGTAAAGCTGCAGCGGTTGCGCCAGATAAGCACCATCGGCAGCGCGCTGACGGCAATCATCCAGACGAAGAACTGCCAGCCCACCACCTCTTTTGAGAGGTCGATATCCGTGGTCATTACCGAGGCGATGATGCCATAGCCAATCACCACGTTCAGGAACGTCATGTAATAACTGGCGGCGGCGGAAAACAGCACGATAAGCGTTGTGAGAATACGCCATACGCGCCGGCCAAATAAGGAAAGCACGCGTAGCAGGAAAAAGGTGACTAAAACGGTCGCGAACAGTTCGACCACGGCGGAAATTCCCTTCCAGGCAGTGAAATCCTGCGCATATCCATCAAAGCGACGGTAAAACACCGCGCAGTTGAAAAAAAGACCAATATAGAGCGCGAGCAGAAAGCTGACTTTCTGCTGCGTCATTGAGAGGATATATCTCATGCAAGCCGCCCCGGCAACACAGGTGCAATAACGCTTTCCCTCGTTCAAAGAGAAAACTCATACGTAAAAAACAAGAGGAATCGACAGATTCTTATCTCAGACGTGCGCTAGTAGACCATAGCGGCGGGAAAAAGTTAGAAAAATTACGCGGGCAGACCCGGATATTTACAAAATACCCGGGCCGGAAACAGGCTGTCACAAACGGTCAAGAAGCGAGCAAATCAGGTAATGACGTTAAGCTTCACATCAATATTGCCGCGAGTGGCGTTGGAATACGGACAGACGATATGCGCCTTTTGCACCAGCGCTTCCGCTTCGCCCCGCTCCATACCCGGCAGATGAATATCCAGCTGCGCTTCAATGCCAAAACCGGTCGGTAAGGGGCCGATGCCTACCTGACCTTCGATAAAGGCATCCTGCGGCACGGTTTTCTTCTCCTGCGCGGCGACATGCTTTAGCGCACCCAGGAAGCACGCGGAGTACCCTGCCGCAAAAAGCTGCTCCGGGTTAGTCACCTGGCCGCCCATACCGCCCATCTCTTTCGGCACGCCAAGCTTCACATCAAGTACGCCATCATCAGAGGTTGCACGACCATCACGGCCACCGGTCGCTTTCGCTTTGGCGCGGTAGACCACTTTTTCTAAGGACATGGCTTTCTCCTTCTGTTGTGAGTGTTATCAAAGGATAGACGCAATGCGCCGGGGTCTTGTTAGACGTTACAAATAAAAAAGCCGCCACGCAGGCGCGGCGGCATAGGTCAGGGCAAGGTTATGCGTGGGCGTGTTTCAGCGCTTCACGCTGCGGCTGGCGGATAGTGGTGGAGAGCGCCAGCGAGACAATCAGCAGAGCAAAAATCACGCAGAAGGTGACATAGAAGCCGCCAAACAGCGAGGCGATCACCGAGCCTACAATGCTGCCGATACCGAAGCCGAGATAAATCACGCCGTAGTTTTTGGCGAGGTTATTCAGGCCAAAGAATTCGCTCACCAGCGACGGGTAAACGGTAATCGTGCCGCCGAAGTTAAAGGCCACGCAGGCGATAGCGGCAAAGAAGGTCATTTCATTGAGCGGAGCGAAAAGCAGCGCCGCCATCCCTACCAGCGAGATAATCTGGCCGAGCGTAATCACGCGGATGCGGGAGATTTTATCGGAGAGGATGCCGAGCACCAGACGGCCCGAAAGGTTAGCAATAGAAATCACCGTTACGGCGTTTGCGGCGGTCGCCGCGTCCAGACGCACCATCCCCTGAGCGATGTCTTTCGCCACGCCAATCACGTACAGGCCGCTCATGCAGGCGGTAAGGAACATGACCGCCAGCATCCAGTACTGCGGTTTGCGCATCGATTCCGCCAGCGTGAAATCTTTCTCGCTCACGCCGCTTGCGTTAACCACCGGCTGTTTCGGCGCATCAACCATCAGCGTAGCGCCCGCCACAATCATCACCATCACCAGCGCGCCCCAGATGATAAAGGTGTGCTCAAGGCCAACGGTCGCCAGCAGATGGCTGTCGATAAATTTAAAACCGAGGCTACCCAGACCGTAAGATCCAATGGAAAACGCAGAGATAAGCCCTTTGCGCTCCGGGAACCATTTCACGCAGTTGGAGAGCGTCAGCAGATAACCGGCGCCGTCCGCAAGCCCCACCAACACGCCCGCGCTCAGCCAGAGCATCATCAGGTTATTTGAGTGCGCGGTCAGAAACAGACCAAGCCCCAGCAGCACGCCAGAGGCCATCGTGACCCGCTTCACGCCGAAACGCTCCTGCAGTTTCCCGGCGACGGAGGAAGAGAGCGCAAGCCCCAGGCTTAGCAGGCCGAAAGAGAACGCCACCTGGCTGACAGGCGCATCCAGCTTCTGCGACAGGGAGCTGTTAAACAGGCTCCAGGTATAAACGGAACCCAGCGCGAACTGGGTCACAATGGTGCCAACCAGCGTTAGCCAGCGGGTACGGTGGTTAAGTGATGTGTTCATGGCAGAAATCCCGCAGAAAAATTAAGGAAGTTAACTGCCTCAAACAATAGCGAAGCGCATTTCATGGCGGATCGAAAACGGCATGAAATGCAGTCAGGGAGGAATGAAATGCCTGTCAGAAGGAATGAACGGCCTTGAATCTTGCGATGCGCTTTGAAAGAAATTTTGTATGTGAGTACACACTTCCTTTATAAGCCGCGCCATTTCAGTAAACAAAAGGTAAAATGATGTTGTGATACAGGTAACAAAAATGAAGTCAGGTTGATGCCATTTCGTGCGCTCTTCGTAACACGGAAAAAAGTTTGCGAACCATTTTCCACGCTTTTATGCGAATGGTGACGCCCCGACGACCGCAAGGGCATGCTGGCGCCTCTCTTCGGAGCGAACGCTGATTTCCTCAGCAATATCCACTTACAGGTGATATGGCGGACAAGGATGCCCGACATGTGCTGCTTATCACCCGGAGGCGCTGGATGAGACCGGCGCGCGTTAAGCGTTTAAAAACGCGCGTTCACCCCAAGGCTATATAAATAAACCTCGCCTTCCGCCATGCCATCGGCCTGGGAAAGAGAAGCGTAGGCCGCCATATGACGATTAATGGGCATATCCGCGCCCACCGTCACGTCCATCCAACTGCCGTACTGGTTGCTGGAGGCGGTCATGTGCATGCCGGACTGCGCTTTCCAGATATTTTCGCCGTACTGCTGGTTATAGCTGATTTGCGCCCAGGGTCGCAGGTAGCCGAGCCGCGAATCGACGCGCCAGCCGAAGGTGCTGACGCTGGCGTGCCAGAGCTTATCGCTGCTGCCCGCCGCGATGGCGCTATCGCCATAGTCGTTGTAGCTGGCCGGGTTGCTGCCGTCCCAGCGCCAGCTTGCCACCGGACCGGTGGAGATGTGCGCCGGCAGGGTAATATTCCACCCTACGCCCAGCGTCGCCGGTTCCGCCGCGCTCTCCTGGTACGAGAGTATAGCGAGCCCCGCTGCGTCGCCCTGACGCTGCGAAGACTCAATACGTTCAGCAAGAATATCGTTGTAGCTGGGCCGCCTGTCATTATCCCAGGTATAACGCTGCGAGCCAGGCGTGTAACTCTCTTCAGCGATATACTCTTGTTGCCAGGCCTGCGCTGTGTGTGAAAAAGCCAGACACCACGACAACCACGCCATGCGCTGAATAACATGGCGCCCACTGCGTAAAGTTATAATCATCAGGCGACTCCAGGAGAGAGCCGGTTCCGGCGTATTGTTGTTCGCTTTATAAACGGATTTGCGTATAACCCTGAGTTAACTATTGTCTCTTTATCCGCTACGTCAAGCAGGGTTAAGCAAGACTTTACTTCACCAGAAACAGAGGACGTATTTATGCAACGTTGCGGTTGGGTCACCCAGGATCCCCTTTATCTTGATTATCACGATAAAGAATGGGGCATACCCCAAACCAGCGGTAAAAAACTCTTTGAAATGCTTTGCCTGGAAGGACAGCAGGCGGGCCTTTCGTGGATTACCGTACTGAAAAAAAGAGTTCATTACCGTCGATGCTTTCACGATTTTGATCCTTCAGCCGTTGCGTTGATACAACCCGAAGAGGTGGAAAAACTTTTACTGGAGCCGGGCATCATTCGCCATCGCGGCAAAATTGAGGCCATCATCAATAACGCGAAGGCGTATATGGCAATGGAAGCCGAGGGAGAAAAATTTTCAAAATTCGTCTGGTCGTTTGTGAATAACGAGCCGCAGATTAACCACTACGCCACCCTTGCTGACGTACCCGCCAGCACCGCCACCTCTGAAGCGCTCTCAAAAGCGTTAAAAAAACGCGGCTTTAAGTTTGTCGGCGCCACCACCTGTTATGCCTTCATGCAGGCGTGCGGGCTGGTGAACGATCACCTCACCGGCTGCTTTTGCCACCCGGACTATCAGCGATGATCCGCGAGGGAAACCAGCGCGATATTCCGACGTTGCTGCCCCTGTGGCTTGCCAGCACGACGATGGGGCACCCTTTTATCCCGGCGGAGTATTGGCTGGAAAGCCTGCCGATGGTGCGCGACGCCTGGCTGCCGCGGGCGCAAACCTGGATTGCAGAGCGTAACGGTGAGCCGGAGGGGTTTATCAGCGTGCTGGACGAACAGTTTATCGGCGCGCTGTTCGTGGCGCCGGACAAGCTTGGCAGAGGTATCGGCGCCGCGCTGCTCAGCCATGTTAAGCAGCGCTACGACAACCTGAGTCTTGAGGTGTACCAGCAAAACGAGCGGGCGGTGACGTTCTATCACGCGCAGGGCTTTCGCATTGAAGCGAGCGCCTGGCAGGAAGAGACTCACCACCCGACATGGATTATGCGCTGGTGGGCGGATCAAACGCCGTTACGCTAAGCGCAGGCCCCCGGTATTTTTCCATCCACACAAGGGTCGTGTTGCCAGCGCAGCCGTTAGCAAGGCGTGAAGAGGGAATATCCAGCGTCAGCACGTTAACCGCGCCGTTTTTGCAAATGCCGTCCGCCGTTTTATCGAGATCCGGCCATGCGCCCTGATGCAGGCAAATCACGCCGGGCTTAATGCCGTCGGTGACTACCGCGCCCGCCAGCACCTGGCCGCGTTCGTTCCATACGCGCACCAGGTCGCCATCTTCAATGCCGCGCGCGTTAGCGTCCTGCGGATGCAGCGTCAGCGGCTCGCGCCCGGCCACCGCGTAGCGATCGCGCAGTTTCGCGTAGTTAAGCTGGCTGTGCAGGCGGTGCGCCGGGTGCGCGGAAAGCAGCTGCAGTTGCCCTTCCCGCGCGTTGCCCTGCCATTCGTCCGGCGCAAGCCAGGTGGGGTGCGGCGGGCAGTCGGCGTAGCCGTAGCGGGCGATACGCTCGGAATAGATCTCGATTTTGCCGCTTGGCGTTTTAAGCGGGTTTGCCGCCGGGTCGTCGCGAAACGCGGCGAAGCGGATGAATTCAGCGTTTTGCGGGTTCTGCGGCATTTCGATAATGTTGTTCGCCTGCCAGAAATCGTTGAAGGGCGGCAGCGTCACCTGCTGCTGCGCGCCGCGCTCGCTGGCGATGTTATAAAACGTCTCCAGCCATTCCAGCTCGGTTTTGCCTTCGGTAAACCGCGCGTGCCCGCCCTCTTCCCACCGTTCGCTGAGCGCGGCGAAAACGTCGAAATCATTACGCGCTTCATACTGCGGCGGCACAACCTGCTTCATCGGCACCAGATGCTGGTTGCTGTAGTCGCCGGTCATGGTCATGTCGTTGCGCTCAAACGAGGTGGTGATGGGCAGCACGATGTCGGCGTGCTTCGCCGCGCCCGTCCAGAAGCATTCGGAAATCACCACCAGCTCCGGCTTCTGCCAGGCGTTAATCAGCCGGTTGGTATCCTGATGATGGGTAAAGTTGCTGCCGCCCGCCCACCAGATGAAGCGGATATCGGGAAACGTGCGCTGTTCGCCGTTGTGATGGTAAGCGCCGCCCGGGTTTTCCAGCGCTTCGACAATTCGCGCCACCGGGATTTTGTCCACCGCATCCACACCGCCCGCCAGCGAGCCTTGCATAGAGGCGAGCACCGCGGCGCGGCGCGTCGGGTTGCCGCCGTTGGCGAAGTGGTAAGAGAGGCCAAAACCGCCGCCCGGCAGGCCGATTTGCCCGAGCATGGCGGCAAGCGTCACCAGCATCCAGTGTTTCTGCTCGCCGTACTGCTGGCGCTGCATGCCCCAGCCCGCCATCAGCATGGTGCGGTTTTCATGGAAAAGCTGCGCCAGCTCACGAATGGCGGCAGCCTCAACGCCGCAAATTTCCGCGGCCCACTCCGCCGTTTTCGCCGTTCCGTCGCTTTTGCCGGTAAGGTAATCGGCGAAAATCTCATAACCATGGGTACAGCGTTCCAGAAACGCCCGATCCTGCCAGCCATTCTCCACCAGCGTGTGGGCGATGCCGAGCATCAGCGCCACGTCGGTGCCCATATGCGGGGCAATCCACGTCACGCTGTCGCCAAGAAACTCCACCGTTTCCGAGCGCATCGGATCGATGCAGAAAATGCGTTTGCCGCTCTTCTTCAGCTGTTCGAAATAGCCGATGCCCTGCTCGTCCGAGGCGTTCCAGGCGATTTTCAGCGTATTGAGCGGGTTAGCGCTCCACAGCACGACCACCTCGCTGTGCTCAAGCACCAGCGGCCAGCTGGTCTGCTGTTGATAAACCTCGTTGCCGCCCACCACGTAAGGCATTATCACCTGCGCCGCGCCCGTGGAATAGTCGCCCAGATGGCCCGTATAGCCGCCCGCAAGGCTCATATAGCGCTGCAGCAGCGTCGCCGCCTTGTGCAGCACGCCGTTAGAACGCCAGCCGTAGGAGCCTGCGAAAATCGCCGACGGACCGTAACTGGTACGAATACGCTGATGCTGTTGATGGATAAGCGCGAGCGCCTCGTCCCAGCTTATGCGAACAAATTCATCCTGCCCGCGCACGCCCTGCGGTTTGTCTGGCGAGGCGAGAAAGCCTTTACGCGCCATCGGGTAGCGCACGCGGGTTTTGCTGTGTACCTGATCGGGCACCGCCGTTTGCAGGGAATTGGGGTGGCGGGTTTCAAGCGCGCCCGTGGAGGAGAAGACGGTCTCACCGTCGGTTTCCACCACCATCGGCCCCCAGTGGGCGGCCGTGACAATTTGTTTTAAAGAGGATGAGTTCGCCAAAACGGGCTCCTGACTGGCATTTGCAGATAACGTGGCGTGATTGTGTTTACTTTATCGCCACTCGACTCACTATTGCTTACAAAATCGGAAGAGTTCCTGAAATTTTCAACATAAACACCCGGCATAATCAATCACCGCCGTTGTATGCGGCCAAGAAATAAATTGAATAAGGATATGCGATGAAAAAACGCGTAATGATGATTGCCGCTCTGGTCAGCGGCGCACTGGCCGTTTCCGGCTGTACGACTAACCCCTACACCGGCGAACGTGAAGCAGGGAAATCGGGTATCGGCGCAGGCCTCGGCACGCTGGTAGGCGCAGGCGTCGGCGCGCTCTCCTCTTCGAAGAAAGATCGCGGCAAAGGCGCGCTGATTGGCGCGGCGGCGGGCGCGGCGCTCGGCGGCGGCGTAGGGTATTACATGGATGTGCAGGAAGCTAAGCTGCGCGACAAAATGCAGGGCACCGGCGTAAGCGTCACCCGCAGTGGCGACAACATTATCCTCAACATGCCTAACAATGTGACCTTTGACAGCAATCAGGCGAACCTGAAACCCGCGGGCGCCAACACCCTGACCGGCGTGGCGATGGTGCTCAAAGAGTATCCGAAAACCGCGGTTAACGTGGTGGGCTACACCGACAGCACCGGCGGCCAGGATCTCAACATGCGTCTGTCGCAGCAGCGCGCAGAAAGCGTCGCCAGCGCGCTTATCACGCAGGGCGTGGCGGCCAACCGCATCCGCACCAGCGGCATGGGCCCGGCGAACCCTATCGCCAGCAACAGCACTGAAGAAGGTAAAGCGCAGAACCGTCGCGTAGAAATTACCTTAAGCCCGTTGCAGTAACAGGCAGCACGCCTCACCGCGCTTTTCCGGTGAGGCGTATTTAGCCGGTTTACTCGCTGAGAAAAGTTAATGGTGCAGCATCTCATCCACAATCTGCGCTTTGCTTAACTGGTAGGGATAATAAGTCGGCCAGTTATCCATCTCTTTTAATAACGCCTCGTGTGAAGCATTACCCATAAAAATATGGAAATGCTGTGATTTGCGCGGGGCGATGGTGTGGTCGCTGAACTGGACATATTTCGGCGCCTTTGACGCGGCGTCTTTACATTCAAAAAGGTAGCGCACGCCCTTTTTACCGGAAGCATAAGTCAGAATTTTAAAACCGTTATAGCTGTACTGGCAGGCGTTTACGGCTTTACCGGTATGGAATTCCATCACATTGTTTTCAATGCCGATCATCTCCACATCCGTGGCGTAACCTTTTTTATAATAAGCCCGATACTCCTCCACGCTTTTATTGGCCGCTTTCGCCTTCCTGGCTAAAACCGGGTCGAGATCGCCGTTTAACAAATAAGGGTTAAGCGATTGCCACACGCCATCCCAGTCGCTTAGCGGGCGATCTTTAACCGCTTTATCATCAAAAATACCTTCGCTGGCTTTCTGCTCCGCCTCTGTCAGCGGCGCGCCATGATGATGCGCATGGGCAAACGCCTGAGCGCCAGGCAGTACAAGCCCTATTGCCAGTAACAAGGCTAACTTATTCATTACTCTCACTCTCCTGTGCAAGCATGGTTATTAATTGATACGTTATAACATAATAATTAACAGTTCTGCAAAGCCGCACAAGCGCAATAACCAACCGGCAAGCGATGAATGACGCGCCGCGCCCGGCAACGGTCCGCTTTACGCCTGCCCCCTAAATAATCTAATAATAAAAACAGCCACCTGACCGGCAGGCGTTACAGCACTCAGAAGGAAGCTCCATGACCATAAAAGCGTCTCGCGCCACCATCAGCGACGTGGCGAAAGCGGCGAATACCGGCAAAACCAGCGTTTCGCGCTACCTCAACGGCGAAAAACATCTGCTTTCCGAAGCCTTGCTTGAGCGCATTGAGCGCGCCATAGCCGCCCTGGATTATCGCCCCAGCCAGATGGCGCGCGGCCTCAAGCGTGGGCGCACGCGGCTAATTGGTCTTATCATCGCAGACATCACCAATCCCTATTCCGTTAACGTGCTGAGCGGCATCGAAGCCGCGTGCCGGGAAAAAGGCTTTACGCCGCTGGTCTGCAACACCAATAACGAGCTTGATCAGGAGCTGCATTACCTCGACCTGCTGCGCAGCTATCAGGTGGAAGGCATTGTGGTGAACGCCGTGGGAATGCGTGAAGAGGGATTGAGCCGCCTGCAGCAGTCGGCGCTGCCGATGGTGCTGATTGACCGCAAGATCCCCGATTTCGCCTGCGATGTCGTCGGGCTTGATAACAACCAGGCGGCGACTACCGCCACGGAGCATTTAATCGAGCAGGGGTTTGAAGCGCTGCTGTTTCTGAGCGAGCCGCTCGGTACGGTAAACACCCGTCAGGAGCGGTTGAAAGCGTTTCGCCACACTGCCGCGCGTTATCCCGGCATTGTGGCGCAGAATGAAGAAACGCCGCTGCATGAGACGGAGCGCCTGGACAATATCCTGCGTCAGTTTCACCAGCAGTATCGCGGCATGCGCAAAGCGGTTATCTCAGCCAACGGCGCGCTGACGCTGCAGGTAGCCCGCTCGCTTAAGCGCATCGGCCTGCACTGGGGCGCAGACATCGGCCTGCTTGGCTTCGACGAACTGGAATGGGCGGAGCTCGCAGGCGTTGGCATCACGACCTTAAAACAGCCCACCTGGCAGATTGGCTACGCCGCGCTTGAGCAGGTGGTAAAACGTATTGAAGGGCATGAAGAAACGGTGCGGGAGCAGGTTTTTTCCGGCGAGCTGATTGTCCGGGGCTCCACGGCGCGCTGATCGACTGTTCGTGATGGCGATCATAAATTCAACATCCTGGCCTTCTCTTTGGAACCGGTTCCATCTAGCGTAATAGCTATGTTATACAGATGTAACCACTCCGGAGAAATCGATGGAGAGAGAAATTATTGTTGTTACCGCCGCTTACGGTAACGACCGGGTTAAATCCCTCGGCGGGCAGCAGGCAGTCCTGCCGATTATCGCCGAAGCCGGGGCCGACGGCGTGGAAATTCGCCGCGAACTGTTAAGCCCTGAAGAGCGCAACAACCTCCCGGCCCTTGCGCGCACCATTGAAGAGAAAGGGCTGTTCGCCTGCTACTCCGCGCCAGAGCCGCTTTTTGATACCGACGGCAAACTTAACCCTCAGCTTCCCGATCTGCTGACGGAAGCGCACGAGCTGAACGCCCGTTGGCTGAAGGTGTCGCTTGGTCATTTTCGTCATAACCGCCAGGCGGAGCCGCTCTTTTCCCTGCTCGCCCTCTCCAACGTGGCGCTGGTAGTGGAAAACGACCAGACCGATTGCGGCCAGCTTAAGCCGATGCAGCGCTTCCAGGCCGCCAGCAAGGTGCTCAATCTGCCGGTGAAACTGACCTTTGATATGGCGAACTGGCTGTGGGTGGGCGACTCGCCGGAAGACGCCGCACGCTTTCTGGCGCCTTCCGTCAGCTACATTCACGTGAAGGCCGCCGTGCCACACCACTATCACTACCGCGCCATTGCGCTGGATGACGCAGAGCCGCGCTGGCGCGCGCTGCTGAATCAGCTGCCCGCCGACGCGCCGCGCGGCATTGAGTTCCCGCTGGAAGGGCGCGATCTCACCGCCGTCACCCGTCATTACGTCAACCTGTTACGCGAGGAGTAAAGGCCATGCCGAACACGCTGGATGTCATCACCATTGGCGAAGCGATGGCAATGTTCGTCGCCACCGAAACCGGCGATCTGGCCGACGTTGAACGCTTTATGAAGCGGGTCGCCGGGGCGGAACTGAACGTGGCGACAGGCCTTGCCCGGCTCGGCCTGCAGGTGAGCTGGGTAAGCCGGGTCGGCAAAGACTCCTTTGGCCGCTTTGTGCTGCAACAGTTGGCGAAAGAGGGAATTAGCACCCAGGGCGTCACCATCGACGACCGCTATCCGACCGGTTTCCAGTTGAAATCGAAGGTTGAAGATGGAACCGATCCCACTGTGGAATATTTCCGTAAAGGTTCCGCCGCCAGCCACCTTTCCGTAGAAGATTTTAACGCGCCGCTGTTTTACAGCGCCCGTCACCTGCATGTCAGCGGCGTGGCGGCAGCGCTTTCAACCTCTTCGCTGGAGCTGCTTAACCACACGGTGCGCATGATGAAAGCCGAAGGCAAAACTATCTCCTTCGACCCGAACCTGCGCCCGGTGCTGTGGAAAAGCGAAGCGGAGATGGTAGAGAAACTAAACCAGCTCGCCTTCCAGGCGGACTGGGTGCTGCCGGGGCTGAAGGAAGGCGTGATTCTGACCGGGCAAACCACGCCGGAAGGCATCGCCGATTTTTACCTCGAACGCGGCGTAAACGCGGTGGTGCTGAAAACGGGCGCCGATGGCGCGTGGTTCAAAACCGCCAGCGGCGAGCAAGGCGCTGTGGCAGCGGTGAAGGTGGATAACGTGGTGGATACCGTCGGCGCAGGCGACGGTTTTGCGGTAGGCGTAATCAGCGCGCTGCTGGAAGGCAAAACCCTGCATCAGGCGGTTTGCCGCGGCAATAAAATCGGCTCACTGGCGATTCAGGTGCCCGGCGACAGCGAAGGATTGCCGACCCGTGAGCAACTGGGTGAGTAACACCCTTACCCCATCCTTTTTCCTGAAAGGGAGAGGGGAAAAAGCGGACAGGTCATCGTTAAGCGCGCCCTCCCCTGCGCCGGGAAAGAGCGGAACACAAAGTTAAGCGATTTTTCCTCCGCCGTTCCGGCGAGAGAAAAAGAGCAGAACGCAAAAGTAAGTGGTTTTCTCCCTCGCCCCTTTGGGGCGAGGGCCGGGATGAGGAGAGCAGTCCTCACCCACCTGAAAGCGAGTCAGTATTAACAGCATCCGTCGCCCCCTACATCGACGCGTTGCCCTAACCTCAACCATAGAGGGAAGCTTATGAAAAGCCCGACTAATGCATCAAAACGCTGGCTGTACATCATGCCTATCGTGTTTATCACGTACAGCCTGGCCTACCTCGACCGCGCTAACTTCAGCTTCGCCTCCGCGGCGGGCATCAACGAAGATCTGGGCATTACCAAAGGGGTTTCTTCCCTGCTGGGCGCGCTCTTCTTCCTGGGATACTTCTTTTTCCAAATCCCCGGCGCGGTCTACGCCGAACGCCGCAGCGTGCGCAAGCTTATCTTTATCTGCCTGATTTTATGGGGTGCCTGCGCCTCGCTCACCGGCGTGGTGAGCAATATCCCGATGCTTGCGGCAATCCGCTTTATCCTCGGCGTGGTGGAGGCGGCAGTGATGCCCGCCATGCTGATTTACATCAGCAACTGGTTTACCAAATCGGAGCGTTCGCGCGCGAACACCTTCCTGATCCTCGGCAACCCGGTGACGGTATTGTGGATGTCGGTGGTCTCCGGCTACCTGATCCAGTCTTTCGGCTGGCGTGAAATGTTCATTATCGAAGGGGTGCCGGCGGTGATCTGGGCTTTTTGCTGGTGGGTGCTGGTGAAAGATAAACCGACCCAGGTGAAATGGCTGGCGGATGAGGAAAAAGCGGCGCTGCAGGCGCAGCTCGACCAGGAACAGCAAGGCATTAAAGCGGTGCGCAACTACAGTGAAGCGTTCCGCTCACGCAACGTTATTCTGCTGTGCGCGCAATACTTCGCCTGGAGCATCGGCGTTTACGGCTTCGTTCTGTGGCTGCCTTCCATTATCCGCAGCGGCAGCGAAAACATGGGCATGGTGGAAGTGGGCTGGCTTTCGTCCGTGCCTTATCTGGCCGCGACCATCGCCATGATCGTGGTCTCCTGGGCGTCTGATAAGATGCAGAACCGCAAGCTGTTCGTCTGGCCGCTGCTGTTGATTGGCGGGCTGGCGTTTATCGGCTCATGGGCGCTGGGCGCGAACCATTTCTGGGCCTCCTATACGCTGCTGGTGATAGCCGGTGCGGCGATGTATGCCCCGTACGGCCCGTTCTTCGCGATTATCCCGGAAATGCTGCCGAAAAATGTCGCGGGCGGCGCGATGGCGTTAATCAACAGCATGGGGGCGCTCGGGTCGTTTGTCGGCTCCTGGGTGGTGGGTTATCTCAACGGCGCCACGGGCAGCCCGGCCGCCTCCTACATTTTTATGGGTGTGGCGCTTTTCGCCTCCGTATGGCTCACACTTATCGTTAAACCCACGGTGAGCCAGCGGATGCCAGCCGGCGCTCGCCACGCATAACGCACAGGGCGGCATGATGCCGCCCTTTCGTCTACGCTTGAAACTTCGCTAAACGCAGGAGATTTGCATGAAGCCGTCCGTCATTCTTTATAAATCCCTCCCCGACGACCTGCTCGCCCGCCTGGAAAGCCACTTCACCGTAACTCAGGTTAAAAACTTAAGCCCGGAAACGGTAGAACAGCACGCTGAGGCGTTCGCCAACGCTGAAGGGCTGCTGGGCTCGAGCGAAAAGGTCGATGAAGCGCTGCTGGCGAAAATGCCTAAGCTTCGCGCCACCTCCACCGTTTCCGTTGGGTATGACAACTTTGACGTTGACGCGCTGAACGCCCGCCACATCGCGCTGATGCATACGCCAACCGTGCTGACCGAAACGGTGGCGGATACCCTGATGACGCTGGTGCTGACCACCGCGCGCCGCGCGCTGGAAGTCGCGGAGCGCGTGAAAAAAGGGGAATGGACGAAGAGCATCGGTCCGGATTGGTTCGGCATTGACGTACACCATAAAACGCTGGGCATTGTCGGCATGGGCCGCATCGGCCTTGCGCTGGCGCAGCGCGCGCACTTCGGCTTCGGCATGCCCATTCTGTATAACGCCCGCCGCCAGCACCAGGAAGCGGAAGAGCGTTTCAACGCTCGTCCTTGCGACCTGGATACGCTGCTGCGCGAATCGGACTTCGTCTGCATCGTGCTGCCGTTAACAGAGGAAACGCATCATCTTATCAACGCCGAAAAAATCGCGCTGATGAAGCCTTCCGCCATTCTTATCAATGCCGGACGCGGCCCGGTAGTGGATGAACCGGCGCTGATTGACGCGCTGAAGGCGGGGAAAATCCACGCGGCGGGTCTGGATGTATTTGAGCAGGAGCCGCTGCCGGCGGATTCGCCGCTGCTTTCAATGCCAAACGTCGTGGCGCTGCCGCACATCGGCTCAGCAACCCACGAAACGCGTTACAACATGGCGGCCTGCGCGGTGGATAACCTGATTGACGCGCTGAACGGCAACGTAGAAAAGAACTGCGTGAACCCACAGGCGGTGAAATAAAAAAACGGCTCGTAAGAGCCGTTTTTTGTTACTGCATCGCGTTAGTCGCGGCGCTGTAAGCTTGCATAAAAGCCTGATGCTGAGAAGCGAGCGGGCCAATCAGCGAATTGTACTGGCTTGCCTGCTGAGAGGTAGGAAACTGAATGCCGTTCGACACAAAGCTCACCTGCGTGCCCTGCTGAGCGATGAAATCGCCAACCTGCACCAGCTGTTGCGTGAACACCTGAGCAGCCGGGATCAGCGGCTGCAGCGCGTTCGCCGGGCCGGTCACCACTTTCTCATAGGCTTTATCAAAGACCGGCTTCAGATCGTCTGCGAGCTTCAGCGTCGAGCGCGAGTTGTCCGCCTGCATTTTAGCGTTTTGCAACTGCTGACTCAGCACGCCGAGCGAGCCGTTAGCCTGGCGCAGCGCTTCACGCTGGGTCATGTAATCCTGCGGCACGCGGATGCTGTTTACGCTGTCCACCACCGGGCGAATGCCGGCGTCCATCGCCTGATTCACCTGCTGGGAATAGCCGTAAAGCACGGCGTAATCAGAAACGAACGGGCCGAACTGCTTTTTCTGGTCCGCCGTCAACGTCGGCAGCTGTTCGCCGCTACGCATCACCGTGTTTTGCAGAAAATCGATAAACGCTTTGCGTTGATCGCCCTCTTTATCAAAGCACCCGCTCAGGCTAACCACCATCAGTAACGCCGCCAGCGGCGCAAACCAGCGAGAGCAGGACTTACCTGTCGCCATTTTTTTACTCCTTTCACCACGAATTACGCACCCTGCCACCAGCGTGCTTTCAACGCTGACAAGAATAGTCCACGCGCGCCTCGCAGGATACCCTTTATTGCTTCGCAATGCAGGCTTGCGCGCCTTTTATTAACATCACGTCCGTGAGAAAAAAGGGGCTGCCAGCCTGCGCTGACAGCCCTTATAAAGGCGCTCGCGGTACGCCCGTCCACCTCAGGCCTGAAAGGCGGGAATACTCCCCCGCCTTCAGGTTGCTTACTTACCGGATTCGTAGGCCATAAGCGCAACAACCTCCAGAGGCCCGTCCTTATAGCGAATTTCACAGAATGAATTTCTCGTCAGGAACAGCGTTATTAACAGCGTGCTGCAGACGATTAATAAGTACCAGACCCGGGGGTTTTGCGGCAGCTTCATCGCTTTCTTCTCCTTGCCTTGCGGCGGGTAAGAGGCTACTCTGGCGGTGTCTAGGCGTCGGAGTAGGCCTCGTTGGTTAATGAAAATTGACCTTCGGGGCTTTCTTCTTTCTGCCTCACCGCACATCCGCTTTTGTGCCGATCGCATGAGGCAAAAAGCCTCAAGCGCCAGCGCCACTATACGCCTCTGTGTTCCTTGCCCAGCCAACCCCGGCCAACTTTCAGAAGATGCAGCGCGTCTTTTTCCGCAGCCTTAATCTGAAACTATCCGCGCTGTATTACCGCGCCCTGCCCTTCTTGCCCCATTGAAGTGCAGCCCTGAGTGCGACTGCCCCGTTGTTGCACAAACGCGCAGGCCGCTTCTGCTACGCGTTCTTTTAAGGCGCTGAATGCAAAGCGCATCCCTTACCTGGCACGCGGCTTGCTTTATCAAACCCGCAGGGGTGACGGGCGTTTCGCCGTCGTCGCCAGACACATTCAATGGGTCACTAGGGTTCCGGTCGCAAGACGCTGGTCCGAGAGTGGCCGACCGCCCTCTGGCGGTTACACGGCGGGACAAAAGCCCGGGAGGATAAGCGACGAAGGTGCGCCTCCTCCTGCTTTGTTCCCCGTTAACCTCAGAGGAAACGCCATGCTCAACGCCTGCCGGAAAGGAATACTGCTTATCGCCCTTGCGCTCTTTAGCGTGGGTGCCGATGCGGCAAAACCCGCCTTCAAACTTTGCTGGTCTATTTACGCAGGCTGGATGCCCTGGGATTACGCTCAACAGAGCGGCATCATCAAAAAGTGGGCCGACAAATACAACATCGACATCCAGTTCGTGCAGGTAAACGACTATATCGAGTCGGTTAATCAGTACACCGCTGGCGGTTTCGACGGCTGCACCATGACCAACATGGACGCCCTGACCCTGCCGGCCGCAGGCGGCGTCGACAGCACCGCGCTGATTATCGGCGACTACTCCAACGGCAACGACGGCATCGTGTCGAAAACCGTCCCGTCCGTCGCCGCGCTCAAAGGCCAGAACATCAATCTCGTCGAGCTTTCCGTTTCCCACTACCTGCTGGCCCGCGCGCTGGAAACGGCCGGGCTTAGCGAAAGGGACGTGAAAGTGGTGAACACGGCGGACGCTGACCTGGTGGCCGCTTTCGGCACCCCGGATGTGAAATCCATCGTGACCTGGAACCCGCTGCTGGCGCAGGCGCAAAAGCAAACGGGAGCCAAAACGCTCTTCACTTCAGCGCAGATCCCCGGCGAAATCCTCGACCTGCTGGTGGTCAACACCGCCACGCTGAAACAGCACCCGGAGCTTGGCAAAGCGCTGACCGGCGCCTGGTTTGAAACGCTGAAAACCATGCAGGGCGACAGTGAAGCCGCAAAAGCCGCCCGCAAGCAAATGGGTGAGGCGGCAGGCACCGATCTGGCGGGCTTTGACGCCCAGCTCGCCGCCACGCACCTTTTCGCCACGCCGCAAGCGGCGCTCGACTTCACCGTCAATCCGCAGCTTAAAACCACCATGCAGAAAGTGGCGGAGTTCTCCTTCGCCCACGGCCTGCTGGGCGACGCCGCGCCTTCCGCCGATGTGGTGGGCATCGCGACGCCTGCTGGCAACTGGGGCGACGCGGGCAACCTGAAATTACGCTTCAGCGACGAGTTTGTACGGCTCGCTGCAGAAAACAAACTCTGATAACGGAGGTGGGCGATGCGCAAAGTGATTAACTTCCAGCCGCAGCCGATGAGCCGCGTGCTGCTGGGGGCCCTGCCGCTGCTGGCGCTGGCGCTGTTTTATCTGATTGCCTCCGACGCGCGTCTGGCGGCCAACAGCGCCGATAAGCTGCTGCCGGGCCTGGACGCGATGCGCGCCGCCGTTGACCGCATGGCGTTTACGCCAAGCCCGCGCACCGGCGAATATCTGTTATGGACCGATACCGCCGCAAGCCTGCTGCGTCTGCTTACAGGCGCGCTGCTGAGCGCGGTCACTGCGCTGCTGTTGGGCCTCTTTTGCGGCGCGCTGCCCTCGGTACGCGCCGTGCTCTCGCCGCTGGTGACCCTGGTGGCGCTGGTTCCCCCGCTGGCTATCCTGCCGATTCTGTTTATCTGCTTCGGGCTTGGCGAGCTGTCGAAAGTGATGCTGATTATTATCGGCATCACCCCCTTTCTTATCCGCGACCTGCAGATGCAGGTAATGGCCATTCCGCATGAACAGCTGGTGAAAGCGCAAACGCTCGGCGGCCACAGCGGCCAAATTCTGGTGCGGGTGATTTTGCCGCAGCTGCTGCCGCGCCTGCTGGACGCGCTGCGCCTGTCGCTCGGCGCCGCCTGGCTGTTTCTTATCGCCGCCGAAGCCATCGCCGCCACCGAGGGGCTGGGCTATCGCATCTTCCTGATGCGCCGCTACATGGCGATGGACGTCATTCTGCCGTATGTCGCCTGGATAACGCTGCTCGCCTTCCTGCTCGACTGGCTGCTGCGCATGCTCAGCCGCCGCTGTTTCCCCTGGTACTACGCCAAATAAGGAGGCCGTTATGCCACTGCTGGAACTGAAAAACCTTGAAAAGCATTACGGCAATCAGGTGGTGCTGGAGCGGCTGAACGTGCAGGTGGAAGAGGGTGAGTTTGTCTCTATCGTCGGCGCGTCCGGCTGCGGCAAAACCACCTTTCTCAAGATGCTGCTCGGCACCGAAGCGCAGAGCAAAGGGCAACTGCTGCTCGACGGCGAACCGCTCGCCCAGGAGCCGGACGCCCAGCGCGGCATCGTCTTCCAGCGCTACTCCGTCTTTCCGCACCTGACCGTGCTTGGCAACGTGATGCTGGCGGATGAGTTTAGCGAAGCGCGCTGGTTCGGTCGGGTATGGGGACGCAAGCGCCACGCCATTCGCGAACGCGCCCGCGCTATGCTCGACCAGGTTGGGCTATTGGCGGCGCAGGATAAATACCCGCACCAGCTCTCCGGCGGCATGCAGCAGCGTCTGGCGCTGGCGCAGGCGCTGGTAAAACAGCCGCGCATCCTGCTGCTGGACGAGCCTTTCGGCGCGCTCGACCCCGGCATTCGCGGCGAAATGCACCAGTTGATAAGCGATCTCTGGCAGCGCCACCGCCTGACGATTTTCATGATAACCCACGACCTGAAAGAGGGCTTTTCGCTCGGCTCACGGCTATGGGTGTTCGATAAAGTACGCCACGACCCGCAGGCCCCTGACGCGTACGGCGCCTGCATCACCTATGACATTCCGCTGGATCGCCCGCCCGCCGGGAAAGTCAGGCCGATTAACGGCGTGGTGCGCCCCTTTCCCGGTTCTGACCCCACGCAACGCCCGCTGGCCTTAATCAGCGAAGGCTAACTCAAGGAGACGCAATGGAAACCGTTTATGAAACCCGCCTGCCCGCCGGCAGCCACTGGTCGCTGGTGATGCGCCGGGGCACGGCGCTGACGCTCACCGACGCAGAGGGCGGCGCGAACGCCGCCGTCCTCTTCTATAACCCGGAAAACCTGCTTGAGCGCTATAACGCGCCGGATACGCTGAAGTGCCAGCACACTTTCCGGCTGACGGAAGGCCACTGCCTCTACTCGGATATGGGCCGTATTTTTTGCGGCATCGAAAAGGACACGTTCGGCTGGCACGACACCGTCTGCGGCGTCAGCAATGCGTCGCTGACAGAACAACAGTTCGGCGCGCTCAACTACCAGCAGGCGCGTAACGCGCGCCATCAGAACGGCTATGACAGTTTCCTGACTGAACTGGCGAAATATGGCCTAGGTAAGCGCGATATTGCGGCAAACATTAACTTTTTCGCGAAAGTCGCCGCCAGCGACGAAGGCGAGCTGCGGCTGATTGAGCAGGGCAAGCCTGGCGCGAGCGTTACGCTGCGCTTCGCCATGGATACGCTGGTGGTGCTCCATACCTGCCCTCACCCGCTAAGCGAAGCCAGCCGCTACCCCACCGCGCCGCTGGCGATAACCCTCGACGGTAAGCGTCAGCCGCTGCCGGAAATCTGCCTCGCGCGCGCCGAGAACCAGCGCGGCCTGCGCAATAACCACCTCTACTACCTGAGCGAAGGAGTGTGACGATGCTGACCGAAAGCCCACGCCAGACCACGGATGCCCTGTACCGCGCCACCGTTAACGCCGGAGATTACTGGCTTTACCGCCTTGGCGAAGGCCAGACGCTGCGCATCACCGATCTCGAAGGCAACCAGGCGGCGGATACCCTCTTCTTTAACGCCGACGACACCGCCGAACGCTACAGCATGACCGACACCCTGCGCGGTCAGCGCAACGTCTTTCTTTCTACCGGCACGGTGCTGCGCTCAAATGAAGACCGACCGATGCTGGAGATTGTCGCGGATACCTGCGGTCGCCACGACACGCTCGGCGGCGCCTGCTCCTGTGAAAGCAATACCGTGCGCTATGACCTGGAAAAACGCCATATGCACGCCTGCCGCGACTCGTGGATGCTGGCGGTGGCGGCGCACCCGGAATTTAACCTGACGCGTCGCGACATCACCCATAACGTCAACTTCTTCATGAACGTGCCGGTTACCGGCGAAGGCGGTCTGACGTTCGCCGACGGCATCTCCGCACCGGGAAAATATGTGGAAATGGTGGCGAAAATGAACGTCCTCGTGCTTATCTCCAACTGCCCGCAGCTCAATAACCCTTGCAACGGCTACAACCCGACTCCGGTTGAAGTGGCCATCTGGTAATACCCGGCGCTGCGGGACGACCCGCAACAGAGCGCAACGTTAACGCAGGACGACCTGCCCGCCGGAGAGCCGGTTATGTTAAGCCGAATTCTTATCGCCAACCGCGGCGCCATCGCGGTGCGCATCATCCGTACCCTGAAAAAAATGGGCATTACCGCCATCGCGGTTTATGCCGACGCCGATAAACATGCCGAACATGTGCGTCTCGCCGACGCCGCTTTCCCGCTGGGAGAAGGCAACGTGCGGGAAACTTATCTCAATCAGGACAAACTGTTCGCCATCGTGCGCGAAAGCGGCGCGCAGGCGATTCACCCCGGGTATGGTTTTCTCAGCGAAAACGCCCGCTTTGTTGAACGCTGCGCCGCCGAAGGGGTGATATTCCTGGGCCCCACCACAGAGCAGATGGCGGCCTTCGGCCTTAAGCACCGCGCCCGTGAGCTGGCGGAGCAGAATAACGTGCCGCTGCTGCCCGGCAGCGGCCTGCTGCGCGATGTGGCGCAGGCGGCGGACGCCGCGCAGGAAATCGGCTATCCGGTGATGCTGAAAAGCACGGCGGGCGGCGGCGGCATCGGCATGCAGCGCTGTGACGACGAGCAGGCGCTACTGGATGCCTTTGAGCGCGTAAAACGTCTCGCAGGCAACAATTTCGCCGACGATGGCGTCTTCTTAGAGAAATTTATCGCCCGGGCGCGACACATTGAGGTACAGGTTTTTGGCGACGGCGAAGGCAACGTCATTGCACTCGGCGAGCGCGACTGTTCCGCCCAGCGTCGCAACCAGAAAGTGATTGAAGAGACGCCCGCGCCCCGCCTTTCCGACGCCACGCGTCAGGCCTTGCAGGCGACGGCGGTGCGCCTGTGCCAGGCGGTCAACTACCGCAGCGCGGGCACGGTTGAGTACGTTTATGACGACCAGGCGCAGAAGTTCTGGTTCCTTGAAGTGAACACCCGCTTACAGGTGGAGCACGGCGTCACCGAGATGGTTTATGGCGTCGATATTGTGCGCTGGATGGTGGAGCTGGGCGCGCAGACGCTACCGCCGCTGGAAACGCTTCGCACCACGCCCCAGGGCCACGCCATCCAGGTGCGCGTCTACGCTGAAGATCCGGCGAAAAACTTCCAGCCGGTAGCGGGAACGTTAAGCGAAGTGGCGTTCCCAACCGCGGTGGATGGCGCGCAGCTGCGTATCGACCACTGGCTCTCCAGCGGCTGCGAGATTTCGCCTTTCTACGACCCGATGCTGGCGAAAGTGATTGTTCATGCCGCCGATCGCCCGGCGGCGCTGGCGGCGCTGCAAACAACGCTTAATGAGAGCCGTCTTTACGGCATTGAGAACAACCTTGTCTGGCTGCGCCACCTGCTGACGCTGCCGGAGGTGCGGCAAGGCGAGGTGATCACCGCCACGTTAGGCCAGGTCAGCTGGCGGCCCGCCACGCTCGACGTGCTGGGCGGCGGCACAATGACCACCATTCAGGATTTGCCGGGCCGCACCGGCTACTGGCACGTCGGCGTGCCGCCTTCCGGCCCCTTCGACAGCCTGGCGTTTCGCCTGGGCAACGCGCTGCTCGGCAACGCGCCGGATGCCGCCGGTCTTGAAATCACCCTGCGCGGACCGACGCTGCGCTTCAACCAGGCGTGTTCGGTCGTGCTAACCGGCGCGCCCATTGAAGCGATGCGTGAGAAAACGCCGTTGCCGATGGGCCAGGTCGTAGACATCGCCGCAGGCGAGACGCTGAAGCTCGGCGCGATTAGCGGCGCGGGCTGTCGCAGCTACCTGCTGTTCGCCGGCGGGCTGGATTGCCCACGTTATCTGGGCAGCCGCAGCACGTTCACTCTCGGTAAATTTGGCGGTCACGTCGGGCGCGCGCTGCGCACCGGCGATGTGCTGCACCTTGGGGCGCCGGCACTGCGTCCGCAGGCCTCGCTGCCTGCGACGGCTTATCCGGCGATAACGAACCACTGGCAGCTGCGGGTAATTTACGGCCCGCACGGCGCGCCCGCCTTTTTTACCGAAGAAGACATTGAAGCCTTTTTCGCTGCGCGCTGGCAGGTGCACTACAACTCCAGCCGCACCGGCATTCGCCTGATTGGCCCGAAACCGCAGTGGGCGCGCCCCGATGGCGGCGAGGCGGGCATGCACCCTTCCAATATTCACGATAACGCCTACGCCTTCGGCACCGTCGATTTCACCGGCGACATGCCCGTGATTCTCGGCCCGGACGGCCCTTCGCTGGGCGGTTTTGTCTGTCCGGCGACGGTGATTCAAAAAGATCTCTGGAAGCTCGGCCAGCTGAAAGCGGGCGATACGCTGACGTTTGTGCCGGTCACGCTTGAAGAAGCCGACAGCACCGATGAAATCGCCCCGGCTGTCGCCGTTGCCTCACTTCCCTCGCCCATTCTCTGGCAAGACGCGGCGCGTGACGGCATGCCCGCCATGACCGTGCGCGCAGCGGGCGATAACTTCCTGCTGGTGGAATATGGCGAGCTGACGCTGGATATCGCGCTGCGTTTTCGCGTACATGCGCTGATGCAACGGCTTGAAAGCGAACCACAGCCGGGACGTCTGGAGATGACGCCCGGGATCCGCTCGCTACAAATTCATTTCGACCCGACGATCTGCCCACGTTCGATCCTGTTAAACGCGGTGATCGAGGCGGATCTGTCGCTTGGCGATCTGCATGACGCTCGCGTCCCTTCGCGCACCGTCTGGCTGCCGCTCTCCTGGGATGACGAGGCTTGCCGCGAAGCCATTACCCGTTATACCCAGTCGGTGCGCCCGGGGGCGCCATGGTGCCCGAGCAACATCGAATTTATCCGCCGTATTAACGGGCTGGAGAGCGTTGAGCAGGTGAAAGCGATCGTGTTTGAGGCTTCATACCTGGTAATGGGACTGGGGGATGTTTATCTCGGCGCGCCGGTGGCGACGCCGCTCGACCCGCGCCACCGGCTGGTCACCACCAAGTACAACCCGGCGCGCACCTGGACTGCGGAAAACTCGGTGGGCATCGGCGGCGCTTATCTGTGCGTGTATGGCATGGAAGGACCGGGCGGCTACCAGTTTATCGGCCGCACGATGCAGATGTGGAACCGCGACCGCCAGACCGCAGCCTTCACCCAGCCGTGGCTGCTGCGCTTCTTTGACCAGATCCGCTTCTACCCGGTCAGCCATGAGGAGCTGCTCGACATTCGCGAGCGCTTCCCATGGGGCGATTACCCGTTGCGCGTTGAAGAGGGCGAGTTCAGCCTGAGCGCTTATCAGCAAATGTTGCAGGACGAGGCGCAGACCATCGACGCCTTCCAGCAGCGCCGCCAGCAGGCGTTTGATGAGGAGCTGGCGCGCTGGCGCGCTGAGGGGCAGTTCACTTTCGACAGTACGCTGGACGAGCAGCCGCTCGGCGATGAGGCTATCCCGGAAAGCTGTCATGGCGTGGAGAGCCAGGTGGCGGGCAGCGTCTGGCAGTGGCTGGTGCAGCCGGGCGAGCAGGTGCGCGAGGGGCAGATTATCGGCATCCTGGAATCGATGAAGATGGAAATCCCGGTCACCGCGCCGGTGGACGGCACGGTGCATGCGCTCCAGCGTCAGCAGGGGCATCAGGTTCAGGCCGGTCAGTTGCTGATGCTGATAGAGCGCGCCGCCTGACGCGCTTTTACGCCGGGCAGGGAGGCCTGGCGTAAAATGTTAATAGTTCGTTAAGTCCATCACAAATCCGCCTCCCGGTTTTACCGCCTCGCTTCTGCTTTAATCTTTTATTTATCAATATAATGGCCGCTTAATATCGTCACTCAGGCGCCGGATCGTACGATTATCGCACGCTTACGCGGCGCGCATGATTGCCGGAACGCCAGCGCAATGGTTTGATTAAATGAACGATTAACGAATGACTGTTCGATAATCGAACATAACAGGTCAACTCCGGCGGCGCCCGACACCCTTACCTCTGTTGCCTGCGCCCGCCCCAGCAGGACGTGCCCTATGACAAACAAAACGACTACTGATATTCAGACGTTTATCAACGAGCATCCTTTTTCCCGTTACCAGTGGATGATCCTCGTACTCTGCTTTATTACCGTGGCGCTGGATGGCTTCGACACCGCCATTATCGGCTTTATCGCCTCCGACCTTGTGCAGGAGTGGGGCGTGGAGAAATCGGCGCTCGGCCCGGTGATGAGCGCAGCCCTGGTCGGGCTCGCTTTCGGCGCGCTTACCGCCGGGCCGATGGCGGACCGCATCGGACGCAAGAAGGTGCTGGTGCTCTCCATTCTGGTGTTCGGCGGCTTTAGCCTGCTCACCGCCTTCGCCAGTTCGCTTAACCAGCTGGCGCTGCTGCGCTTTTTAACCGGCCTGGGGCTTGGCGCGGCGATGCCGAACGCTGCCACGCTGATGTCGGAATATGCGCCGGAGCGCAAACGCGCGCTGCTGGTTAACCTGATGTTTGTCGGCTTCCCGATAGGCTCATCGATGGGCGGTTTTATCTCCGCCTGGCTTATCCCCCATTACGGCTGGCAGAGCGTGCTGGTGCTGGGCGGCGTGATGCCGCTGATGCTCTCCGTGGTGCTGATTTTTCTGCTGCCGGAATCGGCGCGCTATCTGGTGGTGCATAACAAACCGCAGCCGCACATCGCCGCCATTCTCCGGCGCATCGCGCCCTTGCCGGAACAGAGCCATTTCGTGCTGCATGAACCCGGCCAGGTGCAGGAGAAATCGGCGCTCGGGGTTATCTTCTCGCCGCGCTATCTGGTCGGCACGCTGATGCTCTGCCTCACCTACTTTATGGGCCTGCTGATTTTCTATCTGCTGACCTCCTGGCTGCCGCTGCTTATTCGTGAAACCGGCGCGAGCTTAAGCCAGGCGTCTATCATTACCGCTCTCTTCCCGCTTGGCGGCGGGATTGGCGTGCTGATTATCGGCGCGCTGATGGACAAGCTGAACCCGAACAAAGTGGTGGCGGTGGGTTACCTGCTAACCGGGCTTTTCGTCTGCCTGGTGGGCTTCTCGACGAGCAGCCTGGCGCTGATGGGCGTCATGGTGTTTATCGCCGGCACCATCATGAACGGCGCGCAGTCTTCCATGCCGGCGCTGGCGGCGGGCTTTTACCCGACTCAGGGACGGGCGACGGGCGTGGCCTGGATGCTTGGCCTGGGCCGCTTCGGCGGCATCCTGGGCGCTTTCAGCGGCGCATTTTTAATGCAGGCCGAACTCGCTTTCCGCACTATCTTTATGCTGCTGGCAATCCCGGCGGCGCTTTCCGCGCTGGCGCTGATGGTGAAATATTACGCCAGCCTGCGGCGCCCGAAAGAAGAGCGGGTAGCTGACAATCGGCTCGATAAAGCGGCGCAAAAGGCGTAACGCTACGCGGCGGGCGGTTATTCGCCGCCCGCATAACGATTTACAAATTTATACTTAGCTCAACGGGTTAACTGATTATTCAGGCAGTTAACATCATCTAAAATGCTTATTGAAGCACTCAGTAAGCATAAAAAAGCATCAATTGCAAAATTAATTAACAGGCGCAGGCGCATTTTATATTTTCCGAACTATCCTTAAGAAGCTTCTTAGAAGTTCACGATCCCGCTGTGTGATGTACGAGGAGTTCTCAATGGAATATAAAGAGCCTATGGCTGAGCTGCTCAGCAGCCTTGAGCAGATTGTATTTAAGGACGTACCACCAAAAGTTACCCCGGCGCAGAAACCTAATGCCTTCTCAGAATTTGAAAAACTGCGTAAGAGCATGGGACTGAAAACGGCTGAACTTGCCCGTGTAATGGGCGTCAGCGTCGCCACGGTGCAGGAATGGGAATCAAAACGCGTAAAACCTTCCAGTACTGAACTTAAGCTGATGCGCCTGATTCAGGCCAACCCGAAGCTAAGTCAGCAGCTGATGGAATAATCCGGTCTGTTTGATTTGAACGTTTTAAAAAAAGTAAAAAAATAAACCCCGCCATCTGAAGCGGGGTTTTCTGTTTTTAGTAGCCGATATTAAGCACTTCCGGCACAGGATAGCGCTGCGTTTTTTCATCAAAAGGCAGCAACCAGCTTTTATTCATCGCTTCGCCTGCAAGTTTGCCTTTTGCCGTAAGCTTCATGTCCGGCAAACGTTGTCCGGCATGCATTTCGCCAAATCCCACCTTCACCTTCAGTTCATCCTGCTTGCAGCCCGCTTTTTCCGTGACATCGCAGAAGCCCAGGTTATCGGAGTACACCGTTACGGTCGCCACGTTGGCGATTCGCTCGCCAAGCCGAACGTAGTAACGCTCAAAATCCTGGGTGAAGCCCTGAAGCGAATAGCCGGTTTTCGTCACAACGCCCCACTGGTCGCCCATTCGCACCGCCTGCACGTCGCCAGACTGGCCGTAACGCCCGGCGCCCTGCTCGCCCGCCAGGCTTATCGCTTTATCCCCGGTCAGATACCAGATATCGAAATAGCCGCTGTCGGCGCCAGCGCTGTTAGCGTTATCGCCTTCGCCGCACATCACGAGGATTCGCTGCTGCGCGCTGATGGGCTTATCAAGACAGCGGCGATACACAAAACCCGGCGTATCGGCTTTGCGCCACTCCCCGACAGAGAGAGGCTGGTAGTGCTTGTTGATAAAGCGCGTTGTATCGTCCGCCGCGTACAGTGGCGCGCTGATGATCCCTGCCAGCGCCAGTGTTAAGGCTAATTTCATGTTATCCCTCACATAAAAAACCCGCCTTGCGGCGGGTTTCATCAGGCTTATTGCAGCAGCGAGATATCCGCCACCTGCAAGAATAGCTCGCGCAGTTTTGCAAGCAGCGTCAGGCGGTTGATGCGCACCTCGTGCTCTTGCGCGTTCACCATCACTTTGTCGAAGAACTCATCCACCGGCTCGCGCAGGGCGGCAAGCTCAATCAGCGCATCCTGGTAACGCCCTTCGGCGAAATAGGGTTGCAGCTTATCGCGCAGCACAACAAGGTTACCCGCAAGCTTAATCTCCGCCGGCTCTTTGAGCACCGAAGCGTGAACCGTCTCGTTCAGCGGTTCGGTCGACTTCGCAAGGATGTTGGAAACACGCTTGTTGGCGGCGGCCAGCGCAGCGGCCTCTTCCAGCGTGCGGAAGTGCGATACCGCCTTCATGCGAGCGTCGAAATCCGCCGGTTTGGTCGGACGACGCGCCAGCACCGCCTGGATGGTATCCACGCTGTGACCTTCTTCCTGATACCAGGCGCGGAAGCGGCCCAGCATGAAGTCGATGACATCATCCACCACGTTAGCATTGGTAAGCTTGCTGCCGTAGAGGCGCACCGCTTCTTCGGTCAGCGTTTGCAGATCGAGCGGCAGGTTTTTCTCAACGATAATACGCAGCACGCCAAGCGCGGCGCGGCGCAGCGCGAACGGGTCTTTATCCCCTTTCGGATGCTGGCCGATGCCGAAGATGCCCGCCAGGGTATCCATTTTGTCGGCAATCGCCAGCGCGCAGGCGACCGGGTTAGAAGGCAGGTCATCGCCCGCAAAGCGCGGCTGGTACTGCTCGTTCAGCGCAACCGCCACATCTTCGGCTTCGCCGTCGTGACGCGCGTAGTGCATCCCCATCACGCCCTGGGTGTCGGTAAACTCGAACACCATGTTGGTCATCAGGTCGCATTTGGAGAGCAGGCCTGCGCGGGTCGCGTGGTTAACGTCTGCGCCAGTCTGTCCGGCAATCCAGCCAGCCAGCGCCTGAATGCGGTCGGTTTTATCGCGCAGGGTGCCGAGTTGCTGCTGGAACAGCACGGTTTCCAGGCGCGGCAGATGGTCTTCCAGACGCTTTTTGCGGTCGGTATTGAAGAAGAACTCCGCATCCGCCAGACGCGGGCGCACCACTTTTTCGTTACCGGAGATAATCTGCTGCGGATCTTTAGACTCAATGTTCGCCACAAAGATGAAGTGCGGCAGCAGCTTGCCGTCGTTGCCGTAAACCGGGAAGTATTTCTGGTCGCCTTTCATGGTGTAGACCAGCGCCTCGGCAGGCACCGCGAGGAATTTCTCTTCGAATTTCGCCGTCAGCACCACCGGCCATTCCACCAGCGAGGCGACTTCTTCCAGCAGGCTGTCGCTTAAGTCGGCGTTGCCGCCAATCTGACGGGCCGCCGCTTCGGCGTCTGCTTTGATCTTCGCTTTACGCGCTTCGTAATCCGCGATCACTTTGCCGCGCTCCAGCAGGATTTCCGGATACTGATCGGCGTTCTCCAACGTGAATTCCGGCTCGCCCATAAAGCGGTGGCCGCGGATCACGCGGTCAGAATCGATGCCGAGCACGGTGGCGGGCACGACCTCGTCGCCCAGCAGCAGGGTGACGGTATGCACCGGACGCACGAACTGGACGTCGGAATCGCCCCAGCGCATCAGTTTGGGAATCGGCAGCTTAGCAAGCGCGGTGCTGACCATATTCGGCAACAGCGCCTGCACGCTTTCGCCCTTCACGTGGGCGCGATAAAGCAGCCATTCGCCTTTGTCGGTGGTCAGGCGTTCCGCCTGGTCGACGGTAATGCCGCAGCCTCGCGCCCAGCCTTCCGCCGCTTTGCTCGGCTTGCCTTCAGCGTCAAACGCCGCCGACACGGCCGGACCGCGCTTTTCCACTTCGCGGTCGGGCTGAGAAGCGGCGAGGCTCGCCACTTTCACCGCCAGGCGGCGCGGCGCCGCGTACCATTTCACCTCGCCATGGGCGAGGCCCGCAGCGTCCAGTTCAGCCGTGAAGTTCGCAGCAAAAGATTCCGCAAGGCTGCGCAGGGCTTTTGGCGGCAGCTCTTCAGTGCCAATCTCCACCAGAAAAGTTTTTTCAGACATGGCAGCCTCTTATTTATTCCTGTTGCACATCGGGAAGCCCAGCGCTTCACGGGAAGCGTAGTAGGCCTCAGCCACAGCTTTGGTCAGCGTACGGATACGCAGAATGTAGCGCTGGCGCTCGGTTACCGAGATGGCTTTGCGGGCATCCAGCAGGTTGAAGCTGTGCGCGGCTTTCAGGATACGTTCGTAGGCTGGCAGCGGCAGCGGCGTTTCCAGCGCCAGCAGCTGCTGCGCTTCTTTCTCGTACTGCTCAAAGCAGGTGAAGAGGAAATCCACATCCGCGTATTCAAAGTTGTAGGTGGACTGCTCTACTTCGTTCTGATGGAACACGTCGCCGTAGGTAGTTTTACCCAGCGGGCCGTCGCTCCACACCAGATCGTAAACGCTGTCGACACCCTGGATATACATTGCCAGACGCTCAAGACCGTAAGTGATCTCACCCGTAACCGGCTTGCACTCCAGACCGCCTACCTGCTGGAAATAGGTGAACTGAGTGACTTCCATACCATTGAGCCACACTTCCCAGCCGAGACCCCAGGCGCCCAGCGTCGGGTTTTCCCAGTTGTCTTCAACGAAGCGGATATCGTGAATGGTCGGGTCCATGCCCAGCTCTTTCAGCGAGCCCAGGTAAAGCTCCTGAATGTTGTCCGGCGACGGCTTGATGATCACCTGGAACTGGTAGTAGTGCTGTAAGCGGTTCGGGTTTTCGCCGTAACGGCCGTCGGTGGGACGGCGGGAAGGCTGTACATAAGCCGCCGCGATAGGCTCAGGTCCGAGCGCCCGCAGGCAGGTCATGGGGTGAGACGTTCCGGCGCCGACTTCCATGTCCAAAGGTTGAACGATGGTGCAGCCCTGGCGAGCCCAGTAATCCTGAAGCGTCAGAATCAGGCCCTGAAAGGTCCTGGTATCAAACTTTTGCATATAATTTCGCACGCGATACGAGTGGTTTTATAGGGAAGCGGTCAGTATACCCATTGACCGCAAGATATACAGCCCGGATCCGCGTACAAAACCCGGCTGTTGAAGGAAGAGTGAGGTGCTAGCGCATGGAAAGGTGTAAAAAGCGACCGTCGGCGTCAAAAGAGCAGGTAAATCCCTCTTCGCGAGCGGTGTAGCCGCGTAATTCATAGCTTCCCTGAAAAGTATCGAACCCGACGACGTTAACCTGCTGCGGCCCGGTGTTGTAACGGTGCGCGGCTTCCCCTTTGCACAGTTGCTCCATATCCAGCGAACGCGCCGCGGTTAAATGCGTCTTTTGCGCGTTCTGGGCATGCTGCGGCTCTGATTGCTGCATCATGCAGCCTGTCGTCAGAACGGAGGTCGCCAGCACCATACAGAGAAACCGCTTCGCCATTACTTGTTATCTCCATGTTAAAGTATCGACCTTTCCGCGTTTATGCCGTGGTCCGTCACAGAAAGGGGCCGCATTGTGCGAAACCCCGCAACCGCAGGCAACCGGCCAGCGCTAAACTCAGATTGTTCCGGGCGGATGACGCCACCAGAGAATAAAGATGGTACAGAGGATGGCATGCAGCAAAAAATTAACTGGATAGATAACCTGCGCGGCATCGCCTGCCTGATGGTGGTGATGATTCACACCACCACCTGGTACATCACCAATTCAGGCCAGGTCAGCGCCTGGAGCTGGGATTTAGCGAACGTGCTGAACTCCGCTTCGCGCGTCAGCGTGCCGCTCTTTTTTATGATTTCCGGCTATCTTTTTTTCGGCGAGCGCAGCGCCGGACAGCGCCACTTTCTGCGCATCGCGCTCTGTCTGCTGTTCTATAGCACGGTCGCGTTTATCTACATTTCGCTCTTAACGCCCATCAGCCCGCGGCTTTCGCTTATCTATCTGTTTCAAAAGCCGGTTTTTTATCACCTATGGTTTTTCTTCGCGATTGCAGTCATCTACCTGCTTTCACCGCTTATCTGCGTAAAAAGGGTCAACGCCACAACGATTCTGGGACTGATGGTGTTGCTGGGGGTCATCGCCAATCCGAATACCGTGCCGCAGGTCATCCACGAGGTGAAATGGCTGCCGATAAACCTGTATATTCGCGGCGATACCTTTTACTACGTGCTTTATGGCCTGCTTGGCCGGGCTATCGGCATGCTGGAGACGAAAAACGGCGTGGTCAGCGCGGTGGCGGCGTTTTTATTCGTATTATGCGTGGTGATGATTTCAACCGGCACCCATACGCAACTCGAAATCCAGGGTAATTTCTCAGATATCTTTTACATCTACTGCGGCCCGCTGGTGTTTATCGCCGCTATCAGCCTGCTGGTGCTGGTGAAAAATACGCTTGATGGACGCCCGCTGCCGGTACTCGGCTTTATTTCCCGCCATTCGCTCGGCATTTACGGCTTTCATGCGCTGTTTATTCATTTTCTGCGCACGCATGATATTGAATTCACCGCCTGGCCGGTGCTGGATCTCGCGTGGATATTCGGCGCGACGCTGGCCGGCTCACTGCTGCTTTCCGTGCTGTTGCAGCGCATCGATACCCGACGGCTGGTTAGCTAGCGCGACCGCGGGCGCGATGAAACTGGCGCGGCGAAGAGAACCCGGCCGCCAGCGCCGCCTGCTCGGTCCTTTGCCCTTGCAACAGGCACTGTTCCGCCACGGCAAGGCGCAGGTGCTCCAGATAATCCCGCACGCTAATGCCGAGGTGCTGCTGAAAAAGCCGCGAAAGATGGCGCGGGCTGACATGTACTTTTTCCGCTAATACGGGCAGGCTCCAGGCGCGCTGCGGCGCGGCCGCCAGCAGATCCTGAGCGCGATGAATGGCCGGATGAAGATGGTTGCGATAGCGCAGCCAGGGCGAAAGCTGCGGGTCGTCGCCGGAGCGGCGCAGCCAGACCACCATCTCTCGCGCCACCTCCAGCGCCGTCTGCGGCCCGCAGATCCGGTTAATCAGGTGCAGCGAGAGGTCAATGCCGGAAGTAATGCCGGCGCTGGTCCAGATCCCTCGGTCCTCGACAAAAATGCGGTTCTCCCGCACCAGCGCGCCCGGCGCGGCAGCCTTGAGCCGCTCCAGCACGTCGTGGTGCGTGGTGCAGGCGACGCCGTGCATCAGCCCGGCGCGGGCGGCCAGCAACGCGCCCGAGCAGATGCAGACCAGCGTAAGCTGCTGGCTGTGGATCTGCGGCTGCTGGCGCGTCAGCCAGCGGCGTACCGTTTCCGCCTGCGGCGTGGCGAACCAGCGGGCTGAATCTTCCGCGCCCGGCACCACCAGCAGGCTGCCTGCGGGCAGGTGCTCCGGCAGCGGCGCAACGCCGCTTATTTTCAGCCCGATCGAGGTTTCCACCTCTTCGTC
Organism: Franconibacter daqui; assembly: GCF_014644275.1. NCBI lineage: Bacteria > Pseudomonadati > Pseudomonadota > Gammaproteobacteria > Enterobacterales > Enterobacteriaceae > Franconibacter > Franconibacter daqui. Next base: position 125,933 of record NZ_BMKJ01000004.1, on the reverse strand, counting down.
CGGCCCAATATAATGCAGACGAAAGCGCCCGCCCGCCAGCCGCAGCGTCTCCGCCGGGCCGGTCATATCCAGCGCGAGTACCCCCGGCAACACCACAAACCAGACATCTGTCATCATGCAAGCTGCTCCAGCGTTTGCGCTACGGTGAGAATGGAAGCGAAGCGGCCCTGCAGCACCGTTTCGGTACGATGGCGCAGGGTTTGTGCGTCCAGCGTGACGCCCTGCCACGTCATCGGGAAAGTCAGCGTGGCTTCGCTAACAAACGTTACCTTATAGCCAAGGTCGGAAGCTACTCGCGCAGTGGTTTCGCAGCACTGTTCGGTGCGGATGCCAGCAATTATCAGATGATTAATATCGCGCCCGCGCAACCAGCGATCCAGTCCGGTGTCGGTAAAAGCGTTATGCACATGCTTATGAAAAGCGACCGCCGGACGATGGGTTAAAAAGGGCATCGGCGTAACAAAGCCGGACTCCAGCGTAAAGACATCGTCACCGTCGACGTGAAAAATATCCACTACCGGCACCTGAAACGCTTCGCAGCCGCGAATAAGCTCGTTTAGCGCCTGCTGAAAGGCCGGAAACTCCGTTTCCTGCCAGTAATGGCGGTGAAAGAAGGAACACTGGGTATCGATATTAAGCAATGCGCTACGTGTCATTTTCGGACTCCGGTAAAGGGGATTCGTAGCCATTGTGCGCGAGGTTCGCTGCCGGGAGCAGACCAGAAAAGGACAGAAACAGGCTGGTTCAGGACAACGAAAAAGCGCGCCTGCTGGCGCGCTTATACGACAAAAAAGGGGATTTTTAATCTCTCGCCTTCCGCGATACGCTTTCAGCCTCTTCGCTATGACATCAGCGGCAGCAGTTGCTGATAGATCTGGCGGAAAGTTTCCCGTCGCCCGGCATAGCGCTGATAGCGCTCGTTATCGGGCTGGTGTTGCTGCTCAAGCGACAGCTGCGGCAGAAGCTGGTGCAGGGATTGTCCGGGCGAAAGGGCGATTTGCGCCAGCCGCGCCGCGCCAAGGGCTGGCCCCACGTCGCCGCCGGTGCGGTAATCCAACGTTTTGCCGCTGATATCCGCCAGCATTTGCCGCCAGTAACCGCTGCGCGCGCCGCCGCCGATAAGCGTTACGCTTTGCGGCTCGATGCCGCAGGCATGCACTGCGTCCATGCCATCCGCCAGCGCATAACCTACCCCTTCGAGCACGGCGCGCGCCAGTTCCGCCGGGCCGTGCTGATGCGTCAAACCGAAAAAGACCCCTTTCGCCTGTGGGTTGTTGTGTGGCGTGCGCTCACCGGAAAGGTAGGGTAAAAACCAGATAACACCTGCATCGCCGCGCGCGTTTTGCGCCGCTTCAAGCAGCGCCGGCACGCTGTGAAAACCGGTTAGTTTCGCGGCCCAGTCGAGGCAGGAAGCGGCGCTTAACATGACCGACATCAGATGCCAGCGGTTGGGCAACGCGTGGCAGAAACTGTGTACCGCGCTTTCCGGCTTTGCGCGAAAGCCGTCACTTACCGCGAAATAGACGCCGGAGGTGCCGAGCGACAGCATCGCCTGGCCGGAATCCACCATGCCAACGCCGACAGCGCCCGCCGCGTTGTCGCCGCCACCCGCCACCACAGGCACGGCTGGCATGCCCCACGCCTCAGCCACATCCGCCTTCAGCACGCCGGTAATTTCGCTGCCTTCAAACAGCGCGGGCATGTTGTCGCGCGTGAGCCGGCACGCCTCCAGCATGACGTCGCTCCAGTCGCGCTTCGCCACATCAAGCCACATCGTGCCCGCCGCATCGGACATATCGCTGGCGAAGTCGCCCGTCATGCGCAGGCGAAGATAATCTTTTGGCAGCAAGACCTTGTCTACCTGAGCGAAAATTTCCGGCTCATGACGCTCCACCCACAGCAGCTTCGGCGCGGTAAAGCCTGGCATCATCAGGTTGCCGGTGATCGCGCGGGAGGTTTCAATGTTCGCTTCCAGCAGCGCGCACTCTTCGCCGCTGCGGCCGTCATTCCATAAAATCGCCGGGCGCAACACGCGCTGTTGCTTATCCAGCAGCGTGGCGCCGTGCATCTGCCCGGTCAGACCGAGCGCCTTGACGCCGCGCAGGCTCTGCTTAGCGCCCAGCGCTTTCATGGCGTCGTCCGTTGCCTGCCACCACGCCTGTGGATCTTGCTCAGACCAGAGCGGTTGCGGTCGCGACACGCTTAACGGTGCCGTATGCGAGGCCAACAGCGTTCCTTGCTCATCCAGCAGTATCGCTTTAACCCCCGATGTCCCGAGATCGATTCCGACATACATAGCGGCGACTCCTTAAAAAAGCGCCGCCTCGTGGCGGCGCTGGCTTTTATTTATCAAACAGATAGTGATTAACCAGGTTTTCCAGCAGCTCCTGGTGGCCACTCTGATGACGCGGCGCGAAATTATGCTGTTCAGCGTACTTCGCCAGCTCCGCGAGCGTCAGCTGCCCTTTCAAAATTTGCTGGCCCAGCTCACCATTCCAGCCCGCGTAGCGTTTAGCGACGCGCTTATCCAGCTCGCCCTCTTCCAGCATCCGCGCCGCAATCTTCAGCGAAAGCGCCATAGTGTCCATCGCGCCGATATGGCCATAAAAGAGATCGTATTTGTCGGTGCTCTGGCGGCGCACTTTGGCGTCGAAGTTCAACCCGCCGGTTGTAAAGCCGCCCGCTTTAAGGATTTCATACATCACCAGCGCGTTTTCCTCCACGCTGTTGGGGAACTGATCGGTATCCCAGCCAAGCTGCGGGTCGCCGCGGTTGGCGTCTACCGAACCGAAGATGCCGAGCGCGATAGCCGTGGCGATTTCATGATGGAAGGCGTGACCCGCGAGCGTGGCGTGGTTCGCCTCGATATTAACCTTAATCTCTTTTTCAAGGCCAAACTGCTTGAGGAAGCCGTAAACCGTCGCGACGTCATAATCATACTGGTGCTTGGTCGGTTCCTGCGGTTTCGGCTCTATTAACAGCGTGCCGCGAAAGCCGATTTTGTGTTTATGCTCGACCACCATCTGCATGAAGCGGCCAATCTGCTCGCGCTCCTGACGCAGGTCGGTGTTGAGCAGCGTTTCATACCCTTCGCGCCCGCCCCACAGCACATAGTTTTCCCCACCCAGTTGATGCGTGGCGTTCATCGCCGTTACAACCTGCGTTGCCGCCCAGGAGAAAACTTCCGGATCCGGGTTGGTGGCGGCCCCGGCGCCGTAGCGCGGGTTCGTAAAGCAGTTCGCAGTGCCCCACAGGAGCTTCACGCCGCTTTGCTGCTGCTTTTCCGCCAGCACGTCGACCATCTGCGCAAAATTGTTCAGGTATTCTTTCAGCGATGCGCCTTCCGGCGAGACGTCCACATCATGAAAGCAGTAATAGGGCACGTTCAGCTTGTGAAAGAATTCAAACGCCACGTCCGCTTTGCGTTTCGCAAGCGCCAGCGCGTCGCCCGGCTGTTGCCACGGGCGGTCAAAGGCGCCCACGCCGAACATATCCGAGCCATTCCAGCAGAAGGTGTGCCAGTAACAGGCCGCGAAGCGCAGGTGCTCCTCCATGCGCTTGCCCATCACCTTCTCGTCAGGATTGTAGTGGCGAAACGCCAGCGGGTTGGTGGTCGTCGGACCTTCGTAACGCACGCGCTCAAGTTGGTCGAAATAATTTTGCATAATTGACTCCGTAATCAGGGACCGTTCCAGCGAGGATGGCTTTATCCTGGAATTACCTTTCGTTCTGCTCAATTACGTTATTTCACACTGCGATTAAGAGAATACGCAAATGTGCGGCGGCTCTCAAAATAGCGTGCAAAATGAAATAAACATCTTCGAGGCTTATTCCACTTTTTTGAAATTGCGCTATGCATTGAAAAATGAAATTCGATCGCCGTCATAAAAGCAAAAATAAACAAAAAATCATAATCAGAAGATAAAAATCTGTAATTGATAACAGGCGAGTCTGCGCTAAAAATTGCCAGCGTCTGAAAGTATCTCTTTGCCTTTAGCTTTAATGGTTGTACGACCTTTCTCACCCCTACTACAGGTATTAACGCTATGAAAATGAAAACCCTACTCGTTACCCTGTGCGCCTCGCTGATGCTTTCGAGCTTCAGCGGCATCGCTAAAGAAGTTAAAATCGGCATGGCTATTGATGACCTGCGCCTTGAGCGCTGGCAAAAGGATCGCGACATCTTCGTCAGCAAAGCGGAATCGTTAGGCGCGAAAGTTTTCGTACAGTCGGCCAACGGCAACGAAGAGACGCAAATGTCGCAAATTGAAAACATGATTAACCGCGGCGTGGATGTGCTGGTTATTATTCCCTACAACGGCCAGGTATTAAGCAACGTCGTGGCGGAAGCGAAACGCGAAGGAATTAAAGTTCTCGCTTACGACCGCATGATTAATAACGCCGATATCGATTTCTATATCTCCTTCGACAATGAAAAAGTCGGTGAATTACAAGCTAAAAGCCTGGTCGACAAAGTGCCTCAGGGAAATTATTTCCTGATGGGCGGCTCGCCAGTAGATAATAACGCGAAGTTATTCCGCGCCGGGCAAATGAAAGTATTAAAGCCTTATATCGATGAAGGCAAAATTAAAATTGTCGGCGATCAGTGGGCCGATGGCTGGCTGCCGGAAAACGCGCTGAAAATCATGGAAAACGCGCTGACGGCCAACAACAACAAAATTGACGCGGTGGTCGCCTCCAACGACGCCACGGCGGGCGGCGCTATTCAGGCGCTGAGCGCGCAGGGACTTGCGGGCAAAGTGGCTATTTCCGGGCAGGATGCGGATCTTGCGGGCGTGAAGCGTATTATCGCCGGCACGCAGACCATGACGGTTTATAAACCTATTACGCAACTTGCTAATACCGCGGCGGAAATAGCGGTAGAGCTTGGCAACGATCAAAAACCGAAATCGGACGCCACGCTCAATAATGGTCTGAAAGAGGTGCCGGCGCGCCTGTTAACGCCTATCGAAGTGGATAAAAGCAATATCGAAACCACCGTCATCAAAGATGGTTTTCATAAGAAAAGCGAGCTTTAACCTGGCGGCGCTCATGGTTCGCCATGGGCGCTTTGCTGCTGTCTGAACGTCGGGCGAGGGTGCTATGCCTTACTTACTCGAAATGAAAAACATCACTAAAGCATTCGGCGCGGTGAAAGCGGTGGATAACGTCACGCTCTCGCTGAATCCGGGTGAGGTGCTTTCGCTGTGCGGCGAAAACGGCTCTGGTAAATCAACGTTGATGAAAGTGCTCTGCGGCATCTACCCGCACGGCAGCTACGAGGGCGAAATTTGGTTCGCCGGAGAAAAACTGGAGGCGAACCACATTCGCGATACCGAGCGTAAAGGCATCGCGATAATTCATCAGGAGCTGGCTCTTGTGAAGCACCTGACGGTGCTGGAAAACATTTTTCTTGGCGCCGAGATAACGCACCGCGGCGTACTGGATTACGACACCATGACGCTACGCTGCCAGAAGCTGCTCGCCCAGGTCAGCCTCGCTATCTCACCCGATACCCGGGTCGGCGATTTAGGTCTCGGCCAACAGCAGCTGGTTGAAATCGCCAAGGCGCTGAATAAGCAAGTGCGGTTGTTGATTCTGGATGAGCCCACCGCGTCGCTCACCGAACAGGAAACCGCCGTGCTGCTGGAGATTATCCGCGACCTGCAAAACCACGGCATCGCCTGTATTTATATCTCCCACAAGCTGAACGAGGTAAAGGCGATCTCCAACACCATCTGCGTTATCCGCGACGGGCAGCACATCGGTACCCGGGAAGCCGAACAGATGTGCGAGGAGGATATCATCACCATGATGGTCGGCCGGGAGCTGACAGCGCTCTACCCTAACGAGCCGCACACCGCAGGCGAAGAGATTCTGCGCGTGGAAAACCTGACCGCCTGGCATCCGGTTAACCGGCACATCAAGCGGGTGAATAATGTCTCTTTTTCACTGCGCCGCGGTGAAATTCTTGGCATCGCAGGCCTGGTAGGCGCCGGACGAACAGAAGCGGTGCAGTGCCTGTTCGGCGTCTGGCCCGGCCGTCATGAAGGCAAAATCTTTATCGATGGCAAACCAGTGACGATAACCAACTGCAAACAGGCCATCGCGCACGGCATCGCCATGGTGCCGGAAGATCGCAAGAGAGACGGCATCGTGCCGGTAATGGCGGTCGGACAGAACATTACGCTGGCGGCGCTGGATAACTTTTCCGGCGCGCTGAGCGCGCTGGACGACGCGGCCGAGCAGCAGTGCATCTTACAGTCGCTACAGCGGCTGAAGGTGAAAACGGCCTCGCCCATGCTCGCTATCGGCCGCTTAAGCGGCGGCAACCAGCAAAAAGCGATTCTTGCGCGCTGCCTGCTGCTTAACCCCCGGGTGCTGATTCTGGATGAACCCACCCGCGGCATCGATATCGGAGCCAAATATGAGATCTACAAACTAATTAACCAACTGGTGCAACAGGGGATCGCGGTCATCGTTATCTCCTCCGAACTGCCGGAAGTGCTGGGCCTCAGCGACCGCGTACTGGTGATGCATGAAGGCCGCCTGAAAGCCAATCTTATCAACCATAACCTGACCCAGGAGCAGGTGATGGAAGCCGCACTGAGGAGCGACAGCCATGTCGAAAAGCAACCCGTCTGAAATGAAACTGGCCGCGCCGCTGGCGACGCCGCTCGGCAATTTGCGCGCGCTGAATTTACAAGTTTTTGTCATGATTGCCGCCATCGTCGCCATCATGCTCTTTTTCACCTTTATGACCGACGGCGCTTATCTGAGCGCCCGTAACGTTTCGAACCTGCTGCGCCAGACCGCCATTACCGGCATTCTGGCGGTAGGGATGGTATTTGTGATTATCTCGGCCGAAATCGACCTCTCTGTGGGCTCGATGATGGGCCTGCTTGGCGGCGCGGCGGCGATTTTTGACGTCTGGCTGGGCTGGCCGCTGCCGCTGACGGTGGTCGTCACTCTGTTGCTGGGGCTGCTGCTTGGCGCCTGGAACGGCTGGTGGGTCGCCTACCGCAAAGTCCCTTCGTTTATCGTCACGCTCGCCGGCATGCTGGCGTTTCGCGGCGTGCTGATAGGCATCACTAACGGTACTACTGTCTCGCCCACCAGCGCAGCGATGTCGCAAATCGGGCAAAGCTACCTGCCGGATGGCGTCGGTTTCGCGGTAGGCGCGCTGGGTTTAGGCGCGTTTATTATCTGGCAGTGGCGGGGACGTATGCGTCGTCAGGCGCTGGGTCTCAGCGCACCCGCCTCGGGCGGCGTAGTGGGACGCCAGGCTATTACCGCTATCGTTGTACTGGGCGCTATCTGGCTGCTGAATGATTATCGCGGCGTGCCAACCCCGGTGCTAATCCTGGCCTTTCTGCTGCTGGGCGGCCTGTTTATGGCGACGCGTACCGCATTTGGCCGGCGCATTTACGCTATTGGCAGCAACCTGGAAGCGGCGCGCCTCTCCGGTATTAACGTGGAGCGCACCAAGCTTGCCGTCTTTGCCATCAATGGCTTAATGGTCGCTATCGCAGGGTTAATTCTCAGCTCCCGCCTGGGCGCAGGCTCGCCTTCGGCCGGGAATATTGCGGAACTGGATGCCATCGCCGCTTGCGTGATTGGCGGCACCAGCCTGGCAGGCGGTATCGGCAGCGTGGCCGGCGCGGTGATGGGCGCATTTATTATGGCTTCGTTGGATAACGGCATGAGCATGATGGATGTGCCCACCTTCTGGCAGTACATCGTTAAAGGCGCCATTCTGCTGCTCGCTGTCTGGATGGATTCGGCAACCAAGCGTCGCGCCTGAACAAACCCGGCGGCAGATCACAATGTCAGTGCGGGGTTCGCCGCTCGCCGCCGGAATATGGTATTCAGACACAGGTTATGGGCCTGGAAATCAACACTATGTTTGAGAAGCGTCACCGCATTACGTTGTTATTTAACGCGAATAAAGCATATGACCGGCAGGTCGTTGAAGGCGTGGGTGAATATTTACAGGCTTCACAATCGGAGTGGGATATTTTTATTGAAGAGGATTTCCGCGCCCGTATCGACAATATCAAAGAGTGGTTAGGCGATGGCGTCATCGCTGATTTTGATGACCGGGAGATAGAGACGCTGCTGGCCGACGTTGACGTGCCGATTGTCGGCGTCGGCGGATCTTATCATTTGCCTGAGCACTATCCGGCGGTACATTACATCGCTACCGATAACCAGGCGCTGGTAGAGAGCGCCTTCCTGCACCTTAAAGAAAAAGGCGTCAATCGCTTCGCCTTTTATGGTCTGCCTGCTTCCAGCGGCAAACGCTGGGCGGCGGAGCGCGAACATGCTTTTAGCCAACTGGTGGCGCGGGAGAAATACCGGGGCGTCATCTATCAGGGGCTGGAGACCGCGCCGGAAAACTGGCAACACGCGCAAAATCGGCTGGCGGACTGGCTGCAAACGCTGCCGCCCCAGACCGGCATTATCGCCGTGACGGACGCGCGGGCGCGTCACCTTCTACAGGTTTGCGAACATTTGCACATTCCCGTGCCGGAAAAGCTGTGCGTTATCGGCATTGATAACGAAGAGCTGACGCGCTATTTGTCACGCGTGGCGCTCTCTTCAGTGGCGCAGGGCACGCGACAGATGGGGTATCAGGCAGCTAAGTTACTGCATCGCCTGCTCGATAATGAGTCGATGCCGTTGCAGCGCGTGCTGGTGCCGCCCGTACGAGTAGTAGAACGGCGTTCCACGGATTACCGTTCACTGCATGACCCGGCAGTTATCCAGGCGATGCATTACATTCGCAATCACGCCTGCAAAGGCATCAAGGTTGAACAGGTGCTGGATGCCGTAGGCATTTCCCGCTCTAATCTGGAAAAGCGCTTTAAAGAAGAGGTGGGCGAAACCATTCATGCGGTTATTCATGCAGAAAAGCTGGATAAAGCGCGCAGCCTGCTTATTTCTACCTCGTTAACTATTAACGAAATCTCACAAATGTGCGGCTACCCTTCGCTGCAATATTTTTACTCGGTGTTTAAAAAGGCTTACGAGTCGACCCCGAAAGATTATCGGGACAGGTATAGCGAAGTGCTGATTTAAGCAATAAAAAACGCCTTCCGGCTGGAAGGCGTTTTATCTGTCCGCTTAGTTTGCCGAAAGCAACCGGGCATTATCCTGGTACATGGCAAACAGGTAATTGTTATAGCTCTTACCTTTCGTCGAATAGCCTTTGAGCTTATGAATCATATTGCTCGCGGTAATTTCCTGATCCGCTTTGCGCAACTGGGCGCGTGATTTACGGAAGGAGTTGTAAGCCGGGTGCGTATTCAGATTTACCACATAAGCATTCACGGATTCTTTTACCGAAGTAAAGTGCGAATAACCTTTCACCTTGCCCGGCTCATTATTACAGTGGCGTTTCGCACACTTCATGCCGAACAGATTATTGTTACTGCGCGCAAGCTTAGAGGTGCCCCAGCCGCTTTCCGCCGCCGCCATGGTCGCGACCATGCTGGTTGGAATAATATCCACGCGCTCAAGCAGCGTATTCCACGGAATGCGTTTAGTATTGCCGCTCCAGCTAATCTTGTAGCGCTTCGTGATATCTTTCAGGCGCGCGCGTTCACTCGGCGACCAACGGCCCTCATACTGCTTAGAAATAAGCCAGTTACGGTCTGCCGTAATTGCCGCGTTTTGACTGGTAATATAGGGCATTACTGTCCGGAGAAACGCCTTTTTCCTTGGTGTCCCGGAAGGGTATTTTCGCAAGTCAGGAAGTGAACCGCTTTCACTATTGCGAGAATACTCTTTTTTACTGCTCGCCAGATTTTTACCGTCTTTTATTGCTGTTACGTGGGCTGTATGAGTCTTCTTAGTTGTGTGCTCTTTTGCCAGCACCTCACCCGATAAGCCAAGGGTGATCAACATGAATATCGCGGCCCCGAATCGGTGTAATCGAGTCGATATCATCAGCTCTCCTGGTCGGATATAAGCATTCCAACACCTTATTTTTCACAAATATTTAAGAAACGAATTTGAAATCGTATCAAAAATACCGGTCGATAGCATCAAAAGAAATAGTCCAAATCCTAAAAACTGTCACGTATGATTTTTACATCTCTTTGATTATTAAAAATAAAAGTCGTCAATTTTTTACGTGATAATACCAATGAATGACCTCAAAACTCAGCCCGTATCGTCCTCCCCTTTCACTACGAATAAAGGATGAGTTACTTTCATGGCAGCCAGGCGAAAATGGAGAAAAACCGCACAGGACGCCGCTTAATGAAACTTTCGCTCCTCGCCCTGCTGGCTATGCCAGGCCTTGTCTGGGCCAACTGGTCTGCGCCAGGACTGCCTGAATTTCACGAACAGCCCGCCGGGATATTTGTCAGCGACGCCACGCTCGCAAAAGGTACGCTTCCTCTTACCCTGACATTTGACCAGGCGTGCTGGCAGCCGGCAGACGCCATCAGGCTCAACCAGATGCTTTCGCTAAAACCCTGCGATGGCGCGCCGCCGCAGTGGCGCCTGTTTCGCGACGGCCATTACCGCGTGCAGATTGATACCCGCTCCGGCACGCCCACGCTAATGTTAAGCGTGCAGCAGGAAGCGGACGACACGACGCAGGAAGTTGCGCGCCAGTGCCCGAAATGGGACGGCAAGCCGTTAACGGTGCAGGTAAACAGCGTTTTCCCTGAAGGCAGCGAAGTGCGTGATTTTTACAGCGGCCAGACCGCCACGGTAACGAATGGCGCCATCACCCTGACCCCCGCTGCTAATAGCGACGGGCTGCTGCTGCTCGAACCCGCGCAAGCGGCTGGCAAAGCCCCTTTTAGCTGGCAAAATGCCACGGTTTACTTTGTGCTGACCGACCGCTTCGTCAACGGCAATCCGGCGAATGACAACAGCTACGGTCGTCACAAAGATGGGGGGGAGGAGATTGGCACTTTCCACGGCGGCGACCTGCAGGGCCTTGCCGGCAAACTTGATTACCTGCAGCAACTCGGCGTAAACGTTTTATGGATAAGCTCGCCGCTTGAGCAAATCCACGGCTGGGTGGGCGGCGGCACCAAAGGCGACTTCCCGCATTACGCTTACCACGGCTATTACGTGCAGGACTGGACGAAACTTGACGCCAACATGGGCAGCGAAGAAGACCTGCGAAACCTGGTGGATGAAGCGCATAAGCGCGGCATCCGCGTTCTGTTCGATATTGTGATGAACCATACCGGCTACGCCACGCTTGCGGATATGCAGGAGTTTCAGTTTGGCGCGCTTTACCTTAAAGATGACGAAATAAAAAAGACGCTGGGCGACCGCTGGACCGACTGGCGGCCAGGGCCCGGCCAGAGCTGGCACAGCTTTAACGACTATATTAATTTCAATGACGGCCCCGCCTGGGAAAACTGGTGGGGTAAAAAATGGATCCGCACCGATATTGGCGACTATGACAACCCGGGCTTTGACGACCTCACGATGTCGCTCTCTTTTCTACCGGATTTGAAAACGGAATCTGTCGAGCCCTCCGGGCTGCCTGGCTTCTACCGCCATAAGCCCGATACCGCCGCCCGGGAATTAGCGGACTTCACGCCGCGGGACTATCTCACCCACTGGCTTAGCCGCTGGGTGAAAGATTTCGGCATTGACGGCTTTCGCGTAGATACCGCAAAACATGTGGAGATGGGTGCCTGGCGGCAGCTCAAAACCCAGGCCAGCGAAGCGCTGCAGGCCTGGAAAGCCGCCAACCCGGACAAAAAACTGGATGACGCCCCCTTCTGGATGACCGGCGAAGCCTGGGGCCACGGCGTGATGCAGAGCGAGTACTATCAGCACGGCTTCGACGCGATGATTAATTTCGATTATCAGGAGCAGGCGGCGAAGGCGGCGGATTGCCTGGCGGAGATCGATACCACCTGGCAGCAGATGGCGGAAAAACTTCAGCAGTTCAACGTACTGAGCTATCTCTCCTCACATGACACGCGCCTGTTCCGGGAAGGCGGGCAGCGCGCCGCGGAATTGCTGCTGCTCACGCCCGGCGCCGTACAGATTTTTTATGGCGATGAAACGGCGCGCCCCTTCGGCCCGACCGGCTCCGATCCGCTACAGGGGACGCGTTCAGACATGAACTGGCAGGACGCCCTGGGTAAAAACGCAGCCATGCTTGAGCACTGGCAGCGAATAAGCCAGTTCCGCGCCCGTCATCCCGCTATCGGCGCGGGCAAACAAACCACACTAGCGTTGGGCCAGGGCTACGGTTTCGCGCGTGAGCAGGGCGACGACAAGGTTATCATCGTCTGGGCGGGAAACCCTGAATAAGCCACCCCGGCAGGTGTGATGAAGAAAGCCAGCGAAGCGATATTTCATACTGAAAATTAAGCTCAGGAAAACATATCCTCCGCTTCGTCTGGCTTTACGACCATTTGCACCGCGATATATGTAGCGTTATCGTTAGCCTCTTTTAAAAGAAATGCGACACAATACGGCTATGACGTTTTCCCTTTTCGGCGACAAATTTACCCGCCATGCAGGCATCACGCGCCTGATGGAGGATCTCAACGACGGTTTGCGCACTCCCGGCGCCATCATGCTGGGCGGTGGAAACCCGGCGCAAATTCCCGCCATGAATGACTACTTCCAGCAACTGCTTGCCGACATGCTGCAGAGCGGCAAAGTGACTGACGCGCTTTGTAATTATGACGGTCCGCAGGGCAAGAGCGAGCTTCTCGCGGCGCTGGCGGCGATGCTACGTGAAACATCCGGCTGGGATATCGAACCACAAAATATTGCACTAACAAACGGCAGCCAGAGCGCATTTTTCTACTTATTTAACCTCTTCGCGGGTCGACGCGCCGACGGCACGACGCGCAAGGTGCTTTTCCCGCTGGCGCCGGAGTATATCGGCTACGCGGATGCGGGTCTGGAAGAAGAGTTGTTTGTTTCAGCGCGGCCCAACATTGAACTGCTGCCGGATGGCCAGTTCAAATATCACGTCGATTTCGAACATCTGCATATCGGTGAGGAGACGGGAATGATTTGCGTATCCCGTCCGACTAACCCTACCGGTAACGTTATTACAGACGATGAGCTGATGAAGCTCGATGCGCTGGCAAACCAGCACGATATCCCCTTGGTTATCGACAACGCTTACGGCGTGCCTTTCCCGGGCATTATTTTCACCGAGGCGCGTCCGCTGTGGAACCCGAACATTATCCTGTGCATGAGCCTGTCGAAACTGGGTCTGCCGGGCAGTCGCTGCGGCATTATCGTCGCCAATGAGAAAGTCATTTCCGCTATCAGCAATATGAACGGCATTATCAGCCTGGCGCCCGGCGGCATCGGCCCGGCGATGGCCTGCGAAATGATTAAACGTAACGACCTGCTGCGTCTTTCTGAAACCGTCATTAAACCGTTCTACCAGCAGCGCGTTCAGGAAACGATCGCGACCATTCGCCGCTATTTATCCCCGGAACGCTGCCTGATCCACAAACCTGAAGGCGCGATTTTCCTCTGGCTGTGGTTTAAAGATTTGCCGATTACCACCGAACTGCTTTATCAGCGCCTGAAAAAGCGCGGCGTGCTGATGGTGCCGGGCGATTATTTCTTCCCGGGCCTTGATAAACCCTGGCCGCACACACACCAGTGCATGCGCATGAACTATGTGCCGGAGCCGGAAAAAATCGAGGCGGGGGTAAAAATCCTGGCGGAAGAAGTAGAGCTGGCCTGGCGCGAAGCCGGGCAGTAAACCGCTTTCACGCAACAAAAAGCGCCGCTTGCCGGCGCTTTTTCATTTTCAACGCCCCGCCATTTTTTGTAGGGCATTCTGGCGCTTAACATAAAGATGCCCGATACTCGGCGCACGCTCTCCCTTTCTGGACCTCCTATGAATAAGGAAATTACCGCCGTTGTCAGCGTGAAGCAGATTAAGCCCGGCAGCATCTACCGGATTTTGTTAACCGGACTTGGCACCTCTCTGATGCTACTCTGCTTTCTTTTCGGTCTGCTGGCCTGCTTTGGCTACGACACGCTGAACTGGAATAACAAGCCGATCCATGGCCTGCTGGCGCTGCCAGCATCACTGGCGATGGGCCTCTTTTTCTCCGTTATATTGACGGCATTGATCGGCACACTGACCTGTGCAGGGCTGTGGATTTACAGCCGCTTCCGCCGTCTGGATATTAAAGTCGTGGAGTAATCAGACAGGAAAAAAAGCAGGCTGCGGGCGCAGCCTGCGATGCGATTAAAACAGCCCCAGCGGCTTATCGGAGTAGCTCACCAGCAGGCATTTGGTTTGCTGGTAGTGCTCCAGCATCATTTTGTGGGTTTCACGACCAATGCCGGACTGCTTGTAGCCGCCAAAAGCGGCATGCGCAGGATAGGCGTGGTAACAGTTAGTCCAGACGCGGCCCGCCTGGATGCCGCGGCCCATCTTATAGGCAAGGTTGCCGTTGCGGCTCCAGACGCCTGCGCCCAGGCCGTACTGGGTGTCGTTGGCGATTTCCAGCGCCTCGTCCATGGTTTTGAAGGTGGTTACCGCCAGCACCGGCCCGAAAATTTCCTCCTGGAAAACGCGCATGCTGTTCTGGCCGAACAATATGGTGGGCTCAAGGTAATATCCCTCTTTTAGCTCGCCTTCCAGCGCCTTGCGTCGCCCGCCGGTCAGTACATCCGCCCCCTCTTTTTTACCGATATCGATATAGTTAAGAATGGTGTCGAGCTGGCCTTTGGAAACCTGCGCGCCCATCTGCGTCAGGGTGTCGAGCGGGTTGCCGCTGCGAATGGCCTCCACGCGGCGAATGGCGCGCTCCATAAAGCGCTCGTAGATGGACTCCTGCACCAGCGCACGGCTCGGGCAGGTGCAGACCTCTCCCTGGTTAAAGGCGAAAAGCGCGAAGCCCTCCAGCGCCTTTTCGAAAAAAGCATCCTCTTCGTCCATCACATCTGCAAAAAAGATGTTGGGTGATTTCCCGCCCAGCTCCAGCGTGACCGGAATGATGTTCTGGGTCGCGTACTGCATGATCTGCTGCCCTACTTCAGTCGAGCCGGTAAACGCCACTTTCGCGATGCGTTTTGAGGTTGCCAGATATTCGCCAATCTCGCCGCCTGCGCCATTGACCACGTTAACCACGCCGGGCGGCAGCAGGTCGCCGACAATTTCCATCAGCAGCAGGACCGAAAGCGGGGTCAGCCGGGCAGGCTTGAGCACAATGCAGTTGCCTGCCGCCAGCGCCGGGGCCATTTTCCAGCTCGCCATCAGCAGCGGGAAGTTCCACGGGATAATTTGCCCCACAACGCCGAGCGGCTCGTGGAAATGGTACGCCACGGTTTCGTTATCCACCTCGCTGATGCCCCCTTCCTGCGCGCGGATGCAGGAGGCGAAATAGCGGAAATGGTCAATCGCCAGCGGCACGTCGGCGGCGCTGGTTTCACGGATAGGCTTGCCGTTGTCCCAGGTTTCCGCCGTCGCCAGCCGTTCCAGGTTTTGCTCCATCCGGTCGGCGATCTTCAGCAGGATAGATGCTCTCTCCTGCACCGAGGTTTTTCCCCACTGTTCTTTCACCGCGTGGGCGGCATCTAACGCCAGGTCGATATCTTTTTTGCCGGAGCTTGCTACTTCACACAACAGCTGGCCGGTCACCGGCGTCAGGTTCTGGTAATAATCGCCTTCTACGGGCGCCACCCATTCACCGCCGATAAAGTTGTCATAGCGGGCTTTCAGATTCAGAGGGTAGCCATATTCGGCGGGGTTGATGCGGGTGTTCGGAGGATTATTAGTCATGGTTTTCTCCTGGTCGGGGTACCCTTCAAGCGTAGACGGCGACCGCTCATTTTATGTCCGCCTTCTGCCTGCTTTACGACACGCCTCACGGATTACGTTCTTTTACGTTTCGCCCATTGTTTTCAGCCATACTCAAAAGCAGAGACGGGTCAGATAAGGAAAGATGATGCGACATTTCATTGGCTTTGACGTGGGCGGCTCACATATTAAGCACGGCCTGATTACCGAAGAGGGCGAGGAGCTCAGCAGCGACGAATTTGATACGTCCTACGACAAAGAGGCGTTTAAAAGCGCCTGGAAAAAGGTGGTGGAAACGTATCAGAAAGAGCAGGAGATAGCGGGCATCGGCATTAGCTTTCCCGGTTATATCAATCCCTATACTGGCGATGTGCCTAAAGCGGGCGCGCTCGATTTTCTCGACGGCGTCAACTTGCTGGAGATGTTTGGCGAGCTGACCGACCTGCCCATTACTATTGAAAACGACGCCAACTGCGCGGCGCTGGGTGAAATGTGGCGCGGAGCGGGCAAGCAGTACGAATCGCTTATCTGCATGACTATCGGCACCGGCATCGGCGGCGGCATTATCCTGGAGCGCCAGCTGCTGCGCGGTTCGCACTTTCGCGCCGGGGAATTCGGCGTTATGCCGGTAGGGGATAACGGCGAGAATATGCATGAGATTGCCTCGGCGCGCGGGCTGATTGAAGCAAGCCGTCAGGCGCTGTCGCTCCCGGCCGACGCGCCGCTGCACGGTAAGGAGATTTTCGAGCGCATGGAGAACGATGTGCATCTGCGCGAAGTGGTGGATAAATGGGTGAGCTATTTATCGCGCGGTATTTACAGCGTGGTTTCGATGTTCGATCCGCAAGTGGTGCTGATTGGCGGCGGCGTCTGTCAGCAGCAGAAGCTTTACCCCATGCTCGAGCGCGCACTGGAAAAATACACCTTCTGGGATGCGCTGCGCGTACCGATTCAACCGTGTGAACTGGGCAACCAGGCCGGGCGCCTTGGCGCGGTGTGGCAGGCCGTACGCAAACAGTAGCCCCGCCCGAACGGCGGGGCTGAGAACTTACATAGCAGCATGGAAAATCGCCATAATCTCCTCATGCGTGGCCTGAATCGGGTTGGTCAGGCCGCAGGCGTCTTTCAACGCATTAGCCGCCAGCACCGGAATATCCTCTTCCTTCACGTTCAGCTCACGCAGGCCAGCCGGAATGTGAACCTGTCGCGCCAGCGCCTGGATGGTCTCAATGCAAAGCGCGGCGCCCTCTTTATCTGAAAGCCCGCTCACGTTGCATCCCAATGCCTGCGCGCAATCCCGCAGGCGTCCGGCGGCCAGCGCGCTGTTAAAGCGCTGCACATGCGGCAGCAGAATCGCATTGCATACCCCGTGCGGCAGATCGTAAAAACCACCCAGCTGATGCGCCATGGCATGAACATAGCCCAATGACGCGTTGTTAAAAGCCATGCCGGCCAGGAACTGCGCATACGCCATGGCTTCGCGCGCCGCCATGTTGTTGCCCTGCGCTACCGCTTGCGTCAGGTTCTGGCTGATCATGGCGATGGCTTTCAGCGCGCAGGCGTCGGTTATGGGCGTGGCGGCGGTGGAAACATAAGCTTCGATGGCGTGCGTAAGCGCGTCCATCCCTGTTGCCGCCGTCAGCGAGGCGGGCATGCCGACCATAAGCGCCGGGTCGTTTACCGAAAGCACCGGCGTAACGTGTTTATCGACAATCGCCATTTTCACATGGCGGCTCTCGTCGGTGATGATGCAGAAACGGGTCATCTCCGAAGCGGTGCCTGCGGTAGTGTTGATGGCTATCATCGGCAGCTGCGGCTTCGCGGAACGGTCCACGCCCTCATAGTCACAGATATGGCCGCCGTTGGTTGCGACCAGCGCTATCCCTTTCGCGCAGTCGTGCGGCGAGCCGCCGCCCAGCGAAACAACGCAGTCGCAGCGATGCTGATTCAATAAATCCAGCCCGGCTTTTACGTTTGCGGTGGTGGGGTTAGGGTGCGTGCCGTCAAAAATAACGCTTTTGATATCGCGGGCCGCCAGCAGGCGCTGCACGTTGTCCGCCATGCCGAGCTTGCTGAGCATAATATCGGTCACGATCAGCGCGCTGCGGTAGCCGTAGCCATGCATCGCGTCCAGCGCTTCCTCTAAGGCATTCGCACCAATGATATTGACGGAGGGGATATAAAAAGTCGCAGTAGTCATCATCTTTTCCCTGGTAGTGAAGTAAGCACCGCCGAAAATAGCCCTGTTATCCGCAGGGAAAAAGCAAAGAAAAGACTTTTAGGAAAAAGGAATAGAAAAACGGTATGCGCTCAAATAAAAACCATAAAAATCAATAGTATTTCCAGTAATAACAGCAAAAAAGTGTGAAAATAAACAAGCCGTTATTTCCACACTTTCGGGTTTATTCCGCGAGGTGGAAAAGCGCGCTGTCGCGTAACAGATGTTCATTGCCGCGACGACGGGTAAAGCCGATACGGTCAAAATATTCGAGGATTTGAATCGCCAGTTTGCGGCCAACATTAAGGCGATCGCGAAAATCAGCGGCAACCGTCGTTCCTTTCTCCCGATCCAGATCGCGGATCATGTCGGCGAAGGCCACAATGCGATCGTGGCGATAGTAGCGATCTTTAACGATCGCGGTGATAAACCCTTGCTGGGCCGCCAGCCGCAACAGCTGGCGCATCTCCTGCTCTTCTTCTCCCGCCTCGCGCGCCAGGTCGCGCACCCACCAGGGTTCGTCGCCAAACAGCGGCGCGATTTTCTCCCAGACGGCCTGCTGAGCGGCGTTAAAGCCAGCTTCATGGCCCGGCAGGTGCAGCCACCCTTCGCGGCTGGCCAGCGCGCCATCGCGGCGCATCTGTTCAATGAGCGCGAGCACCAGCGGCTCCGCTTCAGAGGGCAGCGCCATGCGGCGCAGCCGCTCGCGTCCCGGCCCTGGCTCTTCGCGGTGGCTTTCATGATAGCGGGCAAGGGTGGCGAGCAATTTTTCCCGCCAGCGCTGCGCCACCCCTTCGCTCAGCGCGTAGTCACCCGCCTGTAGCACGCTTTGGGTGGAAATAAGGTCCCGCAGCCCCGCCTGCGTGAGCTGCCGCGCCCAGCCAAAGGCGGAAAGCGAAACGGCGCCGCGCTCAAGGTGGCGCGACAGCGCCTCCGCATCGCTTTGCGCACGGGCAAGCTTTGCCAGCCAGCCTAAAAATTCAGGCTGGCGTTTGCCGCGCTTTGGCGCCTCCAGCAGCACGACTTTCGCGCCCGCCAGCGTCACGCGAGCGCTGATATCGCGCAGCACCAGCCTGTCGTTATCGGCAAGCCACAGCGGGGAATCCAGCACCAGCTCCGCCAGATCGTTTTCCAGCAGCGATACGCGCCCGGTGATATGGCTCGCGGCGTGATGAATATGCACCGGCTGCCACTGCTGCAACGGGGCGTGGCGCTGTAGTTCAACAATGACCCGCTCGACCGCCGCCAGCGGCTTTTGCGAAAGCAGCCAGTCGCCGCGCGTAATATCCGCCTTTTCCGCCTCGCCGCTGATATTCAGGGCGATACGTTGCCCCGCATGCGCCTGTTCAACGGGCTGATTCTGCGCATGCATTCCGCGCACGCGCATCGGTTTTTCCGCGCCGGTAAGCCACAGGGTCTCGCCCACGTTAACCTCGCCGGAAAGCGCGGTGCCGGTGACCACAAGCCCCGCGCCTTTTACACTGAAAGCACGGTCTATCGCTAAGCGGAATCGGTGCGCGGTCAGGCGCTCCCGCTCCGGCAACTGGCTCAGATGCGCGCGCAGCGCGTCAATGCCTAACCCCTGCGTGGCGGCGGTGACAAACACGTTCGCTTCCCGCCAGCCGAACGCCCGCAACGTAGCGAGCGCTTCTTCACGTACCGCTTCCACTCTCGCGTCATCCACCCGGTCCGCTTTAGTGAGCGCCACGGTCAGGGCCGGTTGCCCGGTGAGTTGCAGAATCGCGAGATGCTCGCGGGTTTGCGCCATCACGCCGTCGTCGCACGCCACGACCAGCAGCGCGTGATCGATGCCGCCCACGCCTGCCAGCATATTGGCGAGAAACTTCTCATGCCCCGGCACGTCGATAAAGCCGATAACGCGGCCATCCGGCTGCGGCCAGTAGGCGTAGCCGAGATCGATAGTCATCCCGCGCTTTTTCTCTTCCGGCAGACGGTCGGCGTTAATCCCGGTAAGCCGTTCAAGCAGCGTGGTTTTGCCGTGGTCCACATGCCCGGCGGTGGCGATAATCATTGCAACAACATCTCCATCAGTCCCGCCTCATCTTCAAGGCAGCGTAAATCAAGCCATAAGCGGCCGTCATAAATGCGGCCGATTACCGGTTTTGGCAGCGCGCGCCAGCGCTCGGCCAGCGCGTTCAGACGACTGCCGCGCCCGTCGCGCGGCGTAAAAGCCAGCGCCGCGCCCGGCAGGCGGTCAACCGGCAGCGAACCGCTGCCAATCTGCGACAGGCAAGGCATCGCCTGGACGGTGAACTCCGCCTCATAGCGCGCCTGCAAAGCTGGTAACAGCCGCTGCGCCTGCTCATTGATTGCGTCGGCGCTACGGGTTAACAGGCGCAGCGTAGGCAGCGTTTCCGTCAGCGTTTCAGGGTGCAGATAAAGACGAAGCGTCGCCTCCAGCGCCGCCAGCGTCATCTTGTCGGCGCGCAGCGCACGCTTGAGCGGGTGCGTCTGCAGACGTTCGATAAGCGCCCTTTTGCCGACGATGATCCCCGCCTGTGGGCCGCCAAGCAGTTTGTCGCCGGAAAAACTCACCAGGCTTACGCCCGCCGCGATAAGCGCCTGCGGCATCGGCTCTTTTGGCAGGCCGTACTCGCTTAAATCGATAAGCGAGCCGCTGCCGAGATCGGCAATCACCGGCACCCCAAGCTCCTCGCCGAGCGCCGCCAGTTCGGTCTCTTCCACCGCTTTGGTGAAGCCTTCAATAGCGTAATTGCTGGTATGCACCTTCATCAGCAGCGCGGTATTTTCTCCTACCGCCTGGCGGTAATCTTTCAGGTGCGTGCGATTAGTGGCGCCCACTTCCACGAGTCTGCACCCCGCCTGGCGCATGACATCCGGAATACGGAACGCGCCGCCAATTTCCACCAGCTCGCCGCGGGAAACCACCACCTCCTTGCCTGCCGCCGTGGCGGCCAGCATCAGCAGCACCGCCGCCGCGTTGTTATTAACGATACAGGCGTCTTCCGCGCCGGTGAGTTGACAAAGCAGGTCGGCCAGCGCCCGGTCGCGGTGGCCGCGTCCGGCGCCGTCGAGATCGTATTCCAGCGTGACGGGGGACTGCATCGCCTGCGTAACGGCGTCTACCGCCGCCTGCGCCTGCAAAGCGCGGCCAAGATTGGTATGCAGCACCGTGCCTGAGAGGTTGTAAACCGGGCGTAGCGCGCTTTGCGTGCGGCTCTGGAGGCGAGAAACCGTCTCTTTCGCCCAGTCGGCGCACCAGTCGGGCAGCGTCTGGCTTTCGCGAATGGTCTGCCGCGCTTCATCCTGCAATGTGCGCAGGATACCCACGACCTGGCTGTGTCCGTAGCTGTCGAGCACGGGTTGAAACGCCGCAGCGCGCAGCAGCCGGTCCGTGGCGGGCAGCTGGCTGTAAAGTGAAGAAGTCTGGCTTGTCATGAAAAATGTAGGTTGGCTGAATTTAGCGCTAATCTACCACCAAATAACAGGAGATTCAGTTGCCGTAGCGCTTTACGCGAAGCCCGGCGCGTTTACGCCGGGAGGTAAAGGAGAAGAGAGCTTCAGGTTTTCGGCGGCTCGGTACGAGCGAAGCTTTCGCGCTGGAATAAGGTTTCTACCAGCTTTACCAGATGAGGTCGGTTAACGCACCAGCCCGGCGAAACGCGGCGGAAGTTAAGATAGCCGATGGCGCAGCCTGCCGCGATGGTCGCAACAGAGAGGTTATCCGCGCTCAGCGTGCCGTTGGCGGTATGCTGCTCCAGCGCATCAAGCGCACGGCTGATTTTCTCCCGCTGGCGCAGCAGTTCCGTTTCCGACTGTTGCGCTGCCGGGCGCTGCAGTTCACGCACATGGACCAGCCCGGCGTCCATCACGCCATCGGCCAGCGCTTCCAGTTGACGCACTTTCAACGCCTCATGCGGGTCGCGCGGCAGCAGGGCTGGCTCAGCCTCGAGCAGTTCAAGGTATTCGGCGATAATCGGTGAATCGAACCACTGCTCGCCGCTGTCGGTCACCAGCGCCGGCACCTTGCCCAACGGGTTGTATTGCGCCACCCCGCTTTGCTCCGCGTAAGGCGATTCATTAACAAACTCGAAGGTAATGCCTTTCTCCAGCAGAATGACTGAGATTTTCCGGACAAACGGGCTGGTGTAACTACCGATAAGCTTCATGGCCTGCTCCTTTATGCGTCAACGCCGACAGTGGCTAAGTATGGCTCAGGTTACGTTAAAAGCAGGCGGGCGGGAACGCGCTATACTGAGGGCCGGTACATGCGTAATAAAATTACAGCGCGGCAATGCGCCGCCAGGCAGTTTGCGGTCGATCACAGAGAATAAAAAGAAGGAAAAATCGCATGTGATTTAGATCACAAAATAAAAACAAAAACGCCACATTAAATTGTGACATTATTCACGTTTTCATCGTTTTTACGTTCATAAATTCGTCATCGTTCTTTTTTTACACGAATGTTTTGTGATTGAAGTCACTAAATAAGCCCCTGATCCCCCTCGCTTCATGTGATATAGATCACACTTAAACCCACCATCTGGACAGTTGCTTTATTCGGTGCCAGATTCGCGTCATCCAGAGCATTCGGCCGGCTACCTCTGCCGCCACGTTAACAATAAACCTCGGGCTGCTGGCCTGCGCGTAACCATAAGAAGGGGTGTTTTATGTCATCCGATATCAAGATCAAAGTGCAAAGCTTTGGTCGTTTTCTCAGCAATATGGTAATGCCCAATATCGGCGCGTTTATCGCGTGGGGTATTATCACCGCATTATTCATTCCGACGGGGTGGCTGCCGAACGAGACGCTGGCGAAGCTCGTGGGTCCGATGATCACCTATCTGCTGCCCCTGCTTATCGGTTATACCGGCGGCCGTCTGGTTGGCGGCGACCGCGGCGGCGTAGTAGGCGCTATCACGACCATGGGCGTTATCGTCGGCGCCGACATGCCGATGTTCCTCGGCGCGATGATCGCCGGCCCGCTGGGCGGCTGGGCCATTAAACATTTCGACAACTGGGTTGACGGCAAAATCAAATCCGGCTTCGAAATGCTGGTGAACAACTTCTCCGCCGGCATCATCGGTATGATCCTGGCGATTCTGGCGTTCCTTGGCATCGGTCCGGCCGTTGAAGTTCTCTCCAAAGCGCTGGCTGCGGGCGTCAACTTCATGGTGGTTCACGACATGCTGCCGCTGGCGTCCATCTTTGTTGAGCCGGCGAAAATCCTGTTCCTTAACAACGCCATCAACCACGGCATCTTCTCGCCGCTGGGCATTCAGCAGTCTCATGAACTCGGCAAGTCTATCTTCTTCCTGATTGAAGCTAACCCGGGTCCGGGGATGGGCGTGCTGCTGGCTTACATTTTCTTCGGTCGCGGCAGCGCTAAACAGTCTGCTGGCGGCGCGGCTATCATCCACTTCCTGGGCGGTATCCACGAAATCTACTTCCCGTACGTGCTGATGAACCCGCGTCTGCTGATCGCCGTTATCCTCGGCGGTATGACCGGCGTGTTCACCCTGAGCGTGCTGAACGGCGGCCTGGTTTCTCCGGCTTCTCCGGGTTCTATCCTGGCGGTGCTGGCGATGACGCCGAAAGGCGCTTACTTTGCAAACCTCGCGGCTATCTTTGCGGCCATGGCGGTTTCCTTCGTTATCTCCTCTATCCTGCTGAAAACCAGCAAGGTGAAAGAAGAAGACGATCTGGAAGCGGCGACCCGTCGCATGCACGATATGAAAGCGCAGTCCAAAGGCGCGACGGCAGCCACCCCGCTGGCCGCTGGCGATGTGACTAACGACCTGAGCCACGTGCGTAAAATCATCGTCGCCTGCGACGCCGGTATGGGCTCCAGCGCCATGGGCGCGGGCGTGCTGCGTAAGAAAGTGCAGGATGCCGGCCTGAGCAATATCTCTGTAACCAACAGCGCGATTAACAGTCTGCCGTCGGACGTGGACGTGGTCATTACCCACCGCGACCTGACCGAGCGCGCTATGCGCCAGGCGCCGCAGGCGCAGCACATTTCGCTGACCAACTTCCTCGACAGCGGCCTGTACACCAACCTGACCGAACGTCTGGTTGCCGCGCAGCGCCATACTGACAACGAAGCGAAAGTACGCACCAGCCTGCAGGACAGCTTTGACGACAGCAGCAGCAACCTCTTCAGGCTGGGCGCGGAAAACATCTTCCTCGGCCGTACCGCGGCGACCAAAGAAGAAGCTATCCGTTTCGCAGGCGAGCAGTTGGTGAAAGGCGGTTATGTGCAGCCGGAATATGTTGAGGCGATGCTGGAGCGTGAAAAGCTGACCCCGACTTACCTGGGCGAGTCTATCGCCGTTCCGCACGGCACTGTTGAAGCGAAAGATCGCGTACTGAAAACCGGCGTCGTCTTCTGCCAGTATCCGCAGGGCGTACGCTTCGGCGAAGAAGAAGACGATATCGCCCGGCTGGTGATAGGCATCGCGGCGCGTAACAATGAACATATCCAAGTTATCACCAGCCTGACTAACGCGCTGGATGATGAGAGCGTAATTGAGCGTCTGGCGCACACCACCAACGTTCAGGAAGTGCTTGATCTGCTGGCCGGTAAAAAAGCGGCCTGATGTATCAGGGAGAGGATGACAGTCCCTCTCCCTTTTAACGTTGAAGGTTTTGCCTGCACCAGGGCAACCCTTCCCTCTCCCCCTCGGGAGAGGGCAAGGGAAAGGGAGTTTCTGCAACACCTCTTTCCCCAGCCCTCTCGGGCGAACGACTCAAGTTTAAGAAGGGTTCAGACAATGAAAGCATTACATTTCGGCGCAGGTAATATTGGACGTGGCTTTATCGGCAAACTGTTAGCGGACGCGGGCATTGAACTGACTTTCGCCGACGTAAACCAGGCGGTGCTGGACGCGTTGAACGCACGTCGCAGCTACCAGGTTCATGTAGTCGGCGAACAGGAGCAGGTCGAGACCGTATCGGGCGTAAGCGCGGTCAGCAGCGCGGGCGAAGAAGTGGTAGACCTTATCGCGCAGGTTGACCTGGTGACCACCGCGGTCGGCCCGGTAATCCTGGAGCGTATCGCGCCGACGATTGCCAAAGGCCTGGCAAAGCGCAAAGCGCAGGGCAACAACCAGCCGCTCAATATTATCGCGTGTGAAAACATGGTGCGCGGCACCTCGCAGTTAAAAGATCATGTGCTGAAAGCGCTGTCGCAGGAAAATATCGCCTGGATGGAAGATCACGTAGGCTTTGTCGATTCCGCTGTGGACCGCATCGTGCCGCCAGCCGCCTCCGCCAGCAGCGACCCGCTGGAAGTGACCGTAGAAACCTTCAGCGAGTGGATTGTCGATAAAACGCAATTCAAAGGCCAACTGCCGGCCATTGCGGGTATGGAGCCCACCGAAAACCTGATGGCTTTTGTCGAGCGTAAGCTCTTCACGCTAAACACCGGACATGCTATAACCGCGTACCTCGGAAAACTGACCGGTCATCAGACCATTCGCGACGCCATCCTGGACGAGAAAATTCGCCTCGTGGTCAGAGGCGCGATGGAAGAGAGCGGCGCGGTGCTGATCAAGCGCTACGGTTTTGACGACGCGAAGCACGCGGCCTATATCGAAAAAATTCTTGGCCGCTTCGAAAACCCGTATCTGAAAGATGATGTGGAGCGCGTAGGCCGTCAGCCGCTGCGCAAGCTGAACGCCGGAGATCGCTTAATTAAACCGCTGCTCGGTACGCTGGAATACAATCTGCCTCACCATAATCTGGTGAAAGGGATTGCCGCCGCGATGCACTACCGCAGCGAGCAGGATCCGCAGGCGCAAGAGCTGGCTGAGCTTATTGAGAAACAGGGCCCGAAAGAGACGCTGGTGCAGATTTCCGGCCTCGACGCAGGTAGCGACGTGGTCGCTGAAATCATTAAAGAATACAACGCGAAAGCGTAATGAGTACCGGGCGCGGCTGAGTCTGCGCCCGGCGTTTTATTGTCAGATATGCAGGCAACGATGGAAGAAACACAGGCCTTTGAAAACCGAGTGCTTGAGCGTCTGAATGCTGGCAAAACCGTAAGAAGCCTGTTGATTGCCGCCGTGGAGCTTTTGACCGAGGCGGTAAATATCCTGGTGCTTCAGGTGTTCCGCAAAGATGACTACGCGGTGAAATATGCCGTCGAACCGCTGCTTGATGGCGATGGCCCGCTGGGCGATCTCTCCGTTCGTCTTAAGCTCATCTATGGTCTTGGCGTGATTAGCCGTGCGGAATATGAAGATTGCGAGCTGCTGATGGCGCTGCGCGAAGAGCTGAATCATGACGGTAACGAATATCTCTTTACCGATGACGAGATCCTCGGCCCTTTTGGCGAGCTGCACTGCGTAGCCGCGCTGCCGCCGGCGCCGACCCTGATCGAAGGCGGCGACACGGAATTGCTGGCGATGCAAAAGCAGCGTTATCAGCAGATCCTGCGTTCCACCATGGTGCTCTCCCTGACTGAGCTGATTTCTAAAATCAGCTTAAAAAAAGCATTTCAAAAAAAGTGACTCCGGCGGTGGCGTAACCTCGTTACCCAGCGCCTATCCTGCCCAATATCAGGCCTTTCCCACGCTGTGCTACACTCCGTCGCAATTTACTTTGTGAGAATGAGTTATGAGACGAGAGCTTGCTATCGAATTTTCCCGCGTTACGGAAGCCGCCGCGCTGGCGGGCTATAAATGGCTTGGCCGCGGCGATAAAAACGCCGCTGACGGCGCCGCGGTGCACGCCATGCGCATCATGCTCAACCAGGTCAATATCGACGGGCGGATCGTGATTGGCGAAGGAGAGATAGACGAAGCGCCGATGCTCTACATCGGCGAGCAGGTGGGCACCGGCAAAGGCGACGCGGTGGATATCGCCGTCGACCCTATCGAGGGCACCCGCATGACGGCGATGGGCCAGGCTAACGCGCTGGCGGTGCTGGCGGTGGGCGATAAAGGCAGCTTCCTGAACGCGCCGGATATGTATATGGAAAAGCTGATTGTCGGCCCTGGCGCGAAAGGCGTTATCGACCTTAACCTGCCGCTTGCGCAAAATCTCTATAACATCGCCAGCGCGCTACATAAGCCGCTGTGCGAACTGACCGTCACCCTGCTTGCGAAACCGCGCCATGATGCGGTTATCGCTGAGCTACAGCAGCTGGGCGTACGCGTTTTCGCGATTCCCGATGGCGATGTGGCGGCCTCTATCCTCACCTGTATGCCAGATAGCGAAGTGGATGTGCTTTACGGCATCGGCGGCGCGCCCGAAGGGGTGGTTTCCGCCGCCGTTATCCGCGCGCTGGATGGCGATATGCAGGGCCGCCTGCTGGCGCGCCATCAGGTAAAAGGCGATACGCCGGAAAACCGCGCCATTGGCGAGCAGGAGCTGGATCGTTGCCGACAGATGGGCATCGAAGCGGATAAAGTACTGCGGCTTGATGAGATGGCGCGCAGCGATAACGTGATTTTTTCCGCCACCGGCATCACCAAAGGCGATCTTCTTGACGGCATCAGCCGCAAGGGCAATATCGCCACCACCGAAACGCTGCTGATTCGGGGCAAATCCCGCACCATTCGCCGCATAAAATCAATCCATTACCTGGATCGCAAAGATCCGGACGTACAAACGCATATACTTTAAGACATTTGTCTGAATGAGCTTTCCGGCCCCGGCGGGCTGGAAATCTCCGCTCCCCCTGGCGAAGATAAAGCAAAAGTAATGACAGGAGTGCAAGATGGCGGATTGGGTCACCGGTAAAGTCGTACGGGTTGAGCACTGGACCGATGCTCTTTTTTCTCTCATTGTTCATGCGCCTGTGGCGCCGTTTACTGCTGGCCAATTTACCAAACTGGCGCTGGAGATTGACGGCGAACGCGTGCAGCGCGCCTATTCCTACGTCAACGCGCCGGGCAATCCGGACCTTGAGTTTTATCTGGTCACCGTGCCGGAGGGGAAGCTCAGTCCGCGCCTGCACGCCATGAAGCCTGGCGATGAAGTGATGCTGGTTAGCGACGCGGCGGGCTTTTTCGTGCTGGAAGAGGTGCCGGAATGCGAAACGCTGTGGATGCTGGCCACGGGGACGGCCATCGGCCCCTATCTTTCCATTTTGCAGGAAGGCAAAGATCTGGACCGCTTTAACAATATCGTGCTGGTGCATGCCGTGCGCTATGCGCAAGATTTAAGCTATTTGCCGCTGATGCTGGTGCTACAGCAGCGCTATGAAGGCAAGCTGCGCATTCAGACTGTGGTGAGCCGCGAAGAAGTGGCAGGGTCGCTTACAGGGCGCGTGCCTGCGCTTATTAGCAGCGGCGCGCTGGAAGACGCGGTCGGGCTGCCGATGGATACGCAAACCAGCCATGTAATGCTCTGCGGCAATCCGCAAATGGTGCGCGATACCCAACAGCTGTTAAAAGATACCCGGCAGATGACCAAACATTTGCGTCGTCGTCCGGGCCACATGACGGCCGAGCATTACTGGTAATCTCAGCGGTATTTCACATCCAGCGTCTCTTTGCCGTACTTGTTTTCGCCCTGGGTGCCGATAAAGGCGCCCAGTTCGATGACCAACATCACAATAATCAGCGTGGGGATAAAGCGCCCCACGGCCCACTGCCAGACGCCGGCCAGTATGGCCCAGTTGCCTGCCAGCAGCATCCACGCGAGGATGAATAAAAACGCCCATGCGCCCGATTTCCCCCGATCGTGCAGACGTTTTACCATCACCGCCGCGGTTGGCCACAGCAGGCAAACCAGCATAAACGCCGCCGTTTGCGAATTCAGCATATCGTTGCCTGCCAGCATAAACAGCGCCGTCATGGCGACCAGCCATAAAACGACCCATACCCAGAAATCACGGCGGCCAATGCGGCCCTTAAACGAAAATAACCATTGCTGTAAGGTCATGCCATCTTCCTTTTATCGTAATGCCGCGTAGTTTACCCTGGCGCGACGCCTTTTTGACAAGGCCGCCGCTTCTCGTTTTAATCGCTGTGACAAGCAACCGGGAGTGGGTGTCATGAAGTTTCTGCCTTATGCCTTATTGTTGATACTGCCGCTGGCGGCAGGCCATGCCGATCCGCTGACGCCGGAAGAAAGCGAGACGCCCGCCGCGCCCTATCTGCTGCCAGGCGCGCCCGTATTTGATATCACCATCTCCCGCTTCCGGGAAAGTTTCAATACTACCAACCCTGGTTTACCGCTGAATGAATTTCGCGCCATTGAAACCAGCCGCGATAAAACGAACCTCACCCGGGCGGCGACCAAAATCAATGAAAACCTGTATGCCTCAACGGCGCTTGAGCGCGGCACGTTAAAAATTAAAAGTATGCAGATAACCTGGCTGCCGATTCAGGGGCCGGAACAGAAAGCCGCCAGAGCGAAAGCGTTGCAGTATATGGCGGCGGTATTAAGAAGCTTTACGCCGGGGCTATCGGCTGCGCAAAGCCAGGCGCGGCTGACGCGTTTGCTGAGCGCCGGGAAAAACCAGCGCTACTTTAGCCAGACGGAAGGAGCGATTCGCTATGTGGTTTCAGATAGCGGCGAAAAGGGGCTAACTTTCGCTGTTGAACCGATTAAGCTTGCACTTACGGATACTCTGGAAGGCAACAATAAATGACAAAAAGCAAAGCCTTTCCGTACGCGAATCTCTATACTGTTTCACAGACCGCGCTGCCCTGAAGGGCAGCAATATTCCTTAATTCGCCTAGCGCGTGGAGAATAAAAATGCGACATCCTTTAGTGATGGGTAACTGGAAACTCAACGGCAACCGCCACATGGTTAACGAGCTTATCGGCAACCTGCGTAAAGAACTGGCGGGCGTAACCGGCTGCGACGTGGCAATCGCCCCGCCAGCGATGTACCTGGATCTGGCGAAGCAGGCCGCTGCAGGCAGCCATATCATTCTTGGCGCGCAGAACGTTGACGTAAACCTGTCCGGCGCCTTCACCGGCGAAACTTCCGCTGAAATGCTGAAAGATATCGGCGCGAAGTACATCATTATCGGCCACTCCGAGCGTCGCACCTACCACGCGGAGTCTGACGAGTTCATCGCCAAAAAATTCGCCGTGCTGAAAGAGCAGGGTCTGGTGCCGGTGCTGTGCATTGGTGAAACCGAAGCGGAAAACGAAGCGGGTAAAACGGAAGAAGTTTGCGCTCGTCAGATCGACGCCGTGCTGAAAACGCAGGGCGCAGCCGCTTTCGAAGGCGTAGTGATTGCTTACGAACCGGTATGGGCTATCGGTACCGGCAAATCCGCTACGCCGGCGCAGGCGCAGGCGGTACACAAGTTCATCCGCGACCATATCGCTAAAGCCGACGCTAAAATCGCTGAGCAGGTCATCATTCAGTACGGCGGCTCCGTAAACGCTGCTAACGCCGCTGAGCTGTTCACGCAGCCGGATATCGACGGCGCGCTGGTAGGCGGCGCGTCGCTGAAAGCGGATGCTTTCGCTGTCATCGTGAAAGCGGC
This sequence comes from Franconibacter daqui, assembly GCF_014644275.1. NCBI lineage: Bacteria > Pseudomonadati > Pseudomonadota > Gammaproteobacteria > Enterobacterales > Enterobacteriaceae > Franconibacter > Franconibacter daqui. The sequence continues at coordinate 95,497 of NZ_BMKJ01000004.1, read as the reverse complement.
GGCGGAAGCTAAGCAAGCGTAATCGCGTCGTTTATCCGCCCCACGGCTTAAAGCCCGGCAAGCGCATCGCTGCCGGGCTTTTTATTTCAGAGCTTGCCAAGTAGTTGAAACCAGCCGTAATCCAGCGGCAGCAGAATCAGAAAGGTCGCGACCGCCAGCCACAGACAGAGCTTCATGCCCGCCCGGGCAGGCACTTTGCCAAGCGCCATCGCCACCACTATCGGCGAGGCTTGATAAGGCAGCAGCGGTGTTGAATAGCCCAACACCTGAATCATAATCACAGAGAGCAGCGGAAAACCTGTCGCCTGCGAAAAGCTTTGCGCGAGCGTGGTATAAAGCGCCGGTACGCCGTTCGCGGTCATAATGAAATTCAGCGCCGTGGTAATGCCCGTCAGCGCCGCAAAGCTGGTGAAAGGCTTGTCCGGATCAAGCGGCATCACGTGCAGCAGCGCTTCGCCCACCGCGCGGCCAAGCCCGGTTTGCGTTACCGTGGTAGCAAGCCCGAGAATGCCCGCAACGTAAATGCAGGTGCGCATATTCACACCGCTGGAAAATTCTTCGCCCGAGATAAAACCCACGCGCGGCAGCAGCGTAACGACGGCTGCGGCAAGGCCGGTCCAGGCAGGGCCGATGCCGTGCCAGCTTTCGGTTACCCACAGCGCTAACACTACCAGCAGCAGCCAGGCGAGCCGCTTTTCCGCGCCGCTCATCGGCTGCGTGGGCGGCAAATGCTGCGGTGGCTGCGCTTTGCCCGGAAACAACCAGCAGATAAGCGCAACCAATATCATCCCTTTGAGAAGACCGAGTACCGGGGTATGCAACAGCAGATAGGGGAGATAGTTAAGGTGCAGGCCGTAAGAGCCTTCCGCCGCACCGCTCATCACCAGGTTCGGCACGTTGGCGGGCAGAATGGTGGCGGAGAGCTGAAAAGTGCCGAACCCCACCGCCAGCGCCAGCCCGTACCAGCCGCGCGTGCCCTCTTCCACGCCGGCGCGCTTCGCCATCGCCGCCACAATCGGCATGAGCAGCGCGATGCGTCCCATGTTTGAAGGCATCACAAACGCCAGCGCGTAGCTCAGCAACACAACGCTGCCGACCATCTGCCACCATTCGCCGGTAAGCCGCGCCGACAACGCCCTGGCGGCCCGGTCGGCCAGACCGGTTTTACGGATAGCCACGCCGAGCACGAAGCCGCTGAACACCAGCCAGAAAGCGGAGGAGGCAAAACCGCTGAAGATGGTCTCCGGCGGGGCGATTTTTAACATCATCGCTACCGTGAAAAACAGCAGCGCGGTAATAAACTCCGCCAGCAGCGAGGTCGCCCACAGGATAATAGTGATAAAAATAACCAGCGTGGGCAGAAACAGAGGGTGAGAAAACCAGTGCGACATACCTGTCTCCTGTTGAAAATTCAGGCAAGTTTACACTGCCGCACTGCTAAGTAAACGCGGCTTTACCCCTGAGAATTGAGGATGCCGCAGTCGTGATCCTGAATCTCTTCCGCCGAAGCCAGGTTGAAGTCGAGCAGGTTGCGCGCCGTCGCCAGCAAGATAAACGAGCCATCGTTTTGCTTCGCCACCGCCAGCGCGTAACGCCCCATATGGCCTCGCGCCTGCGGCACCTCTTCTGCCAGCATCATAAACGGGCTGCGCCTTGAAAGTTCTGGCTCCGTCACGCGCCGCGCCAGGTAATCGTGGCCGCGCAGGCCGCCGGGAAAAGGTTGCCACTGGCTGCTTATCTGGTGAACGCTCTCATTGAGACGCTGGCGCACGTCCGGGCGCAGGCAAGAGATATGAATATGCAGATGGTTTTGCGTGCGCCCCAGCCGGGAGTTTATGGTCAGGGATATCGCTTCATCCGGCACTTTCTCGCCGCGTTTTTCACTGATGAAACGTCGCGCCTGCCAGGCTTGCCAGAAAAAATCCGGCGTTCTCGCCTCAAGCAGCAGCGGGCTTTCCATACCGTTGATGCGATAGGTTGGCAACAATAAATACTGGAGCGGCCCGTTGCGGTCTTTCAGCACCGCATAGCCATCTGCAAGATTGACCTGCGCGCAGGGAGCCGGATTATTTTCGCGCTGCTGATGGGGTACGCACTGTGCGGTCACAATATGCCGCAGCACGTCGGGGTTACCAGGTTTGAAATGATGCCAGGCCAGCGCAGCCCCTGCTGCCAGTAAGGCAAAGAGCACGCCGGTGACGTACAGCGTTCGCTTCATGCTTCGTCCTTTTTCTTTTTAAGAGTGAGAGCGTAGCGCAAAAAAGTCGCAGGCATGAGCGAAATAAACGTTTAAGGCGGCCATTGAGGGTTTAACGGGGCGTAGGGCAAGAAAAAGCGGGTAGCGCCACGCTTACCCGCCTTGTTTTCTGGATTGCCACCTCCCTGTGGCCCGTGATGCTTAGCGTTTACTGATCTGATCGAAAGTGCCGCCGTTAGCGAAGTGCGCTTTCTGCGCTTTTGTCCAGCCACCGAAGACATCATCAATGGTGAACAGCTTCAGTTTCGGGAATTCATTTTCATACTTCTTCGCTACCGCCGGATCACGCGGGCGATAGAAGTTTTTCGCCGCAATTTCCTGGCCTTCCGGCGAGTAGAGGTATTTCAGGTAAGCCTCCGCCACCGCTTTGGTGCCTTTTTTATCGACCACTTTATCCACGACGGAAACGGTCGGTTCAGCAAGGATAGACTCGCTCGGCGTGACGATTTCAAACTTATCTTTACCCAGCTCGTTGGCCGCCAGCAGCGCTTCGTTCTCCCAGGCGATCAGCACATCGCCAATGCCACGTTCGACGAAGGTGTTCGTTGAACCACGCGCGCCGGAGTCGAGCACTTCAACGTTTTTATAGAGCGCTTTGACGAAATCCTGCGCTTTGGCCTGATCGCCGTTGTTCTGATGCAGGGCATAGCCCCATGCAGCCAGATAGTTCCAGCGAGCGCCGCCGGAGCTTTTCGGGTTCGGCGTAATCACCGATACGCCCGGCTTAATCAGGTCGTTCCAGTCGTGGATCTGTTTCGGGTTGCCCTTACGCACCAGGAAAACGATGGTAGAGGTGTAAGGCGCCGAGTTGTCCGGCAGACGCTGGATCCAGTTTTTATCGATGCGGCCACGTTCTGCGATGGCGTCTACGTCATAGGCCAGCGCGAGAGTCACCACATCCGCCTCGATACCGTTAATTACCGAGGTCGCCTGTTTGCCGGAACCGCCGTGCGACTGCCGAATAGTGACGTTATCGCCGGTTTCTTGCTTCCAGTGCGCGCTGAACGCTTTGTTATAAGCGTCGTACAGTTCACGAGTTGGGTCGTAGGAGACGTTTAATAACTGGATATCCTTCGCCAGTACGCTCGTCGACGCCAACAGTAATGTTAACCCTACTCCCCACTTGTTCATCGCACGTTCTCTCAAAAGTTATGTTGTGATGAAAAGAGCGTGCCAGAAAGCGCTGCGTTGATTAAAGAATAAAAAAAGATTGGCTATAACTGCGAGGAATATCACAAAGAAAAAGAAAGCCGGGTTTCCCCGGCTTTTTACTAACTTAGTAGAGCTTTTTGGCGCACTCCAGCCAGTCGCCTTTGAACGGACGCTTCATATTTTCGATAGCGTCGATGATGTCGTGATGCACCATCTTCTCGTTCTGAATGCCCACGCAGCGGCCGCCGTGGCCCTGCAACAGCAGTTCGATAGCGTAAGCGCCCATGCGGGAAGCCAGGATACGGTCGTAAGGCACCGGAGAGCCGCCGCGCTGAATATGGCCCAGCACGGTAGCGCGGGTTTCGCGCTTCGTTTCTGATTCAATATACTTCGCCAGTTCGTCGATATCGCAGATATGCTCGGTGATGGCGACGATAGCGTGTTTTTTGCCTTTCGCGATGCCGGCTTTGATTTCCGCTACCAGATCTTCACGGTTGAATTCCACTTCCGGCAACACGATAAACTCGCAGCCGCCCGCAATGGCTGCCGCCAGCGTCAGGTCGCCGCAGTAACGGCCCATCACTTCTACAATGGAGATACGCTGGTGAGAAGAAGAGGTATCGCGCAGGCGGTCAATCGCTTCAACAACGGTATGCAGCGCGGTGAAGTAGCCGATAGTGTAATCCGTGCCCGCTACGTCGTTATCGATAGTGCCCGGCAGGCCGATGCACGGGAAGCCCATTTCGGTCAGGCGCTTGGCGCCCATGTAGGAGCCGTCGCCGCCAATGACCACCAGCGCATCAATGCCGCGTTTTTTCATGTTTTCGATAGCCACGGCGCGGATGCGCTCTTCACGGAACTCCGGAAAACGCGCAGAGCCCAGGAAGGTGCCACCGCGGTTGATCATGTCGGAAACGCTGTAGCGGTCGAGCTGAACCATACGGTCTTCATACAGGCCCAGGTAGCCATCATAAATGCCGAATACTTCCAGCCCTTCTGTTAAAGCCGCACGGACCACGCCACGAATAGCAGCGTTCATGCCCGGCGCATCACCGCCACTCGTCAACACACCGATTTTCTTAATCATGACTACCTCTGAACGTAGAATACAAAATGAATTCTGTTGCCGAATACCGCCGCGCTCAGGCGAAACGGCCGACCATGCTGCAAATAGTAACTTAAGCGTTTCCTGCTGAATTGATTCAGGTCAGGCCACAGGATACTGACTTTTACCAAAAATGGCTGCGCCTGAGGGCGTTAACAGCGGTTTACTTAAGTTCAAACTGCCCCTGCTGCGGCTGGGGTACTACCGAGCAAGGATCCTGGTGAATAATCACATCTGACCCCGGAAAATGCGTCAGAATCGCCTGTTCCACCTGTTCAGCAACCAAATGCGCCTGAACAAGCGGCAAATTATCTTCCATTTCCAGATGAAGTTGAATAAAGCGGGTCGGCCCTGACTGCCGCGTGCGAAGATCGTGCGCTCCTCTGACGCCGGGCCAGGAGGAGACGATATCAATGATTGCCTGACGTTCGTTATCAGGTAAAGCGCGATCCAGCAAAGACTGCACCGCCTCGTACCCCATTCGTAAGGCACTATACAAAATATAGATGCCAATACCGAGCGCGAACAACGAATCGGCACGGTGCCAGCCATACCACGACAGCGCCAGCGCAACCAGAATCGCGCCGTTCATCATAACATCAGACTGATAGTGAAGCATATCCGCGCGTACCGCCTGGCTGCGGGTTTTACGCACAACCCAGCGCTGGAACGTCACCAGCAACAATGTGCTAACGAGCGCGATAAGGGTGACGACCATCCCCACGCCCGGTTCGTTCATAGGCTCCGGCTGCGCCAGATGCTGGATGCTGGTTAAAAAGAGGAACAGGGCGGATCCGGAAATAAACATGCTTTGCGCCAGCGCCGCCAGAGACTCCGCTTTCCCATGGCCGAAGGTATGTTCTTCATCCGCAGGCTGCAGGGAATAGCGCACCACCAGCAGGTTAGTGAGCGAGGCGGCGATATCCACAAGCGAATCCACAAGCGCCGCCAGAATGCTGACAGAACCGGTATACCACCAGGCGAAAATTTTGATGATCAGCAGCAGCGAAGCCATGACCGTGGCGGCGACAGCGGCCCGGTTTACCAGTTGCGCATAATTATGAACCATAACGACTCCAGCACCTTAAGCGGCAAGTATAACGGATAGCCTTGCACACAAAGGTGAAAAAAAGCGCACTGCAGTACGTCTGTTCTCGCGAAGGAAAAAGACCATTCTTGCTGTATTTTCATCTATGACGCACGGCCGCCGCTATCTTTTCTGAACTTAACAGGTTAAGCCCATGGCGGGTGCGGAAAAAAGACAAAAAAAACCCCCTCGTCATGAGGGGGAAGACAGGGATGGTGTCTATGGCAAGGAAAACAGGGTTGTTACTGGTTACTACGGGTACTGCTACTAAAAATGTCAGGTGGCGTGTCGGGCCTGTGGACCTGCGCCACTTCACGAAGCTGTCGCATACGTTGCTTATGCTTCTCATTTAAAACCGCTTGCTGCTCGGGCGTTAACAGGCGGAACATCTGGTTTCGCACCTTCGCCATTTCGACCTGGCGGACGACCTGTTCCTGCGCCATCTTTTCTGCCTGAGCGCGCACAGCGTTTTCATCAAAATTTTCTGCGGTCACCAGCCTGTGCATGGTGTCCATTTCACTAACATTAACAGGGGGCTGCTCGTGCCTCGCCTGCTGCATCAGGTCCCGCATTTGCTGACGCTGTTGCTCTGTCAGGTTGATGCCGTCAAACATATGGCTCTGCACACTATTACGTTGTGAAAGCGCTTCAGCCGGATGCCAGTTATCGCCGTTTACGACTTCAGCAGCCTGGCTGGCCAAGGCACCTAACGCCAGTGTTGAGGCCATGACGGCAGTAGTAACTTTGCGCATCACTGACTCCTGAAAAACTTGTGTGCTGCGATTCCACGAAAATGAGTCTACGATTTGGGCTGCAAACAAGCGTCAGGGGGTGTAAAACAACGTAAAGTCATGGATTAGCGAGCCTTGATGACGTAATTTCTGCCTCGGAGGTACTTAACAATGAATAAAATTTTGTTAGTTGATGATGACCGCGAGCTGACTTCCCTGTTAAAGGAATTGCTCGACATGGAAGGCTTTAACGTACTCGTTGCCCATGACGGGGAGCAGGCGCTCGACCTCCTGGATGACAGCATTGACCTGCTTTTGCTTGACGTAATGATGCCGAAAAAAAATGGTATCGATACGCTTAAAGAATTGCGCCAGACTCACCAGACTCCCGTTATTATGCTCACCGCCCGAGGCAGCGAGCTGGACCGCGTGCTGGGCCTTGAACTCGGCGCCGATGACTATCTCCCTAAACCGTTTAATGACCGCGAACTGGTCGCACGCATCCGCGCTATTTTGCGCCGCTCGCACTGGAGCGAGCAGCAGCAAAACAGCGACAGCGGCTCGCCGACGCTGGAAGTTGACGCGTTAAGCCTCAATCCTGGACGCCAGGAGGCGAGTTTCGACGGCCAGACCCTGGAGCTGACCGGCACCGAATTTACCCTGCTCTACCTGCTGGCTCAGCATTTGGGCCAGGTGGTTTCGCGCGAACATTTAAGCCAGGAAGTGCTTGGCAAGCGCCTGACGCCGTTCGACCGCGCCATTGATATGCATATCTCCAACCTGCGCCGCAAATTGCCGGATCGCAAAGATGGTCATCCCTGGTTTAAAACCTTGCGCGGTCGCGGCTACCTGATGGTGGCGACTTCATGATAGGCAGCCTTACCGCCCGCATCTTCGCCATTTTCTGGTTAACGCTGGCGCTGGTATTGATGCTGGTATTGATGCTGCCAAAGCTGGACACCCGTCAGATGACGGAACTGCTGGAAAGCGAACAGCGTCAGGGCGTAATGATTGAGCAGCATGTTGAAGCCGAGCTGGAAAACGACCCGCCGAACGATCTGATGTGGTGGCGCCGTCTTTTTCGCGCCATCGATAAATGGGCGCCGCCGGGGCAGCGCCTGTTGCTGGTGACCAGCGAAGGTCGCGTTATCGGCGCAGAACGCAATGAAATGCAGATAATTCGCAACTTTATTGGTCAGTCTGATAACGCCGATCACCCGCAAAAGAAAAAATATGGCCGCGTTGAGCTGGTTGGGCCGTTTTCGGTGCGCGATGGCGAAGATAACTATCAGCTTTACCTCATTCGCCCGGCAAGCAGTTCGCAATCTGACTTTATTAATCTGCTGTTCGACAGGCCGTTGCTGCTGCTTATCGTGACGATGCTGGTGAGCGCGCCGCTGTTGTTATGGCTCGCCTGGAGCCTGGCACGCCCGGCCCGCAAGCTTAAAAACGCAGCCGACGAAGTAGCCCGCGGCAACCTGCGGCAGCATCCGGAGCTCGAAGCAGGCCCGCAGGAATTTATCGCTGCGGGGGCCAGCTTTAACCAGATGGTCACGGCGCTGGAGCGCATGATGACGACCCAACAGCGCCTGCTTTCCGATATCTCGCACGAACTGCGTACGCCGCTCACGCGCCTGCAGCTTGGCACCGCCCTATTGCGCCGTCGCAGCGGCGAAAGCAAAGAGCTGGAGCGCATAGAGACTGAAGCCCAGCGGCTTGACAGCATGATTAACGATCTGCTGGTGATGTCGCGTAATCAGCAGAAGAACGCGCTGGTTAGCGAAACCATGAAGGCGAATCAGCTCTGGAATGAAGTGCTTGATAATGCGGCGTTTGAAGCTGAACAGATGGGTAAAACGTTTGAAGTGACCTATCCGCCAGGACCCTGGCCGCTTTATGGCAACCCAAACGCGCTGGAAAGCGCGCTGGAAAATATTGTCCGCAACGCGCTGCGCTACTCGCACACCAAGATTGCCGTGGCGTTTTCGGTAGATAAACAGGGCATCACCATTAACGTTGACGATGACGGCCCTGGCGTCAGCCCCGAAGACAGAGAGCAAATCTTCCGGCCGTTCTACCGTACCGATGAGGCGCGCGACCGTGAATCTGGCGGTACCGGGCTGGGTCTGGCGATTGTCGAAACGGCGATTCAGCAGCATCGCGGCTGGGTGAAAGCGGACGACAGCCCGCTTGGCGGCTTGCGTCTGACGCTCTGGCTGCCGCTCTACCAACGATCCTGAGACGCGGCTCCCTCGCAAAGCCGGGAGGGAGCCATCAGTCTTTGCCTTTGAAGAAAGTGGTGCCGGCGCGTGTGTCTCCCATCCGCCAATTCTGTTATTCTGCGCCCCTCGTAAAGGGGAGTTGTATGCTGAATATCGTCTTGTTTGAACCTGAAATCCCACCTAATACCGGCAACATTATCCGCCTGTGCGCCAATACCGGCTTTCGGTTGCATATTATTGAGCCGATGGGGTTTACCTGGGATGACAAACGCCTGCGCCGCGCCGGACTGGACTATCATGAATTTACCGCCGTCACCCGCCATCACGATTATGCCGCGTTTCTCGAAGCGGAAAAGCCGCAGCGCCTGTTTGCCTTAACAACCAAGGGCACCCCTGCGCATAGCGCGGTGAGCTATCAGGCAGGCGATTATCTGCTGTTTGGTCCGGAAACACGCGGGCTCCCCGCAACGATTCTCGACGCGCTGCCGAAAGAGCAAAAAATTCGCATTCCGATGATGCCGGACAGCCGCAGCATGAATCTGTCGAATTCGGTTTCGGTAGTAGTCTATGAAGCGTGGCGTCAGATGGGATATCCGGGCGCGGTTTTACGCAGCTAGCCGGTAAAGATGAGCGCCTTTTCTTTCAGGCGCTCAGAACTGAATTTCAAATACCGTCGCCGTATTCAAAACCGTGGTTGATACCATTGAAATGCTGATCCATATCCATGGACGGTTTATCGCTTTCTGGTTTACCCACAATACGCGCCGGCACGCCTGCCGCCGTGGTGTGGGGTGGAACAGGTTGCAGCACGACTGAACCTGCGCCGATTTTCGCGCCGCGGCCCACCTCGATATTACCGAGAATTTTCGCGCCTGCGCCAATCATTACCCCTTCGCGGATTTTCGGATGGCGATCGCCGGTGGTTTTACCCGTACCGCCGAGCGTGACGGATTGCAGAATGGAGACATCATCTTCCACTACCGCCGTTTCGCCGATCACAATGCCTGTCGCGTGGTCGAGCATGATGCCGCGGCCAATTTTCGCTGCGGGGTGGATATCCACCTGGAAAGAAACCGATACCTGGTTTTGCAGGAAAATCGCCAGCGCCTGGCGTCCCTGGTTCCACAACCAGTGGCCGATGCGGTAAGCCTGAAGGGCGTGAAAGCCTTTAAGATAAAGCAGCGGCGTTGAGTATTTATCTACCGCCGGATCGCGAGTGCGGACAGCCTGAATATCACAGGCGGCGGAGGCGATCATTTCCGGGTCGGCGGCATACGCTTCTTCCACCACTTCACGAATGGCGATAGCAGGCATAATGGGCGAAGCCAGTTTGTTGGCGAGCATGTAGCTCAGGGCGCTGCCGAGATTTTCATGCTTGAGCAAGGTAGCATGATAGAAACTGGCCAACATCGGCTCACAGTCAGCAAGCGCACGCGCTTCGGCTTTGATGTTATTCCAGACCAGACCCAGTTCTTCACACGGCATTGCTTTCTCCAGACAAACAAACGGCGGCCGGTAAGCTATGTTACCGGCGCGCTTTATAATTACGGACGTTCCGTCAGTGACTGCTTCGCTCATCCTTGCGCGCACGACCCAGCAGCGTTAATGCTGCCTCGCGAGCATTTTTTCCGCAATACAATACCTGATAAATTTCCTCGGTTATTGGCATTTCGACGCCATAGCGGGCCGCCAGTTCACGCACCTCTTTGGTATTGCGATAACCTTCGACCACCTGACCGATCTGCGCCTGCGCGCCTTGCACGTCCATCCCCTGGCCGAGCATCATGCCGAAACGGCGGTTGCGTGACTGGTTGTCGGTACAGGTCAGCACCAGGTCGCCCAGACCAGCCATACCCATAAAGGTGCTCGGGTCTGCACCTAACGCCTCGCCCAGACGGGTCATTTCCGCCAGACCGCGCGTAATAAGCGCCGTGCGCGCATTCGCCCCAAAGCCGATGCCGTCAGACATCCCGGCGCCGATAGCGATGACGTTCTTCACCGCGCCGCCCAATTGCACGCCGATAAAATCGGTGTTGATGTAAACGCGGAAGCTTTTACCGCAGTGCAGCAGCTCTTGCAGATCGTTTGCAAAAGCGTCATCGGTAGAAGCGAGAGAAATGGCGGTTGGCAACCCTGCGGCCAGCTCCTTCGCAAAGGTCGGCCCGGAAATCACCGCCAGCGGAATGTCGTCGCCGAGCGCTTCGCGTGCGACATCCTGCAACAGACGCCCTGTTTCCGCTTCCAGCCCTTTAGTTGCCCATACCAGACGGGCATCCGGGCGCATCAACGGTTTTATCTGACGCAGAACCTGATCAAAGACATGGCTTGGCACCACCACCAGAATATTGCGGCTGGCGGCCAGCGCGGCGGCCAGGTCGCTTTCAGGATGGAGCGTATCAGGAAAAGGCACATCAGGGAGGAAAGCCGCGTTGCAGCGCTCTGCCTGCAGCGTAGCGATGTGATCCGGGTTATGGCCCCACAGCACAACGTGGTGGCCGTTCCTCGCCAGGGTGATGGCGAGAGCGGTGCCGTACGAGCCGGCACCGATCACTGTCATTGACGCATTAATGGTGTTCATCAGGCATCCTGATGGTCTTGCGCACCTTCGCCAGCCTGCTGCTGTAAATAATTCATGAACAGCGCATCGAAGTTAACCGGCGCGAGGTTCAGCTGCGGGAAAGTGCCGCGGGAAACGAGGTTGGTGATGCACTCGCGGGCGTACGGGAACAGGATGTTCGGGCAGTAGGCACCGAGGCAATGCGCCATCTGCGTACCTTCAATGCCGCCTACGGAGAAGATGCCCGCCTGCTGCACTTCACACAGGAAAGCGGTTTCTTCGCCAAGCGTAGCCGTTACCGTGACGCGCAGCACCACTTCAAACACATCGTCAGCCAGCTGGCTGGAAGCGGTATCCAGATCCAGTTTGACTTCCGGCTGCCAGTCTTTCTGAAACACGTGCGGGGCATTGGGTGCTTCAAAAGAGATATCCTTGGTATAAACACGTTGAATCTGAAAGGTCATTTCAGTGTTGTTTTGTTCTGACATGAGTGAACCCTTTTACGTTATGTCCTTAAAATTGCCGTCACGGCTAAAACGCATCAGCGCAGAAGCGGATCGAGTCCACCACGTGCGTCCAGTGCATACAAGTCATCGCAGCCGCCGATGTGCTGCGCGTCAATAAAAATCTGTGGCACGGTAGTGCGTCCGCTGCGCTTAATCATCTCTTCGCGCTTTGCGGCATCGCCATCAATAGGCAACTCGATAAAAGTCACTCCCTTGCTGGTCAGCAGCGCCTTTGCACGGTGGCAGTAAGGACAGGTGGCTTTGGTGTACATTTCAATGTTGGCCATGACGTTACCTCTTGTAAGTTATTTACCACGCACCAGCGGCAGATTTTCGCCGCTCCAGCCCGCTACGCCCTCTTTCAGCACGTAGACCTGCTCGAAGCCTGCTTTGTTCAGCAACGAAGCGGATTCCTGGGCCGCCATTCCGCTGGCGTCAGTGACGATAATCGGTTTAGCTTTATGCTTTTCCAGTTCGCCAACGTTGCCGGCTTTAATCTCGTTCGGCAGCACATTAACGGCGCCGGAGATGTGCCCTTTGCGGAAGTCGTCGCGCTGGCGAATATCCACCACCACAGCATCTTCTTTATTGATTAAACGTGTGGCTTCACCACGGGTGATGACCTTCACTTTGGAGGTCAGCCCTTTGAAAGTGGTGTAAATCACCGCCGCCAGTAACGCAATCCACGCGATACTAAGTATGGGGTGACGGCTAACGAATTGCATAATTTCTTGCATGGGGGGTACGGACTCCCGATGTGAGTGAAAAAAAAATCAGGTGAGGAGTATACCTGCGCGTTGTGGCAATTACAGCCAGTGGAAGAGAGGTTCTGCGTTTTCTGCGGCGCGTTACGAAAAAAATGGCAAAAAGCGCCGAAAAGCGCTCGCCGACCGGCCCTTTTCTTTGATCTCCTGCGGCTATCTGGCGCGTTGCGGTGTAGTAAAGTTACGCCAATTTTTGTCTTTAGCGTATGAGGTTGTCACAATGTCGGGTTCTAAAAAACCAATGGTGCTGGTGATTCTGGATGGCTACGGCTACCGTGAAGATCAGCAGGATAACGCTATTTTTAACGCCAAAACGCCGGTGATGGACGCGTTGTGGGCCACTCGCCCGCATACGCTTATCGACGCCTCCGGGCTGGAAGTGGGCTTGCCGGACCGCCAGATGGGCAACTCTGAAGTCGGTCACGTTAATCTCGGGGCGGGCCGCATCGTTTATCAGGATTTAACCCGTCTCGACGTTGAAATTAAAGAACGTACTTTCTTCAGCAACCCGGTGCTGACCGGTGCGGTGGATAAAGCTGTCGCCGCAGGCAAAGCGGTGCATATTATGGGTCTGCTCTCGGCAGGCGGCGTGCACAGCCATGAAGATCATATTATGGCGATGGCGGAGCTTGCCGCCGCGCGCGGCGCAGAGAAAATTTTCCTGCACGCCTTCCTGGACGGACGCGATACGCCGCCGCGCAGCGCTGAATCCTCCCTGAAAGCGTTTGAAGCGAAATTCGCCTCGCTGGGCAAAGGTCGCGTAGCGACGATTATTGGTCGTTACTTTGCAATGGATCGCGATAATCGCTGGGAGCGCGTTGAGCTGGCGTATGACCTGCTGACTCAGGCACAGGGCGAGTATCAGGCGGAAAGCGCGGTGGCGGGACTGGCGGCGGCTTACGCCCGCGACGAAAACGACGAATTTGTTAAACCAACCGTCATCCGCAAAGCAGGCGATTGCGATTCCGCCATGGAAGATGGCGATGCGCTGATTTTCATGAACTTCCGCGCCGACCGCGCCCGCCAAATCACCCGTGCGTTTGTAAACGCTAACTTCGACGGTTTCGCCCGTAAAAAAGTGGTTAAATTCAGCGAGTTTGTCATGCTCACCGAGTACGCAGCGGATATCAAAACCGCCTGCGCCTATCCTCCCGCTTCCCTTGCCAATACCTTTGGCGAATGGATGGCTAAGCATAACAAAACGCAGTTGCGTATCTCTGAAACGGAAAAATATGCGCACGTTACCTTCTTCTTTAACGGCGGCGTGGAAGAACCGTTCCCGGGCGAAGATCGCACGCTGATTAATTCACCGAAAGTCGCCACCTATGACCTGCAACCGGAAATGAGCTCCGCAGAGCTGACTGAAAAGCTGGTCGCGGCCATCAAGAGCGGCAACTACGACGCCATCATCTGTAACTACCCGAACGGCGACATGGTCGGGCATACCGGCGTATTCGACGCCACCGTGCAGGCCGTAGAAGCGCTGGACCGCTGCATCGCGCAGGTGACTGACGCTGTCAGCTCCGCAGGTGGCCAGTTGCTAATTACTGCTGACCACGGCAATGCCGAGCAGATGCGCGACCCGTCTACCGGCCAGGCGCATACGGCGCACACAAACCTGCCGGTGCCGCTGATTTACGTTGGCGATAAGCACTTGAAAGCAGTGGAAGGCGGTAAGCTTTCCGATATCGCGCCGACCATGCTCGCCCTGATGGGTATGGAAATCCCGCAAGAGATGACTGGCAAGCCGCTGTTCATCGTGGAATAATCCCTCCCCATGAGGGGAAAGGCGATTTTTTCAATAACATGGGCCGCACAGCCGAAACGGCATTCGCTGCGGTCTCTGATCTACGCCAGCGCGCTCAGCGCTGGCGTATTGTTATGTCCGCTTTCCGCCCACGCGGATGACCGCGATCAACTTAAATCCATTCAGCAGGATATCGCCGCCAAAGAGCGCGCGGTACGCCAGCAGCAGCAGCAACGCGCTAAGCTGCTCGCCCAGTTAAAAGAGCAGGAGCAGGCGATTGCCGCCGCAGCCCGCAAACTGCGTGAAACGCAAAGCACCCTGACGCAGCTCAATCGCCAGATTGACGAGATGAACGCCTCCATAGCGAAACTCGAACAGCAAAAAGCCTCGCAGGAACGCAACCTGGCGGCCCAGCTTGACGCTTCGTTCCGTCAGGGCCAGCACAGCGGTTTACAGATGATCCTGAGCGGTGAGGAGAGCCAGCGCGGTCAGCGGCTGCAGGCCTATTTCGGCTATCTTAACGAGGCGCGTCAGGAGACTATCGCGCAGCTAAAGCAAACCCGCGAAGAGGTCGCCTCGCAAAAAGCGGAGCTGGAAGAGAAGCAGACCCAGCAGCAAACGCTGCTTTATGAGCAGCAGGCGCAGCAGGCGAAGCTTGAACAGGCGCGCAACGAGCGTAAAAAGACGCTGTCAGGGCTGGAGTCTTCTATACAGCAGGGTCAGGCGCAGCTGAGCGAATTGCGACAGAACGAATCGCGCCTGCGCGATCGCCTCGCCCGCGCTGAAGCGGCGGCCCGCGCCCGGGCAGAAAAAGAGGCGCGCGAAGCAGAACAGGTGCGAAGCCGCCAGCAAGAAGCCTCCCGTAAAGGCACGACCTACAAGCCCTCTGAAAGCGAGCGCTCACTTATGGCGCGTACGGGCGGTCTCGGCTCCCCCAATGGCCAGGCGTTCTGGCCGGTTCGCGGCCCGTTGCTGCATCGCTATGGCGAACAGTTACAGGGTGAGCTACGGTGGAAGGGTATCGTTATTGGCGCGTCGGAAGGCACGGAAGTGAAAGCTGTGGCGGACGGGCGCGTTATCCTTGCCGACTGGCTTCAGGGCTACGGCCTGGTGGTCGTGGTGGAGCACGGCAAAGGCGATATGAGCCTTTATGGCTATAACCAGAGCGCGCTGGTGAGCGTGGGCGCCCAGGTGCGCGCCGGCCAGCCTATCGCGCTGGTCGGTAGCAGCGGCGGTCAGGGCCGACCTTCGCTCTATTTTGAAATTCGTCGCCAGGGTCAGGCAGTCAATCCACAACCGTGGTTGGGAAGATAAGTTTTGCTTTATTTGCGTCGTCTCGTTGTTGCTTTTGCCAGTACGCTGGCGCTCGTCGCTCCGGTTTACGCCGGTAAACTCGCCCTCGTTATCGATGACTTCGGTTATCGTCCCCATAATGAAAATCAGGTTCTGGCGCTGCCGCCTGCCGTTTCCGTCGCCGTCTTACCAAACGCGCCTCACGCCCGTGAAATGGCGACCAAAGCGCATAACGACGGCCACGAAGTATTAATTCATCTGCCCATGGCGCCGCTCAGCAAGCAGCCGCTGGAAAAAGATACGCTGCGCCCCGAAATGAGCAGCGATGAGATCGACCGCATCGTCCGGGAGGCGGTAAATAAAGTGCCCTATGCGGTGGGAATGAACAACCATATGGGCAGCGCGATGACCTCCAGCCTCTTTGGCATGCAGAAAGTGATGCAGGCGCTGGGGCGCTATAACCTTTACTTTCTCGACAGCATGACCATTGGCAACAGCCAGTCGATGCGCGCCGCCGCAGGCACGGGCGTGAAAGTCATCAAACGCAAGGTCTTTCTCGACGATTCGCAAAACGAGGCGGATATTCGCTTTCAGTTTAACCGGGCGATAGCCGTTGCCCGGCGCAGCGGCTCGGCCATTGCTATCGGGCATCCGCACCCGACTACCGTGCGGGTGCTGCAACAAATGGTTTATAACCTGCCGCCGGACATCACGCTGGTGCGCCCGAGCAGCCTGCTTAATGAGCCGCAGACGGATACATCAACGCCTAATCTCACGCCCCCTGGCCAGTCCGCGCCGAGAAACCCTTTCCGCGGCGTGAAGTTATGCAAGCCTAAGCATCCGCCAGAGCCGATTTACGCCACGCGCTTCTTTAGCGTGATTAGCGAAAGCGTCAGCCAGAGCAATGTAGTGGCTTATTTCCGACACCAGTGGCAAGGCTGGGGACAAATTAAAGCAAATTAAAAAAAGACCAGCTTATGCTGGTCTTTTTTTTAGCGAATAAATTGAGAATCGGAAGCCGTTTTTACCCTGGCGCTTTTTTTATCGTGCGCGTACCAGGCTTTGAAATATTTAAGAAAACTGTAAAAAGTCGCATACAGCCCGGTCACCAGGCCAACTTTCCCTTCGCGCCACGCGCCGCTAAACAGATACCATTTAAAAAAGGCGCCGATAGCGCTTATCACCCCGCGCCAGAGCGAAGGTTTAACATATTTATATTTTACCAGTCGGCTGGTATAGCCGTTTAGCTTGTTAAAAACTTCATGGATAGAGTAAAACGTGTCGTGGCGAACATAACCGGGTATTTTCACGGTCTCAATATTTCCTTCCACTTTATCATCCACCGGGCGATCGTTAAAACGCGCCTGACGCCGGTTAAAGAGGCGTACGGGATAATCGGGAGAAGATACAGGATATATTGTTTTTACCGGTTGGCCTAATACATGCCAGTAACGGGAAATACGCCAGGCTTTATCAGGCGAAGGCGTTTCACCTGCCTTAAGCGCGAGAATGAAATCCACGGTTTCCCGGTCAAGAATTTCATCGCTATCCATACACAACACCCAGTCATTCTTGGCAAGATCAACAGCATAATTCATTTGCTGACCATGCATGGCGTAAGGATGTTTATGGGGCGAGATGTCATATTCCCGACATATTTCCACCGTTTCATCAGTGCTGCCGGAGTCAAGCACTACGATTTCGTCAGCAACGATTATTAAAGGAGGCAATACCTCACGCAATAAGCGGGCTGAATTATGAGTGAGCAGACAGACGGATAGCTTAAACATAGTTTTAACAAAGTTAAACAAAGCCTGAACAGACTATATTAAGCAATTTCCTAAAAAGCGATGCTGATTTTGTGCGATTACGGATGGGTTGTGATAGGGGTCATAATTAACGCTAAAAAAGCGCCCGCAGGCGCTTTGTCATAATAATTACTTATTCCAGTTAAGGATTACCTTACCCGATTGTCCGGAGCGCATCGCATCGAAGCCTTTCTGGAAATCATCAATGGAATAGTGATGGGTGATAATCGGCGTCAGGTCGAGACCGGACTGGATCAGCGCCGCCATCTTGTACCAGGTTTCAAACATCTCGCGTCCATAGATGCCTTTGATGAAGAGTCCCTTAAAGATGACCTTATTCCAGTCGATAGCCATATCCGAAGGCGGAATGCCCAGCATGGCGATACGACCGCCGTGGTTCATGGTATCCAGCATTGTACGAAACGCCGGCGGCGCGCCAGACATTTCAAGGCCCACGTCGAACCCTTCGGTCATGCCCAGCTCATCCATCACATCTTTCAGGTTTTCCCGAGAGACGTTTACCGCCCGCGTTACGCCCATCTTGCGGGCCAGCTCAAGGCGATAGTCATTCACATCCGTGATGACAACATGGCGCGCGCCAACGTGCTTCGCGACAGCGGCAGCCATGATGCCAATCGGGCCTGCGCCAGACACCAGCACATCCTCGCCCACCAGGTCAAAGGAAAGCGCAGTATGCACCGCGTTGCCGAACGGGTCGAAAATCGACGCCAGGTCGTCAGAAATGTTGTCCGGGATCTTGAACGCATTAAAAGCCGGAATCACCAGATATTCAGCAAAGCAGCCCGGGCGGTTTACGCCTACACCCACGGTGTTGCGACACAGATGCGTGCGCCCGCCGCGACAGTTACGGCAATGGCCACAGGTAATATGCCCTTCGCCGGAAACGCGGTCGCCAATTTCGAAGCCTCTTACTTCCTGGCCGATGCCGACCACTTCACCGACATATTCATGCCCCACCACCATCGGCACCGGAATGGTCTTCTGCGACCACTCATCCCAGTTATAGATATGCACATCGGTGCCGCAGATAGCGGTTTTACGGATTTTGATCAGCAGATCGTTATGACCCATCTCCGGCTTCGGCGCATCGGTCATCCAGATGCCTTCTTCCGCTTTCAGTTTCGCTAATGCTTTCATCTCACATCCTCAGGCAATCACGCCAAGCTGTTTACCGATGCGGGTGAAAGCTTCCACCGCGCGCTCAATCTGTTCCGGCGAATGCGCCGCCGACATCTGGGTGCGAATACGCGCCTGCCCTTTCGGCACAACCGGATAGAAGAAACCGGTCACGTAAATGCCCTCTTTTTGCAGTTCGCGGGCGAAATTTTGCGCCACGACCGCATCACCGAGCATCACCGGAATAATGGCGTGGTCGGCGCCCGCCAGCGTGAACCCCGCCGCGGTCATTTTTTCGCGGAACAGGCGCGCATTAGCCCACAGGCGCTCGCGCAGCTCCGCGCCGGATTCCAGCATCTCCAGCACCTTGATGGAGGCGGCGACGATAGCGGGAGCGAGCGAGTTAGAAAACAGATAAGGGCGAGAACGCTGGCGCAGCCACTCCACCACCTCTTTACGCGCAGCGGTATAGCCGCCGGATGCGCCGCCCAGCGCCTTGCCGAGCGTCCCGGTGATAATGTCCACGCGGCCCATCACGTCGCAGTATTCATGCGTGCCACGGCCATTCGCGCCGACAAAACCCACCGCGTGGGAGTCATCGACCATCACCAGCGCGTCATATTTATCCGCCAGATCGCACACGCCTTTCAGGTTGGCGATAACGCCGTCCATGGAAAAAACGCCGTCAGTTGCGATAAGAATATGGCGAGCACCCGCTTCGCGCGCCTCTTTCAGGCGTGCCTCCAGCTCCTGCATATCGTTGTTGGCGTAACGGTAACGCTTCGCCTTGCACAGGCGCACGCCGTCAATAATGGAGGCGTGGTTCAGCGCATCCGAAATGATGGCGTCTTCCGCGCCGAGCAGTGTCTCAAATAGCCCGCCGTTGGCGTCGAAGCAGGAAGAGTAAAGAATGGCGTCTTCCATACCGAGGAACGCAGCCAGTTTGTTTTCCAGCTGCTTGTGGCTGTCCTGCGTGCCGCAGATAAAGCGCACGGAAGCCATGCCGAAACCGTGCGTATCCATGCCCTGCTTCGCAGCGTCGATAAGCGCCGGATGGTTGGCGAGGCCAAGATAGTTATTGGCGCAGAAGTTAATAACATGGCTGCCATCCGCCACCGTGATATCTGCCTGTTGGGCAGAAGTAATGATGCGTTCTTCTTTAAACAACCCTTCCGAGCGGGCGTTTTCCAGCTCGGTAGTTAACTGTTGGTAAAAATTCCCTCGCATTGCGATTCTCCAGGCAGGGGCCAATTCGGCACATATTATTACCCAAAGCTTCCCAAACAGACGAGACGACGATTCAGGGATTCTTCGTTTTGCAGCATAAATCACGCTTGGCGTCGCATCGCGGCGGCGGATAAAACAGGGGATGGCTGAAGGGCACCCGATGTGATGGTATGATTAGAACCATTCATGCCGGAGATTGTGCCCGGCTCACTTTTGAAGGACAGGATTATGATCATTGTTACCGGCGGCGCCGGCTTTATCGGCAGCAACATTATCAAGGCCCTGAATGATATCGGCCGTACCGACATCCTGGTGGTCGACAACCTGAAAGACGGCACCAAGTTTGCGAACCTGGTGGATCTGAACATCGAAGACTACATGGATAAAGAAGACTTCCTGATTCAGGTCATGGCAGGCGAAGAGTTCGGCGACATCGACGCCGTTTTCCATGAAGGCGCCTGCTCCTCCACCACCGAGTGGGACGGCAAGTACATGATGGATAACAACTATCAGTACTCCAAAGAGCTTCTCCACTACTGCCTTGAGCGTCAGATCCCTTTCCTGTACGCCTCTTCCGCCGCGACTTACGGCGGTCGCACCAGCGATTTCAAAGAATCCCGCGAGTTTGAACAGCCGCTCAACGTTTACGGCTATTCCAAATTCCTTTTTGACGAATATGTGCGCAAAATCCTGCCGGAAGCGGATTCACAAATCGTAGGTTTCCGCTATTTCAATGTCTACGGACCACGTGAAAACCACAAAGGCAGCATGGCCAGCGTGGCGTATCATCTGAACACCCAGCTGAACGCCGGTGAAAATCCGAAATTGTTTGAAGGCAGCGACAACTTTAAGCGCGATTTTATCTACGTAGGCGACGTCGCCGCTGTGAACCTCTGGTTCTGGCAGAACGGCGTATCCGGCATTTTTAACTGCGGCACCGGCCGTGCGGAATCTTTCCAGGCGGTGGCGGACGCCACGCTCGCTTTCCATAAGAAAGGCAGCATTGAGTACATCCCGTTCCCGGATAAGCTGAAAGGGCGCTACCAGGCGTTCACGCAGGCGGACCTGACCAACCTGCGCGCTGCGGGCTATGACAAGCCGTTTAAAACCGTTGCCGAAGGGGTAACAGAATATATGGCCTGGCTGAACCGCGATGCATAAGCAGGTTAATGCATGAAGATACTGGTGATCGGCCCGTCATGGGTGGGCGACATGATGATGTCGCAAAGTCTTTACCGCACGCTCCGGGCGCGCTATCCCCAGGCGATAATCGATGTGATGGCACCCGCGTGGTGCCGTCCGCTTTTATCGCGTATGCCGGAAGTCAACGACGCGATCCCGATGCCGCTCGGCCACGGCGCGCTGGCGCTGGCGGAAAGACGCAAGCTAGGTCAAAGCCTGCGCGAGCGGCGTTACGACCGCGCTTATGTGCTTCCTAACTCCTTTAAATCCGCCCTTGTGCCCTTTTTTGCCGGTATCCCTCAGCGCACCGGCTGGCGTGGCGAAATGCGCTACGGCCTGCTGAACGATGCGCGCGTACTTGATAAACAAGCCTGGCCGCTGATGGTGGAGCGCTACGTGGCGCTGGCTTATGACAAAGGCGTGATGCAGTCGGCAAAAGATCTGCCGCAGCCGTTGCTGTGGCCGCAGCTTCAGGTAAACGAAGGCGAGAAGGCGCAAACCTGCGCCGCGTTTTCGCTTTCTGCCGAGCGCGCCATTATCGGTTTTTGTCCGGGCGCGGAGTTCGGGCCGGCCAAGCGCTGGCCGCATTATCACTATGCGGAACTGGCGAAGCAGTTGATTGACGAGGGGTATCAGGTGGTGCTGTTCGGCTCCGCGAAAGACCACGAAGCGGGTAATGAAATCCTCGCCTCGTTAAGCGTCGAACAGCAGGCCTGGTGCCGCAACCTGGCGGGCGAGACCCAGCTTGAGCAGGCCGTGGTGCTGATTGCCGCCTGCAAAGCGGTGGTGACGAACGACTCGGGTTTGATGCACGTCGCGGCGGCCCTGAACCGCCCGTTAGTGGCGCTTTACGGCCCCAGCAGCCCTGATTTTACGCCGCCGCTGTCGCACAAGGCGAAGGTCATTCGCCTGATCACTGGCTATCACAAAGTGCGCAAAGGCGAGGCAGCGGAAGGTTATCACCAGAGCCTGATCGATATTACCCCTGCCCGCGTGCTTGAAGCGCTAAACGCGCTGCTGCTGGACGAGGAAGCCTGACGGATGCGGGTGCTTATCGTTAAAACGTCTTCGATGGGCGATGTGCTGCACACGCTGCCTGCGCTGACGGACGCCATGCGCGCTATTCCTGGCATCCGTTTCGACTGGGTGGTAGAAGAAGGCTTTGCGCAAATTCCCGCCTGGCATGCGGCGGTAGAGCGTGTTTTGCCGGTGGCTATTCGCCGCTGGCGCAAAGACTGGTTTTCCGCGCCGGTAAAAGCCGAGCGTCGCGCGTTTCGCGAAGCGCTGCAGGCGGTGCATTACGATGCGGTTATCGATGCCCAGGGGCTTATCAAAAGCGCCGCGCTGGTGACGCGTCTGGCCCATGGCGTCAAGCATGGCATGGACTGGCGCAGCGCGCGCGAGCCGCTCGCGAGCCTTTTTTACCGCAAGCGACATCCTGTTGAAAAACAGCAGCACGCCGTTGAGCGCACGCGAGAGCTGTTCGCCAAAAGCCTGGGTTACGTGAAACCGCAAACCAAAGGCGATTACGCCATCGCTCAGCATTTTTTACATCATTTGCCTGCCGATGCAGGCCGTTATGTGGTGTTTTTACATGCCACCACGCGCGACGATAAACACTGGCCGGAGAGCCACTGGCGGCAACTGATTGCGCTAATGGCGCCGACAGGGCTGCGCATCAAGCTGCCGTGGGGCGCGCCGCATGAGGAAGCGCGGGCCAGGCGCCTGGCCGACGGCGCAAGTCTGGTCGAGGTGCTGCCGCGCATGAGCCTTGAGCAAATTGCTCACGTGCTGGCGGGCGCTCGCGCAGTGGTTTCCGTTGATACAGGGTTAAGCCATCTGACCGCCGCGCTGGACAGGCCTAACGTCACGTTGTACGGCCCGACTGACCCCGGGCTGATTGGCGGCTACGGGCAAAACCAGCACACCTGCAAGCCTGAGCACTCTCAACAACTCAACGATCTGAGCGCGGAGGCGGTTTTCGCCGCCGTTGCGCCATTGCTTGGCAACAAGCCTTTTGAATCCGGTGATGTCCATGGCTGAATTTTTTACCCCCGAGCGCCCGCCACGTCGGGTGCTGATTATTAAGCTGCGCCACCATGGCGATGTCCTGTTGACCTCGCCGATGTTCACCGTGCTGAAAAAAGCGTGGCCGGATGTGGAAGTGGATGCGCTGGTTTATGACGACACGCAGGCGATGCTCACCAGTCACCCTTATATCGACCAGGTGCATACCATCGGGCGCAACTGGCGCAAGCAGGGCTATTTTAAACAGTTCAGCCTTTATCGCGGCCTGGTGAAAACGCTAAAAGCGCGCGAGTATGACGTGCTGATTAACCTTACCGAACACTGGCACGGCGCACGGCTCGCACGCCGTCTCAAACCGCGTATTTCGGTGGGCTTTCGTCCCGACAAGCGCACCGGCCTGGCGCGCTGGCGATGGGTTAACGCCTTTACCACGCTTTACCCGGCGATACAGGACAACACCCGTCATATGGTGGAGGTCAACCTCGACGCGCTGCGCCGTATCGGCATTCATCCTGCCACCAGCGACGACAAGCGCACGCTGTTTGTGCCGGGTGAAGAAGCGGAAGCGTTTGTTCAGGAGCGCCTGAAAGCGTTCGGCCTGACCAGCGGGACGTATATTCTTGTTCATCCCACTTCGCGCTGGATGTTTAAATCCTGGGATATCAAAAGCCTTGCGGCCACGGTGGACGCGCTTGCCAGCCGGGGGCTGCCGGTTATTCTCTCTGCCGCGCCGTCGCGTGAAGAGACGGAGTATATGGATAAACTGCGCGCTGCGATTACCCAGCCGGTGTTCGATCTCAGCGGCAAACTGAACCTTAAGCAGCTTGGCGCGCTAATGAAGCACGCCCGCGTTTATTTCGGCGTCGATTCGATGCCAATGCACCTGGCGAGCGCCGTAGGTACGCCGACGGTCGCCATTTTCGGCCCTACCGGGGCGATTAAATGGGCGCCCTGGGGCGTACCGCATCGCGTTATTACGGCTGGCTTTACCTGCCAGCCGTGCGGCAAAGATGGTTGCGGCGGCAGCGGCGTTTCCGACTGCATCATGGCCATTACGCCGCAGCAGGTGCTGAGCGCTATCGATACCCTGCTGCTGGAAAGCAAACCATGAAGCTTGCAATCGTTCGCCAGACCTACAACCCCAACGGCGGGGCCGAGCGTTTTGTTTCGCGCGCGCTGAACGTGCTGTCGCAAAGCGGCGAGCTGGACGTCACGTTAATAGCCCGCCAGTGGGAAGACGCCGCAGGCTGGCAGACGCTGACCGTAAATCCGCCGTTTCGCAATCGCCAGTCGCGTGAAGAGGGATTTGCCCGCGAAGCGGCGAAGCGCTTTTCGCAATTCGACATAGTGCAAAGCCACGAACGCATTCCGGGCGCCACTCTCTTTCGCGCCGGCGACGGCGTGCATGCCGCCTGGCTTGAACAGTACAGCCGTATCCTTTCGCCGCTGCGCCGCTGGGCGCAGGCCTTCAGCGCTTACCACCGCTACATTTTGCAGGCGGAGCGTGAGATGTTTACTCATCCGCAGTTGCGCAAGGTTATCTGTAATTCCAGGCTGGTGCGGGACGATATCGCCCGTCGCTTTGGGCTGGGCGCTGAAAAGCTTACGGTAATTTATAACGGCGTCGACACCGCCGCTTTTCACCCGGACGTGCAACGTTTTTCGCAGCGTGAAACCTGGGGAATACCGGCGCAGGCGCCCGTGCTGGCTTATGTTGGCTCCGGTTTCACCCGTAAAGGGGTCGCCGTGGCGCTCAAGGCTATCGCCGCGCATCCGTCCGTCTGGCTGGTCGTTGCGGGCCGCGACAAACATGCGAAGCGTTTTGAGGCGCTGGCGGCGAAACTTGGCGTGGCGGAGCGGGTAAAATTTCTCGGCCCGGTCGCCGACGTTAAGCAGGTCTATGGCAGCGCCGATGCGCTCATTCTGCCCACGCTTTACGATCCCTTTCCGAACGTTTGCGTGGAAGCGCTGGCCTGCGGGCTGCCGCTGCTGACCAGTACCCAGTGCGGCGCGGCGGAATGGATTGAAGAAGGCAAAAACGGCTGGGTGCGCGATGCGCTGGATGTAGACGGCTATCGCGAGGCTATCTCGCTTTGGCTGGCGGGCCGCGCACGCGGCGAAAATTATCGTCAGGCGGCACGCCATACCGCCGAGCCTTTTACGCTCGACCGCATGGCGCAGGAGTTAAACGCGCTGTACCGCGAACTGCTGGGCTAGTTTATCGCGCCTGTCCCGCGCGGCAGGCGTTGGTAAAGACGTTTTCCATCGCATCCAGCATGCATTCACGGGTAAGGTGGCGGCACAGAAAATCATATCCCTGCTGCGCAAGCTGTTTACGCAGCGCGCCGTCGTTATAGAGCCGTACAATCGCCGCCATTAGCGCATCAGCATTACGCTGAGGGATCAGCAAGCCCGTTTCGTTATTCTTAATCGCATCGCCCGTGCCGCCGGCATCGGTGGCGATAGTTGCCACGCGTGACGCGAGCGACTGCAATACGCCCTGCGGCACCCCTTCCATATCGTGCGAAGGGCTCAGCGCAATATCAAAGGCCGGAAACCACTGCTCCGGGTCGCTGCGATGGCCCGCCATGACGACGCGCTCCTGCAACCCAAGCGCCGCTATCTCTTGCTCCAGCGTTTCGCGGTGCGGGCCTTCGCCGACAATAGCAAGCTTAATACGCGGGTTATCGATTTTCGCCAGCGCCTGCAGCAACACGCTGTGCCCTTTGTTAGGCCGCAGATGAGACACCACGCCCAGCCAGAAATCATCGACGTTCAACCCGCAGTGACGGCGCGCTTCGGTTTTATCGCCAGGCTTAAAGCGCGCCGTGTCCACACCGCTTGGCACCGAGGTGCTGTGCTCGAGCGGCACGCCGATATCAACCAACTGATAGCGCAACGCTTCGCCCGTGGTCACGACATGTGTGCAGGCGGTGCCAAACAGCCAGCGGGTGCCGCGGTTGTTGCGCGGTTTGCCGGAGGCGTGGCGCGTACGCACCAGCGGCACAGCCCGGGGCAAGAAAAGGTTCGCCAGCGCCACAAGCCAGGTATCCGCCGAATTATGGCTATTAATAACGTCCACCTGATGGCTGTTAAGCCAGCGGCGCAAGGTCAGCAGGTTGCTGATATTTTTACGTTTCAGCGGCAGGTTAACCACTGTGAGACCCGCTTTGCGAGCAAGCTCACTGAGCGGCGCCTCTTCCGGACACAGCAGCGTAACCTGATGGCCGCGCTCCACCATGCCGAGCGATTCATTGATGATGCGCAGAGGCTGGCCGCCCTTTCCGCCATCCGCCTCTGTATGAACGATATGCATAGCTTTTATTCCTTCGCGAACCCGTCTGAAAAGGCGGAATTATAGCGTTTGCTTTATAAGACGTTACAAACTTTATTCTTCTGTAGAGGGGGCAATTATGGTAATTTGCCGGGCGTTTTCATCTTTATTCTTAGACCCAGCTTAGCATTCAGCTGCTTTACTGATTGTTCTTTCCAGCAAATTACAAGCGTACATTTTAGCTTTATAAATTTTATGATGAATATTCGTAAGTCTTTGGCGGGTTTGTTGCTTTTTTGCGTTATGGGGCTCTGTTTTGTCTGGCCGATTCCTAACGACCTCCTGCTTTTTCACCGCAACGGCTTTATTTATCCCGCCATTTTGCTGGCGCTGGGCTTATTTATCCGCACGCCTCAGATTCGCGCAATGATTAATGAGCGCCAGGCTCGCCCGGCGCTGTTGATTTTGCTCTTATTGACGCTGTTTATTCTTATCAACGGTTTTATTTTTGCGCCAGACATCAAAGAGATGCTGGATTCCTGGGACGGCCAGTGGCTGCGCCCGGTGCTGCTTTTTTGCTGCGGATTTGTGCTGGCGCCCGTTATTCAGTCCCAGTTTCCTTCGATTACGGCTGATCGTCTGTTTACCGCGATTGTGCTCTGCTTCTGGGGAGTCATCTGCGTTCATCTGCTGGATACCGCCTGGCTCTACTGGCGTGACGGGATTATTCACTGGGGCGAAACCCGCATTGTTTTTAACCGCACGCGGATGAGCTTTCAGATCAACATGATAACCGGTTTTCTGATTGCAGAACTGCTGGCGCGCGCCTTGATTCACCAGCGTTTTCTGACCCTGAAAACCCCTTTCCTGGCCTTTATGCTGCTGGCGAACCTGGTGTGTACCGCGCTGGTCGATACCCGCTGGGGCACGATTGGCCTGGTAGGCAGCCTGTTTTCCACTTTTATCCTGCTGGGGCTGCACAGAATGCGTCGCGGCAATATTTTGAAAATAGGCTCTATTTTCCTGGTGCTGCTGGTTGCCGCTATCGCCCTGGGCATCGCCTCATGGAAAACGGACCCACGCTGGCAAAGCCTTAGAAGCGATGCCGAAACGGGCTGGAACGCGCCTTTTACCAGCTACTGCTATAACGTTAATGGCGGCGCTATCCCGCTTAATGCGGAAGGACAACCCATGAACCATTCCAATGGGTGTCGCGCCAGCTTCTTCCATCGGGGTTGGGAGATTGTGGCAGAACACCCCTTTGGCATTGGCCCGCGTAAAGAAGCGTTCCGCTTCATCTTACGCCGTGACCTTCAGACCGATAAAGTCACCATTCCGCATAGCCATTATGGCCTGATTGAATTCGGGTTACAGAACGGTGTGCTGGGCATTGCGGGCTGGCTGGCGCTGCTTGTGGCATGCTGGTATATCGGCTGGCGGCATTACCGTCACGGCAAGACCATGCCAGGACTGTTTTTACTGCTCTTCACTATCGGTTTCTTCTCGCGCACCATGGTTGACCATAACCTGAAGGACCATTATCTGGAGCAGTATATGATGCTGACGGGTCTGCTCATCGGCATCTGTTGTCTTCGTTCTCGCGACTCCCATACGCAAAACGGCTCTTAATCCCCTTCACGGATAGCCAGCTTTTCTTTCTTCCCTTGCAGTCAGAAAAGCTGGCGCGCGAACTCTGCTTAAGCGTTGCGGTCCAACCGCCATTCAGTCAAACTGACGCATTTTTCGCACGGCCCGGTTTTTACGGAGAAAGTATGTCTGACACCCCTCTTCTGAGTCTCGTTATCGCGGTATATAACGGCGAGAAGTTCCTGAGCGCGTTTTTTGAAAGTATTAAAAACCAGCATCTCAACAGCGTTGAACTGATTGTCGTTGATGATGGCTCGACGGACCGTTCCGCGGAAATCATTGGCCGCTATGCCAGTGAGTTTGCGCGTTTTCGCGTAGTGACTCAGGAAAATCAGGGCGTGTCGGTGGCGCGCAACAGTGGACTGGCGCTGGCGAACGGCGAATATCTTGCTTTCCCTGATATTGATGATGTGATTTACCCGGGCATGTACAACCGGCTGCTGGAAATCGCCACGCAGAACCGTCTTGATGTAGCGACCTGCAATGGCACCTATATCTATGACGACGGTCGCCCGGCCAAAAAGATATTCCCGTCCGACCGCCTGGCTTCAACCGGGGTGATTGATGGCCCAACCTGGCTGCAGATGGCGCTGGATTCCCGCAAATTCCTGCACGTTACCTGGCTTAATATTTATCGGCATGATTTTATCAAACGCCAGGGTTTTACGTTCGAACCGGGTTTGCGGCACCAGGATATCCCCTGGACGACAGAAGTCTTACTTACCGCCGAGCGGGTGCAATATATTGACGAAGCGCTGTATGACTATTTGATTCACTCCGCTTCGGTCTCGCATACCCCCGGCACCGATGACACACGTATGCGTTCCGCACGTCACTACATGAAGATTCTGGAGCTGCTTAACGCCATTAATGAGCGCTACCCGGAACAGGTAAAACGCGTCCCGGCCTGCCACTGGCAAATCGCTAAAGAGGGCCTGGGCATTCTGCACAGCATCAACAATATCGAAAATCCGGATAAGAAGCGCGAAATTACCCGCGAACTGTTTGAGCGTGGGATCTGGGAGATGATTTGGCGTAACGCGCGCGGCTTCAAGCAGCGCTGGCGTCTGGGTCGTCGTTATTTTCGTCTTAAGAAGATTTATAAAGCCTCATGATGAAGAAAATTAAACTGCACGCTGTCTCGCGCGCCGATTTTATCGCAAAGAATTATGCCGACTTTCAGGCGTTGCTTGACGCTCGCGTTAACCCGGACACCATTCCAGAACGCTTTTATTGCGGCGGGCGCGGCGGCTGGACCTTTCAGACGGCGTTGACCCTCAATCATTACTATCCGGATCTGATTGAATGTTCGTTCGGCGCGCAGTGCCGTCCCGACGCCATTAACCTGATGCACAACGACGATTTTGGCTCCCGCGTTAAGCCCTGGAAAGGGGTAACGGTAGTCGCACGCGCCGATCGGCCGCCGATTATTGGTGCAGACTACGTCGTTGAGCAGAATCCGGAAGTGGCAGGCCATGGCAACCGACTCTTCGTGCCTTACTGGCCACAGCCGGGTGTACAGCCGCGCGAGCGCACCGATAACACCGTACGTACCGTCGCCTACTTTGGCCGCGTGGATAGCTTCCCGCCGGAATATGCCAGCGAGGAGTTTAAACAGCGTCTGGCGGCTGAAGGCATTGACCTGCGTATCTCTTTCAATAACTGGACCGACTATCGCGACGTGGATGTTTGCGTGAGTTTCCGCAAATCCCACGATCACAAGCTTGCACGCAAACCCGCCAGCAAATTGATTAACGGCTGGCTTGGCAAAACGGTCATGGTCTGTGATGACGAGCCCTCTTTTCGCGCTATTCGTGAAAGCGAACTCGATTACTTAATTGCGAAAAATCCGGACGAAGCCTTCGCCGCGATTATGCGTCTGAAAAATGACCCGACGCTGTTTCGCAGCATGCTGGAGCAGGGAGAAAAACGGCTGCAGGTTTACTCGCGTGAAGCGGTTGCCGCACGCTGGTTCGCTCTTTTTGAATCTATCTGGCAAAAGGGGCTGCACCAACGCCCCGCTGCCGTCCGCGCGCTGCGCTTTGGTTTCGGCAAAGCGATCCGTCCGCTTACCCGAAAAATGTAATGGTTTAAGGTTATTCCATGTCTGTTACTACTTTGACTGCGTCCAAAGCAGGACGCAGTAACCTGCTGCGTACGCTGGGCCTGACGCTTGCGTTTATGCTGCTGTTTTCGCTTTCTGAAATCAGCATCCTGCTGAAAGATAATGTGTATCATCCTAAGCCGGATGATCTGCTGCTCTACGTGATTATCTCTTTGCTGGCGGCCGCCAGCGCACGCTTCTTCCTGACGCGCCTGTTGCTGGCCGTGACGTTCATCGTGCAGATCAGCGAAGCCATCTATTACACCTTCTATGGCCAGTTTTATGGCCCAAGCGAGGTGTGGCTGGCATTTGTCGAGACCAAAGATATCGCCAGCGGCATAAGCGACAGCATCGGCACGCTTGGCATCTATTTTATCTTTATGCTGGCGGCGGTGGTTTTCTCGCTCGGCGTTGCCCGCCGCTTTGCGCCAGCGTGGAAAAAATGGCTGACGATCCCCTGCCTGATGGCTATCGTGGTGATGTTTGCCGGGCAGTTTTATAAAGCCATTGACGGCCAGATGTATAAGTTCAACCCGGATTTGCGCCATTCGCTGCTGCGTAACGGCCTTTCAGCGATGAGCTTTAGCGCTATTCGCCTTATTCCAGAGGCTATCTCCGGCGAAAACCAGAACATCGCGCATTATGATCCCTACACCGTGAAACCCGTACCGGGCTACCAGAGCGGTAAATACTCTATCATTCTGGCCATTGGCGAAAGCCTGAACCCGCATCACGTCAGCGCCGTTGGCTATGACCGTGAGACGACGCCGGAGCTCGCTGCGCTGATGAAACAGTATCAGGGCACGTCACGCATTATCGTTTCTAACGCGGTCTCTACGCGCGTGGCGATCCCGATGCTGGTGAACAACCTGCGTGAGCCGGACAACTATTACGCCTATAAATCAAAATCCACGAACCTGTTCGCCAATGCGCAGAAACAGGGCTACCAGACCGCGTTTATCTCCGCCCAGGGGCTGGAAGGCCTGAGCAACTGGATAGGCGTTCACAATATCAATTTGTGGGAAGACACGCAGGTTCGCCCTGCGCCGGAAGTGGGCGCGGACAGCGTACTGACCCCTTCCGTAGAAAAAGCGGACCTCGACTATGCGAAGCCGTTTTTCATGGTGCTGAACAGCCGCGCGCCGCATATTCCTTATGAGCGAAACATTCCGGCGGGTTTTGCGAAGTTCTCAACGCCAAAGGTTGCCGATAGCGTTGCGCAGAAGAAAAACGAGTATGACGATGCTATCCGTCTGTACGACAAAGAGCTGGCCTCGGCTATTCGCACGGTCATGGCGAAATCGAAGCTGCCGGTGCTGGTTTTTATTACGTCTGACCATGGCGAACGCGTGGGCGACGGCGGTTTGTTTGGCCACTCGGTGGTGGAAATGCCAATCGCTCAGGTGCCGTTTATCTACTTCAGCAACGGAAAAGCGTATCGCTTTGATGACATCGCGTCGGCGCAGCCGAAAAACCATTTCCAGCTCGCTACGCTCATCAACAAAATGCTGGGCTTTGACGTCACCAACCCTAATCTCAAAGACGATAGTTTCTTCATCACAGGCGGTGATATTCGCGGCCTGTCAGAGCGTATAACCTATCATCTTGATTCTTTGCCGGAAAATAAGCGCTGATAACCTCTTTTGCAGGCGCTTTTCTTATCGCGGGCAGACCTGTGCTGCCCGCTTAATCATCACAATCCGCTCTCTTTGCACCCTGGCGGGGCAAAACCGCGCCCACGACGCCAAAAGGATAGCTTTAGCTACGCTAAATGCTTAGAATTTGCCCGCCGATAAAGAAAATAACGGATATTCGCTTGGAATCGTTGTATACCGCTTTACTCTACCTTATACAGCCTTTTGTCTGGCTACGTCTGCTGCTTCGCAGCCGCAAAGCCCCGGCCTATCGCAAGCGCTGGGGAGAACGCTATGGCTATTGCGAGGGCAAAGTCCAGCCAGACGGCATTCTGCTTCATTCTGTTTCCGTGGGTGAGACGCTTGCGGCGATCCCATTGGTTCGCGCGCTGCGTCACCGTTATCCCCGACTGCCTATTACCGTCACGACCATGACGCCGACCGGCTCTGAGCGCGTGCTCTCCGCTTTTGGCAAAGATGTGCATCACGTCTATCTGCCTTACGATCTGCCGGGCGCGATGAACCGCTTTCTTAACACGGTGAATCCGAAGCTGGTTATCGTCATGGAGACGGAACTGTGGCCAAACATGGTTTCTGCGCTGCATCAGCGCAAAATTCCACTGGTCATCGCCAATGCGCGCCTTTCCGAACGTTCAGCGCGTGGCTACCAGAAACTGGGCGGCTTTATGCGTCGCCTGTTAAGCAAGATCACGCTTATCGCCGCTCAGAACGAGGAAGATGGCAGCCGTTTTATTGCGCTTGGGCTCAAACGCAATCAACTGGCCGTCACAGGCAGCCTGAAGTTTGATATCTCCGTTACGCCGGAGCTGGCGGCCCGCGCCGTAACGCTGCGTCGGCAGTGGGCGCCGCGCCGTAAAGTCTGGATAGCCACCAGCACCCACGACGGCGAAGAAACCATTATTCTTGAAGCCCACCGCAGGCTGCTGGAAACCTTCCCTGACCTGCTGCTGATTCTGGTGCCGCGTCACCCGGAGCGCTTCAAAGACGCGCGGGAGATGGTGCAAAAGGCAGGATTCAGCTTCACGCTGCGCAGTACGGGTGAAATACCTTCCGGCAGCACGCAGGTCGTTATCGGCGATACCATGGGCGAACTGATGCTGTTGTATGGTATCGCAGACCTCGCCTTTGTCGGCGGCAGCCTGGTTGAGCGCGGCGGTCATAACCCGCTTGAGCCGGCGGCGCACGCTATTCCGGTGCTGATGGGCCCGCATACGTTCAATTTCAAAGATATCTGCGCGAAGCTGCAGGAAGCGGACGGGCTTATCACCGTCACGGGTGCAGACTCGCTGGTAAAAGAGATCTCAACGCTGCTGACGGACGAAGATTATCGCCTCTGGTATGGCCGCCACGCGGTGGAAGTTCTGCACCAGAATCAGGGCGCGTTGCAACGTCTTTTGCAGCTTCTGCAGCCCTATCTGCCGCAGCGGAGCCACTGATGACCGCGCGTCTTTCTGTGGTGATGATCGCCAAAAACGCGGCGGACGTGCTGCCGGATTGTCTGGCTTCGGTAAGCTGGGCGGATGAGATTGTGCTGCTGGATTCCGGCAGCGACGATAACACCGTCGCGCTGGCCGAAGCGGCGGGCGTTCGCGTATTTACCTCAGCCGACTGGCAAGGTTACGGCATTCAGCGCCAGCGAGCGCAACAGTACGCCACCGGCGACTACGTTTTGATGATCGATACTGACGAGCGTGTGACGCCAGAACTGGCGCACGCCATTCGGCAGGCGCTTGCTAACCCGCAGCCTGACACGGTCTACAGCATCGCGCGCCGGAATCTATTCCTTGGACGCTTTATGCGTCACAGCGGCTGGTATCCCGATCGTGTAACCCGTCTCTATGCTCGTGAACGTTACCGCTATAATGACAACCGGGTCCATGAATCGCTGGAAGCGTCCGGCGCACGCGTGGTAGCGCTACAGGGCGATCTGGAGCATCTGACGTGCAGGGATTTCGCAGGCTTTCAGCGTAAGCAGCTGGCTTACGCCGCCGCCTGGGCGCAGGAGCGCCATCAGAAAGGAAAGAAGGTTTCGGCAGCGGCCATTTTCGGCCACACGCTGGGCGCCTTTTGTAAGACGCTGTTATTGCGGGGCGGCGTACTGGATGGCAAACAAGGTTGGCTGCTTGCCGTCGTGAACGCACAGTACACCTTTAACAAATACACCGAGCTGTGGGCGTTAAACCATGGCTATACGGAAAAGAGACCGCTATGACCACTCGCGCTATTTATCCCGGCACGTTTGACCCGATTACCAACGGCCATATCGATATTCTTACCCGCGCTTCCCGCCTGTTTGACGAAGTGATCCTGGCGATTGCCGCCAGTCCGCATAAAAAAACGCTGTTTACGCTGGAAGAGCGCGTAGCGCTCGCGCAGAAGGCGACTTCGCATCTGGAAAACGTGCAGGTAACAGGATTCAGCGATCTGATGGCTAACTTCGCGCGAGCGCAAAACGCCACTATTCTGGTGCGGGGCCTGCGTACTTCGGGTGATTTCGAGTATGAAATGCAGCTGGCGCATATGAACCGCCATCTGATGCCGGAGCTGGAAAGCGTCTTTTTGATGCCAGCCAAAGAGTGGTCATTCATCTCTTCTTCGCTGGTAAAGGAAGTGGCGCGCCACCAGGGCGACGTCTCCCACTTCCTTCCGCAGCATGTGCATCAGGCTCTGCTCGAAAGACTTGCCTGATTATTTCTGGCAGCGACGGCACCAGTAGGTGCTGCGCTGGGCATGTTTTCCCGCCTGTATCGGCGTACCGCAAACCCGGCAGGGTTCCCCTTCGCGACCATAAACCTGTAGCTGCTGCGCAAAATAGCCAGGTTTGCCGTCGCTTTGCAGGAAATCGCGCAGTGTCGTGCCGCCCTGCTCTATCGATCGTAACAGGACAGCCTTAATCGCCTGCGCCAGCAGCTCGCACTCTTTTTTCGATAACGACGAGGCAAGGCGATCAGGGTGGATCCCCGCCGCAAAGAGCGACTCGCTGGCATAGATATTACCCACGCCTACCACCAGCTTGTTATCCATCAACCAGGGCTTGATGGCAGTTTTCTTTTTCACGCACTTCGCATGCAGATATTCGCCATTAAACGCTTCGCTAAGCGGTTCCGGCCCCAGATGCGCCAGGACGTTATGGCCTTCCAGCTCTTTCGTCCAGAGCCAGGCGCCAAAGCGGCGTGGGTCGGTATAGCGCAGCACTTTGCCGTTGCTCATCACCAGGTCAACGTGATCGTGCTTCTCCGCGGGCAACTCTTCCGGCAGCACGCGCAGGCTGCCGGACATGCCAAGGTGGATAATGATCCAGCCATCCGGCAATTCCAGCAGCAGATATTTGGCCCGCCGTTGTACGCTCAAAACCGGTTTATCGCTTAAGGCATGGATTTCATCAGAGACTGGCCAGCGCAGGCGGCCATTACGCACCACGGCGTGAAGAATGGTTTCGCCAACCAGATGCGGTTCGATACCGCGACGGCTGGTTTCTACCTCGGGTAATTCAGGCATGCTTTCTCTCGTGACCTTGTGTTTATCGGATAACCTTAATATGAGGGTAGCCGGAAAACAAAAAACCCCGCCGAGGCGGGGTTTTTGTACAATCCACTAAAATTATTTAATTTTAGCTTCTTTGTAAAGAACGTGCTGACGAACAACCGGATCGAATTTCTTCAGTTCCAGTTTTTCCGGCTTAGTACGTTTGTTCTTCGTGGTGGTATAGAAGTGACCAGTACCAGCAGAAGAAACCAGCTTGATTTTCTCGCGAATACCTTTAGCCATGATTTAGCTCCTTAGTACTTCTCGCCACGGGCACGCAGTTCAGAAAGAACAACGTCGATGCCTTTTTTATCAATAACACGCATACCTTTAGCAGATACGCGCAGAGTAACGAAACGCTTTTCGCTCTCTACCCAGAAACGGTGAGAGTGCAGGTTCGGCAGAAAACGGCGTTTAGTCGCGTTCAGTGCGTGTGAACGGTTGTTACCGGTCACCGGACGCTTGCCAGTAACTTGGCAGACTCGGGACATGTCTATTCTCCAAAAATCAAATTAGCTCGAGCTTCGTATAGGGTATTGGCGCCTCGTCAGGCCTAAAGCCCGGTCTGGCGGTTCAATGTGAACTCGCGTATGCCAGGCCCAAATGCCAAACCCGAGATTCTCAAAGGTGGCGTAGTATACGCTGCCGGGGCCGTCTGCTCAAGTCCCGAACAGAAAAGATCGCCATGGATCGCCTCGTCTGGCTTATATCCAGCCACGTTCGGCGAAAGAAACGCATTCTCCGCGGCCAATAACCAGATGGTCCAGCACTCGGATATTCATAAACTGGCAGCAATTTATAATGCGTTCGGTAATCATTTTGTCCGCCTTGCTGGGTTCGGCGTGACCGGAAGGATGATTATGTGCAAGGATTACCGCCGCCGCGTTAACTTTTATAGCCTCCCGCACAATTTCCCTCGGGTGTACTTCTACATGATTAAGCGTGCCTGAAAAAAGTTGGCTGTTTTTAATGACGCGGTGCTGATTGTCTAAAAAGATCACCATAAAGATCTCGCGTTGCTCATCGCTAAGCTGGCTCATAAGGAATTCACGCGTCATATCAGGGTTTAATAATGGCTGTTCGTCCTGCATCCAGGAGGCAGCGTAACGCCTGCCTAACTCAGCAATCGCGCTAAGCTGCGCATATTTCGCCACACCAATGCCCCCTACCGCGCCCAGTTCCTCAAGCGTTGCCGATAACAGACGACGCAGCGAGCCGAAATGCCCGAGCAACTGTTCCGCCAGCGTGACGACATAAACCCCACGCTTGCCTGTGCGCAGAAAAATCGCCAGCAGTTCCGCATCGCTTAGCTCTTTTGCGCCATAAGTAAGCAGCTTTTCGCGCGGCCCCGCCGGCTGCGCCTTTTCAACCACCATCACACCTCCTCTGCGTTACGTCGGCGTTATCCTGCCACAGATAAGTTTGACTGGAAGGCTGGTTTGTCACGCTTGCGCGCTATCTCGCAAAGTTGATTTTTTGTACTGCTCCGCCGGTTTTTTGATTGTGGTAAAATGGCCGCCTTATTTGTTGTTAGCGGAAAAAATCATGACTGGGCTTTCCGGAAAAAAAATCGTTCTGGGCGTCAGCGGGGGTATTGCTGCGTATAAGGCGCCTGAGCTGGTGCGGCGCCTGCGCGATCGCGGCGCGGAAGTGAGAGTCGCCATGACAGAAGCGGCGAAGGCGTTTATTACGCCGCTGAGTTTGCAGGCGGTGTCGGGTTATCCCGTTTCCGACAGTTTGCTTGACCCGGCGGCCGAGGCGGCGATGGGCCATATCGAGCTTGGCAAATGGGCCGATTTGGTTATCCTTGCGCCCGCCACCGCCGATCTTATCGCCCGCGTAGCCGCTGGCATGGCGAACGACCTGGTTACGACTATTTGCCTTGCCACACCTTCGCCTGTTGCCGTCGTGCCCGCCATGAATCAGCAGATGTACCGCAACGCCGCAACCCAGCATAATCTGCAAGTGCTGGCCTCCCGCGGGTTGCAACTCTGGGGGCCGGACAGCGGCAGCCAGGCCTGCGGAGACATAGGGCCGGGCCGTATGCTTGACCCGATGACGATAGTGGAAATGGCCGCGCTGCATTTCGCGCCTGTCAAAGATCTGCAACATCTCAACATCATGATTACCGCAGGCCCTACCCGCGAGCGGCTGGATCCGGTGCGTTATATTACCAACGACAGCTCCGGCAAGATGGGCTTCGCCATTGCTGCGGCAGCGGCGGCGCGAGGCGCCAACGTCACGCTGGTTTCAGGCCCCGTATCGTTATCTACGCCGCCGTTTGTGCAGCGTGTGGATGTCACCACCGCGCTGGAAATGGAAGCGGAAGTACAAAAACGCGCGCAGCAGCAGCATATTTTCATTGGTTGCGCCGCCGTGGCGGATTACCGTGCAGCTGAAATCGCCAGTGAAAAAATTAAAAAACAGGGCGATGAACTCACCCTGACCATGGTGAAAAACCCTGATATCGTGGCGGGCGTAGCTGCGCTTACCCTTAACCGCCCTTATGTCGTCGGGTTTGCCGCCGAAACGAATAATGTGGAAGAATATGCGCGGCAAAAACGCCAGCGTAAAAACCTTGATTTGATTTGCGCGAACGACGTTTCTAAATCTAATCAAGGATTTAACAGCGATAACAACGCTCTGCATCTTTTCTGGCAGGAGGGCGATAAACGCTTACCGCTTGAGCGGAAAGAACGCCTTGGCCATCTTTTATTGGACGAAATCGTTACCCGTTATGATGAAAAAAATCGACGTTAAGATTCTGGACCCGCGCGTGGGCCAGCAGTTCCCGCTGCCGACTTACGCTACCGCCGGCTCGGCCGGCCTTGACCTGCGCGCTTGTCTGGATGACGCTGTAGAGCTGGCGCCTGGCGCAACGACGCTTCTGCCGACTGGCCTTGCGATTCACATCGCCGACCCGTCTCTCGCAGCGGTCATCCTGCCGCGCTCAGGGCTTGGCCATAAGCATGGCGTTGTTCTGGGTAACCTGGTGGGCTTGATTGATTCTGATTATCAGGGTCAATTGATGGTCTCCGTCTGGAATCGCGGCCAACAAAGCTTCATTATTGAACCTGGCGAACGCATCGCGCAGATGGTGTTTGTTCCAGTAGTACAGGCAGAATTCAACCTGGTTGAAGCCTTTGATGAGACCGAACGCGGTGAAGGCGGTTTCGGTCACTCTGGGCGGCGATAAGCCCCCGGTTTAAACGCATCCCTTAAGCAAAATAAAGCGAATAAATTACCACAGGCATTACGCCTGTGGTCGCTTGTGGATGCTCGCCTGGCAAGAATGTATTCTCAGGGGTCTTTCAGAACATGTCAGAAAAACAAACTGCGAAAAGGAATCGTCGCGAAGAAATACTTCAGTCTCTGGCCCAGATGCTTGAATCCAGCGATGGCAGTCAGCGCATCACCACGGCGAAACTGGCGGCTTCCGTTGGCGTTTCCGAAGCGGCGCTCTATCGTCACTTCCCCAGCAAAACCCGGATGTTTGATAGCCTCATTGAGTTTATCGAAGACAGCCTTATTAGCCGTATCAACCTTATCCTGAAGGATGAGAAGGATACGACCACGCGCCTGCGGCTGATTGTGCAGCTCATTCTCGGCTTTGGCGAACGCAACCCGGGGCTAACGCGCATCCTTACCGGTCATGCTTTGATGTTTGAACAGGACCGTTTACAAGGTCGCATTAACCAACTTTTTGAACGTATCGAAGCGCAGTTGAGGCAGGTTTTGCGTGAACGCAAAATGCGCGAAGGC
Source organism: Franconibacter daqui (assembly GCF_014644275.1). Lineage (NCBI taxonomy): Bacteria > Pseudomonadati > Pseudomonadota > Gammaproteobacteria > Enterobacterales > Enterobacteriaceae > Franconibacter > Franconibacter daqui. The sequence continues at coordinate 56,727 of NZ_BMKJ01000004.1, read as the reverse complement.
GAAGGGTATGTAACCGATGAAACCCTGCTGGCGAGCCAGCTGCTGGCGTTTTGTGAAGGCATGCTATCGCGTTTTGTGCGCAGCGAATTTCGCTACAGCCCCACCGACGAGTTTGACTCTCGCTGGCCGCTGCTCGCCGCGCAGCTTCAATAAACAAAAAAGGGCCGAGCGGCCCTTTTTTGTTTTATACCCCGTACTGCTCGCGATATTCGCGCACCGCCGCCAGGTGAACCGCCATCTCCGGTTTTTCTTCCAGATAAGCAATAAGGTCTTTCAGGGTAATAATGGAAATAACGTTGCAGCCGTAATCACGTTCCACTTCCTGAATAGCAGAAATGTCACCGCGTCCGCGCTCTTGTCTGTCGAGAGAAATCAGCACGCCCGCAAGCGTAGCGCCGTTAGCCTGAATAATTTCCATCGACTCACGGATAGCCGTCCCGGCTGTTATCACATCATCCACCAGCATCACGCGCCCCTGCAGCGGGCTACCCACCAGGTTGCCGCCCTCACCATGATCTTTCGCTTCCTTACGGTTAAAGCAGTAAGGCACGTCGCGTTCATGGTGTTCTGCCAGCGCCACAGCGGTCGTCGTGGCGATGGGAATACCTTTATAAGCCGGGCCGAAAAGCAGGTCGAAATCAATGCCGGAATCTACCAGCGCTTCTGCATAAAAACGGCCCAGCAATGCCAGATCGCGCCCCGTGTTAAATAACCCGGCGTTGAAGAAATAGGGGCTCGTGCGCCCGGATTTCAGCGTGAATTCACCAAACTTTAGCACCTGTTTGTTAAGGGCGAATTCAATAAACTGGCGCTGATACGGTTTCATGGCTTTGCTCCTCAAATAGCGTTTTTTCAGGCATAAAAAAGGCGACTTCACAGTCGCCTTAAAAATTAATTTGCTAACGCCGCCTTCTGCGACGTGACAATGGATTCAATCCCCCCGCGGGCCAGCGCCAGCAGCGAGAGCAACTCCTCATGCGTAAACGGCTCGCCTTCCGCTGTGCCTTGCACTTCAATAATGCGGCCATCTTCGGTCATTACGACATTCATGTCGGTTTCCGCAGCGGAATCTTCCACATATTCCAGATCGCAAACCGCCTCGCCATTCACGATGCCTACGGAAACCGCCGCCACCATGCCCTTCATCGGGTTGGTTTTGAGCTTGCCGCCAGCGACCATCGCGTTCAGCGCGTCTGCCAGCGCCACGCAGGCGCCTGTAATAGAAGCAGTGCGGGTGCCGCCATCCGCCTGCAAAACATCGCAGTCGAGCGTAATGGTGTATTCGCCCAGCGCTTTTAAATCTACCGCAGCGCGCAGCGAGCGTGCGATTAATCGCTGAATTTCCAGCGTGCGACCGCCCTGCTTGCCTTTTGCGGCTTCGCGAGCGTTACGGGTATGGGTTGAACGCGGCAGCATGCCGTATTCGGCAGTGATCCATCCTTGCCCCTGCCCTTTCAGAAAGCGCGGCACGCCTTCTTCAATGGTGGCGGTGCAAAGCACTTTGGTATCGCCAAACTCAACCAGCACGGAGCCTTCAGCGTGTTTAGTGTAGTGACGGGTCAGGGTAACTGGGCGCACTTCGGTAGCGCTACGGCCTGATGGACGCATGAATTTCTCTCCGGCTTGTAACAGATGTGGCTGCGCATTATACGGGCTTAAGGCGCTTATTCCTATCCTGGCTGCCCAGGGGTAGCTATAATCGCATCACTCTTTTTAAAAACAGGTATGACTATGATCCGCAGCATGACCGCCTACGCCCGGCGTGAAATTAAGGGTGACTGGGGTAGCGCCGCCTGGGAATTACGCTCGGTAAACCAGCGCTATCTGGAAACCTATATTCGCCTGCCGGAACAGTTCCGCAGCCTGGAACCTGTAGCCCGCGAGCGCATCCGTAATCGTCTGACTCGCGGTAAAATTGAGTGCACGCTGCGCTTTGAACCTGACGCCAGCGCGCAAGGGGAACTCATCCTCAACGAAAAACTGGCGAAGCAGCTGGTCAGCGCCGCGAACTGGGTGAAAATGCAAAGTGATGAAGGCGAGATAAACCCGCTCGATATTTTGCGCTGGCCGGGCGTAATGGCCGCGCAGGAACAGGATCTGGACGCTATCGCCGCTGATATCCTGTCGGCGCTGGACGGCGCGCTGGATGACTTTATTGTGGCGCGTGAAACCGAAGGCCAGGCGCTGAAAATGCTTATTGAGCAGCGTCTGGAAGGGGTGAGCGCGGAGGTGACTAAAGTCCGTGCGCAAATGCCCTCCGTCCTGCAATGGCAGCGTGAAAGACTGGTCACGAAGCTTGAAGAAGCGCAGGTACAGCTTGAGAATAACCGCCTGGAGCAGGAGCTGGTGCTGATGGCACAGCGCATCGATGTGGCCGAAGAGCTGGATCGCCTCGATGCGCATATTAAAGAAACTTATAATATCCTGAAGAAAAAAGAGGCGGTGGGTCGCCGTCTCGACTTTATGATGCAGGAGTTCAACCGCGAGTCGAATACGCTGGCGTCTAAATCAATTAACGCCGACGTGACCAACTCAGCTATTGAACTGAAAGTGCTGATTGAGCAGATGCGTGAGCAGATTCAGAATATTGAGTAATCAGACTGAACATACTGTTAACGCATATAAACCCGCTTCAGGCGGGTTTTTTTATTGGTTCAGCCCTCTTTCCCGAAGGAAAACTTCTGTTTCGGATAGCGATAAAGATAATGCTCCAATTTTGTACAAATAATAAATATTTTTAATGTCAACCAGACTCATTACAAATGTTACTATTCCGCCAACGCTCATAAACAAGCGGGTTGCCGTGTGAAAATCATTCAATAATCGGCCAGTATTTATACTTAGCAGGATATGTTTACTCACTCATCGCCAGTTTATGTAAACTAGCGCATTAAACTCAGGACCCGTTACGGTCACCACAAAAATTTAGATTATGTCTTTTGTCAGCATTATTACTACAAAATTACGCGAAGAGCGACGTAGCACATTTCTCCTGTGCATTGTGCTTTCTCTTTTACTTTTATTATGGCCCGTGGCTTTCACACAGCCGCCCCGCTTCATTTTACGCATTGCAGTTTGTAATCTTTTGCTTATTGCCAGCGCCGCAGCAATTTACAGGACTCTGGCCGGAAAGGCTATTTCACTGGTAATTTGCGCTTTTCTGTCTCTCAACTTTGCTATTGATTTTAGTACTTATAGCATTTACCAGAGTGAATTTAACGTCGCCTTTGCGATGAGCATATTAACCACGCACTTACGTGAAGTTAAAAGCATGGCGGGCATCTATCTTTATTATATGCCCGTCGCGGTGGCGCACTTTGCTATTACGCTTACCGCAATACATTTGCTGTCGAAAAAGCTAACCCGCAAGCAAAGTATTCTCTCTTTCGCTTTGCTGGCTATTTTTATTGCCTGGTTTTCTTTTGCTTGCTGGTTCAAAAAGCAAAAGGATAAAGAGGTCTATTATCCTCTGGCATCACGTATATTAGTTAATACTCCTTTTTACGTAGCCTCGGATTTCATTATCGCGAATCGGGACAATCAACTGGCAGCCAAAATCAGCCAGGGTGGGCAAAATGACGCTCATCTGACCTGGCAGGATCAAAACATAGAGACGTATGTCGTGGTCATTGGCGAATCCGCGCGACGTAACAATATGCAACTTTATGGCTTCCCGCTGGATACTACGCCTGTCGAGACGAAACTTAACCATAATGCGCTCATTTTCGAACATGCTATTGCGCCTGCTTCGGCTACCGTACTGGCGGTTCCTATGATCTTAAGCCGCGCAGATGCGGAACATTTCACCATTGATAATCTCTCAGACAACATTGTCAACGCAGCGAATAGAGCAGGCTTTAATACTTACTGGATAAGCGCGCAAGGAAACAGCGGTAAAAGCAACAATTATGTGGCTGCGATTGCCTCCACAAGCCATCACCTGAACTGGGTGGAGAGCCATTACGATGATGAATTATTACCCTGGTTCGATGACGCCCTAAAACAGCACGGCAAAAAAGTCATTTTTTTGCATATCAACGGCAGCCATGAACTGGCTTGTACGCGCTATCCCAAATCTCATGATTATTATCATACCGGTAATAAATATGAAGATTGTTATAACAATGCTATTCGCTTCACCGACTATTTCCTGGGTGAAGTTATGGCGCGTCTGGCTAACCGCTCCGCGTCATTGCTCTATTTTTCCGATCATGGGTTGGAAAAAAATGCTGAGCTTGAGTCGATTTATATGCATGGCGCGCGTTTCCCAAGTAAAGAAGCCTATGACGTTCCTCAATTTATCTGGTATAGCGACAAAGCGCTTGGCAGCCAACCTCGTAATACAGGCAAAGTTGAAGCGCCGTGGTCTACCGCCAACAATTATTTCCTGATGTTGAGCTGGATGGGCATTTCAACAGCAGAGAAAAACTGCTGGTCAATACTGGACGTTTGCTTCCACCCGGATAAAACATTCCCGGTCATGGACGGCGGACGAAATATTTTTGAATATCAAACGCTCAGGGCTCATTTCAATGACCTTAAACCAGAGATTGCCGTAAAAGAGGCTGGCAAAAATTCTCTATAGCGCAGGAACGGTAAAGCCTGTTATCTGCTGTTTTCCCAGCCACTCTGCCAGCGAACTTACCTGGGGGTGATGGAGGAATTGTATAAGCAGCCGCGCGCGGCCAGCGCCAACGCCCGGAAGTTGTTGCCAGCTGGCTTCATTGCGCATGATAAGCTCCCGCCAGCTTTGGTCTGGCAACGTCCGCAGCGCGTTGGCGGGCAACGGCAGGCCCAGCGCTTTTAACCAACGGTGAAACGGTAATTTGCGAGTAAATGAAAAACGATGCCAGAGCTGAACGGCGCGCTGTGGTGAAAATCCGGGCGTCTGTGATAAAGCTTCGGGCGTAAGCGCAAGCCAGGAGAAAAGGTGTTCAAAATGTTGAGCGCGGTGCAACTGCTGCCAGGTGGCTTCGCCCAACCCGTTCAGGTCGAGCACAGATTTCTGACTTAGCCACGCAAGCCGGGCGAGAAACTGCGCCTCACACCCGGCGGATGCATAAAAGCAACTTACGGCTGCGTGCGGTTGTTTAACAGGCGGTTGGGGTTTATCGCGTTTCGCTACACGCCAGACGACCTCATCCAGCCGAGGAATACCCCGTCCCGCCAGGCTCACTGCCACACTGTCGCCGGGTGCGATATCCCACTGCTCCCATTTTGAAACAGAGCCAATATTCGTACGGCGCACCCATTTGTCATCCAGCAACACGGGCTCCAGCTCCGCAACTACGCTCACTTTCCCCGTGCGTCCAACCGCGAAGCGAATGCTATTGACCGTTGTGATCTGCTTTACTGGCGGATATTTCCAGGCGACTACCCAGTTGCCCTGTCCGGGCTGCCAGTTTTTGCCGGAAGGCTCCTTTTCAGCACGTACGACGACGCCATCCGTAACGAAGGGCAGCGGCGAACTAAACCAGCGGTCTCGCCACTGGGCCACTTCCTTGCTGGTAGCGACAGGTTTTGTCCACGCTCTGGTCAGCGTGAAACCAGCCTCGGCCAACGCGGTTGCCCGACTCTCCATGTCAGCCGGGCCATCCGGCCACGCCCAGATGAAAACATCCAGTTCACCAAGTAAAGGCGAAGCCTCGCGGCGCATCATCGCTCCCGCCACCAGGGCTCGGGCGTTAATACCGCCAGCCGCTTTTTGTTGATGCCCGTTACGCCGCCAGAAGATCTCACCCTGCAAGACACTGTTTTCCAGGGCTCCGGAAACCTTATGAGGAATAGCCGGGATACGCCGTACTTTTTCTGTCCAGTCCTCCCCATAAAGGCCATCGCCCCGGCTGATGGCTTGCTGTAGTAAGCCGGAACGATAAACCAACGTTACGGCTACGCCGTCTACTTTAGGTTGCACCCATAATGCCGATTTCTGGCGCATCCATTCATTGAGTTCGTTCGCATCACTTAGTTTTCGCACCCCAGTATGCGGAACAGGGTGAGGCAGGCGGCCTCTCGCCAGCGCAGGCGGGAGCGCCGGAATGGTTTCATGATGAAAACAACGTCTCCACAGGGCGAGCTGCGCGCTGAGCTGGTCGTACACCGCGTCGCTGGTCTGGCTTTCGCCTTTCTGCCAGTAGGCTTCATCCCAGCGCTTTAGCTGCGCCTGTAGCTGCGCCATCTCCTCTTTTGCCCGTGATAACGGCCAGTCCGGGCAAGCCGCCTGAACGCTAAAACACCCCAGGCCTGCCAGTAGCCAGCATGCTTTTCTTATCATCATCCGCCCTCCTGTGCGCTTTCGTCGGAACATAAGCCCGATAGCGAACCCACGCTATCGTGTGATGCGCGTTTCTGGAGAGGCTTTCAGAGAAATTGCCGTGAAGTTGCAAAAATTGCGCCGTGCTGGATGAAAACGCGCAAATATCAAAAGCTGAAGATGAAAAATGTGACAAAGGCTACGTCGCGCAGCCGCTACGTGTATAATAAGCCCGTATACGCCTCCTCTTTTGGCACACCAGGACGTAAACACACTCATGGCTCAAGGCACGCTTTATATTATTTCCGCCCCCAGCGGCGCAGGTAAATCCAGTCTTATTCAGGCTTTTTTAAAGACGCAACCGCTTTACGATTCGCAGGTTTCTGTCTCGCACACTACTCGCGGCCCGCGCCCGGGCGAAGTTCATGGCGAACATTACTTCTTCGTCAATCATGATGAATTTAGAAAAATGATCGCCGAAGATGCTTTTCTTGAACATGCGGAAGTGTTTGGCAATTATTATGGAACTTCACGCGCGTCGATTGAGCAGGTTCTCGCTACTGGCGTAGATATATTCCTGGATATTGACTGGCAAGGCGCGCAGCAAATCCGTAAAAAAATGCCGCAAGCGCGCAGCATTTTTATTCTGCCGCCTTCAAAAGAAGAGCTGGACCGACGTTTGCGCGGTCGTGGTCAGGACAGCGAAGAAGTTATCGCAAAGCGCATGGCGCAGGCGGTAGCGGAAATGAGCCACTACGCTGAATATGATTATCTTATTGTGAATGATGATTTCGATATGGCGCTCGCCGATCTGAAAACCATCCTTCGCGCGGAACGTCTGCGCATGAGCCGCCAGAAGCAGCGACATGACGCATTAATCACCAAACTATTGGCAGACTGAAGCCACTTTCAGTATTATGCCCAGTCATTTCTTCATCTGTGGAGCATTTTTAGTATGGCACGCGTAACTGTTCAGGACGCTGTAGAGAAAATTGGTAACCGTTTTGATCTGGTGCTGGTCGCCGCTCGTCGCGCTCGTCAGATGCAGGTAGGCGGCAAGGATCCGCTGGTACCGGAAGAAAACGATAAAACCACCGTTATCGCACTGCGCGAAATCGAAGAAGGCCTGATCAACAATCAGATCCTCGACGTACGTGAGCGCCAGGAGCAGCAGGAGCAGGAAGCCGCAGAACTGCAGGCCGTCACCGCTATTGCTGAAGGTCGTCGTTAATAACGCTGCGGGTAGCCCTTGTATCTGTTTGAAAGCCTGAATCAGCTGATTCAACAATACCTGCCGCAGGACCAGATTAAGCGCCTGCAGCAGGCTTATCTCGTTGCACGTGATGCTCACGAGGGACAAACACGTTCAAGCGGCGAACCCTATATCACTCACCCGGTGGCGGTGGCCTGTATTCTGGCCGAGATGAAACTCGACTATGAAACGCTGATGGCCGCGCTGCTGCATGACGTGATTGAAGACACCCCTGCCACCTACCAGGATATGGAACAGCTGTTTGGCAAAAGCGTTGCCGAACTGGTGGAAGGGGTTTCCAAGCTCGACAAGCTTAAGTTCCGCGATAAGAAAGAGGCGCAGGCCGAAAACTTTCGTAAGATGATTATGGCGATGGTGCAGGATATCCGCGTCATTCTCATCAAACTTGCCGACCGCACCCACAATATGCGTACGCTGGGTTCTCTGCGCCCGGATAAACGTCGCCGCATCGCCCGTGAAACGCTCGAAATCTACAGCCCGCTGGCTCACCGTCTCGGTATTCATCATTTGAAGACGGAGCTGGAAGAGCTTGGCTTTGAAGCGCTTTACCCCAACCGCTACCGCGTTATCAAAGAGGTGGTGAAAGCGGCGCGCGGCAATCGTAAAGAGATGATTCAGAAAATCCTCTCTGAGATTGAAGGCCGTTTACAGGAAGCAGGGATTCCGTGCCGCGTCAGCGGTCGCGAAAAGCATCTTTACTCCATCTATTGCAAGATGGTGCTCAAAGAGCAACGTTTTCACTCCATTATGGACATTTACGCGTTTCGCGTAATCGTTAAGGATGTGGATACGTGCTACCGCGTGCTCGGACAAATGCACAGCCTCTATAAGCCGCGTCCGGGGCGCATGAAAGACTACATCGCTATCCCTAAGGCGAACGGCTATCAGTCTCTGCATACCTCCATGATTGGCCCTCACGGCGTGCCAGTTGAAGTCCAGATCCGCACGGAAGATATGGACCAGATGGCGGAAATGGGTGTCGCGGCGCACTGGGCTTATAAAGAGCGCAACGAGAGCAGCACCACTGCGCAAATCCGCGCGCAGCGCTGGATGCAAAGCCTGCTGGAACTTCAGCAGAGCGCCGGCAGCTCATTTGAATTTATTGAGAGCGTTAAATCCGATCTCTTCCCGGATGAGATTTACGTTTTCACCCCGGAAGGGCGCATTGTCGAACTGCCTGCTGGCGCCACGCCAGTCGACTTCGCCTATGCTGTGCATACGGATATCGGCCACGCCTGCGTTGGCGCCCGCGTCGACCGCCAGCCTTATCCCCTTTCGCAACCGCTTTCCAGCGGTCAGACAGTTGAAATCATTACCGCGCCGGGTGCTCGTCCGAACGCCGCCTGGCTGAACTTTGTCGTGAGCTCAAAAGCGCGCGCCAAGATTCGCCAGATGCTGAAAAACTTAAAGCGTGACGATTCGGTAAGCCTGGGCCGCCGCCTGCTCAACCATGCGCTCGGCGGCAGCCGCAAGCTTGCCGAGATCCCCCAGGAGAACATCCATCGTGAGCTTGAGCGTATGAAGCTCGCCACTCTTGATGATCTGCTCTCTGAGATTGGTCTTGGCAATGCCATGAGCGTCGTAGTAGCGAAGAATCTACTGCAAGGCGAAACATCGGCTACAGGCTCGCAAAGCGGCTCGGCCAGTCACAGCCACCTGCCTATTAAAGGCGCGGACGGCGTGCTTATCACCTTTGCGAAATGCTGCCGTCCTATTCCTGGCGACCCGATAGTGGCGCACGTCAGCCCGGGCAAGGGGCTCGTGATTCACCATGAATCATGCCGAAATATTCGCGGTTACCAGAAAGAGCCGGAAAAATTCATGGCGGTCGAGTGGGATAAAGAGACCGAGCAGGAATTTATCACCGAAATTAAGGTAGATATGTTTAACCATCAGGGCGCGCTGGCGAACCTGACGGCGGCAATCAATACGGCTGGCAGTAACATTCAGAGTCTGAACACGGAAGAGAAAGATGGCCGCGTTTACAGCGCGTTCATTCGCCTGACGGCGCGCGACCGTATCCATCTGGCGAATATCATGCGCAAGATCCGCGTTATGCCTGATGTGATTAAAGTTAACCGCAACAGAAACTAGCGTTATGAATCCTCAGCGTTATGCGCGAATCCGTGAAATGCTTGCCCGCCGTCAGCCAGACCTGACGGTTTGCATGGAGCAGGTGCATAAACCTCATAACGTCTCGGCCATTATCCGCACGGCAGACGCCGTTGGCGTGCACGAGGTGCATGCCGTCTGGCCGAGCAGCCGGATGCGCACCATGGCCTCTTCAGCCGCAGGCAGCAACAGCTGGGTAGAGGTAAAAACACATCGCACTATTGGCGATGCGGTTGGCGAACTCAAAGCGCAGGGCATGCAAGTGCTGGCGACCCACCTGTCCGATAAAGCGGTGGATTTTCGTGAAATCGACTATACCCGTCCAACCTGTATTTTGATGGGCCAGGAAAAGACCGGCATCACCAGGGAAGCGCTGGCGCTTGCCGATCAAGACATCATCATTCCGATGATCGGCATGGTGCAATCGCTTAATGTTTCAGTCGCCTCCGCGTTAATTCTTTATGAAGCGCAGCGCCAGCGTCAAAACGCCGGCATGTACGAACGTGAAAACAGCACCCTGCCTCAAGCAGAGCAACAGCGCCTGCTGTTTGAAGGCGGCTATCCGGTGCTGGCAAAAGTCGCTAAGCGCAAAGGACTTGCGTACCCCCACGTTAATCAGCACGGTGAAATCGAAGCTGACGCGGGCTGGTGGGCGACAATGCAGGCTGCGGAGTAAACCATGAAAGGCCGTCTGCTGGATGCGGTTCCGTTAAGCTCGCTTACCGGCGTCGGCGCCAGCCAGAGCGCGAAGCTGGCGAAGCTCGGCCTGCATACGGTTCAGGATCTGCTGTTCCATTTCCCGCTGCGTTACGAAGACCGCACTCAACTTTCCACTATTAGCGACTTACTGCCGGGGGTGTATGCCACCGTAGAAGCCGAAGTGCTGAACTGCAATATTGTCTTTGGCCGTAAGCGTATGATGGTATGCCAGCTTAGTGATGGCACCGGCGTGCTGACGCTGCGCTTTTTCAACTTCAACGCGGGCATGAAGAATAACCTTGCGCATGGCCGCCGGGTTCTGGCGTATGGCGAAGTGAAGCGCGGCCAGTACGGCGCGGAGATGATACATCCCGAATACCGCGTTCAGGGCGATCTGGAAACAACCGAGCTGCAGGAGACGCTTACGCCGGTTTATCCCACTACCGAAGGGGTTCGACAGGCTACGCTTCGCAAACTCACAGACCAGGCGCTGGAAGTGCTGGATACCTGTCCCGTTGCTGAATTACTGCCCGTAGAGCTGTCGCAAGGCTTAATGAGCCTGCCGGAAGCCATCCGCACGCTGCATCGTCCCCCTCCTTCGCTACAGTTGACCGACCTCGAAAGCGGCAAGCATCCGGCGCAGCGTCGCCTGATTCTGGAAGAACTGCTGGCGCACAACCTGAGTATGCTGGCGCTACGGGCGGGCGCGCAGCGCTATCGCGCCCTGCCGCTTGATGCGAAAGATAAGCTTAAAACCCAGTTCCTTCGCTCACTGCCATTTACCCCCACGGCGGCGCAAAACCGAGTGGTTGCGGAAATTGAACGCGACCTGGCGCTCGATATCCCCATGATGCGCCTGGTGCAGGGGGATGTTGGCTCCGGTAAAACGCTGGTTGCGGCGCTTGCCGCTTTGCGCGCTATTTCTCACGGTCAGCAAGTAGCCATGATGGCGCCCACGGAATTGCTCGCCGAGCAACATGCGAATAACTTTCGCAACTGGTTTGCCCCGCTCGGGATCGACGTGGGCTGGCTGGCGGGCAAACAGAAAGGGAAAGCACGTCTGGCGCAACAGGAAGCTATCGCCAACGGGCAGGTGCCGATGGTCGTGGGGACACACGCCATTTTTCAGGAGCAGGTCCAGTTCAAAAACCTCGCGCTGGTTATTATTGATGAACAGCATCGCTTCGGCGTGCATCAGCGCCTTGCGCTGTGGGAAAAAGGCCAGCAGCAAGGCTTTCATCCCCATCAGCTCATCATGACCGCGACGCCTATTCCGCGAACGCTGGCGATGACCGCTTACGCCGATCTCGATACCTCGGTTATTGATGAGTTGCCGCCGGGGCGTACGCCAGTGACCACCGTCGCCATTCCTGATACGCGGCGTGGCGATATTATCGATCGCGTACGGCACGCCTGCACTCAGGAGGGCCGTCAGGCTTACTGGGTGTGTACGTTGATTGAAGAGTCAGAATTATTAGAAGCACAGGCCGCTGAAGCAACGTGGGAAGAGCTAAAAACCTCCCTGCCGGAGCTAAAAGTGGCGCTGGTGCATGGCCGCATGAAGCCCCAGGAAAAGCAGGCGGTGATGCTCTCTTTTAAGCAGGGCGACGTTGATCTGCTGGTAGCGACCACGGTCATTGAAGTTGGCGTGGATGTGCCAAATGCCAGCCTGATGATAATCGAAAACCCCGAGCGCCTCGGCCTGGCGCAGCTTCATCAGCTGCGTGGCCGCGTTGGGCGCGGTGCCGTCGCTTCGCATTGCGTTCTGCTTTATAAAGCGCCTCTGTCAAAAACGGCGCAGGTGCGCCTGCAGGTACTGCGCGACAGCAATGATGGTTTTGTCATCGCCCAAAAAGATCTGGAAATCCGTGGTCCGGGCGAACTGCTTGGCACCCGCCAGACGGGTAACGCGGAGTTTAAAGTGGCGGATCTGCTGCGCGATCAAGCGCTTATTCCTGAAGTGCAGCGCATCGCCCGCCATATTCATGAGTATTTTCCTGAACAGGCTGCCGCTTTGATTGAGCGCTGGATGCCGGAAACGGAAAAATACTCTAATGCATAAATAATAGATTACACTTTCTTCGACATAAAAATAAATTCACTCCGTCAATCACCTTCTGTCCACTTATCATTTCTTCATTTTTTCTATAAATGGATCTTTTGAATTGATTCATTGAGAAAATCCCAAAACTCTATTTATTAGCAATACGCCCTTTTTACCCGGGCCATATTCTTATAAAAAACCTGCCGCACAAAATATCAAAACTTAATACATTCAAAAAGAGAATACATTTAACGCCCTGACAAGATAACATCGCAGGGGGGGAATTTGACTCTTTTTATGCAGCCACTCTATGATCAAAATAACCTGGTGATGGTGATGCATGGGATATTTATTCCACCATCTGGGTTAAATAAATCCCCACCATTCTAAAATGAGATTCCACGATGAAAAAATTAGCATTAATCATCGCTATAAGCAGCGTATTAACGTCTGCTGTAGCCATTGCCGCTAATGATATTCCGGCCGTGCTGGATATTAGTGGGTCAGTACAGGACAGCACCAGTGGTTGCGCCGTTGAGTTGAGCCGTTCACTGGTGCACCTGGCAAGCCAGGATGTTGCTGCTTTGCCGGAACAGGGTCAACCGCTTTCTGATGCCATCTCCCGGGATGCTGTGTCGGCCTTTTTAACGGGAGACAACTGTAAAGGCATTGCGCTCAATTTCATGGGTACCGTCGCCGGAGATGGTTCTGCGCTTAGCAATGCCGATGAGGGTAGCGCCGCCGCAACAGGCGTGGGCATAGGCGTTTATGACGCGTCAGGCGAAATTATTACGCCGAACGTTAGCGCCAGATACATTATGCAAGGTGTTAATAGCTACCCATTTCATCTGGCGATGGTTAAGTTAAAAAATCAGGAACCTACCCCCGGTTCAGTACAAAGTTCAGTAACCGTGCAGATTGACCGGATGTAAAAATAAATAATGTGCAGTACATGATTATTACCTATTAGCAGCAGGCGTTGGCGTTTATGACGGTATGGGAGGTGAAGTTATTGTTCCCAATATTACCCTGAAACCGACGCTGGAAGGCCGCTGCTCTTTCGGGTAGGCATAGTGAAATTAAAAAACCAGGCGCCCACGGCTGGCTCAGTACAGTCGTTAATACCCGTACAAATTGAAAGACTCTGATTCTATTTAATATAAAAAGCCACCTTTGAGGTAATTTTTAATTACTTCGCAGGTTATTTCTCACTGCGTTCTTATGGATTTAAAATGAAAAAATTACTCCTGACAACTCTTTTGACTGCGGCTTGCTGGTCAGGAATGTCTCATGCGGCATTAACTTTAAATGCTGACAGGTTGATTTACAACGAAAAAGATGGCGATGCTTCTGTTACGGTTCACAGTAATGAAGAGCGCGCCTATCTTATTCAGTCATGGCTGGATGCAGGCGACAGTACGGTTAAAAAGAATTTACCGTTTGTTGTAACGCCGCCTTTATTCCGACTCGCGCCCAAAAGCGATAACGTCATTCGTGTGGTTTATCTGGGAAATGGTTTGCCCGCCGATCGTGAAAGTCTTTTCTGGCTGGACGTGAAAGGCGTACCGGGTTTGAACGATGAAGAGTCTAAAGTTGAAAACCGCATGGTGCTGGCGATAAACAACCGTATTAAATTTTTCTTCCGCCCTGCCGGCCTGAAAGGCGATCCGGGCGACGCGGTTAAAAACCTGCACTGGTCGCTTTCCGGTAATACGGCGAAAGTGGATAACGCGTCGCCTTTTTATGTCGTGCTGGGTGAGATCGCTGTGGATAAAGAATCTATACCGGTTTCCGTTATCGACAACAACACCGTTATCCCGCCTTTTGGGAACAAAACTTATCGTCTTAAACATAATCCAGCGGCTGGCGCAGGCGTGGAATGGAGCGCTATTAACGACTTTGGCGTCACCTCTAAAACGTTTACACAACGTCTTAATTAACTAACAGGACGTTATGCACGGCACAAGGATTAAGTGGCTTGCCTCTTTTGTAGCAACGGCGATTTTCGCTCGCTCAGTATTAGCAGGTGAATATTTTGACCCTGGTCTGTTACAGGCAGTGAATGGAAACGCAGCCATCAGCGATACCAGCCTGCTGAGCCAGGGTTATCAGCCGCCCGGAACTTACCGGGTACATATCAGCGTAAATGGCAGCGTAGTGACGGTCAGCAGCGTCAGATTTGAACTGAATAAAGAGAAACAACTGGTTCCGTGTCTCTCTTATAAAACTTACCAGACACTGGGAGTGGATATGAGCAAAGTGGATTCAAAAGCACAGGATAATGAGCTTAAAAACACCTGCGTATCCATGGAAGAGCAGGTGCCTGGCACCAGGACCAGTTTTGACTTCTCAAAACTGGCGCTGGAGATCGCTATTCCCCAGACGGTGCTGCGTGATGAATCGCTGATGGGTGTCCCACAGGAAGAGTGGGACGACGGTATTCCTGCGCTTATCACGATGTACCAGCTTTCCGGTCAGCAATACCTTTCGCGTAATGACAGCGTATCGGACTCGGTCTACGCCAACCTCACTAATGGCATCAATATTGGCCGCTGGCGCTACCGTAACAACGCAACGGTGAGTAAAGATGAAGGCTGGAAGAGCATCAGTAATTATGTCGAGACCGCTATCCATGCCCTTAAAGGCGAATTAACACTCGGCGATGCCAGCACGCCTGGCGATGTGTTTGACAGTCTGCTGCTCCGCGGTGCGCAGCTAAGCTCTGACAATGACATGATCCCGGATCAGCTCACGGGCTTCGCGCCGATTATTCGCGGTATTGCCAAAAGCAATGCGCGCGTAACGGTGCGTGAAAACGGCAACGTGATTTATCAGCGTTCCGTGCCGCCAGGACCTTTTATGATTGGCGATCTGTCATCGGTATCCAATGGCGGTAAGCTCGAGGTGGTGGTAACGGAAGCTGATGGCTCCGAGTCGCGCAGTACCGTTGCGTACTCCAGCGTCCCGCAACTGCTGCGCACCTGGCAGATAAAATATAACCTGACGGCGGGCCGCTACCTTTCGTCTTCAGACTCTGGCAATGACAAGCCTGAAATTCTGCAGGCCGCGCTGTCCTGGGGGTTACCCCTTAACGCCACCGTGTATGGCGGCAGTCAGTATCAGGATAAATTTAAAGCCTTCAGTCTTGGCCTGGGCTTTGATTTCCAGAGCCTGGGCGGCATCGCTCTGGACGTTACGCACAGTAGAGGGCGCCGGGAAAACTCGCCGGAATATACCGGCGATATGGTGCGTTTGACTTACCGTAATGACATCCCGGAAACGGATACGCAGATCCAACTGGACAATCGCTACTACCTGAGTGATTACCTGTCGTTCAGCGACTGGGCGGATTCGGAAACACTGTTTGCCGACACCCGCAAACGTCGCGAGTACAACCTGACGGTTAACCAGTCGGTGACTGACGAACACAGTTTCTTCGCCACGCTAAACCGCAGCGAAAACAGAGATAACTCCGTTTCCCGGATGTGGCAAGTAGGCTGGAACGGCTCGTATAAAATGGTCAGTTTTTCGCTGGCTTACAGCATGACGCGTAATGAAGGCGATCCGCAATGGGATAAACAACTGGCGCTGACGCTTTCGCTGCCGCTTAGCGAAGCGTTCCCGCGCGCTCAGCCGATGGTCAACTACACGGCGACATCCGGCTTGCAGGGCGACCTGTCGAACCAGGTCGGGATCACCGGGAAAGTGGGCGATCGTCAGGATCTGAGCTGGAATACGCAGCTCTCCTACGCTTCGCAGCATGGCCAGAGTGATACCCAGAGCGGTTCGGCAGGTCTCGACTATCAGGGCCGGTACGGCGAAATGAACCTTACCTATAACGCCGATGAGAACCAGTACATGACGTGGAATGCGTCGGGCAGTCTGGTCGCCCATCGTCATGGCATTACCGCTGGCCGCTACTCGAATAATAGCCTGGCGCTGGTCGCCATTCCCAACACGCCGGATGTGGCGCTGGAGGGCGGACAGAATATCGCGACCGATTCGCGCGGTTATGCGCTGGTACCGGATTTACGCGCGTATCACCGCAACCCGTTAAGCATTGATACACGAGCCAGTAAAGAGGTCGATTTTACCAGCACCTCTACCCAGGTCGTGCCGACGAAAGACGCGATTGTAATGGCCCGGTTTGCGGCGGTAAGCGGGCGTAAAGCGGTGCTCACGGTTAAACACAACGGCGACTATTTGCCCTTTGGCGCCCGGGCGCGCATTGAAGGTAATGACGAAACGTATTATGTCGGCGATGCGGGGCAGGTCTATTTGAACACTGCGCCGGATAAAGGCGTGGTGCGTTTTACCTGGGGTGATAAACAGCAGTGCTCCGCGCCTGTGGAATTACCGGCGAAAAGCGGCGCAAAACTGCCGGTCGCCTTACTGGCTGTGGAGTGCCATTGATAATCATGAAGAAAACCATTTCTCGCCTGGCCAGGGCAGCAATCTTAACGACGGTTTTTCACAGCGCCGTGACCATAGCGGCAGAGTGTCAGGACATAAAGCGAAGCGAACCGCTTAATTTAACGGTGCCGGTTACGGTTCAGTTGCCGGCTCGCGTGGCGGCGGAGCCGGTCGGGGCCGTGCTTTATAAAAAAGAGGCTTCGCTGGCGCAATTGACCGGCTCGCATCGTCCCATTACCAGCGCATGTCTGGAGAAAGTGAGGAAAGTGCTGAACGGGAGAATGACGGCGCGACAGACAGGATTTAACACTTTCGCTACCGCTCTACCGGGTCTGGGCCTGCGCCTGACGGTGATTTATGACAAACCGGGCGCCACGCGCAAAGAATGGGTTTTGCCTTTCAGCGCCCCGGTTGCTGATTTATCCCAGGCCGCTATTACTACCGATGATTTAACGCTTCGCTTTGAAGCTGTGAAAACGGGCGCTATGCAGAGTGGGACGCTGAACCTGCGGTTGCCTTCGTTGCTTTCCCTTAATGATAACTCGCTGGTAGTGAATATGGCGGTAAATGTATTAGCAGCGAAAGCGCACTGCGCTATTCAGGTGCCAAATCCGCAAATTGATTTGCCGCCTATAGATGCAACGGAACTGGCCAGCAGTGAAGCTAAAAAGCCTTATCCCGTGAGCGTTAATTTGTTATGCCTGAATACCAAAAAAGCCAGCATTAATGTTGAAGGTGCGAATGACCCCCAAATACCGTCAATATTTAAAAATGTTGCGCCAGATAACCCGGCATCCGGCGTAGGGATTGAGATGCTCTATAACAGTAGCGTCCTGTTCCCGGGCCGACCGATGGAAATAATATTGCCGCAACAGCAAAACGGGTTCGCTTTGCCCCTTGCTGTGCGCTATGCCAAAACCAATGAAAAAATCACAAAGGGAAATGTAAAGGCGCAAATAACGCTACGCATCAATTATCTTTAAAACATTCACAACCAAATAAGAAATATGGAAGTGCTATTACCCTTTTTCATAAAGGGGGAGTGCGCTTCGCCTATTTCACATTCAAGGAAAATATAAGGATATTTATTATGAAAAAGACTGTATTAGGTTTGGCTGTTTCCGCACTGTTCATGGTTGGCGCTGCTCAGGCAACAACAAATCCGAATGATGTTTCTGCCACCCTGTCGGTAACGGGTGCCGTTACTGCTAACGATTCATACTGCTCTGTCGACCTTTCTGATACCAGTGTCGCTCTGAATGAAGATATTTCTACAATGGTTGAATCCGGTCAAAAACTGACTAACTCAAAAACTGTTGTCATGAATATTAAAGGTGATGACAATTGCCGGCTTTCTCTTGCCCAGGGCAAACTGGCTTATAAATTCCTCGGCACTGCGGATAGCGTAGACGGTAACACCCTTGCAAACACTGCCAGCGCAGATGTTGCAGCAAAAGGCGTGGGTGTTGGTCTTTATAATTACGATGATGAAGTTGTCAAAGTTAACGATACTGTTGCTGCAACGACCAATGGCTATTCTCTGAAATTGGGTCTGGTGAAACTGGCAGGCCAGGAACCAACCGTAGGCGCCGTTCAGGGCTCTCTGACCGTTCAGATCGAACGTCTGTAAGCATAACTAAAGCCTTCGTGATGTCACGAAGGCTTTTTTGCTTTGTATAAGGATAGTGGAAATGAAAAAAGCATTAATGGCATTGATGCTCTCTTCTTTATTCGCCGCCAGCGCTGCCTGTGCTGAAGATAATTCAGCTTCACTGCAGATTAGCGGCACCGTTATGAACGGTAATTCTGACTGCTATATTTACGTCGAATCGTCTGTCTCCTTGAGTGGTCAAACTGACCAGCTTATTCCACAAGGGACCAATGCGACAGCACCGAAAAATTTGCCTATCTCCATCGGCAATGTGGGGGGTTATTGCCCGGCGCCTGAAAAGCTTTCCATTCAATTACATGCGGTTGCGGATGATGCCGATGGGACGGTAATCGCCAATAATGATGTAAGCGAAAATGGCGCAAAAGGCGTTGGCATTGGTGTTTTTGATAAAAATAAAACACCGCTGAATATTAACGGCGGTGTGATCCCTCTTAACGGGGTAATCAGTGAAGTTAATCTGCAACTGGTTAAGTTAAATGGTCAAACGCCGACCGAAGGAACCGTTCATGGCACCCTGACCCTTGACCTGGTGCGTCTGTAAGCCGGTGCGCTTTCGGATTAATTCACTTTTATCCAATTAATACTTATAAGGATATTTAAATGAAAAAAGCGATACTGGGTTTATTACTCTCTTCCTTTTTCGTGGCAGGCGCAGCGCACGCGGAAGATCGCTCCGCTGTGGTGGATATTAATGGTGTGTTAAGCGCGCCAAGCGAAGGGGATTGTACGGTCCTTCCTTCAACCACCTCCATCGCGCTTGAAGATTCAATCGATAAATTACCCATACAGGATGGCGCTGCGGCCCATATCAACAGTACGTTTACCGTTACGGTTGGAGGCGACCTGGTTTGCATCGATAAAATTCAAGCCGGGCGCGTAGGGATTAAATTCACAGGCACAGTTGATAATGCCAATGGAACGGTGCTTGCCAATACGGATAGCAGCGAAGGCGCAGCTAAAGGTGTAGGGGTTGGTCTGTATGCTACTGACGGCAGTCCGCTCAACATTAATACTTACCGTCCAGTTATAAATAGCGCGATGCCAATTAGCCTGGGCTTACATATGGTTCAGCTTAATGGCCAGACGCCGGAAGCAGGCAATATTCATAGCGCACTGACCATTGAAGTTGTGCGCCTCTGAAATAAAAAACCCGCTGAATACGTTTATCAGGTTTTTTAAATGAGAAGACTTTTATGAAAAAACTGGCATTAACACTCGCTCTGGGCGCTACGCTTATCGCCGGTTCGGTTCCGGTGCAGGCGCAGGATATCGGGCACGAGATGGTGATTTACGGTCGGCTACAAACAGCGGCAAGCGGCTGCACCGTATTAATGAGCAAATATGTGCTTACCCTTCATCATGAAAATAAAAATTTGCCTGTTCAGGGTAGTGATATTAACCCCTTCAATGCAGACGACCATGTTTATGTGCAACTGGGCGGCAAAAACTGCGATGCCGATGAAGGCTATAAAAATATCGGCCTGAAATTCCTTGGCACTGCGGATAGCATCGAAGGAAATACCCTGGCGAATACTGATACCAGCAGTACTGCCGCACAGGGTATTGGCATTCAACTCACCGACTTTGAGCACAAACTCATCACGCCCAACGTGACGGTCGCTACTTTCCCCGGTGCTAATAAGAGCGGGGAGGCAAGCAACTTAACGGCTTCTTTCCCCCTTTATCTTTCACTGGTGAGCCTGAAAGGTCAGGAGTCGACGCAGGGTAACGTCTCGACAAACCTGACGGTGCAGATTGAACGTCTGTAAAGGGCGCGGTTTGGGTTAATCCATTAATACCAGACCGTACGTATTCATTAATTAGGACATCAT
Source organism: Franconibacter daqui (assembly GCF_014644275.1). NCBI lineage: Bacteria > Pseudomonadati > Pseudomonadota > Gammaproteobacteria > Enterobacterales > Enterobacteriaceae > Franconibacter > Franconibacter daqui. Next base: position 36,429 of record NZ_BMKJ01000004.1, on the reverse strand, counting down.
GATATGAAAAAATTATTGTCGGGCCTGATAAGCGCAACGCTGCTTATGGCTGGCACAGCTCAGGCTAAAGATATGTCGGCTAATATCATCATTTCAGGGACGCTGAAACCAGCCGAATTTACCTGTAGCGTAGCGCTGAGTGAGAGCTCCGTATCTGTGCTGGAAAACTCAGATACGCTCATTAAACAAGGCGACAATGCTACCTCTCCCGTTACCGTTCAGGCCAGCGTTGATGGCGGCCCGGAATGCGACAAACTGGCGGATGAGGGTAAAATTGCCTATAAATTCATGGGCGTCGCCGACGATGCCGACGGCACGGTGCTGGCAAACTCTCTGACTGATGAAACTGCGGCAAAAGGCGTGGGAATCGGCATTTTTAATAGCCAGAATGAGCCGGTGCCATTAAATACAGGTCGCCTGGTTGCGCAGGAAGGAGGCACCTTTGGTTTGCAAATGGTGCAGCTAACCAATCAGGAAGCGGTTGCAGGTAATATTAACAGCACCGTAACCGTGCAGATTGAACGGCTTTAATCATCACGCCCATCGCAAGGTGGGCGTTTTCGATGCTATGCATTCAAGCCGGAAACAATAAGAATGACTACGCCGCAGCCGCAGCGTTGCGACTTCCCCTCTTACCAGACTTCCCTGCTGGCTTTTTAGGCGCTCCAGCAATGACTCTGCTTTTATTGAGTCATGCCTCTCCTGGCTGCGAAAGCGTTATATAAAATCCTTTTTTTGGTGCGTTTAAATATAGTTACGCCCGTTATGCAATCGTTTGCTTTTACCATTCAGTCCGATAAAATGGCCGCTTTTCCATCGTGGGATTGCCGTTGATGTCCGTTGATACCGTAGAGTCTGAAAAAGCGCAATCGGTTGCGCCTGCTCGTGCCAGTGAACTGATTTACCGTCTTGAAGACAGGCCGCCCCTGCCGCAAACGCTGTTCGCCGCCTGTCAGCATTTGCTGGCGATGTTTGTCGCGGTCATTACGCCCGCGCTGTTGATTTGTCAGGCGCTTGGTTTACCGGCGCAAGATACGCAGCACATCATTAGCATGTCCCTGTTTGCGTCCGGCGTGGCCTCTATCATCCAGATTAAAGCCTGGGGGCCGGTGGGATCCGGGTTGCTCTCTATTCAGGGCACCAGCTTCAACTTTGTTTCACCGCTTATCATGGGCGGTCTGGCGCTGAAAAACGGCGGCGCGGATGTGCCGACGATGATGGCGGCGCTGTTCGGCACGCTGATGCTGGCAAGCTGCACGGAAATGCTGCTTTCCCGTATTTTGCACCTGGCGCGCCGTATCATCACGCCGCTGGTTTCCGGCGTGGTGGTGATGATTATCGGTCTTTCGCTGATTCAGGTAGGGCTGACCTCTATCGGCGGCGGCTACGCGGCAATGAACGATCACACCTTCGGCGCGCCGAAAAACCTATTATTAGCTGGCGCGGTACTGGCGGTGATCATCCTGCTTAACCGCCAACGCAACCCCTATCTGCGCGTCGCCTCGCTGGTTATCGCCATGGCCGTGGGTTACCTGCTGGCGTGGGCGATGGGCATGTTGCCGCAAAGCAGTGCGCCAGCGAATGACTCGCTCATTATGGTGCCCACGCCGCTCTACTACGGCCTCGGCATTGACTGGAACCTGCTGGTGCCGTTGATGCTGGTCTTTATGGTGACGTCGCTGGAAACCATCGGCGATATCACTGCAACGTCTGATGTCTCTGAGCAACCGGTCTCCGGCCCGCTTTACATGAAGCGACTGAAAGGCGGCGTGCTGGCGAATGGCCTTAACTCCTGCGTTTCCGCTATCTTCAACACCTTCCCGAACTCCTGCTTCGGGCAGAACAACGGCGTCATCCAGTTGACCGGCGTTGCCAGCCGTTACGTGGGTTTTGTGGTGGCGCTGATGCTGATTGTGCTGGGACTCTTCCCGGCCGTCAGCGGCTTCGTGCAGCATATTCCGGAACCGGTGCTGGGCGGCGCGACGATTGTAATGTTTGGCACCATCGCCGCCTCCGGCGTGCGTATTGTCTCCCGCGAGCCGCTCAACCGCCGCGCCATTATGATTATCGCGCTTTCTCTGGCGGTGGGTCTGGGCGTTTCCCAGCAGCCGCTTATCCTGCAGTTCGCGCCGGACTGGGTGAAAAATCTGCTCTCCTCCGGCATCGCCGCAGGCGGCATTACCGCCATCGTACTGAACCTGATTTTCCCGCCCGAAAAAGCGTAATACTTTCCGATGGCGGCGCCCTGCCGCCATCGCTGTTACCCTCTTTGACAATCCCTGCCTTGAGCTATATGCCTAAATGGGGCATAACTCCATCACCGGAACTTCACAGGATGGAAGACAATGAAATTTCTTGGAAAGCTCATTCTTACCTTACTGGCGGCCGTTCTGATTGTTCTGCTGGCGTTTTATATCCTGCTGCAGACGCGTTGGGGCGCCGGATGGATAACCAGTTGGGTTAACGGCCACAGTGACTACCACATCACCTTTGATGAAATGGATCACAGCTTCTCTTCGCCCTCGCATCTGGTGCTGAAAAACGTCACTTTTGGCCGCAATGGTCAGCCCGCCACGCTGGTGGCGCAGAAGGTGGATATTGGCCTCAGCAGTCGTCAGCTTACGGAGCCTTCCCATGTGGACACCATTCTGCTGCAAAAAGGCACGCTGAACTTTTCGCCCTCCACCGCTCCGCTGCCTTTCCGTGCCGATAACTTACGGCTCAGCGAGATGGCGTTTAACAGCCCTAATACCGAATGGGACCTGAGCGCGCAGCGCGTAAACGGCGGCCTCAGCCCCTGGCTACCGGAAGCCGGTAAGATCCTGGGCACTCAGGCGAATATACAGTTAAGCGCAGGTTCGATGACGCTAAACGGCGTGCCGTTCAGCAACGTTTTTATTCAGGGCGCGATTGATAAAGACCAGGTTACGCTCTCCAACATTGGCGCAGACGTGGCGCGCGGCGCGCTGACGGGCACCGCCCGGCGCAATGCCGACGGCAGCTGGGTGGTGGAAAGTCTTCGCATCAGCGATGTCCGGTTGCAGAGCGATAAAAGCCTGAGCGATTTTTTCAAACCGCTCACTACGATCCCTTCTCTGGCGCTGGGCCGCCTTGAAATCACCGACGCGAGGCTGGAAGGTCCCGGCTGGGCGGCGACGGATCTTGATGTTAGCGTGCGCAACCTGACGATTGCGAAGGGCGACTGGCAGAGCGAAGACGGCAGGCTTTCTATGAACGCCAGCGAGTTTATCTCCGGCTCGCTCCATTTCTTCGACCCGATAGTTAACGCTGATTTTTCCCCGCAGGGCATTGCGCTGCGCCAGTTCACGACCCGCTGGGAAGGCGGCATGGCGCGCGCTTCCGGCAACTGGCTGCGCGACGGGCGCGCGCTGGTGCTGGATGAAGTGGCGCTGGCGGGGCTGGAATACACCCTGCCGGCAGACTGGAAAAAGCAGTGGCAGCAGAAGTTGCCTGACTGGCTTAACAGCATCACGGTAAAAAGGCTGGCCGCCAGCCGCAACCTGATTATTGATATTGACCCGCTCTTCCCCTTTCAGCTTACGGCGCTGGATGGCTATGGCAATAATTTGCAGCTGGTGCGCAACAGCCAGTGGGGGATCTGGGGCGGCAACGCCACGCTTAACGCCGCCGCCGGCACATTTAACCGCATCGACGTGCGTCGCCCTTCCATTACGCTTAACGCGAACGCTTCAACGATCAACGTTACCGAACTGAGCGCGTTTGCCGGACAAGGCATGCTGGAAGCCACGGCCGCGATTTCGCAATTGCCGCAGCGCCAGGTCACACTCAGCCTGAACGGACGCGCGGTGCCGGTAAACGTGCTGCGCAACTGGGGATGGGCGCTGGTGCCGCTGCAAGGCGACGGCAACCTGCAACTGACCGCCAGCGGCAGCCTGGCGGCGGGCGCGCCGCTGCGCCCGAGCGTAAACGGTCAGCTGCAAGTGACAGGCGCCAATGGGCAGCAGATTCAGCAAGTGATGCAGGGCGGCGTGGTCCCGGGCGCGTAAGCCGCTTTGCGCCTCATCTCAACGGGGAGACGCGAGACCCCATCGAGTGGATGAACAGAGCCGGCAAGCAACGCGTCACCGGCCCTGTTCTCTTCAATTCACGAGCGAAGCACGCAAAGCGTTACTCCTCTTCGTTGCCGCCCTCTTCCAGCGGCCCGAAGGGGGTGGCCGGCAGGACGATATAAATACCTTCAAACACCGCGCCCGGCGTATCGTCGCCAAACAATTCCACCTGTAACTGCACCCGTGCTTTGCGCCCACGCGCCAGGCGGTCGAGGTCGCCGCTCAGCGAACCTAAGTCGGCGATGGCGCCCGGCTTTCCGGTGATCGGGGTGCTATAACGGATATGCGCATCGGCAAGGATAATAGTGCCGCCAAGGTGGCGCTCGCGCAGCATCAGCCAGATGAGCCCCCAGCCCGTCAGGGTGGCGAGGGAAAACAAACTGCCAGCGAACAGCGTATGGTGCGGGTTCTGATTGCCGGTTTCCGGCATGGTGGTAATAAATTTTTGCCCGGTGTACTGGAGAATGCGCACGCCCATCTTTTCACTGAGCGGAATATGCTGGTACCAGGCTTGCTGAAGCTGGGCGCACCAGTCCGCGCGGTGCAGAATATCATCCAGTGTCGCCACCGGTTTTATCATCAGAAAGTGGCGCACCGGCGTGGTCTGCGGCGTGGTGATTTCGCCCTGGTTGACGAACCCCAGCTTGGCGAAAAAATCTACCGCATCCTCGCGGGCGCTGCACACCACGCGTTTTACCCCTTCCTGGCGGGCGACTGACTCCAGCGTCATCGCCACCAGCGTGCCCAGGCCTTTATCCTGAACGGAAGGATGCACCGCCATAAAGCGGATAGCCGCTTCATTGTCAGCGTTGATATAAAGCCTGCCGATGGCGACCGGATTGCCCTCTTCGTCCACCACCATCTGGTGATGCGCCATGGCATCGTAAGCGTCGCGCTCGGAGCCTTTCGGCTGATGCAGCGGCTTACGTAGCATCTCCCAGCGAAACTGGTAGTAGCGCTCAAGTTCTTCTTCAGTCTGCGGTACGCGAAGGTGATACATAGCTGTACTCTCTCTGGTTACCCGCGGCCATGCGGCAATCTGGCTCATACCTGCAACCAGAAGGTTACCGGCCCATCATTGGTCAACGAGACTTGCATATCGGCGGCGAAACGTCCGGTCTGGGTCGTGATGCCCTGTTCGCGGCAGCGACCGACAAAATAGTCGTACAGCGCCTGCGCTTCCTGCGGCGCCGCGCCGCGCGAGAAGCTCGGGCGCATACCGCGCTCCGTATCCGCCGCCAGGGTGAACTGCGACACCACCAGCACGCTGCCGCCCGCCTGCTGTACGTTAAGGTTCATCTTGCCCGCGTCATCGCTGAAAATGCGGTATCCCAGCACGCGCTCGCACAGGCGGTTAGCTTTCTGCTCGTCGTCATCCTTTTCGACACCTAACAGCACCAAAAGTCCCGGGCCGATTTCACCCGTCACCTCGCCCGCCACGCTGACGCTTGCCTGCGTGACCCGTTGAATTAATGCAATCATGGCTCCTCAGCTTCTTCTTTTGCCGCTTCTTTTAATTTTCGGTAATCGCCGAGAGTGACAGTTATTTCCGCGCCAAGCAAGACGATGCACCAGGTCCAGTAAACCCAAAGAAACAGAATCGGGACAACCGCCAGCACGCCGTAAATAAGCTGATAGGAAGGAAACATGGTGATGTAGAGGGCAAAACCTTTCTTACCCAGTTCAAACAGCAGCGCCGCTACCAGCGAGCCTATCAGCGCATCTTTAGCCGGGACGCGAGTCGTCGGAACAACGCTATAAAGCAGCCAGAAAGAGAGCCACGAGAGCAGCAGCGGGAAGATACGCAGCACTTCGTCAATCATGCTGTCAAAGCCGCTTGCCCAGCGCAGGGAGAGCACCCAGGCGCTGATGGCAAGGCTCGCCCCCGCCAGCAAAGGACCAAGGGTGAGGATCATCCAGTAGACAGCGAAAGAGTAGATTTTCGGCCGCGTCCGCTGGCTGCGCCAGATGGTGTTAAGCGCGCTGTCGATGGCGTACATCAGCAGCAAAGAAGTGACGATAAGCCCAATCGCCCCGACCGCCGTCATCTTGTTAGAGTTAGCGACGAACTGCTCAATATAGCGCTGAATAATATCGCCGGTCGCGGGCATAAAGTTAGCGAACACAAAGTGCCGCAGCTGCAGGCTAACATCCGAAAACATCGGAAACGCCGCGAACAGCGCAAAAATAACCGCCACTAAAGGCACCAGCGACAGGAGCGACACATAGGCCAGGTTACCGGCAAGCGTCGTCATATTGTCCTGATCGATACGGTGCCAGAGCAGCTTCAACCAGGCCACGAGGGGCCGCGTTTTTTGATGAACGGTTTTTAACATGACAGCTTCGCAAAGTAGTCCGGCACGGTTTCTTTTCCCGTCACCAGAATACTGGTGATGCCAGCCTGTTGGGCTCCTTTAATATTATCGGCGTTATCGTCGAAAAATACCGCTTCACTGGGGCGAAAGCCTTCCTGTTCGAGCACCTGCTGGTAGATAGCAGGCTCGGGCTTACGCAGGCCCATCTCCTGTGAAAGGTAAATATTATCCGCGGCAGCGCGAATTTCCGGATATTGCTCCGGCCAGTAAGTGGTATGCAGACGGTTGGTATTGGAAAGCACCACTACACGATGGCCCTGCTCGCGCAGCTTATGCATGATGTCGATAACGTCCGGACGCAGGGCGACAAACACCGCCTGCCAGCCAGCGGAAAATTGCTCGAAGCTCAGCGGCAGCGCCATCTCTTCGCAAAGCTTACGGGCAAACGCTTCGTCGCTGAGTTCGCCGCGTTCATGCTGATGGAACGCTTCGCCCATGGTGAAGCTTTTTTGCAGATTCGCCAGCGGCACGCGGCTGTAATCACTCCAGACACCCAGTACGCGATTGAAGTCGATATCGACAATGACGTTACCTAAATCAAAGATATAGAGCATGACACTCTCCCCTGTCGGCCATGGAGAGGTAACTGTAGCGGGAAAGGCGATATTTGACTACGCACAAGCGCATGGCTTGCAAAACAGAAAAGAATAAAGGGGAGTTTTCGGCGCATGCGGCCGGATAGCATAACGCTCTCCGGCATAAAAAATTAACGCTTTTCCTGCTCGCCAAGGGCGCTGACCTGCACAATTTCAACATGCCCCGCCTTGAGCAAGTTATGCAATGCCGGGCCGGGAAGCTCATCCGTAAAAAGCGCGGCGGCTTGCACGACATTGCCTATCTCTACCGCTGCCGAAGCATGATATTTGGTGTGATCGGCGGCGAGCAAAATATGACGGGAATGCGCCATCATGGTCCTGGCAACGCTTGCTTCGTTAACATCAAACTCCAGCATTGCGCCATCATTCTCAATCGCTCCTACGCTTGTCACCAGATAGTCGGCGCGAAACCCTGACACAAACGCCGTTGCGGCTGGCCCTATTATTCCGCCGTTATGGGCGCGCAGCGTGCCGCCCGGCACCATCACTTCGAACCGGGGGTTTTTAAATAAAATATGCGCGACCCGCAGACTGTTAGTGATAATGCGAAGATGGTTATGATTGAGCAACGCCCGCGCCACATGCTCAACCGTGGTGCCAATGGTAATAAACACCGTCGAGCCATCAGGGATATAGTCGGCAATGGCTTCTGCGATCGCGCGTTTCTCCTCCGTCATAGAGACTTCGCGCTGCTCAAAAGCCGTATTTATCACGCTGGACGCACGGCCTGCACCGCCATGATGCCGGGTTATTAAACCCTGCTCGCTGAGTTTGCGAATATCCCGACGCACCGTCTGGGTTGAAACGTCCAGAAGTTGCGCCAGTTCGTCAATATTCATGTAACCGCGATCGGCAATCAGCGTCAGCAATTGATCGTGTCGCGGATTACCGGTTAGTTCGGTAAGGCTCATAGGCTGTCCTCTAAAAACCATCACGCCCCGCATTTTATACAAAAAGTGACAGAAAAGAGCGGGTTTGATCACAATCAGGGATACCGTCACGTCCGCCTGGCCGGGTGCATTTCAATGCCGCTACCGCGCTGGCGAAGCGAACGACCTCTTCCGTTGGCGCCTGTTGCGCCAGCCCCACGGCCATGGCGCCATGGAAAACGTCGCCCGCGCCAGTGGTATCGATAACCTTGACGGAAAACCCAGGCTGATGACACAGCGTCCCATTTTTCAGCCAGTAGCAACCGTCACTTCCCTGCGTGACATAAACAAGACCACCTGTGAGCGTTTGCGCTCTTTTAAGCGCCTCCGCAGGCGCTTTGCTTGCGGTCAGCCGCTGTAAACCTGGGGAAGAAAAAACAGCGTGATCGCTTAAAGCAACCAGGTCAGAAATGTCCTGTGGGGTAGTATCGCCATCCAGCAGCGTGGTGACGCGATGCTGGCGGGCCTGAGTAAAAGCTTGTTTCGCGCCATCGTGCCAGCGCACATCCGCCAGCACCACATCCCATTGAGAAAAGTCAATCGCCTGCAGCCAGTCGGCGCAGGCCGGAAGTTCCGGGCCGGGATAATTGACAATAATCCGCTCACCATGGGCATCCACAAAAACGCCAGAATGCGACGATCGCGCTCCGGAAAATACGCGCGTATAACGTGTTTTTACCCCCAATGACTCCAGCTCGCTGAGCACGCTTTTCCCCGTGTCGTCGTCACCAACACGGCCAATAAAATCGACCTCTGCGCCCAGTTTTGCTGCGGCTACCGCCGCTGTCGCAGCAGGCCCGCCACCGACTTCTTTGTAATTGTTAGCGACATACTTCCCCCCTTCGCCTGGTAAATCATTGAGATACCAGATGCGATCCAAAACGGTAATACCGACACAAGCGATACGAGCCATAAGGTTTCCTTTCTGCTTTTCCGAATGTCGCCATTTTAAGTTCATCAAATGTTTAAAAAGTGACGACTGTCAATTTTTTGACCATAAATTACAAATACGATCAAAAACAACCAGAAAAAACGCTCAATTATTGACACAAGTTGACATCAACATCTTTCAGGAGAGAAACATGCCGGTAATCGCTTTTATAGGGCTTGGACAAATGGGCGCGCCGATGGCGAGCAACCTGCTTAAGCAGGGCCACCAGCTTAAGGTGTTTGATGTAAACCCACAGGCGGTCGAGCAGCTTGCAAAACAAGGCGCAACCGCTTCGCCTACGGCGGCGCAGGCCGCTACCGATGCAGAATTTGTTATCACCATGCTGCCTAACGGCGACCTGGTTCGCTCCGTACTGTTTGATGAAAACGGCGTCTGCGAGGGGCTATCCCGCGAAGCGCTGGTCATTGATATGTCCACTATTCATCCCTTGCAGACCGATCGGTTGATTACTGACATGAAGCAGCGCGGTTTCAGCATGATGGATGTGCCCGTAGGCCGCACTTCCGATCATGCTATCGCCGGCACGCTGCTGCTGTTGGCAGGCGGCACGCCAGAGCAGGTAGAACGCGCCAGGCCGGTTTTAATGGCGATGGGCAACGAGCTGGTTAACGCGGGCGGACCGGGGATGGGCATTCGCGTCAAGCTTATCAACAACTACATGAGTATTGCGCTTAACGCGTTGTCGGCAGAAGCCGCCGTACTGTGTGAGGCGCTTGGTCTCTCTTTCGATGTCGCGCTGAAAGTCATGAGCGGTACGCCCGCCGGTAAAGGGCACTTCACCACCTCCTGGCCGAATAAAGTGCTGAAAGGCGATCTTTCCCCCGCCTTCATGATCGACCTCGCCCATAAAGATCTCGGGATCGCGCTGGACGTCGCCAATCAACTGCAGGTGCCGATGCCGCTCGGCGCCGCTTCTCGCGAAGTCTACAGCCAGGCGCGTGCTGCCGGGCGCGGACGCGAGGACTGGACAGCCATTCTTGAACAGGTGCGAACGTCAGCTGGCCTGGCCCGCAAAATTTAACCAGTAAAAGGAACAAGATATGTCCCACTACACGCTTAACGATATCACCCGACCTTCTGGCGGCTTCGCCATGCTGGCTGTCGATCAGCGCGAGGCCATGCGTTTAATGTTTGCTGCGGCGGGCGAACCTGCCCCTGTAGGCGATCGGGTGCTCACGGACTTTAAAGTTAACGCCGCCAGGATCCTGTCGCCCTATGCCTCTGCAATTCTGGTGGATCAGCAATTTTGCTACCGCCAGGTCATTGAGGAAAAGGCTATCGCGAAGAGCTGCGCCACCATTGTCGCCGCCGATGAGTTTATTCCCGGCAACGGGATTCCCGTCGATAGCGTGATTATTGATAAAAAGATCGACCCGGAAGCGGTGAAGCGCGATGGCGCGAAAGCGCTAAAACTGCTGGTGCTATGGCGCAGCGACGAGGACCCGCAGCAGCGGCTGGAGATGGTCAACGCATTTAATCAGCTATGCCATGCCAGCGGTCTGTTAAGCATCATCGAACCCGTTGTTCGTCCGCCGCGTCGCGGCGACAAGTTTGATCGCGAGCAGGCGATTATCGACGCGGCAAAAGAGCTGGGAGATAGCGGCGCGGATCTCTATAAAGTCGAGATGCCGCTCTATGGTAAAGGCCCTCAACAGGCGTTGCTCGCCGCTTCGCAAAGGCTCAACGAACACATCAATATGCCCTGGGTCATTCTCTCTTCGGGCGTGGATGAAAAGCTCTTTCCACGCGCCGTCAGGGTGGCGATGACCGCAGGCGCCTCAGGTTTTCTTGCAGGCCGCGCCGTCTGGTCATCCGTTATCGGCTTACCCGACGCGCAAGCAATGCTGCGAGATATCTCCGTCCCGAAATTACAGCGCTTAGGCGAGATTGTTGACGAAATGATGGCAGGCCGCTGAGAAAAGGAACAGAACATGAAATGGTTTAATACGCTGAGCCATAACCGTTGGCTGGAGCAGGAAACGGATCGCATTTTTGATTTCGGCAAAAAGGCGGCGGTGTCGACCGGCTTCGGCTGGCTGGGCAACAACGGCCAGGTCAGAACGGATATGGGCACGCATTTATGGATAACTGCCCGTATGCTGCACGTTTACGCCGTTGCCGCCGCGATGGGCCGCCCTGGCGCGCTGGCGCTGGTGGAGCATGGCATCAACGCCCTTAACGGCGCGCTGAAAGATAAGCAATACGGCGGCTGGTATGCCTGTGTGAATGATGAAGGCGTTGTAGACGCCTCAAAACAGGGCTACCAACACTTCTTCGTCTTGCTTGGCGCCGCCAGCGCGGTGACCACTGGTCATCCTGCCGCCCGCCCTTTACTGGATGAAGCCATCGAAGTTATCGAAAACTATTTTTGGAGCGAAACGGAGCAGATGTGCCTCGAGTCATGGGACGAGGCGTTCAGCAAAACGGAGGATTACCGCGGTGGAAACGCCAACATGCATGCCGTGGAAGCGTTTTTAATTGTTTATGACGTTACTCATGACAAGAAATGGCTCGACCGGGCATTACGCATCGCTTCGGTAATTATTCATGACGTAGCCCGCAAAGGTGAATATCGCGTTAACGAACATTTTGACGCCAACTGGAATCCTATCCGCGATTACAACAAAGAAAACCCCGCCCATCGTTTTCGCGCTTACGGCGGCACGCCGGGACACTGGATTGAGTGGGGACGGCTGATGCTGCACCTTCGCGCTGCTCTCGAAGCCCGTTTTGAAACGCCGCCAGCATGGTTGCTGGAAGATGCGAAAGGGCTTTTTCACGCCACTATTCGCGATGCCTGGGCGCCAGACGGCGCAGACGGTTTCGTCTATTCCGTAGACTGGGATGGCACGCCTATTGTTCGCGAACGTGTTCGCTGGCCGATTGTTGAAGCGATGGGTACCGCCTATGCCCTTTATACCGTAACCGGCGATCCGCAATACGAATCCTGGTATCAGAAATGGTGGGACTACTGCATTAAGTACCTGATGGATTATGAAAACGGCTCCTGGTGGCAAGAGCTGGACGCCAATAATCAGGTCACCACTAAAGTCTGGGACGGAAAACAGGATATTTACCATCTGCTGCACTGCCTTGTTATCCCCCGCCTGCCCCTCGCGCCAGGCTTAGCGCCCGCCGTTGCCGCCGGGCTGCTGGATAAGAATGCTAAATAAGCGACACGCAGGGAGAACAGGCATGCATAAAAGCGGAAAAACCCTTGTGCTGAACGCCGGGCGCTATCAGGCAAAAATCGTTACGGTGGGCGCAGGCCTCGCTGAGCTGACTTACCTCGGGCGACATCTGGTCGTTCCGCATAAGCCGGAAGAGATGCCCCCGGCCCATATGGGAAAAGTTTTACTTCCCTGGCCTAACCGTATCGCTGGCGGTCGTTATCACTACGCGGGAAAAACCTTTACGCCCGCGATTAACGATAGCGAGTCTGGCTCGGCGATACATGGGCTGCTGGCGTGGCAAAACTGGCAGGTTGCGCACCAGTCGGCCTCTGAAGTCACCTTAACGGCTTTCTTACCGCCGAACTATGGCTACCCTTTTATGCTTGCCTGCGAAGTGACCTGGCGATTAGACGCGCATGCGGGCCTGAGCGCCTGCATCGCTACGCAAAATTTAGGGGACGAGCCTGCGCCTTACGGTGCGGGCGCGCACCCTTATTTAACCTGCAATCTGGAAAAAGTAGACAGCTGCACGGTCGTTATACCCGCCGAACAGGCGTTCAGTGTGGATGCGCAACGTCATCCTCTGCATTTAGTCGATGCGCATGAGCTGGGCTTGCTGTTCTCAACGCCCCGGAAAATCGGCGCGACGCTTGTCGATCATACCTTTAAAACGCTCGCAAATGGGAAGGCGTGGGAGGTGAGGTTAACCAGCCAGCGTCAGGCCATGTCCACCTTTCTGCGTTCCGATCAACCCTGGCTGCAAATTTATACCGGCGACAAGCTAAACCGGATTGGGCTTGCCGTTGAGCCGATGAGTTGTCCGCCCGACGCGTTTAATTCCGGCCTGGACTTACTCTCGCTGGCGCCAGGTCAGACGCATCAGCTGCGTTTTTCCATCGGCGGCGAATAACAAAAACAGAAACGAACAACTTACCGAACTACCTTACAACGGAGATCGTTATGACTTCTCAACAAACGGGTTCAGATGACCTTGAGCTTATTGAACAAAGCGACGGCTTTACGCTTATCTGGCAACAGCGTCTCATTTTGCGCCATACTGCTCAGGCGCCCTGCTTGTGGGCTGGCGCGGGCGAGGCGGACATCGCGATGTTTCGCGGCAACTTCAGCATTAAAGATAAGCTAAACGAAAAGATCGCCCTGACTAACGCGTCTGTCACGGAACAACGCACAGGCTGGACTATCCATTTTACTCGCGGCGATGCTGTCAGCGCGACGTTGATTATCGATACCGATGCCGCAGGCCGCCTTCAGTTGCGCCTGCAAAACGAGGCCAGCAGCCATAACCGCATCTGGCTGCGTCTGGCGGCGCAGCCGGAAGATCATATTTACGGCTGCGGCGAACAGTTCTCCTGCTTTGATCTGCGCGGCAAGCCGTTCCCGCTCTGGACCAGCGAACAGGGCGTCGGTCGCAACAAACAGAGCTATGTAACATGGCTTGCAGACTGTAAGGAAAATGCGGGAGGCGACTATTACTGGACCTTCTTTCCACAGCCGACCTTTGTCAGCACGCAAAAATACTACTGCCACGTTGATAACAGCTGTTACATGAACTTCGACTTCAGCGCGCCGGAGTTTCACGAACTGGCATTCTGGGAGGATAACGCCACGCTGCGTTTCGAATGCGCGCAAACCTATGTTGCGCTTCTGGAAAAACTGACCAACCTGCTGGGACGCCAGCCGGAGCTACCCGACTGGGTCTATGACGGCGTGACGCTGGGCATTCAGGGCGGCACCGAGGTTTGTCAGCAGAAGCTGGAAACGATGCGCAACGGCGGCGTGAAAGTTAACGGCATATGGGCGCAGGACTGGTCGGGCATCCGTATGACCTCTTTTGGTAAGCGCGTGATGTGGAACTGGAAATGGAACGGCGAGCTTTACCCGCATCTCGCTGAACGCATCCAGCAGTGGAACCGCGAAGGCGTCCAGTTTCTCTCTTATATCAATCCCTATGTCGCAAGCGATCGCGACTTATGTGCGGAGGCGGCGAAACGCGGTTATCTGACAAAAGATGCGCAGGGCAAAGACTACCACGTTGAGTTTGGCGAATTTTACGCAGGCGTTATCGATCTGACTAATCCAGAGGCGTACGACTGGTACAAAGGCGTTATCAAGCAAAACCTGATTGCGCTGGGGTGCGGCGGCTGGATGGCGGACTTTGGCGAATATCTGCCCACCGATACCTTTCTGCATAACGGCGTGAGCGCGGAGATCATGCATAACGCCTGGCCTGCGCTGTGGGCAAAATGCAACTACGAAGCGCTGGAAGAGACAGGCAAGCTTGGCGAAGTGCTTTTCTTCATGCGCGCAGGCTACACCGGCAGCCAGAAACATTCCTTGATGATGTGGGCAGGCGATCAGAACGTTGACTGGAGTCTGGATGACGGGCTGGCGTCGGTGGTGCCGGCCGCGCTCTCTTTAGCCATGTCCGGCCATGGCCTGCACCACAGCGATATTGGCGGCTACACCACGCTGTTTGATATGAAACGCAGCAAAGAGCTTCTGCTTCGCTGGTGTGATTTCAGCGCTTTTACGCCAATGATGCGCACCCACGAAGGGAACCGCCCTGGCGACAACTGGCAGTTCGACAGCGATGCGCAAACTATTGCCCATTTCGCACGAATGACAACAGTCTTCACAACGCTTAAGCCCTACATCAAACAGGCGGTTGCGCAAAACGCCAAAAGCGGCTTGCCGGTAATGCGGCCTCTGTTCCTTCATTACGAGAACGACCCTCGCGCTTATACGATCAAGTACCAGTACCTTTTTGGCCGCGATCTGCTGGTCGCTCCCGTTTATGAGGAAGGGCGACGCGACTGGACGCTTTACCTGCCTCAGGATAGCTGGGTCAACCTCTGGACGGGCGAAGAGTGCGGCGGCGGAGAGATCACCGTCAACGCGCCTCTCGGTCAACCACCGGTCTTTTACCGCGCGCAAAGCGAATGGGCTTCGCTGTTCAATGCGTTACGTCTTATCTGATAAGGCTCGCCCGCAGGACACTCTCCTGCGGGCAGAAGGAGAAATATAATGAGTCAACACGTATCCGACCCGGCCTCCCTGCGCCTGCCGTTCAAGGAAAAAGTTGCCTATGGCATGGGCGACTTAGGTTCCAATATCCTGCTGGATATCGGCACGCTCTATTTACTGAAATTTTATACTGACGTACTGGGACTCCCTGGCACCTACGGCGGCATTATCTTTTTGATAGCCAAGTTCTTTACCGCGTTTACCGACATGGGTACCGGCATCATGCTGGATTCGCGGCGTAAAATCGGCCCTAAAGGCAAATTCCGTCCTTTCGTTCTGTATGCGGCCTTTCCCGTGACGCTGCTGGCTATCGCTAATTTTGTCGGCACGCCTTTTGAAATCACCGGCAAAACAGTGATGGCGACTGTGCTGTTCATGCTCTATGGGCTGTTTTTCAGCATGATGAACTGCTCTTACGGCGCGATGGTGCCCGCTATAACCAAAAATCCCAATGAGCGCGCCTCGCTGGCGGCATGGCGACAGGGCGGCGCGACGCTTGGGCTGCTGCTCTGTACGGTTGGCTTCGTACCGGTAATGAACCTTATCGAAGGCAATCAGCAACTGGGCTATATCTTCGCCGCTACGTTGTTCTCATTGTGCGGCCTGTTTTTTATGTGGTGGTGCTATGCCGGGGTGAAAGAGCGCTACGTAGAAGCGCAGCCTGCAAGCCCGGCGCACAAGCCTGGTCTTTTACAATCTTTTCGCGCCATTGCGGGCAACCGACCGCTTTTCATTCTCTGTATAGCCAACCTCTGCACGCTGGGGGCATTTAACGTCAAGCTGGCCATTCAGGTCTATTACACCCAGTACGTTCTCAACGATCCGATACTGCTTTCCTGGATGGGTTTCTTCAGCATGGGATGCATTTTCATCGGCGTCTTTTTAATGCCTGGCGCGGTGCGCCGCTTCGGCAAAAAGAAAGTTTATATCAGCGGCCTGTTGATATGGATCGCCGGGGATTTGCTCAACTACACGATGGGCGGCGGTTCGGTGAGCTTTGTCGCGTTTTCCTGCCTGGCATTCTTTGGTTCGGCTTTCGTCAACAGCCTGAACTGGGCGCTGGTTTCCGATACGGTGGAGTATGGGGAATGGCGCACCGGCATACGGTCGGAAGGCACGGTTTACACCGGCTTTACCTTCTTTCGCAAAGTCTCTCAGGCGTTGGCCGGTTTTTTCCCTGGCATAATGCTCACGCAGATAGGCTATGTGCCTAATGTGGCGCAATCCGCAGGCACGGTCGAAGGTCTGCGACAGCTGATTTTTATCTACCCCTGCGTGCTGGCGGTTATCACCATAGTCGCGATGGGATGCTTCTATAACCTCAACGAGAAGATGTATGTCCGCATCGTTGAAGAGATAGAAATGCGTAAACGTATGGCCTGAACGTTTTTGACAGAGCGCCCGCAAGGGCGCTGTGGGGGCGATGATGAACCGTAACGCTGATCCGCTGACGCTAAAACTGAGCCTGCGTGAAAAATGCGCCTATGGAATGGGTGATTTTGGCTCAAACCTGATGCTTTGCATCGGTACGCTTTATCTTTTGAAGTTTTATACCGATGAACTGGGCATGCCCGCATTTTATGGCGGGGTTATCTTCCTGGTGGCGAAGTTTTTTACCGCTTTTACCGATATGCTGACCGGGGTGCTGTTAGATTCCCGCCGCAATATTGGTGAGAATGGCAAATTCCGGCCCTTTATTCTTTATGCTTCCGTACCCGTTGCGCTGGTCGCCACGGCGCAATTTATGGCTAACGACTTTAGCCTGACGGTAAAAACCGCCATCGCTACCGTCCTGTTTATGATGTTTGGCCTTTTTTACAGTCTGATGAACTGTTCCTATGGCGCCATGGTGCCCGCCATCACTAAAAACCCTGACGAACGCGCGCAGCTTGCTGCATGGCGTCAGGGAGGCGCAACGCTTGGGCTATTGTTGTGTACGGTAGGTTTTATGCCAGTGCAGTCGCTTTTTAACGCCAACCCTTCCCAGGGCTATTTTTTCGCTGCGCTGCTATTCGCCCTCTGCGGATTACTCTGCATGTGGTGGTGCTATAACGGGGTGCAAGAGCGCTATGTGGAGGTAACGCCTGAGCATCATAAACCCAGCATGATTAAATCGTTCTGCGCCATTTTCCGTAACCCGCCGCTGTTGGTGCTGTGTATCGCCAATCTCTGTACGCTGGCTGCTTTTAATATCAAACTCGCCATTCAGGTTTATTACACCCAGTACGTGCTGAATGATATTCATCTGCTTTCATGGATGGGCTTTTTCAGCATGGGCTGCATTCTGATCGGCGTTTTCCTGGTACCTGGCGCGGTAAAGCGGTTTGGTAAAAAGCAGGTTTATCTTGGCGGGCTAACGTTATGGGCAACCGGCGACGTGCTGAACTTTCTGTGGGGCAGCAGCTCGCTGATGTTTGTGTTTTTTTCCTGTATGGCTTTTTTCGGGACGGCATTTGTTAATAGCCTGAACTGGGCGCTGGTTCCGGACACGGTTGATTATGGCGAATGGAAAACCGGGATCCGCACCGAAGGGTCGGTTTACACCGGTTATACTTTTTCTCGAAAAATTTCCGCAGCGCTGGCCGGTTTTTTACCCGGCATTATGCTGACGCAGATTGGTTATGTTCCAAATACGCTTCAAAGCGCGACAACGTTGCTTGGTCTGCGCCAGCTTATATTTCTTTGGCCCTGTGGCCTGGCGATAATAGCTGCATTAACTATGGGTTTCTTTTATAAACTGAATGAAAAACGCTTCGCTTTTATTATTGAGGAGATAAGTACGCGTAAAAACAAATCGTGCCAGCAATCTGCAACTAATACTGAAAATAAAGCGTCAGCAGTCACTTTATAACTATAAACCCGGCCATGAATTCTCTCCTGTTAAACAGGAGGGGAGGCCTTTCTGTACTTTATACATGGAAAAACTATGAAAAGAGTCGTTACCGTTATGCTTTTTTCTTCCGTGTCCTGCTCTGTTCTGGCAGGCGCATATGTCGAAACACGCGAGGCCTACAATACCGCCTCTGATTTGCATGAGGTTATTCTTCGGGCTGGCTATAACTTTGACATGGGCGCAGGCATTATGGCGACAAATGCCTATAATGTCGGCCGATGGGATGAACTGAAGCACAGCTATAATGAGATAGAAGCATGGTATCCGCTGTTCAAACCCACCGACAGATTAACATTCCAGCCTGGCGCGCTTATTAATGACAATCGAAGCGGTTCAGGTGGCGCTGTCTATTTAGATACTAAATATAAATTCACTGACTGGTTTAATCTGACGCTCCGTTATCGTTACAACCGCACAAATTATGATACGCCCGACTTTAATGGGAACATGGATAAAAATGACACTCATGAGTTTGCAAACTACTGGAGTTTTAAATTAACCGATCAATTCACTTATATCTTTGAGCCGCATTTTTTCCAGCGGGTGAATGATTACCACAGCAAAAATGGTAAAGATCATCACTGGGAAATTACCAATGGTTTCAGATATAAAGTGGATCAACACTGGCTGCCTTACCTGGAGCTTCAGTGGCTCGACAGATGGAATGCGTATAACAAGGAACAGTATCGTATTCGTTTAGGATTGAGATATTCCTTCTGACGTTATTATCCGACGTTTGAAAAGCAATGACGTGAGCAATAAAAAAAGCCGCTAAACTCAGCGGCTTTTTCATAGCAACTACCATTACGCAGCTATTAGTCTTCTTTCGAACCGCGCGAAGCGCGTTTACGATCGTTTTCCGTCAGGTGACGCTTACGAATACGGATAGACTGCGGCGTTACTTCCACCAGTTCGTCATCATCGATGAATTCCAGAGCCTGCTCCAGAGTCATCTTGATAGGCGGAACCAGAACCGTGGCTTCGTCTGTACCAGACGCACGCATGTTGGTCAGTTTCTTACCGGTCAGGCAGTTTACCGTCAGGTCGTTAGAACGGCTGTGAATACCGATGATCTGACCTTCATAAACTTCCGCACCGTGACCCAGGAACAGCTTGCCGCGATCCTGCAGACCGAACAGCGCGAACGCTACCGCTTTACCCTGACCGTTGGAGATCAGCACGCCGTTGTTGCGCTGGCCCACTTCGCCCGGACGAACGTCGTCGTAATGGCTGAAGGTGGAATAGAGCAGACCGGTACCGGAGGTCATGGTCATGAACTCAGAACGGAAGCCAATCAGGCCGCGGCTTGGGATCACGTAGTCAAGACGTACGCGCCCTTTGCCATCCGGGTTCATGTTTTTCAGATCGCCTTTACGCTCGCCCAGAGCCTGCATGACAGAACCCTGATGCTGCTCTTCAACATCCAGCGTTACGTTTTCGAACGGCTCTTGTTTACGGCCGTCGATTTCGCGGAAGATAACTTTCGGACGGGAAACCGCCAGTTCGAAACCTTCACGACGCATGTTTTCGATAAGCACGGAAAGGTGCAGTTCACCGCGGCCAGAAACGCGGAACGCATCAGCGTCTTCGGTCTCTTCAACGCGCAGCGCAACGTTGTGCACCAGCTCTTTGTTCAGGCGGTCCAGGATCTGGCGAGAGGTAACGTATTTACCTTCTTTACCACAGAACGGCGAGGTGTTGACGTTGAAGAACATGGTCACGGTCGGCTCGTCGACAGACAGGGCCGGCAGCGCTTCAACATTCTGCGGATCGCAGATGGTGTCGGAGATGTTCAGTTCGCCAAGGCCGGTAATCGCGATGATATCGCCCGCTTCCGCGAGATCGGTATCGATACGCTCCAGACCCAGGTGACCCAGCACTTTGCCCACTTTACCGTTGCGAGTTTTACCTTCGCTGTCGATAACGGTGACTTGCTGGTTCGGCTTCACTTTACCGCGCTTGATGCGACCGATGCCGATAACGCCCAGATAGTTGTTGTAATCAAGCTGGGAGATCTGCATCTGCAGCGGGCCGTCAAGGTCCACGTCCGGCGCCGGAACATGGTCGACAATCGCCTGGTACAGCGGGGTCATGTCGTCAGCCATGTTTTCATGGTCCATACCTGCGATGCCGTTCAGCGCGGAAGCGTAAACGATAGGGAAGTCCAGCTGCTCGTCGGTAGCGTCCAGGTTTACAAACAGGTCGAAGACCTGATCGACAACCCAGTCAGGACGCGCGCCTGGACGGTCGACTTTGTTGATAACGACGATAGGCTTCAGGCCATGGGCAAATGCTTTCTTGGTCACGAAGCGCGTTTGCGGCATTGGGCCGTCAAATGCGTCAACCACCAGCAGCACGGAGTCAACCATGGACATGACACGCTCTACTTCACCCCCGAAGTCGGCGTGCCCTGGGGTATCAACGATGTTGATACGGTAATCATTCCATTTGATGGCAGTGTTTTTCGCGAGGATGGTAATCCCACGCTCTTTCTCCAAATCGTTGGAGTCCATCACACGCTCTTGTGCTTCAGTACGCTCGTCGAACGTACCGGATTGCTGGAGCAGTTTGTCAACCAGGGTAGTTTTACCGTGGTCAACGTGCGCAATGATGGCGATGTTACGCAGATTTTCGATCACAACTTTGCCTCAGGCATTAGAAATAGCGCGTTATTGTACACGTATTAATCGAAGGACTAAACAGGATCACAGACTTCCTTCCCAAACAAGTTTAGCTGCCGGGCTTTGTGATCGCTTTCACGGAGCGATAAAAGGGAGACATAACGCAAATTGCACCAACACAGTGCTTTATTTTTACACACAAGCACTATATTGGTGCAATTTATCCACAATGGTGCATCCCTTTTGCACTATGGTGCGCATCATAGCGCCTTTTGCAGGCATTTTAAAAGTTGGCACACTTTTCGCTTTATTCTATTCATGGCGCCAATGCCTTTTTAAGCAGTGTTTGAAGACCTCGTTACCACGACGACAATGACAAATCCGGGAGAGTTAAGTATGTCCGCTGAACACGTTTTGACGATGCTGAACGAGCATGAGGTGAAGTTTGTCGATCTGCGCTTCACCGATACCAAAGGTAAAGAACAGCACGTCACTATCCCTGCTCACCAGGTAAACGCCGAATTCTTTGAAGAAGGCAAAATGTTTGATGGCTCTTCCATCGGTGGCTGGAAAGGCATTAACGAATCCGACATGGTGCTGATGCCGGACGCTTCCACCGCTGTCATTGACCCGTTCTATGAAGAGCCTACCCTTATCATTCGTTGCGACATCCTGGAACCGGGCACCCTGCAAGGCTATGACCGCGACCCGCGCTCCATCGCGAAACGCGCTGAAGAATACCTGCGCTCTACTGGCATCGCGGACACCGTGCTGTTCGGGCCGGAACCGGAATTCTTCCTGTTTGACGATATTCGCTTCGGCAGCTCAATTTCTGGTTCTCACGTGGCTATCGACGATATCGAAGGCGCGTGGAACTCCTCCACCAAATACGAAGGTGGCAACAAAGGTCACCGTCCGGGCGTAAAAGGCGGTTACTTCCCGGTTCCGCCAGTCGACTCTTCTCAGGACATCCGTTCCGTGATGTGTCTGACCATGGAAGAGATGGGCCTCGTCGTTGAAGCTCACCACCACGAAGTCGCAACTGCTGGCCAGAACGAAGTGGCAACCCGCTTCAACACCATGACCAAAAAAGCGGACGAAATTCAGATCTACAAATATGTCGTGCACAACGTGGCTCACCGCTTCGGCAAAACCGCGACCTTCATGCCGAAACCGATGTTCGGCGACAACGGCTCCGGTATGCACTGCCACATGTCTCTGTCCAAGAATGGCACCAACCTGTTCTCTGGCGACAAATATGCGGGTCTGTCTGAACAGGCGCTTTATTACATCGGCGGCGTAATCAAACACGCTAAAGCGATCAACGCCCTGTCCAACCCGACCACCAACTCTTATAAGCGTCTGGTTCCGGGTTACGAAGCGCCGGTTATGCTGGCTTACTCCGCGCGTAACCGCTCCGCTTCTATCCGTATCCCGGTGGTGGCGTCTCCGAAAGCGCGTCGTATCGAAGTTCGCTTCCCGGACCCGGCGGCTAACCCGTACCTGTGCTTTGCAGCGCTGCTGATGGCCGGTCTGGATGGTATTAAGAACAAAATCCACCCGGGCGAAGCAATGGACAAAAACCTCTACGATCTGCCGCCGGAAGAAGCGAAAGAGATCCCGCAGGTTGCCGGTTCTCTGGAAGAAGCCCTGCAGGCGCTGGATCAGGACCGCGAGTTCCTGACCGCAGGCGGCGTGTTCACCGACGATGCTATCGATGCGTACATCGCGCTGCGTATCGAAGAGAACGACCGCGTGCGCATGACACCGCACCCGGTAGAGTTCGAACTGTATTACAGCGTTTAATCCGAAGTCATTTTTTGTTGCCGTGGAAACTTTCAGCCCATCTTCGGATGGGCTTTTTTCTCCATGCTGGCGCTGTTTTCAGGCGATTTTATGTCGCAAAACGTTATACTGCACTAAATTGGTGCAACCTGGGAGACTGCTGAATGGCAACAGGCACGCTGCCCGATGCTGGGCAGATCCTCAATTCACTCATCAACAGTATTTTGCTGGTTGATGACGAACTCGCGGTGCATTACGCGAACCCGGCGGCGCAACAGCTGCTGGCGCAAAGTTCTCGCAAGCTTTATGGCACTCCACTGCCGGAGCTGTTGAGCTATTTTTCTCTTAACATCAGCCTGATGCAGGAGAGCCTGAACGCAGGGCAGGGCTTTACTGATAACGAAGTCACGCTGGTGATTGACGGCCGCTCGCATATTCTCTCCCTCACGGCGCAACGGCTGCCGGAAGGGCTTATTCTGCTGGAAATGGCGCCGATGGATAACCAGCGCCGCCTGAGCCAGGAACAACTGCAGCATGCGCAGCAGGTAGCGGCTCGCGATTTAGTCCGCGGACTGGCGCACGAAATTAAAAACCCGCTCGGCGGTCTGCGCGGGGCGGCGCAGCTGTTAAGTAAAGCCTTGCCGGACCCGACATTAACCGAATACACCAAAGTGATCATTGAGCAGGCCGATCGCCTGCGCAATCTGGTGGACAGACTGCTCGGCCCGCAGCAGCCCGGCATGCACGTGACGGAAAGCATCCACAAAGTCGCGGAGCGCGTGGTGAAGCTTGTGTCGATGGAGCTGCCGGAAAACGTAACGCTGGTGCGTGATTACGACCCAAGCTTGCCCGAGTTCGCCCATGACCCGGACCAGATTGAGCAGGTGTTGCTGAACATTGTGCGCAACGCGTTGCAGGCGCTGGGCGAGGAAGGCGGCGAAATCGTGCTGCGCACCCGCACCGCCTTCCAGCTGACTTTACACGGCGTTCGCTATCGCCTTGCCGCCAGAATTGATGTGGAAGATAACGGGCCGGGCATCCCGGCTCACTTGCAGGATACGCTGTTCTACCCAATGGTCAGTGGCCGCGAAGGCGGCACCGGTCTGGGGCTTTCCATCGCCCGAAATCTTATCGATCAGCATTCGGGAAAAATCGAATTTAACAGTTGGCCGGGTCATACCGAGTTTTCGGTTTACCTGCCTATTCGGAAGTAGAGGTCTCTATGCAACGAGGGATAGTCTGGATCGTTGATGACGATAGCTCCATCCGCTGGGTTCTGGAACGCGCGCTTACCGGCGCAGGCTTAAGCTGCACCACGTTTGAAAGCGCAAGCGAAGTGCTGGACGCGCTGGCGACCAAAACGCCCGACGTCCTGCTTTCAGATATTCGCATGCCAGGCATGGACGGCCTGGCGCTGCTCAAGCAGATCAAACAGCGTCATCCCATGCTTCCGGTCATCATAATGACGGCGCATTCCGATCTGGACGCCGCCGTTAGTGCCTATCAGCAGGGCGCGTTTGATTATCTGCCGAAGCCGTTTGATATCGACGAAGCGGTGGCGCTGGTAGAGCGCGCCATCAGCCACTATCAGGAGCAACAGCAG
This sequence comes from Franconibacter daqui, assembly GCF_014644275.1. Taxonomy (NCBI): domain Bacteria; kingdom Pseudomonadati; phylum Pseudomonadota; class Gammaproteobacteria; order Enterobacterales; family Enterobacteriaceae; genus Franconibacter; species Franconibacter daqui. The sequence continues at coordinate 12,366 of NZ_BMKJ01000004.1, read as the reverse complement.
CCGCGTAACGTGCAGGTTTTCGGGCCTACCACGGATATCATCGGCGAAGCGCCGGCAATGCAGGATGTGTTTCGCATTATCGGCCGTCTTTCCCGCTCCTCAATCAGCGTGCTGATTAATGGCGAATCGGGCACCGGTAAAGAGCTAGTCGCTCACGCGCTGCATCGCCATAGCCCGCGCGTGAAGGCGCCGTTTATCGCGCTGAACATGGCGGCGATACCGAAGGATCTTATTGAGTCTGAGCTGTTCGGTCATGAAAAAGGGGCGTTTACCGGCGCTAACCAGATTCGTCAGGGTCGCTTCGAGCAGGCCGACGGCGGCACGCTGTTTTTAGACGAAATCGGCGATATGCCGCTTGATGTGCAGACGCGTCTGCTGCGCGTACTGGCCGACGGCCAGTTTTACCGCGTCGGCGGCTATGCGCCGGTGAAGGTTGATGTGCGTATTATCGCCGCAACGCACCAGAACCTGGAACTGCGCGTGCAGGAGGGGAAATTCCGTGAGGACCTTTTCCACCGTCTGAACGTCATCCGCGTGCATTTACCGCCGCTGCGCGAACGCCGGGAAGATATCCCGCGTCTGGCGCGCCATTTCCTGCAGGTAGCGGCACGCGAACTGGGCGTAGAGGCTAAACAGCTACATCCGGAAACTGAAGCGGCGCTGACCCGCCTCGCCTGGCCTGGCAACGTACGCCAGCTGGAAAATACTTGCCGTTGGTTAACGGTGATGGCGGCGGGTCAGGAGGTGCTGATTCAGGATCTGCCCAGCGAACTGTTTGAAACCAGCGTGCCGGACAGCCCCTCCCAGAGCCTGCCGGACAGCTGGGCGACGCTGCTGGCGCAGTGGGCCGATCGGGCGTTGCGTTCCGGTCATCAAAACTTGCTTTCAGAAGCGCAGCCGGAGATGGAGCGTACGTTGCTGACCACCGCTTTACGTCATACTCAGGGGCATAAGCAAGAAGCGGCGCGGCTGCTTGGTTGGGGAAGAAATACCCTGACGCGCAAGCTTAAAGAGCTGGGCATGGAGTAACGCGGCGGCGCTGTGTAAAAAACCGCCACTTCGCGCAAACTGCGTTAATTTTGTACTTTACTGTGATAATGAGTTCAGTATGATCGTGCGCGTTCACGCGGGGGGATCAACATGCTGGAATCATTAATTCAACTGGTGTCGCACAGCGCCGAAGCCGGCGCGGCAGCAAGCCATACGCCGCAAACGGCGATAGCGGCTTTGCTCTGTGCGGCGCTGGTCAATTTCTTTAGTTAAAAAAGGCGGGTTTTAAACCCGCCTTTTTTATATCACCCGAGAGAACTGCTGAAGCCGCGCTTTGCGACGCAGGTAAATATCAAAACACATACAGATGTTGCGAATAAGCAGCCTGCCCTTCGGCGTCACCCGGATGCTCTGCTCGTTGATATCCACCAGCCCATCCTGCGCCAGCGGTTTTAACAGCGCCAGATCTTCAGCAAAATACTCAGCAAAGCGCAGCGCCCAGGCCCTTTCAATCTCAGCAAACGACAGCTGGAAGTTGCAAATCAGCGCCTTGATGACATCGCGGCGGATGCAGTCGTCGCGCGTAAGCGCGAGGCCGCGCCATAGCGCATTCCCTTGCTCATCCACCTGCTGATAGTAAACCTTCAACTCTTTCTGGTTTTGCGCATAGCAATCGCCAAGCATGCTGATGGCGGAGACGCCAAGTCCCAGCAGATCCGTATCGCCCTGGGTGGTGTAGCCCTGGAAGTTGCGGTGTAAAACGCCCTCGCGCTGGGCAATCGCCAGCTCATCATCCGGACGGGCGAAATGGTCCATGCCGATAAACTGGTAGCCCGCCTGCGTCAGCGACTGGATAGTTTGTTGCAGAATGTCGAGCTTCTGCTGTGCGGAAGGGAGATCCGCTTCCTTGATTTTACGCTGCGCCGCGAAGAGGTTCGGCAGGTGCGCGTAGTTGAAGACACTGAGGCGATCCGGGTTGAGCTGCGCCACACGCTTCAGGGTAAAGGCGAAGCTTTCCGGCGTCTGCTTCGGCAGGCCGTAAATCAGGTCAATATTGGTGGAAGTGAAGCCAATCTCACGCGCATGTTTAAGCAGAGCGAATATAAATGCTTCGTCCTGCTCGCGGTTTACCAGCCGTTGCACCTCTTTATTGAAGTCCTGCACTCCCATGCTAAGGCGGCTGAAGCCTTCGGCACGCAGATGGTCGAGCACATCCAGTTCGATTTCACGCGGGTCCACTTCAATGGAGATTTCCGCATCTTCGTTAAAGCGGAAATGGCCGCGCAGCAGGGCCATCAGGCGGCTGATTTGCGCTTTATTCAGATAAGTTGGCGTGCCGCCGCCCCAGTGCAGCTGGCTGACGCGACGATCGGCAAAAAGCGGCGCGCGATGGACAATTTCCTGCTCAAGCGCATCGAGATACTGGTCCGCCTTATGCTGCTGACGGGTCACTATCTTGTTGCAGCCACAGAAATAGCAGAGCTTGTGGCAAAACGGGATATGAACGTAGAGCGAAAGCGGGCGCTCTGGGTAGCGCGCCACCGCTTCGGCAAACGCCTGCTCGCCAAACGATTCGGAGAACTCAAGGGCGGTGGGATACGAAGTATAGCGCGGCCCGGAATAGTTATATTTCTGGATAAGGGCCAGATCCCAGTCGATTAACTGCTCAGACATGCTCACTCCTTCCGACGGTGTCGCCGACGCGTTCGGCGAACAGGCCTACCCGCCTGATGAGGGATAAGCCGGCTGCGCAGCCATTTCTGCCGCCGCGACAGCCGCTGTAGTTTAACGAATAACCACACCAGATAACATACTATTGGAAGGAGTATGAGCAGAACCGGCAGGCCCATCGGATCTTAGTTGCCGCCCTTCAGCAGACGCATCATATCTTCCTGGCCCTCTTCCTCTTCTTCGTCGTCATCGTCATACGAGAGGCCAAGCTGCTGCATCAACTCATCGATGCGATCGAGTTTCGCATCCACCCAGGCTTGATCTTCAGCGCTGATGGTTTCGCCCTCTTCCAGGCGCTCCAGCAGGGAATCCAGGCGTTCGTCGTTTTCCAGCATATCCAGTTCGGCTTGCGGTGAAAGCATCGGTTTCTCGCTCTTCGGTTTAGGCTGCTTTTTGGCAGGCGCTTCAGTTACGCCCAGAGGAATCGGCTTTTTGCTGCCGATACGCGGATCTTTCGCCTGCGCACCGCCTTTACCTTTTGAGCCTGCGGTCGCCCCTGTGGCGCGGCTACCCGGCGCATGGCCGCGGTGCTTTTTCTCGCGCTTGCGGTCGCGAGCTTCCTGGTTAATTTCTTCGCGTGTCTTACGATGCGCTTTTGCGCCGCTTTTGCTGCGCCCTGCAGAGGTTGGTTGCTTCATGGGATATCGTCTTGAGCCGTTTTGAACAGTATAGAATTGCGGCGGAATCTAGCAGAAAGCAAGCAAAGAAAAAAGGCGACAGGTTATTTACCTGTCGCCCTTTTTCTTGACTCTATACCGGTCACCGGTTTTCCCGTCCCTGTAGCTTTTCGACAACCCCTGTCTTTCCCTAAGCCTGCAACGCTCCGTGTTGCTTTCCTTTTCCCTTTTAACGCCGCTTCCCTGGGCGGGCCAGCCTGGCCATAATCCTTTTCTCGTCATCCTGACGCATCAGCATCCTCTTGCGGAAATCCTCTCCCGAGGCTGCCTTGCCTGTGCTGTCTACTTTACCAGGATCTCGCCGTCTCACAAGCAAGCGAAGCCATTACGGGAGGACTTTCAGAAAGTTCTGTACGCATAACCTGCTGTTTTACTTAACTTAAATTTTGCATGTTACTGATTTTTCCTGAGAAATCTTAAAGCAGGAATAGCCGATCGCTTACAAACCGCCGGGGGACCGTTGTAAGCCTGCCGCCAGGATTAACACAGCCTTTCGGCCATGTTCAGGTATAATCCCGGCAATTGCTTATCCTCTGACGGAGAAAACCGTTTTGACTAACTGGAATTATCAACTGACGCACTTTGTCACCAGCGCGCCAGATATCCGCCACCTTCCTGCCGACAGCGGCATTGAAGTCGCTTTTGCCGGTCGCTCTAACGCGGGGAAATCCAGCGCGTTAAATACGCTCACTAACCAGAAGAGCCTGGCGCGCACCAGTAAGACGCCGGGGCGCACCCAGCTTATTAACCTGTTTGAAGTTGCAGAAGGCAAGCGCCTGGTGGACTTGCCAGGCTACGGTTATGCCGAAGTCCCGGAAGAGATGAAACGCAAATGGCAGCGCGCGCTGGGCGAATACCTGGAGAAACGCCAGTGCCTGAAGGGGCTGGTCGTGCTGATGGATATTCGCCATCCGCTTAAGGATCTCGATCAGCAGATGATTGAATGGGCAGTGGACAGCCAGATCCCGGTGCTGGTGCTGCTGACTAAAGCGGATAAACTGGCGAGCGGCGCGCGAAAATCGCAGCTCAATATGGTGCGCGAAGCGGTTATCGCGTTTAACGGCGACGTGCAGGTAGAGATGTTCTCTTCGCTGAAGAAAATGGGCGTTGATAAACTGCGTCACAAGCTGGATAGCTGGTTTAATGAGATGCCGCCCGCGACGGCTGACGAGAACGCCGAAGAGGCGTGATGGCGTGCGGGTTTGCCCCGCGCCGCTTTTTCTTCAGACAATAAAAAACGCCCCAGTCATTACTGACTGGGGCGGCTAAATATTCAGCCAAATCCGATTACGTGAAGTAAAAGGTCTGAAAGATAGAACATCTTACCTCTGTACCCTACGTCTTTAACTCTACTCTTTTTTCCCGGACCTACAAAGCACTTTTTGTAGTTTTTTTTCACTCTTTACATAGCGAATTCTAATGATCATCACAAAATGCTATGAGTTATGTTGCTTAGTTACATAAAACGGCTATAACGCCACCGCCGTTAATGCGCCTTATCCCAGTTTTCCCCGCTGCCTACTTCCACCAGCAACGGCACATCCAGTTTCGTACTGCTTTCCATGAGATGATGGATCTTCTGCGACACCGCCTCGAGGTCATCTTTATGCACCTCAAACACCAGTTCATCGTGCACCTGCATGATCATTTTCACCCGCGGTTGCTCTTCCTGCAGCCAGGCGTCCACAGCTATCATGGCGCGCTTAATGATATCCGCCGCCGTGCCCTGCATAGGGGCGTTGATAGCCGCGCGCTCAGCACCCGCACGCCGCGCGGCGTTGCTGGCATTGATATCCGGCAGATACAGACGACGCCCTTCAAGCGTCTCAACATAGCCTTGCTCTTTCGCCTGCTTACGGGTGCGCTCCATATACTCGAGTACGCCCGGATAGCGCTCGAAATAAAGATCCATATACTTCTGGGATTCTTTACGAGAAATATTCAGCTGACGAGAAAGACCAAAAGCGCTCATGCCATAAATCAGACCGAAGTTAATCGCTTTAGCGCTACGGCGCTGTTCAGCAGAAACGCTCTCCAGCGGCAGGCCGAATACCTCCGCGGCGGTGGCGCGGTGAATATCCTGGCCTTCGGCAAACGCCTTCAGCAGACCTTTATCACGAGAGAGATGCGCCATAATGCGCAGTTCAATCTGCGAGTAGTCCGCAGAGACGATGAGATAGTCATCTGGCGCGATAAACGCCTGACGGATGCGGCGGCCCTCTTCATTACGCACCGGGATGTTCTGCAAGTTCGGGTCGGTCGAGGAGAGCCGTCCGGTCGCCGTCACGGCCTGGTGATAAGAAGTATGAACACGGCCCGTTTTCGGGTTGATCATTTGCGGCAGCTTGTCGGTATACGTCGACTTGAGCTTCGCGAGACCGCGGTACTGCAAAATAACTTTCGGCAGCGGATAGTCCAGCGCCAGCTCCGCCAGCACTTCTTCGGAAGTGGACGGCGCGCCGCCAGGCGTTTTCTTCAAAGGTTTGATGCCCTGCTTCTCAAACAGAATGGTTTGCAGCTGCTTGGTTGAAGAGAGATTAAACGGCTCGCCTGCAATTTCATGCGCTTTTTGCTCAAGCTCCGCCAGGTGGTGCGTTATCTCTTCCGAATGCGCGTGCAACACGGCCGGGTCGATTTTCACGCCGTTACGCTCAATGCGCGAGATCACCGGCACCAGCGGCATTTCGATATTCTGGAAGATATTGAGCGGGCCGGCGTATTTTTGCAGCTTCGGCCACATCTTCAGATGCAGTTGCAGAGTAACGTCAGCATCTTCCGCTGCGTAACGCCCCGCCTCTTCAAGCGCTATCTGATTAAAAGTGAGCTGATTTTTACCTTTGCCGGCAATGGTTTCGAAAGTGATGGTCTGGTGCTTAAGCCAACGCTCGGCGAGGCTGTCCATATCGTGACGGCCAGAGACGCTATCGAGAATATAAGACTCCAGCATGGTGTCGAACGCGATGCCGCGCAGTTCAATGCCATAGTTCTGCAGCACGCCCCGGTCATATTTCAGGTTCTGTCCCACTTTCAGCAGCGTTTCATCTTCCAGCAGCGGCTTAAGCAGTTCAAGCACGCGCTCGCGCGGGAGCTGATCCGGCGCATCCAGATAATCATGCGCCACCGGTACATAGGCGGCGAGCCCCGGCTCAGTGGCGAAAGAGAGGCCGACCAGGCTGGCGGTCAGGTTATCAAGGCTGTCGGTTTCGGTATCAAAAGCGAAAACCGGCGCCTTTTTCAGACGGCCAATCCACTCCTGCAGCGTCTCTTCATCAAGAATGGTGACGTAATTTTCAAAAGAGAGCGCTACCGCTTCTTCTTCGGGCTCCGCGTCTATCTGGATAGTCTCTTTCGGCTTAACGGCGGGCTTAGCTCCTTTGGCCTGCAGCCACTTCCCGGCCTCGACATCTGAGGTCCAGCGTTTGAACTCATAGCGTTTGAACAGCCCCAGCAGGTCATCCACCAGCGGTTGCTGTACTTCAAGCTGCTCGCTGCTCAGATCCAGCGGCACATCCGTTTTGATGGTGGCCAACTGATAGGAGAGATAAGCGACCTCTTTGTTCTGTTCAAGCTTCGCCGCCATGGTTTTCGCGCCACGGAATGAAAGCTCGGCGATTTTCTCCGGGTTGGCATAAAGCGAATCAAGCCCGCCCAACCCCTGCAGCAACGCCTGCGCGGTTTTTTCACCTACGCCCGGCACGCCTGGAATATTGTCCGAGGAGTCCCCCATCAGCGCCAGAAAATCGATAATAAGCTCCGGCGGCACGCCATATTTGGTCTGTACTTCTTCCGGACCAAGGATCGTGTTGGTCATCGTGTTGATAAGGGTGACCTGCGGCGTAACCAACTGCGCCATGTCTTTATCGCCGGTGCTGATGAGTACCGCGCGGCCTGCAGCAGCAGCTTCTTTCGCCAGCGTGCCGATAACGTCATCCGCCTCTACACCGCTTACGGCAAGCAGCGGCAACCCCATCGCTTTCACCATCGCATGCAGCGGTTCTATCTGCGCGCGAAGGTCGTCCGGCATGGGCGGGCGATGGGATTTATAGTGTTCAAACAATTCGTCGCGGAACGTTTTTCCTTTAGCATCAAAAACTACCGCCGCATGCGTTGGTTGATACTGCAATAACAGGCTGCGCAGCATATTCAGTACGCCATACATCGCACCTGTCGGTTCGCCTGCGCTGTTGGTCAGCGGTGGAAAAGCGTGATAAGCCCGGTAGAGGTAAGAAGAGCCGTCAACGAGGATAAGGGGATTTTCTGGGATCTGAACCATGTGTCCGTGCCTGATTATCAAGTTATGGATAAAGGATGCCATAGCCTGGCAAAAAACATGAACTTTTCAGGCTACCGGAGGCGAAAGAATTGTCGATCCGCGAGATCGCTTCCAGAGCCCGCCTGTGGATAACTTTGTGCACAGTTTTCTAAGCCATTAATAACGAAATATAATTTTCCCGCTTCGCAAGCTAAAAATCCATGTGGATCAATTATTTATGTTATTAATAATTTGGTTAACTATATCATTAAGGTAAGATATTAATGTGGATATAAAAAGCTTAGCTGGATTATTAAGCTGCTATTTTCTTTTACAAATTTGTCGCTTTTAAACCCGGTTACGTTTAGGCGTCTTGCTGGCCGCGGTTTTCTGGTAAGATCGTTCCCTTCAGTTTATTGCCCATATTCTTTTATTATTACTCGTTGAAAAAGCCATTATGCCGAGATTACTCGCCGCGATAACGCTGGTTCTTAGTATCGCGCTTACCTTCCTGGTAACCATTTTTTGCTCTATCCCTATCATTGCGGCGGGCATCGTTAAGCTTATTTTACCTTTCCCATCGGTCTGGCGTTCCGTCTCCGCCTTTTGCAATTTTATGATGTATTGTTGGTGCGAGGGGTTAGCCATACTGCTCCATTTAAATCCGCGTCTGAAATGGGATGTAGAAGGATTAGAAGGGCTTAACAAGAAGAACTGGTATTTGCTTATTTGCAATCATCACAGCTGGGCCGACATCGTGGTGCTGTGCGTATTATTCCGCAAACATATCCCGATGAATAAATACTTTTTGAAACAAGAGCTTGCCTGGGTCCCTTTCATTGGTCTGGCTTGCTGGGCGCTGGATATGCCTTTTATGCGCCGTTATTCACGCAGCTATCTCCTGCGTCATCCGGAAAGGCGCGGCAAAGATGTAGAAACCACTCGTCGTTCCTGTGAAAAATTCCGTTACCACCCTACGACTATCGTTAATTTTGTGGAAGGGTCGCGCTTTACGGAAGAAAAACGTCAGCAGCAGCGTTCTCCTTATAAACGCTTACTTCCACCGAAAGCGGCAGGGATCGCTATGGCGTTGAATGTCCTGGGTAAGCAGTTTGATAAATTACTCAATGTGACGCTGAGCTATCCGGAAAATAACGAGAGACCTTTCTATGACATGCTCAGCGGTAAACTTACGCGGATCGTCGTACGTGTAAATTTACTGCCGATTGCTGAAGAATTACATGGAGACTATGTAAACGATAAAAACTTCAAGCGTGGTTTCCAGCTCTGGCTGAATAGCCTGTGGAGTGAGAAGGATGCGATGCTGGAACACATTGCAGAGAAATACAAAAACGCCGGTCGATGACCGGCGTTTTATTATCAAGGTTATTTCTGGCTGACGAGGAATTTCACGGTATCCGCATATTGCTGGACAAACGCGTCCATATTGCTGGTGTCCATACCCTGCGGGTTCAGCTGATATTTGCCGTTAACAAACATGGACGGCACGCCCTGCAGTTGTAAATCGGCAGCCGCTTTTTCCTGCTGCGCGACCAGAGATTTCACCACAAAGCTGTTCCATGCCGCGTCGTATTCTTCCGGCTTCACGCCCGCATCGACAAACACCTTACGGATGTCTGCGACAGTCTGAACGCTCTGGGTTTTTTGTACAGCTTCAAACATTGGTGAAGTAATTTTATCTTCAACGCCCAACGCCATTGCTACCGCCCACGCCTGAGTCAGATCTTTACCCAAGGGGCCCAGGAATTCGACATGGTACTTGGTCATTTTGGTGCCTTCCGGCAGTTTTTTCTTCACCGTGTCGGAGACATGCAGCACTTGTTCAAACTGGTAGCAGTGCGGGCAATAGAAGGAAAAGAACTCCAGCACCTGGGGTTCGCCAGCTACCGGTTTTTGCAAAGTAATATACTCTTTGCCATCGGTAACCTGCGCCGCCGAGGCGCTAAAAGCCAGGATCATGCCTGCCAGCGCCAGCCAAATTTTTTTCATAATCAACTTTCTCCTGAATATTACTGATTAATACATTGGCGTTAATTGTAGTGGGGGTTCACCAAGAACCCTGACCTGCTCGGTAAAAATGGCAGTCTGTCTGCGCCAGTAGTCCTCCTCGGCAAGCCAGGGAAAACTTCTGGGAAAAGCGGGGTCGTCCCAGCGGCGGAGCAGCCACGCAAGGTAATAGACCATACGCATGGCGCGCAAAGGCTCAATCAGGGACAACTCGTTAAGGTTGAAGGGCATAAATTCTTCGTACGCTTCAATGATGGTTTCAAGCTGCATGCGCTGTTCGGCTTTATCACCGTTGAGCAGCATCCAGAGATCCTGTATAGCGGGACCGTTACGCGCATCATCAAGGTCAACAAACAAAGGACCATCGCGCCAGAGAATATTGCCCGGATGGCAGTCGCCATGCAAACGAAGCGATTCAAAACGGGTATGCCATTGGGCTGTCACAGCCTCAATTAACTTATCCGTTGCGCTAAGAAAAGCGGCTTTGAGCGAAGCGGGAATAAGCGCGTGTTGTTCAAAAACCTGCCGGGGCTCAATCAAGTATTCCTGAGTGCTAATATCAGGACGATGCTGAAAAGGCATGCGCCGTCCACACTGATGAATACGACCAAGATAGCGTCCTACCCACTCCATTTGATCGAGGTTATCAGCTTCGTATTGACGTCCGCCAAGGCTTGGGAACACGGCAAAATAGTATCCCTGATGGGTAAGCAGCGTCTCTCCATGAAAGCGCAGCGGGGCGGCGAGCGGCACTTCGTCCTGTAGCAACTCCAACGCAAACTGGTGTTCTTCGCCAATCTGCTCCGCACTCCAGCGCTGCGGACGATAGAACTTCACTACGTAGCGTTTACGATCTTCATCCTGAAATTGATAGACGCGGTTTTCATAGCTGTTAAGCGCGGTCAGGCCCGAATCAACACGGATACCCTGTTCGAACAGGGCGTCCATGATCATATCCGGATGTAATGTCTGGAAAGTAAAAGCTTTATCTGTCATTCCAAAAGCCGCAAAGCAAAGCGAATGGCTCAGGATAGCATCTTGTGACCTTCGTGGTGGATCCGCTTACAAGGTTTTACTCTTTAATTACGCCACGGGCGCGCAGCAGGGCGGTTTTGAAATCTTCCTCGTAATCTTTCTGAATGCCCGGAATGACGGCATCTTTAGCACTGTCGCGCATTTTAAGATGGTAGATAAGAATGTCATCAGAGAGGTCAACGAGATCGCCGGTATAACCTGACTCAGCCGCCAGTTTCTGCAAAAATTGCAGCAAGTTGAGATCGGGTTCTTTTTCCCAGGCTGGCTGCAGCAGTTCGATAACTTCATTCAGGCGTTTGCACTTCATAATAAGCTCCTTTTGCTTGAGAATGACACGTTAGCAGGCTCAAACCCACAAGAAAAGAGGTGGTATACATTGTGAGAAATAACCTAATAACCGGTGTAATTCTGGCAGGTGGGCAGGCAAAACGCATGCAGGGTAAAGATAAAGGTTTACAGCTATTGAGAGGCATGCCGCTTTGGCAGCATGTTGCTCAGCGTTTATCTCCGCAGGTTTCACGAGTCGCCATTAATGCTAATCGTAATACAGAAGAGTACCGACAAAGCGGTTTAGAGGTTATCAGCGATACGCTGCCAGAGTACCCGGGACCGCTGGCAGGCATGCTTGCTGCGATGCAAAAAATGAAAAGCGAATGGTATCTCTTTTGCCCCTGCGACACGCCGCGTATTCCGCCAGATCTGGCCGAAAGGCTATGGCAAGAGCGACAGGACGCTTGCGCCGTCTGGGTGCATGATGGAGAGCGGGATCATCCCACCCTCGCACTGCTTCATTGCTCACTGGAAAAACCGCTTTACGATTATCTTGTGAAAGGAGAACGTCGCGTAATGCAGTTTCTACGCGAGAGAGGCGGACATAGTGTCTCTTTTCATCACGAAGCAGCCAGTTTTATTAACGTTAATACAACGGATGATCTGGCTTACTGGCAGGAAAAATAATGGTTCCACTATTGGGTATTGCCGCATGGAGCGGTACGGGGAAAACAACGTTGCTCAAGCAGCTTATTCCCTTGCTGCGTCAGCAGGGCATTCGCGTTGGGATTATCAAACATACCCATCATGAAATGGATGTCGATAAGCCAGGTAAAGACAGTTATGAATTACGTCATGCCGGCGCGTATCAGACATTGGTCGCCAGCCAAAAACGCTGGGCATTGATGACTGAAACCCCGGAGTTACCGGAGCTTGATCTAAATTATCTGGCCAGTCGTATGGACGCCGCTTCATTAGATCTTATTCTGGTGGAGGGGTTTAAACAGGAAGCTCTGCCAAAACTACTGCTGTTTCGACAAGCTGCCGGACACAGGGTTGATGAACTGCGGCTTGATGAGTTTGTTATCGCTATTGCTACAGACACTGAACTTAGCAGCGCCCTTCCACAATTTGATATTAATAACGTTGAACAGATTGCCGAGTTTATTCGTTTATGGCTGAAAACGCAGAGAGATGAACAGGGGCTTTGAAGGAAGCTTGCGGGACTTTACAGGTAAAGTGAGCTATCCATAAACATATACGGCCTTTCGTTCTGAGGGTGGGATATTTTCAGTAGCTGATTTAGCGGGCAGGAGAAGGCGTTGCTGTACCGCTGAATAGCAAAAAACCCGGTCGTCAGACCGGGTTTTTGCTTTGTTAGAT
>NZ_BMKJ01000003.1:0-395603 GCF_014644275.1 Franconibacter daqui | reverse complement strand
GTCCGCCGCTCGTCAGCGAATCAGCAAGCTGATCCCTGTTACCGCTCGACTTGCATGTGTTAGGCCTGCCGCCAGCGTTCAATCTGAGCCATGATCAAACTCTTCAATTAAAGTTTGATGCTCAATGTTTCTTTATTTCTAAAGAAAAGAACTTCGTAATGAATTACGTGTTCACTCGTTGAGACTTGGTATTCATTTTTCGTCTTGCGACGTTAAGAATCCAGTCCATCTGACGCGGCGTTCAGCCTGCTGTCGCGAGGTGGCGTATATTACGCTTTCCTCTTTCAGAGTCAACCCTTAATTTCAGGATTTTTCTCTTCCGACTCACCGTCGCTGTGTGATGTTGTTCACCAGCGCCGTGTCGATGGAGGCGCATTATAGGGAGCCGTCTGAGGATGGCAAGCGGAAATCTTAACTTTTTTACTGACCGCTTACCATTTAGCCATAACGCCGGTTTTTAACGCGATTTGATAGCCGCTGGCAGTTCTGCGAGGCTATTAATCACCCAGTCCGCCGCATTTTCCGCATCCGACGTGACTGGCTTGCCGCTGCGAACCAGAACCTTCGTTCCCACATCGGCCGCTTGCGCCGCCAGCATATCTTCCAGCTTGTCCCCTACCATATAAGAAGCAGCCATATCTATATGAAGGAAGTCGCGAGCGGAGATAAGCATACCTGGTTGTGGTTTACGACAGTCGCAGGCCTGACGAAACTCTTCCACTGCGCCTTCGGGATGATGCGGGCAATAATAGATGCCATCGAGATCGACGCCCCGGTCCGCCAGCGACCAGTCCATCCACTCAGTAAGCTGTTCGAATTGCGCTTCGGTGAAGATACCGCGCGCGATCCCCGACTGGTTCGTTACCAGCACCAGCGCAAAGCCCATCTCTTTAAGCTCGCGCATCGCATCAATTACGCCATCGATAAATTCAAAACGATCGATTTCATGCACGTAGCCGTGATCGACATTCAACGTGCCGTCGCGGTCAAGAAAAATAGCGGGTACAGATTTAGCCACCTGAAAAACTCCTGACATATATATTGCGCGTAGTATCGCATGTTTCCAGCAGGGAGAAAGCGCTCATCGCTCTATGCCCGATTGATTTAGACGTCTGGATGCCTTAACATCCATCCCGTCTACGGTCATCGCCCGTATCTGGCAGAACAAAATGCCACGGCTAACTCGTATAAGATAATAAATACCTAATGATCAAACTTTCGAATATCACCAAAGTGTTCCAGCAGGGAAACCGAACCATCCAGGCGCTGAATAATGTCAGCCTGCATGTGCCTGCCGGACAAATTTATGGCGTGATTGGCGCATCGGGCGCCGGTAAAAGCACGCTTATTCGCTGCGTTAACCTCCTTGAGCGGCCAACCCAGGGCTCCGTTCTGGTAGATGGACAGGATTTAACGGCGCTTTCTGAATCCGAACTCACCAAAGCGCGCCGCCAGATTGGCATGATCTTCCAGCACTTCAACCTGCTCTCTTCCCGCACCGTATTTGGCAACGTGGCGCTGCCGCTTGAGCTGAATAACACGCCGAAAGAAGAAGTTAAACGCCGCGTAAGCGAGCTGCTGGACCTGGTAGGATTGGGTGAAAAACATGACGCCTGGCCTGCAAACCTCTCCGGCGGGCAAAAGCAGCGTGTGGCGATTGCCCGTGCTCTGGCCAGCAACCCGAAAGTTTTACTGTGCGACGAAGCAACCAGCGCGCTCGATCCGGCCACGACGCGTTCCATCCTTGAATTGCTGAAAGACATTAACCGTCGCCTGGGTCTCACCATTCTCCTTATTACGCATGAGATGGACGTGGTGAAGCGCATCTGCGACTGCGTGGCGGTTATCAGCAACGGCGAACTGATTGAGCAGGACAGCGTAAGCGAAGTGTTTTCTCATCCGAAAACCCCGTTGGCGCAGCAGTTTATTCAGTCTACCCTGCATCTGGATATTCCGGACGATTACGCGCAGCGCCTGAACGCGCAGGCAAGCGGCAATACCGTTCCGCTGCTGCGCCTTGAATTTACCGGCCAGTCTGTCGATGCTCCGCTGCTTTCCGAAACCGCGCGCCGCTTTAATGTAAACAACAACATTATTAGCGCCCAGATGGATTACGCAGGCGGCGTGAAGTTCGGCATCATGCTGGCGGAAATGCACGGCACGGCGCAGGAAACGGAAGCGGCAATCGCTTATCTGCAAGAACATCATGTAAAAGTAGAGGTGCTGGGTTATGTCTGAAGCAATGATGTGGTTAATGCTGAAAGGCGTGTGGGAAACCCTGGCGATGACCTTTGTTTCCGGCTTCTTCGGTTTTGTGATCGGCCTGCCGGTTGGGGTGCTGCTGTATGTGACCCGCCCGGGCCAGATTATTGAAAACGGGAAGCTCTATCGCATTATCTCCGCGCTGGTGAATATCTTCCGCTCCATTCCTTTCATTATCTTGCTGGTATGGATGATTCCGTTCACCCGCGCCATTGTCGGCACCTCTATTGGTTTGCAGGCCGCTATCGTGCCGCTGACCGTAGGCGCGGCGCCGTTTATCGCCCGTATGGTGGAAAACGCGCTGCTGGAAATCCCTTCAGGCCTGATTGAAGCCTCCCGCGCAATGGGCGCCACGCCGATGCAGATAATCCGTAAGGTACTGCTGCCGGAAGCGCTTCCCGGACTGGTGAACGCAGCAACCATTACGCTGATTACGCTGGTCGGCTATTCCGCTATGGGCGGCGCGGTGGGCGCAGGCGGTCTGGGGCAGATTGGCTACCAGTATGGCTACATCGGTTATAACGCCACCGTGATGAACACAGTATTAGTATTGCTCGTGGTATTGGTGTATTTAATTCAATTCTCTGGCGATCGCATCGTCCGGGCTGTCACTCACAAGTAATGTCATACACAACATTAGATAAACTTTTCGAGTAAGGAATGGCTATGTCTTTCAAATTGAAAACCTTTGCAGCGGTCGGCGCCCTTATCGGCTCTCTGGCATTAGTGGGTTGCGGTCAGGAAGAAAAAGATCCGAATCATATTAAAGTCGGCGTGATTGTTGGCGCGGAACAGCAGGTTGCCGAAGTGGCGCAGAAAGTCGCTAAAGACAAATACGGTCTGGACGTTGAGCTGGTCACGTTTAACGACTACGTGCTGCCGAACGAAGCGCTGAGCAAAGGCGATATCGACGCTAACGCCTTCCAGCACAAGCCGTACCTGGATCAGCAGATTAAAGATCGCGGTTACAAGCTGGTTTCGGTTGGCAATACCTTCGTTTATCCAATCGCTGGCTATTCCAAAAAAATCAAATCGCTGGATGAACTGCAGCCGGGCTCGCAAATCGCGGTGCCTAACGATCCGACTAACCTTGGCCGCTCTCTGCTGCTGCTGCAGAAAGTGGGTCTTATCAAACTGAAAGACGGCGTAGGTCTGCTGCCGACCGTTCTGGACGTGACTGAAAACCCGAAAAACCTGAAGATTGTTGAACTGGAAGCACCGCAGCTGCCGCGCTCCCTGGACGATGCGCAGATCGCGCTGGCCGTGATTAACACCACCTACGCCAGCCAGATCAACCTGACCCCGGCGAAAGACGGTATCTTCGTTGAAGATAAAGATTCCCCGTATGTAAACATGATAGTGACCCGCGAAGACAACAAAGACGCGGAAAACGTGAAGAAGTTTGTTCAGGCTTATCAGTCTGACGAAGTTAACGAAGCGGCGAACAAAATCTTTAACGGCGGCGCTGTGAAAGGCTGGTAATGCTTCACACTTTGCCACATAAATAATGTAAGACGGGCCGCGGCCCGTCTTGTTATTTCTGCAAGCTCCTGATTCAATAAACTCTCATTGATGATTAATTGAGGAAATATTATGCGTGCTTTACCGATCTGTTTACTGGCCCTTATGCTCAGTGGCTGCTCTATGTTAAGCAGATCTCCCGTAGAACCCGTTAAAAGCACAGCAACCACCCCACCCGCTGAAGCGCCTCGCCAGAAAGTTTCTCATCCCGCTCCCGTAAGAATTTATAGCAATGCTGAAGATCTGGTGGGCAAGCCTTTCCGCGATCTCGGGGAAGTGAGCGGCGAATCCTGTCAGGCGACTAACCAGGACTCTCCGCCTAACATTCCGACCGCCCGCAAGCGCATGCAGATAAACGCCTCCAAAATGAAAGCAAACGCCGTACTGCTGCACAGCTGTGAGGTCACCAGCGGAACGCCGGGCTGCTACCGTCAGGCGATATGCGTGGGTTCTGCGCTGAACGTCTCGGCTAAATGAGTCAGTTCCATTTCGAACAGATAGGCGTTATCCGTTCACCCTATAAAGAAAAGTTCGCCGTCCCGCGCCAGCCAGGTCTTGTGAAAGCCGTTGGCGGCGAACTGCATCTCCTTGAGCCCTATAATCAGCCGGATGCGGTTCGTGGTCTGGAAGGGTTTAGCCATGTCTGGCTGCTGTTCGTTTTTCATCAGACAATGGAAGGCGGATGGCGGCCGACAGTGCGTCCGCCGCGCCTTGGCGGCAACGCCCGCATGGGGGTTTTCGCCACCCGCTCCACTTTTCGCCCTAACCCAATCGGTATGTCGCTGGTTGAGCTCAAGGAAATACGCTGCGAAAAAAATCAGGTTATTCTGCAGTTAGGTGGGCTTGATCTGGTAGACGGCACGCCTGTCGTGGATATTAAACCTTACCTGCCTTTCGCCGAAGCGTTGCCGCAAGCCCGGGCGGGTTATGCTCAGGAAGCGCCCGTCGCGGATATGCCGGTCTTTTTTACCGACGAGGTTCAGGCGAAGCTCGCGACGCTTGAGAAACATTACCCATCGCTTGGGCAATTTATTTGTGAAGTGCTGGCTCAGGATCCACGCCCGGCTTACCGTAAAGAGGAAGATCCGGGTAAAAGCTACGCCGTCTGGCTGCTCGATTTCAACGTGCGCTGGCGCGTGACCGAGCAAGGCTCTGAAGTGTTTGCCCTTGAGGCGCGCTAATTTGTTTTCCCTCTCTTTTGGCAATCCGGCCACGCTGGTAAACTAAACCACTTTTTTGCGCCAGGCCGTCCGGCCTGCTCCGATAGTTCAAATGGAACCGTAACAACATGCGTACTAGCCAATATCTGCTCTCCACTCTTAAGGAGACGCCTGCCGACGCCGAAGTGATCAGCCATCAGCTGATGCTGCGCGCCGGGATGATCCGCAAGCTGGCCTCCGGGTTATATACCTGGCTGCCGACCGGCCTGCGCGTCCTGAAAAAAGTCGAAAACATCGTGCGTGAAGAGATGAACAACGCCGGTGCCATTGAGGTGAGCATGCCGGTGGTGCAGCCAGCCGACCTGTGGCAGGAGAGCGGCCGCTGGGAACAGTACGGCCCGGAGTTGCTGCGTTTCGTCGATCGCGGCGACCGTCCGTTCGTGCTTGGCCCGACGCATGAAGAAGTCATTACCGATCTTATCCGTAACGAGCTGAGCTCCTACAAACAGCTGCCGCTCAACTTCTTCCAGATCCAGACTAAATTCCGCGACGAAGTGCGCCCGCGCTTTGGCGTAATGCGCTCGCGTGAATTCCTGATGAAGGACGCCTACTCTTTCCATACTTCTCAGGAATCCCTGCAGGAAACGTACGATGCCATGTACGCCGCCTACAGCAAAATCTTCAGCCGCATGGGGCTTGATTTCCGTGCGGTGCAGGCGGATACCGGCTCAATCGGCGGCAGCGCTTCCCATGAATTCCAGGTGCTGGCGCAGAGCGGCGAAGACGACGTTATCTTCTCCGACACTTCCGATTACGCTGCAAACATTGAGCTGGCCGAAGCCGTCGCGCCGAAAACCCCGCGCGCCGCCGCCACGCAGGAAATGCAGCTTATCGATACGCCGAATGCGAAAACCATCGCTGAGCTGGTTGAGCAGTTCAATCTGCCGGTAGAGAAGACCGTTAAGACGCTGCTGGTAAAAGCGGTAGAAGGGAGCGCTTATCCGCTGGTCGCGCTGCTGGTGCGCGGCGATCATGAACTCAACGAAGTGAAAGCCGAGAAGCTGCCGCAGGTGGCGAGCCCGCTGACTTTTGCAACCGAAGCGGAAATCCGCGCCGTTATTAATGCAGGCCCGGGTTCTCTCGGCCCGGTCAATATGCCAGTTCCGGTGGTTATCGACCGTTCTGTTGCGGTCATGAGCGATTTCGCGGCTGGCGCCAACATTGAAGGCAAACACTACTTCGGTATTAACTGGGATCGCGATGTGGCGACACCGGAAGTGGCCGATATCCGTAACGTTGTCGCAGGCGACCCAAGCCCGGACGGACAAGGCACGCTGCTTATCAAGCGCGGCATCGAAGTGGGCCACATTTTCCAGCTGGGCACCAAATACTCCGACGCGCTGAAGGCTTCCGTACAGGGCGAAGATGGCCGCAATCAGGTGCTGACTATGGGTTGCTACGGTATCGGCGTAACGCGTGTCGTGGCCGCGGCGATTGAACAGAACCATGACGATCGCGGTATCGTCTGGCCGGAGGCGATTGCGCCGTTCCAGGTCGCCATTCTGCCGATGAATATGCACAAATCTTTCCGCGTTCAGGAACTGGCGGAGAAACTCTACAATGAACTGCGCGCGCAGGGCATTGAGGTGCTGATGGACGATCGTAAAGAGCGCCCGGGCGTGATGTTTGCCGACATGGAGCTTATCGGCATTCCGCACACTGTTGTTATTGGCGATCGTAACCTCGACAACGACGATATCGAATACAAATACCGTCGCGATGGCGAGAAAAAGCTGATTAAAACAGGTGAAATTCTGGATTACCTGGTCAGCAACATCCGCAAGTAGTGCCGCTTTGTTATACTAACGCCCCGCTCTGTCGGGGCGTTTTTTTATCAACGACAAAGGATGGTCATATGCATTTCAGGCGCGGCGTATTGGGCGTTCTGGTTCTGTTAATCGTTGCGTTAACAGGTTGCGCTGTTGATATCGGCCAGGATCCTCTCGCTCCTTCCTCTACCAGAACAATTAGCGTACGGCAGTTCAGCTCCGCGCCCGGGCAGACGTTACGGGTTATCGACGAAACGCAACTGCGAACAGGCGATCTGCTTTTCTCATCTTCGATTGGGTTGACCTCGTTAGGGATTCGCTTTTTCAGCGCATCCGCAGTTAGTCATGTAGCGTTGTATACAGGAGAAGGCCATGTTGCTGAAGCCGTCGGCGCGGGCGTGCATATCATCACGTTAAAGGAGGCGATGGCGCATAGTGATAAACTCTTTGCGTTAAGAATGCCGGGGCTTACAGAGAAAGAAGCAAAACTTATCTCGCAATTTGCGACCGATAAAAGCGGTAGCCGCTATAACTTTTCCGGTATCGCTGGAATGGCGCCTTTTATGCTGACCAGCAAGCTTTGTTCACTCACACCTTTTTCATCCGACTTTCGCCATCAATGCCTGGCAACCCTGGCGAATGTGCAGCTCGCGCCGCCAGAGCGCCCTGCCAACAATCGCTACTTTTGTTCCGAATTTGTCACTGCCGCTTATGCTTATGCCGGTCATCCCTTGACCTCAGCCGCTTCCGGGTGGGTCAGTCCGGCGGATCTGCTCCATATGCGAGAAGGCGATGTAACGTCGCTAAAACCGCTACATCGCCTGCGCTATGTTGGTCATTTAAAAAAAGGAATTTATCTGTCCGCCCGCAGCTATTTTCAGTAAAGGCCTAATCCCGGCAATCTTTATCGCGTTCGAAACGGCTATGACTGTCCACCACCAGCGTCTTTTGCATCGTTCCGCTGTCGGGGTTGGGCTCAAGCGTAAAATGCGCCTGCGTTCTCAGCAATACGGCTTTCTGTTCGCCGTCCCGCGCCACGGCATAATCGCGCTCAAGCCGGGCGTTGCTGGACACGGCAAAGCGGCGTCCCGTCGCGCAGTCGGTAAAGGTTGCCGCATCCGCCATATAAAAATACATGCCCTTCATGGCGATGGGCGTCGTCGGCAGCGAGGCGTTTACTGGCGAAAGCGTGTAATTAAGCGTAGAGGAGATGCGTTTGCCTTCGCGGTCGAGCATTTCCAGCTGCTCGCCTTTCGCATGGAAGTAGCGCTTTTCACCGTCGCTGTCGGTCAGCACCAGCTTATCTGCGGTACGCGCCCAGGTCCCCCAGGAGGCGATAACCGTTGGCTCCCGCGCGCCCAGATAGCGCTCGTTCATAACCCACGTGCCGTCTTTTTCCAGAAAAAGCGACGTTTCGATGCCTTCGCAATCCGCACAGGGCAGAACGCCGCGCCAGCTTTGCTGCATGGGTTTAAGCTCTGCCGAAGAAGCAGGCTGAAGCGTCTGCACTTCAGCACGGTTATTACAGCCAAAAAGCGCCAGCATACTCAGCAGCGCCACGGCGGCGGGCACAATGCTCTTTTTCACCTGATTTCCTTATAGTCTGATGGTGAGTGGCTTCTACAGACCGCGAACTTTTCCACGCAGTGCCTTGGTCGCAGACCGCTGTGTTTTCGCCTCGCGGCGACGCACCTTTGACGCGCGCGTGGGTTTGGTAGCTTTTCGACTCTTTTGCGTAACGGTAAGTTCCCGAATTAACGCAATAAGCCGAGCGACCGCCTCTTCCCGATTCATCTCCTGGCTGCGGTGCGTTTGCGCTTTAATAATCACCACCCCTTCTTGCGTAATAAGATGGTGGCTCGCCGCCAGCAGTCGACGCTTATACTCTTCCGGTAAACTGGACGCGTTGATATCGAAGCGCAGATGAATCGCCGTTGAGGTTTTATTCACATGCTGCCCGCCCGCGCCCTGCGCCCGGATAGCGGTAATGGTTACCTCTTCATCAGGAATCGCGACGCTGCGGGAAATTTCAATCATGAAGCCTGCTGCCAGGGCGTTAGCTGGAGCTCCAGATTATGATGCTCGTCGGAAAGCCAGATAATCCCTTCCTGCAGCGTTGCCTGTAACGACATAGTCCGGTCCGCGAGTTTGCTCACCTTCGCCAGCTGTTCGTCATTGATGTACCAGATAGCGAGGTTTTTATACTGGCGCAGCTTGTCCTGGTTCTGTTGCCACCAGACCTGCGCCGCGCGGTCGTTATAAGTAAATAACACGACCTCGCTGGATTGATTGACCGCCTTACGCAGCTTGCGCTCATCGGGCAGTCCTAATTCCACCCAAAGCTCAATGCCCATGTGATCGTTACGCAGCCAGATTTCCGGCTCATCATCCGCGCACAATCCGCGGGTGAATTGGAGCCGCTCGTCGGCATGGATTATCCATGCCAGCAGACGCAGCATCATACGCTCCTGCGTTTCGGATGGATGACGCGCCAGCGTCAGGCTGGTTTCCAGAAATTGCTGACGGTCCAGATCCGCTACGTTAACCGCCGCTTTGTAAATCGTTGCTTTTAATGCCATCACGTCCCCCAGGTTATGCTGGACGCTATTGTAACGGAATAACGGCGGCCTGCCGTAGAATTCCCTGCCTGGGCCTCGTTATCCGTTAATATCGTTCAGATGACTATGGTATAGTCACCTTGCTAAACAGAGTTTATCTTCGTAGGCTTAGACTTGCATCCCACAACGAAGTCGGTAGTCAGGACTCTGACAGGAGGGCATGTGGATAGTTATTGTGCGTTAATACGCAAGCGCTATGCGGAAATCGCCAGCGGCGATCTGGGTTATATCCCCGATGCGCTGGGCTGCGTGTTAAAGGTTCTGAATGAAGTCGCCTCTAACGATGCGCTTTCAGAGTCGGTCAGGGAAAAGGCGGCTTATGCTGCCGCGAACTTACTGGTGAGCGATTATGTCAATGAATGATGCCTATCAACCCATCAACTGTGACGATTATGACAATCTCGAACTCGCCTGCCAGCATCACTTACTACTGACGCTGGAACTGAAGAGCGGAGAAATTTTTAAGGCGCAGGCCAACGACCTGGTTTCTCGTAAAAACGTCGAATATCTGATTGTCGATGAAGCCGGTGCCCCGCGCGAAGTTCGTCTCGATAAAATCGCCAGTTTCAGCCACCCAGAAATCGGCACCGTCGTGGTCAGCGAGTCCTGATCTCCTCAAAACAGCAAGGGCAGCCAGCGGGCTGCCCTTTTTTATGGTTTTTGACTGGCGTAATACGCTGCAAGATTGTCGATATCGCTGTCAGACAGGCCGCTGACGTAAGCCTTCATGATTTCCGCCTGTCCGCCGCTGCGCTCGCCTTTTTTATAAGCCTGCAGCGCATGAGCAAGGTACTCTGCATTCTGCCCGGCCAGGTTGGGGTAAAGCGGCACCGACACTTTTCCGGTCGCGCCGTGGCAGGCAACGCACATAACCGCTTTTTCTTCCCCTGCTTTCGCATCGCCCTTTGCCTGCGCCGACAGACTGCACAGCATTAACCCCGTCAGCATTGCCCATTTTTTCATTCGTCTTGCTCCTTTCGCCAGTCTATATGCCAGCCTGTTTGCGCCTGCGCCGCGCCCTCACGGGTGACAAAAATGCCAGGGGCGCAGATAAGTTGCTCACCATAAAAAATCAAAGGCGTAGTGTCGCGCCGCCAGGGGGGAACGCGCAACTCTTGCCAGAGTTTTTTCAGGCTACGTCCCCGTTCGCGACCGACAATATACAGAGTCCCACTGGCGCGAAAGCGCACCGTTACGCGTTCATCGGCCCCTGGTACGCGCACGCGCGTACCCGTGTCGCCCGTTGTCAGTTGGCCCAGCCCGTCCGGCAGCACAAGCGGTTGCCAGGGCTTTTCCCAACCAATGACGCGATCGCCCTGCCCTGGACGCATTGGCACCCACCAGAGCGCCTCCTGATAACGACGCACTTCATAGCGGCCAAACTGCAAACGCGGACAGGCATCTTCACGGCTTTGCGCCACCTCGTCCCACAGTCGTTGCAGCGCGGCGCGGGAAGGCATTTGAGCGCTGTGCGCGGCAAACCAGCGCCGCAGCAGGGCCCCGC
The DNA here is from genome assembly GCF_014644275.1 of Franconibacter daqui. Taxonomy (NCBI): domain Bacteria; kingdom Pseudomonadati; phylum Pseudomonadota; class Gammaproteobacteria; order Enterobacterales; family Enterobacteriaceae; genus Franconibacter; species Franconibacter daqui. Next base: position 384,709 of record NZ_BMKJ01000003.1, on the reverse strand, counting down.
GCCGGCTGTCGCTCACCGCGGCAAGCGGAGCAAGACGAAGCTCGCCCTGCTCTCCCGTTAAGGCGGCGAGCTCTTCGCCCAGCAGCTCATCCAGCAGTTGCTCCTGTTCGCCGCAAAGCTGCGCGCTGCGCGCTGCCGCTTCGGCAAAATGGGGCCAACGCGACGCCAGCAGCGGTAATACGCGCAACCGCAAAAAGTTACGGTCGTAGCTGTCGTCCTGATTACTCTCATCGTCAATCCACACCAGATGATGCGCCTGCGCATACCGCTCCAGCTGAGCGCGCGAGGTGTTAAGCAAAGGACGCAGAATAAACGTCCCGGCGAAAGCGAGTCTTTCCGGCATCGCCGCCAGCCCCGCCGGGCCGCTGCCGCGCTTGAGCGCCAGCAACAGCGTCTCGCACTGATCGTCCTGATGCTGCGCCGTTACCAGCGCCTCACCAGGCTGCAAAGCGTCAGCAAAAGCGGCGTAACGCGCCTTGCGCGCCTGCGCCTCCAGCCCGAGTCCTTCCTGCTCGAGCTGCACGCGACGAACCATAAGCGGTACGTTCAGGCCTTCGCAAACCCGCCTGCAATGCGCAACCCAGCTATCAGCATGCGGACTGATGCCGTGATGGATGTGAATGGCGCGCAGTGTCAGCGGCGACCCGGTTTCGCGCAAACGCACAAGCTCATGCAGCAGCACGGTGGAATCCAGGCCACCGCTGAACGCCACCAGCAAATGGCGAAAAGGATGCAAAGAAGTGAGTGAAAGAGTGGTCATAACGCAGCGAAAAATGAGGAGTATGCCCGGCACGTTACCGGGCATTGCAGGTTCGGGCAAGTCTTACTGCTGATAAAGCTCCAGCGGCAGACCGTCCGGGTCGTTGAAGAACGTAAAACGCTTGCCCGTCAGCTCATCAACGCGCACCGCTTCGCATTTCACGCCGCGGCTTTCCAGATGCGCGGCCGCCTGGTCGACATCCTCCACGCTAAATGCGAGATGGCGCAGGCCGCAGGCTTCGGGCCGGCTGGGGCGAGCGGGCGGGAACGGGAACGAGAAAAGCTCAATGACATACTGGCCGTTTAACGCCAGGTCGCCTTTCCAGGAATCCCGCGCTTCGCGGTACACTTCTGACAGCAGCGTAAAGCCGAGAATGTCGCAGTAAAAAGCCTTACTCTTTTCGTAATCCGTCGCGATGATGGCGATATGGTGAATCTGTTTTAAACCCAGCATGCTCTCTCCTTTTGCTTTTTCCGAACGTTAACCAGCCGTTAATAGCAAAACAAGGGGTTAGCTATTTTTTAGGACACGTACACGGTAAACGCCGTCGTCTCCCAGTTTCGCGCCGTGAATATCGGTCTCAAAACCAGGATAGTGTTTGCCGATGGAACAGAGCATGAGCAAGAAATCGAGCACGGCGCGGCTCTCCTGAGTGATCATCTCGCCTGGCATCACCAGCGGCACGCCGGGCGGGTACGGCAGGATCATATTAGCGGAAACCCGGTTGATGAGCTTTTCTATCTCCACCGTCTCCACGTTGCCTTTTACCTGCTGCTGGTACATTTCGTGAGGGGTGAGCTTCATTTCCGGCAATACGTCGAAAGCGCGCAGCATCAGGCTCGCCATATCATGCTGTTTAATAAGATCGTGAATGCCGCGCGCCAGCGTCTGGATACGCATGTTGCGATAAAAGTCCGGGTCCTCGGCGTAAAGGTCGGGCAGCATATTTTTCACCCGCAGGTTCAGGTCATAGGCGCGTTTAAACTCAGTCAGGCCGCGCAACAGGCTCATCGCCCGGGTTTTATCAATGCCGATGCTGAATAAAAAGAGCAGATTGTAAGGGCCGGTTTTCTCTACGACCACGCCGCGCTCGTCGAGAAATTTGGCCACCAGCGCAGCCGGGATCCCCTCTTCCGCCATGTTTCCCTGTTCGTCCATGCCCGGCGTAAGGATGGTGACTTTGACCGGGTCGAGATACATGTGGTCATCATCGGCATCGTTAAAACCGTGCCACGTCTCGCCCGGCGCGATGGGCCAGCAATCCGCTTCATTAATTTCTTCCGGCTGCCAGATATCGAAGAACCAGCTGTCTGATTCCTCCCGCAGCCGCTGCACCTCTTTACGGAAATGCAACGCACGCTCGACCGAACGGTTAATCAATCTTCTGCCCGGGTTGCCGCGCAGCATCGCCGCCGCGGTTTCGATGGATGCCACCAGCGGGTAGCTCGGCGACGTGGTGGTATGCATCATGTAGGCTTCGTTAAAGGTTTCTTCGTCGTAATCGCCTTTAATATGTATCAGCGAGGCCTGAGAAAACGCGGCCAACATTTTATGGGTGGACTGCGTTTCAAAGAAGACTTTGCCCGGAATACGCTCGCCGCTCATGCCGCTTTTGCCCTGATAAATAGGATGAAAGTGGGTATAGGGCACCCAGGCGGAATCGAAATGAATTGAGGGTACATCAAGCGTGCGCTTGATCCAGTTGGTGTTGTAAAGCAGCCCGTCGTAAGTGGAGTTAGTGATAACCGCATGCACCGGCCAGCTGGCATTTTTCGTCTGCCCGACTTTCTCTTCAATCGAAGCGCGGCTGAATTCATGTTTTGGAATACCGCCCAGAATGCCCAGCGCGTTGCGGGTCGGCTTCAGCCAGAGAGGCACGATGTCGCTCATCATCAACAGATGGGTTAACGACTTATGGCAGTTGCGATCAACCAGCATTGTGCTGCCGGCAGGCGCGGCATACATGCCGACAATTTTGTTCGACGTGGAGGTGCCGTTAGTCACCATATAGCTCTGCTCGGCGCCGAAGGTGCGGGCGATGTACTCCTCCGCCTCCAGATGCGGGCCGGTATGATCCAGCAGCGAGCCCAGTTCAGTGACGGAAATGGAGACATCCGCCTTCAGCGTATTGCCGCCGAAGAAATCATAAAACAGGCAACCTACCGGGCTTTTCTGATACGCCGTGCCCGCCATATGTCCGGGCGTACAGAAGGTGTATTTGCCTTCTTTTACATAGGTAAACAGCGCTTTGGTAAAAGGCGGCGTGATGTTGTCGAGATACTCATTGGTATATTGCCGGATGCGCGTGGCGATATCTTCCGCCGCGCCTAATGCGTATTCAAAAAACCACAGCGCCATGCGCATTTCGTTAACGCTGACATCGAGCGAGGAATGGGTGTTGATAAAGGCATAAAGCGGCAGGTATTCGTTGAGGCGATTGATTTCGCTACAGAGATCGAGACTGTATTCGTCCCAGTCAAAAATCACGCCGCAGATGCGCGGGTTATGCTCGATAAACTTCAGCAGATCGGTGCTGTTTTTCGGCCAGATAACCTGGAAACCCTGACGCTGAAGCGCATTCTGGAGCTCGTCAATCGGCTCGTCTTTATAAAATGCGCCGTGCGGCCCCATGATGGCGATGATGTTCACTGCTTACCTCCTGGCAAAAATGCATCTGGTAAGCATAGTTGTTAACGCCAGCGACGGGCGCTGGCGTTATGCGTTTACAGAGCAGTCCAGGCATCCTGCCACGCAAGACCTGCTCCCGGTTCGTAATAAGCCGGCGCGGTATTACACCAGCCGCCATACGGGAAAGGCTTACACTGATAGAGTTTGCCGTGGTTAATGACGATATCGCCGGAGTTCCATTTTTGTGAACTGCTCCATGCCGGATAATTTGTCGACCCACCGCCTGAAGGCGCTGAGGCTTTCGCCTTCACATTAAGCGTATAGGAGGCAGTGCTGCTTAACTGGCCATCATCCACCGTCAGGCTGATAACGTATTGTGCATCCTGCGCTTTTTCTGGCGCATCAAAAATAATTACGGATTTATCTTTGCCGCTGACCGTCTGCCCATCCTGCGACATCCATTTATAGGTGAGCGCATCGCCATTCTCATCGGTTGAGCTTTCCGCGCTAAGCGAAACTTTACTGCCCGCTTCCACTGCGCCAACAGGGCCTGCAATCATCGCCACAGGCGCGACGTTAAGCGAAGGCTCCGGTGAAGGTTGCGGCTCTGGCGAAGGTTGCGGCTCCGGTGAAGGCTGGGGTTCAGGAGAGGGTTGCGGCGTGGTATTTCCGCTGGCGTCGTCCACCACTTTAACGTTGAAGAAATGCTTCACGCAGTTTGCATAATCGCCCTCTTTAAAAGCGCTGAAAGGCGTCTGATAGCCCACCAGCTGGCAAGCGTAAGTTTGACCTGAAGGCGTTTGCGCGCTCCAGCCCCAATCCTGCTCCCAGTAAATGGGCAGCGCCCCGGCACCGCCGCTGTCGAACTGCTTCATCCCTTTACAGCCCAGCACTTCGTTAGCAGGGACGTTAACTTTCAGGTATTTAGCGAACTCTTTGTAATAGGCGATACGATTAAGCGACTGGGCGTTTTCCGTAGGGCCGCCGCACTCTACGCCGCCGTTAATAATCTGGATAGTGACGCCAAAACCCGGCACCAGACCGTTAGACTTGTCGTGATCGTTGGGCGTCCATGTGCCGTCAATAACGTGCATCATGCTGGGTTTGGGCGGCTGCGGGTAGACAAAGAAAAAGATAGCGCTGGCAAGGTTAAGCCACGTATCCGCCACCATTTCAGGCTTATCAAGCAATGTGCGCACCGTGCCGAACATCGCATCGGAAAAAGGACCGTAGTTGTAGTTATAAGAAAGCTGTTTAGCGCCTCGCCCAAAATAACTCACAAAGTCGCCATCTTTGTCCTTACCGCAGGGCCAGGTCTGCCCCTGCCAGACATCAGGATTGCACTCGCCGTTATAGCCCCCCTTTTGCCCCTCGGTCCAGCCCATTTCTCGCAGGTAAACCAGCGCCTGTCGCCACTCCTGTTCTGGACGCCAACTCTCATGTCCACCCGTTTCCTGAGCAAAGTGCGCAAACATTGTCGCTAACGATTTACGGCAAATCGCCTCGCTATTACGACCATCGCTATAGCTGCCGCAAACCGCCGGGAATTTACCGATTGCCTTCAAAAAATTGGTGTAGGTGTACTCCGGCGCACGAAGAGGGAAGAGATAGTCCCAGTCAGCGCTTTTGAGGATGCTTTCCACTCGCTTTACGTTGTTGGGATTACTGGCATTCCCTGGCGCGATGTTTTCCACGCTATCGTTATCCAGCGTCTGAATCGATGCTTTTACCGATTTCATTAGCGGGAAGCTGGTTAGCTCCTGTTCTTTCTTTTGTAAATCAGCGGAATTTACGGGGTAAGGTTCACTGCTGGCTTCCAGAAGCGCAGAAGAGGCGGGCGGGGTATGCAGAAAAAGGCCCGCCGCGACTGCGCCGAGTGCGGCTCGTTTCATGCTCATAGCGATTACTCCGAAAGGGTGAGGTGCTGAGAAAACAATTTCACCGTTCTGCGACAGACATCGCAGATAAATGGAGTCTAGTGAAGCGAAACGAGAACGCCTGCCGTCTCGTTGAGACCGATCACAAAATAAATAGATTAAAAAAGGCTGACAAAAGTCAGCCTTTAGAGAGAAATGGAAAAAGTCGGAGAATCAAGCGTAACCGTAGCTCATCAGACGCTGATAACGACGGTTAAGCAGGTCTTCTTTGCTCAGTACATCGAGATCCGCCAGATCTGCCAGCAATTGCGCCTTCAGCGATTGCGCCATCGCTTCCGGATTGCGGTGCGCGCCGCCGAGCGGTTCGCCAATCACGGAGTCAATGAGCTTCAGCTCTTTCAGACGCGGCGCGATAATGCCCATCGCTTCTGCAGCGAGCGGCGCTTTATCCGCGCTTTTCCACAGAATAGATGCACAGCCTTCCGGTGAAATAACGGAATAAGTGCTGTACTGCAGCATGTTGACTTTGTCACCCACGCCGATAGCCAGCGCGCCGCCGGAGCCGCCTTCGCCGATAACGGTGCAGATAACCGGCACTTTCAGGCGGGACATTTCACGCAGGTTGCGGGCGATGGCTTCAGACTGGCCACGCTCTTCCGCGCCCACGCCCGGATAGGCGCCCGGGGTATCGATGAAGGTAATAATCGGCATATTGAAACGCTCGGCCATCTCCATCAGGCGCAGCGCTTTACGGTAGCCTTCCGGCGCCGGCATACCAAAGTTGCGGCGAATTTTTTCTTTGGTTTCACGTCCTTTCTGGTGGCCGATTATCATCACCGGGCGGCCATCCAGACGCGCGATGCCGCCGACAATGGCTTTATCGTCGGCGTAAGCGCGGTCGCCCGCCAGTTCATCGAACTCATCAAACGCCAGACGAACATAATCAAGGGTATAAGGGCGCAGCGGATGACGCGCCAGTTGCGCAATCTGCCATGCGCCCAGATCGGCGAAAATCTTACGGGTGAGCTCTACGCTTTTTTCGCGCAGACGATGCACCTCTTCGTCGATGTTAATATCCAGTTTTTCATCCTGACGGCCTACAGCGGTCAGGGAATCGATTTTCGCTTCCAGCTCTGCAATCGGCTGTTCAAAATCAAGGAAATTCAGACTCATAATATTCCTGTATTAGTCAAACTCCAGTTCCACCTGCTCCGGGCCTGGCAGGCCTCGCGGCTACCGGCCCGGTGATTCAGAACCCGGGAAACGTGGATGCATACGCATCAGTCAAATTCCAGTTCCACCTGCTCCGAACCAATCAGGCCACGCAGATCGTTAAGTAAACGATCGCTTGGCGAGACACGCCACGTCGCGCCGAAACGCAACCGCGCACGGGCGTCCGCCCTCTGATAGTAGAGATGTACTGGAATTGTCCCCGAACGATGGGGTTCCAGAGACTGACGGAGACGGTTTAAAAGCTGGTCATCAATTTGCCTGTCCGTCAGCGAGATAGCAAGCCCGCGCGCATACTTTTCGCGGGCTTCGTCAATGTCCATGACTTCGCGGGCGGTCATTTTAAGCCCTCCGCTGAAGTCATCAAAGCTGACCTGTCCGCTAACGATCAGGATTCGGTCTTTCTCCAGCAACTGCTGGTATTTCTCCAGCGCGTCGGTGAATAACATCACCTCCAGACGCCCTGAACGGTCATCCAGCGTACAGATGCCGATACGATTGCCACGCTTGGTGACCATAACCCGCGCGGAAATCACAAGCCCCGCCGCCGTGGTCACTTTGCCACGTTCGGTCGGATGCATATCTTTAAGCCTCATGCCGCCGACATAACGCTCAATTTCTTTCAGATACTGGTTGATGGGGTGGCCGGTTAAGTACAGCCCCAGCGTTTCACGCTCGCCATCCAGCACCACCTGCTCCGGCCACGGCTGACAGCTGGCGTAGGATTGCTCTATCTGCTCCGGCTCTTCCGCCAGCACACCGAACATATCCGCCTGACCGATGGCTTCGGCTTTGGCATGCTGATCGGCGGCTTTCAGCGCGTCGCCCAGCGAATTCATTAGCGCCGCGCGGTGCGGCCCCAGACGATCGAACGCGCCGGACATAATCAGCTTCTCCAGCACGCGGCGGTTCAGCTTTTTGGTGTCCGTACGGGCGCAGAGGTCAAACAGCTCGCGGAAATAGCCGTCTTTGTTGCGCGCTTCAATAATCGCTTCAATCGGGCCTTCGCCTACGCCTTTAATGGCGCCGATGCCGTAAACGATTTCACCGTCGTCGTTCACGTGGAACTGGTAAAGCCCGGAGTTAATATCCGGCGGCAGGACTTTCAGCCCCATGCGCCAGCACTCGTCCACCAGACCGACAACCTTATCGGTGTTGTCCATGTCCGCAGTCATTACCGCCGCCATAAACTCTGCCGGATAGTGCGCCTTGAGCCACAGCGTCTGGTAAGAAACCAGCGCATAGGCTGCCGAGTGCGATTTGTTAAATCCGTAACCCGCGAATTTCTCAACGAGGTCAAAGATTTTCATCGCCAGCTCGCCGTCAACGCCGTTTTTCTTCGCGCCGTCTTCAAAGATAGAACGCTGCTTAGCCATCTCCTCAGGCTTTTTCTTACCCATCGCACGGCGCAGCATATCCGCGCCGCCCAGCGTATACCCCGAAAGCACCTGGGCTATCTGCATGACCTGTTCCTGATAAAGGATGATGCCGTAGGTCGGCTCCAGTACAGGTTTCAGGCTTTCATGCTGCCACTGAATATCAGGATAAGAGATAGCCTCACGCCCGTGCTTACGGTCGATAAAGTTATCCACCATGCCGGACTGCAGCGGGCCCGGACGGAAGAGCGCCACGAGCGCGATCATATCTTCGAAGCAGTCAGGCTGCAGGCGCTTAATCAGGTCTTTCATGCCGCGCGATTCAAGCTGGAACACCGCAGTGGTTTCCGAGCGCTGCAGCATGTCGAAGCTTTTTTTATCGTCCAGCGGAATGGCGGCGATATCGATGGGCTCAAGGCCCTGCTTCGCGCGGCGGGCGTTAATCATATCCAGCGCCCAGTTGATGATGGTAAGCGTACGCAGCCCGAGGAAGTCAAACTTCACCAGCCCCGCGTATTCCACATCGTTTTTATCAAACTGGGTAACCGGATGATGCCCCATTTCGTCGCAGTAAAGCGGCGCGAAATCGGTAATTTTAGTCGGCGCGATAACCACGCCGCCGGCGTGCTTACCAGCGTTACGCGTCACCCCTTCAAGCTTGCGCGCCATGTCGATGAGCGCTTTAACCTCTTCATCGGCATCATAAATCTCCTGCAGCTGCGGCTCCGCCTCGAACGCTTTGGCAAGCGTCATACCCGGATCGGGCGGAATAAGCTTGGAGATGCGGTCAACAAAGCCATACGGGTGGCCTAACACGCGGCCCACGTCGCGGATAACCGCTTTCGCCGCCATGGTGCCGAAGGTGATGATTTGCGATACCGCGTCGCGCCCGTACATATCCGCCACGTGTTCAATCACCTGGTCGCGCTTCTCCATGCAGAAGTCGACGTCAAAGTCAGGCATTGAGACACGTTCGGGGTTAAGGAAACGCTCAAACAGCAGGTCGAATTCCAGCGGATCGAGGTCGGTAATCTTTAGCGCGTAGGCCACAAGCGAGCCCGCACCGGAACCACGGCCTGGCCCTACCGGAATGCCGTTATCCTTCGACCACTGGATAAACTCCATAACGATAAGGAAGTAGCCCGGAAAGCCCATCTGGTTGATAACCTGAAGTTCAATGTCCAGGCGTTCATCATATTCCCGACGCTTCTCGGCGCGTACCGCCGGGTCGGGGAACAAAAATTCCAGTCGATCTTCCAAACCTTCCTTCGATTTCTTCACCAGAAAATCTTCGGTGGTCATATCACCGGTCGGGAACTGCGGCAGGAAGTATTCGCCAAGGCGCACGGTGACATTACAGCGACGGGCTATCTCTACGCTGTTTTCCAGTGCCTCCGGGATATCGGCGAAGAGCTCGCACATCTCCTCTTCTGTACGCATGTACTGCTGCGTGGAGTAGAAGCGCGGGCGTTTAGGGTCATCCAGCGTAAAGCCATCATGGATGGCGACGCGGATTTCATGCGCGTCGAAGTCAGAAGGGTCGATAAACCGTACGTCATTGGTAGCGACAACCGGCAATCCTTTCTCTTCCGCCAGCCGGACGGCGGCGTGCAGGTAGTTTTCTTCATCCGCACGCCCGGTGCGCACCAGCTCCAGGTAGTAACGATCGGCGAAATAGTGCTGATAGAACTCCACGCACTGATCCACCAGCGCGCCATTGCCGCGCAACAGGCTTTTGCCCACATCGCCCATTCTGCCGCCTGAGAGCAGGATCAAGCCCTCATTCAGCTCAGCCAGCCATCCGCGGTCGATCCACGGGCCAGCGGGGCCGTAACCACGCTGGTAGGCTCTTGAGATAAGCAGTGTCAGGTTCTGATAACCGGTATTGTTCGCGGCAAGGACAGTCAGGTGGGTGAATTCATCACCCAACAGCTCGCTCTGGACGTTAAAATCAGCGCCGATTATCGGTTTCATCCCTACGCCGTGCGCGCCGCCGTAAAACTTCACCAGCCCGCAAAGGTTAGTGAAGTCAGTTATGGCCAGCGCAGGCATGCCGAGCGCGGCCGCCTTTTTTACCAGCGGCCCCGTCTTTGCCAGTCCGTCGATCATGGAATAGTCACTGTGCACCCGCAGGTGCACAAAACGAGGTTCAGCCATCTCTGTTTCCGGTTCGTTGTATCAGTATGTCTTAAGACGCCAGACCCAGCGCGCGTTTAACCGGTGCGAAACTGCGCCGATGATGTATCGTCGCGCCATGCTCAGCCAGCCGTTCAAGATGGAAAGCGGTGGGATAGCCCTTATGTTGGGCGAAACCATATTGGGGAAAACTCAGATCCAGCTCGGCCATTTCGGCATCACGCGTAACCTTGGCAAGTATCGACGCGGCGCTGATTTCTGCAACCCGGCTGTCGCCTTTTACGACAGCCATCGCAGGAACGGGCAGTTTCGGGCAGCGGTTGCCGTCAATCAGCACATATTCTGGCGCAATAGCGAGCCCGGCCACAGCGCGCTGCATAGCGAGCATAGTGGCGTGCAGTATGTTCAGCTCGTCAATTTCATGCGGTTCGGCGCGGCCGATGCTCCAGGCCAACGCTTTTTCACGGATCTCATCAAAGAGCGCCAGGCGGCGCTTTTCAGACAGTTTTTTCGAATCGGCAAGGCCGATAATCGGGCGGGCAGGATCCAGGATCACCGCAGCGGTAACCACTGCGCCAACCAACGGGCCGCGCCCTACTTCATCCACACCCGCCACCAGTTGCGTATGCGGGTAGATAAATTCCATCATCGTGCAAGCTCCAGCACGGCCAGCGCTGCCTGCTCATCGGCATTACAGCGGATCTGCTCGTGCAGTTTTCGGAAAGTGTCGTGCATTTCGTGGCTCTGTTTGCCATCCGCCAGCAGCGGCTGCAGTGCGGCGGCAAGTTTCTGCGGCTCGCACTCTTCCTGCAGCAACTCTTTAACCAGCTCTCTTCCCGCCAGTAAGTTCGGCAGGGAGACAAATTCCGTTTTTACCAGCCGCTTAGCGAGCCAGAAAGTAAAGGGTTTCATGCGGTAGCCGACGACCATCGGGCATTTCGCCAGCATACACTCCAACGCCGCCGTACCGGAAGCCAGCAAAGCGGCGTCGCTGGCTATCATCGCTTCACGCGCATGACCGTCCAGCAGATGCGCAGGCAAGTCTGGCGCTACTTCCGCTTTAATACGCTCAAACTGCTCGCGACGTTTCGCGTTGACCAGCGGCACCACGACCTCAAGCTGCGGATAAACCTTACGCAACAGCTGGGCGGTTTTCAGGAAATCGGCGCTGAGCATTTCCACTTCCGCACTACGGCTGCCAGGCAGAAGCGCCAGACAGCGCGCGTCATGGGCGATGCCCAGCACGTCGCGCGCCGCGTTTTTATCCGGGTCGAGCGGCATAGCGTCCGCCATGGTATGACCGATAAAACGGCACGGTACGTCAAATTTATCGTAAAACGCTTTTTCGAAAGGCAGAAACGCCAGCACCAGATCGGTAGCTCTGCCGATTTTGAAAACGCGTTTTTGCCGCCAGGCCCAGACCGAGGGGCTGACGTAATGAATAGTGCGAATGCCCTGCTTTTTAAGATTGCCTTCGAGGGTGATATTAAAATCGGGCGCATCAATGCCGACAAAAACATCGGGCCTGAGCTCAGTAAAACGACGCGTCAGGTCAGCGCGAATATGCAGCAGACGACGTAGCCGCCCCAGCACTTCGACAACACCCATCACCGCCAGCTCTTCCATGTCGTACCAGGCTTCGCACCCTTCCGACTGCATGCGTGGGCCAGCCACGCCGACGAAACGGGCGTCTGGTATTTTTGCTTTCAAGGCGCGGATAAGACCCGCACCAAGAATATCGCCGGAGGTTTCTCCGGCGACCAGGGCAATCGTAAGTGGACGCGCTGCGCTCATTAACGAATTAAACCGCGAGTAGAACGCTCGAAGAAATCCGAAAAGGCTTTGACTTCGGGATGCTGCGCCGCCAGTTCGGCAATCTCCGGCTTCACTTCATCCAGCGTTTTACCGCTGCGATAAAGCAGCTTATAGGCGTTACGAATAGCGTGCAGCGCCTCTTTGCTAAAGCCACGGCGTTTCAGGCCTTCAAGGTTTACACCAAACGGCGTAGCATGGTTGCCCTGCGCGATAACATAAGGCGGTACGTCTTGCGCCACACCGGAGCAGCCGCCGACCATCACATGCGCACCAATGATGCAGAACTGATGAATCGCGGTCATGCCGCCGATAATAGCGAAGTCGTCCACCGATACGTGACCCGCTAACGTTGCGTTGTTAGCCAGGATACAGCGGTTACCCACTGTGCAATCGTGCGCTATATGCGCGTTGATCATCAGCAGGTTGTCGCTGCCCACCTTCGTCAAGCCACCGCCTTGTACGGTTCCTCGATGAATAGTTACGCTCTCGCGAATGCGGTTGCGATCGCCAATTTCCACGCGGGTAGGTTCGCCAGCATATTTCAGATCCTGGTTTACTTCCCCGATGGAGGCGAACTGATAGATCTCGTTATCACGACCAATTTTAGTGTGGCCGTTCACGACAACATGAGACTTCAGTACCGTTCCTTCACCGATCTCAACATCTGGACCGACAATACAAAACGGGCCAATGTGGGCGTTAGCGCCAATAACAGCGCCTTCCTCAACAATGGCGGTAGGATGAATAAAGGCGGATTTATCAATCACGTATCAGGCCTCCCGGCTGCGTGCACACATCATGGTAGCTTCGCAAACCACTTTGCCGTCGACCATCGCCACACCTTTAAAGCGGGTCAGGCCACGGCGGGTTTTCTCGAAAGTGACTTCCATCACCATCTGGTCACCTGGCACAACAGGACGCTTAAAGCGTGCTTCATCAATACCAGCGAAATAGTAAAGTTCACCCGGCTCCAGCTTACCTACGCTTTTAAAGGCCAGAATCCCGGTGGCTTGCGCCATCGCTTCTAAAATCAGAACACCCGGAAAAATCGGCTTACCAGGGAAATGGCCCTGGAAAAACGGCTCATTGACAGAGACATTTTTTACCGCGCGCAGGAAACGGCCTTCTTCGAAGTCCAGTACGCGATCTACCAGCAGAAACGGGTAGCGGTGCGGCAGCAGTTCTAAAATCTCTTCAATGTGCAGAGTATGAGTGTCAGTAGTCAAAATACTCTTCCTGTCTAAATATACTGAAAAGGCAATAATAACACGGCCTGCGGCGATCGTTTGATCGCTGGCAGGCCGCGAATCTGGTATGCGCGAAAGCGTAATGCAGATGATTTAGTCTTGTTGATTAACTTTACGCTCAACCGCTTTTAAGCGTTTGCTCATATCATCAATATTCATCACCAGCGCTGCGGTTTTACGCCACACTTTGTTCGGTTGCAGCGGAATGCCTGAGGAATACACCCCAGGTTCAGTGATGGGACGCATGACCATGCCCATTCCTGTCACTGTGACCTTATCGCAGATTTCCATATGCCCGTTGATAACGCTGGCACCGCCAATCATGCAGTAACGGCCAATTTTCAGGCTGCCCGCCATGATAACGCCACCTGCAACCGCCGTATTGTCGCCAATCACGACGTTATGTGCAATCTGGCACTGATTATCAATAATCACGCCATTGCCAATTATCGTATCGTCAAGCGCGCCGCGGTCGATGGTCGTACAGGCGCCGATCTCAACGCGATCGCCAATAATCACCCGGCCTAATTGCGGGATCTTAACCCAGTTTCCACGATCGTTAGCATAACCAAAACCATCTGCGCCGATCACGGTGCTTGATTGAATCAGGCACTGTTCGCCGATTTCAATTTCATGGTAAACGGTAACATTGGCCCAGAGGCGAGTGCCTGCGCCAATTTTAGTATTTTTACCAACAAAACAGCCTGCGCCGATAATCACGTTATCACCTAGCTCAACGCCAGACTCGATAACGGCATTAGCGCCAATTGCTACGTTTTGACCCAGGCGCGCGCTTGCATCGATTACCGCGCTGGGCGCGATATCCTGAGCGGGTTGCGGCGTGGTGTCTAAAATCTGAGCCATACGGGCATACGTCAGGTAGGGATTTTTTACTACCAGCGCCGCGCCTGTGGCAAAAGGGAGATCATCCTGCGTCATGACGACAGCAGAAGCCTGGCAAGCGGCCAAATGCTCACGGTATCGCGGGTTTACCATGAAAGTGATTTGTCCCGCTTTCGCGGACTGCATGGACGCCACGCCGGTGATGGCAATATCGCCATCACCGTGTAATTCCGCATCCAACTGCCGGGCTAAATCAGCCAGTCGAATTGAAGGCATTACTTATTTAACCTGTTTCAGTACATCAGCAGTGATGTCTTTAACATCGCTACCTGCGTAAGCAACGGTGTTGGCATCCAGAACCAGGTCGATATCCTGATCCGCAGCAACGCTTTTCACTGCGCTCTGGATACGGGTAACCAGTTTGCCGCGTTCTTCATTAGAGCGACGAGCACGATCCTGCTCGAACTGCTGCGCTTTGCCAGAGAATTCCTGACGGCCAGCCATCACGTCTTTTTCCAGCTTGCTGCGATCGCTGGCTTTCATCGTGGAGCCATCACGCTGCAGGCGCTGCATTTTGGATTGCAGGTCTGTTTCCATACGTTGCAGTTCGCTTGCACGGCCTTTGAACTCATTTTCCAGCGTCTTGGATACGCCAGTTTTCTGAGCGACCTGCTGAAACAGGCTTCCCATATTAACAACAGCAACTTTATCCGCAGCCTGGGCAGAAGCCGCCATTGTCAAACCGAGACCTGCAGCAATTAACCACTTTTTCACAATAAACTCCTTACCATCCCATATGTACCCGAAGGTACCGCTCTTTGCGTGGCTTCGGCGGGTCCATACCCGCCAGACGTCATCGCTACACTGCATAAGCATTCCCTTGCAGCGGACAGTTACCAGGTTTTACCGATGTTAAACTGGAACTGCTCTGCTTTGTCTCCATCGTATTTCTTAAACGGCTGGGCGTAGGAGAACACCAACGGCCCCAATGGCGACATCCATTGTAAAGCTAAGCCTGCGGACATGCGGATATTGCCTGGATCGCTGTAATCCGGTACGCCAGCGGCTCTCATCGCAGCGGTATTTTCCCAGTTGGTATCCCAGACCGAGCCTGCATCGACAAACAACGACGTGCGCACTGAGTTCGCGTACTTCTCGCTCAGGAACGGCGTTGGGGTAATAAACTCAAGGCTTGCTACGCCCATTGCGTTGCCGCCGACGGCGTCGTCGGAATCACATACTCTACTGGTGTCTGTGGTGTCGCAATTATCCAGTCCCGGACCGCCATAGTAGACCGCTTTCGGACCAATGTTATTGGACTGGAAGCCGCGTACCGTGCTGGAACCGCCCGCATAGAAGTTCTCGTAGAACGGCATCTCTTTGCCGCCCAGACCGTCGCCATAGCCCCAACGGGTGCGACCCAGCACGACCCACTTATGATCTTCGTCGATCGGGAAGTAGGAGGCGGTGTCGAGCGTCACTTTATAGAACTCGTTATCAGAGCCCGGAATCGTCACTTTACCGTTCAGGCTAACGCGGGAACCTTCCGTCGGGAAGAATCCGCGGTCAAGCTTGTTATAAGTCCAGCCGTAGTTCAGCGTAAAGTCATCCGCCGAGAAGCCGTTGTCATCTGAAGAGGTGGACGTGCTCTGACCGATAGAATCCAGGTAGCGCCACATGGATACCTGCGGCTGCATATTAGACAGGTCGTTATGCACATAACCTAATCCCAGACGCAGCGTATTGTATTCATTAATCGGGAAGCCCAGCGTGCCATCTAAACCATAGCTCTTATTGGTATAAGAGGAGAGGTCCGCGTCATCCGCCTGGAAATCATTATAGAAGATGCGCCCGCCAAGACTTACGCCATCGACCGTAAAGTATGGGTTGGTGACAGAAAGCTCAGAGTACGTCTGGTAGTCGTTCTTAGTGCCGTTAATACCGACAGAATAACCGGTGCCTAACCAGTTATCTTGCTGTACGCCGACCTGGAAGCTAACGCCGCTTTCGGTGCCGTAGCCAACACCGAAGTTGAAGCTGCCGGTATTGCGCTCTTTCACCTTATAAACCACATCGACCTGATCCGGACTGCCTGGTACGCGCTGGGTATCCACATCAACCGTTTCGAAGTAGCCGAGGCGGTTTAGACGCTCTTTCCCCTGGTCAACCAGGTTGCTGCCGAGCCACGCACCCTCCATCTGGCGCATTTCGCGACGCAGCACGGAATCTTTGGAAGTATCGTTGCCTTCAAAACGGATTTTACGCACATAGAAACGGTTGCCGGAATCCACATTCACATGCAGCTTCACGGTTTTATCCGCATCGTTGATTTCCGGCTGCGTCTGCACGCGCGGATAGGCGTAACCATAACGACCCAACAGCTTCTTGATGTCGTCTTCCATTTTGGTCACTTTCGTGCCGTTGTAGAGCTCGCCCGGCTCCATTTTGGTCAGGCTTTCAATTTCAGCAGAATGACCAGCAAGGTTGCCGTTCACCTCAACGCCGGCAATCTTATACTGATCGCCTTCGGTTACGTTGACAGTGATATAGATGCCTTTTTTATCTGGCGTCAGGCTCACCTGCGTTGAGTCGATGTTGAAACGCGCATAGCCGCGGTCAAGATAATAACTGCGCAGCGTCTCAAGATCGCCCTGCAGTTTCTGCTTCTGATATTTGCGATCGCCTACGACGTTCCACCACGGCACTTCGTCACGCAGTTGGAAGTGAGAGATAAGCTCTTCAGTGCTGAAAGCGTGGTTGCCGACGATGTTGATCTGCTGGATTTTGGCCGAAACCCCTTCCTGGAAGACCAGTTTGAGATCGACGCGGTTACGCGGCAGCGGCGTAACGACAGCTTTTACGCTGGCGCTATATTTACCAACGCTGTAGTAGAAATCTTCGAGTCCCTTTTCGATATCAGACAGGGTTGTGCGGTCAAGCGACTCCCCTACCCGCACGCCGGAAGCTTCGAGGTTCTGCTTAAGCATGTCATCCTTCACCGATTTGTTGCCGGAGAAGGTGATGCTGGCAATCGTCGGCCGTTCTTTAACCTGAACCAACAGGTTGTCGCCGTCGCGCAGCACTCTTACGTCCTCAAAGTTGCCAGTGGCAAAAAGAGCACGGATCGTATTACTGATATCCTCGTCGTTAACCGTATCGCCTGGACGTACTGGCATACTGAGGAGGGCCGCACCAACGGCGACTCGCTGCAGGCCTTCGAAATGAATGTCCTTCACCACGAACCCGTCTGCACCGTATACGGTGGCGCTGCTAAACAGCAGCGACGCTATGAGCAACTTTTTCATCGCCATCGTTGTTATGCGTTCTTCCTAACCTGGCTCTCTTTATAACCGAGAGAAATCATTGAAAAGTGCAAGCCCCATTAACAACACCAGCAAAATCGAGCCAATGCGATAACTAAAGTCTTGAACTCGCTCGGAAACCGGCCCGCCTTTAAGCTTCTCAATCGCCAGAAAAAGCAGGTGTCCCCCATCAAGCACGGGCAGCGGAAACAGGTTGATGATGCCCAGATTAACGCTTATCAGCGCCAGGAACATCAGATAGTAAACCAACCCGTACTCCGCCGACATTCCTGCCCCCTGGGCGATAGAGATAGGCCCACTGAGGTTATTCAGTTTAACGTCGCCGGTTATCAATTTCCCCAGCATGGTTACTGTCAGCTTCATCAGTTGCCACGTTTTATCCGTAGCTTCAGCGATGGCGGCGAACGGCCCATACTGGCGCACTGTTTTATATTCCTCAGGCAGCGGGATTACCTTCGGCACTACGCCTGCGAATCCCTCAGCCTTTTCATTACCGGGTTTTGTATCCGGTATCAGCGTTAAAGACAAGGGGCTCCCCTGTCTTTCTATCTCAATTGAGAGCGGCCGCGATGGGTTATCCCGCACCAGGGTGACAAAAGTCATCCACGTTGTCAGCGGCTGCCCTTCGACTTTAACGATCCTGTCTCCGGCTTGCAAACCTGCTTTGCTGGCTGCCGACTGTGGCTGTACCTCTGCAAGCACCGGTTCGATTTTCGGGCCGCGCGGCTGAATGCCAAGCGATGAAACCGGGTCTTCCTTATCCGGTTCAAACTGCCAGTTACGCAGGTCGAGCGTTTTGTCCGTACGCGCATCGCTGCCAAAAGGCGCGACGCTCAGCGTTGTTCGCTCGTCCCCAATTTTCGCTACCAACGCCAGGCGAACAGCATCCCAATCTGGCGTTTCGATACCATCGATGGCTTTTAGTTCCGTACCCGGTTCGATTTGTGCCTGCGCAGCGATGGAGTTGGGCGTTATTTCGCCAATGACGGGCTTAATGCTGGGAATACCGATGAGAAAGACCAGCCAGTAGGCAAAAACAGCGAAGAGAAAATTAGCTATCGGCCCTGCTGCGATTATCGCCGCGCGCTGGGCGACAGTTTTATTGTTGAAAGCCTCGTGGCGCATCTCCGGCGTAACCGGCTCTACACGCTCATCCAGCATTTTGACATAGCCGCCCAGCGGGATCAGGGCAATAACATATTCGGTGCCCTGACGGTCGGTGCGCCGCCAGAGCGCTTTGCCAAAGCCAATGGAAAACCGCTCAACCCGCACGCCAGCTTTTCGGGCTACCCAGAAATGGCCAAACTCGTGCACGGTGATAAGAACGCCCAGTGCAACGATAAACGCCGCCAGATTCCAGAGTATGCTTAACATAAAAATTTCCGTCAGAGGATCCTGAAGACTAACAGCAGCAAGCATGCAAAGACCGGTACCGCCGCCGTCAGGCTGTCAATGCGGTCCAGTACCCCGCCGTGGCCAGGGATCAAATGGCCGCTATCCTTAATTCCCGCTTCGCGCTTAAACATGCTTTCCGTTAAATCTCCCAGTACGGAAGCAAGCGCCGCGACAACCGAACACGCCAGCAGAACGACTGGCGTTACGTTCAGATCCGCCCAGATGCCAAAGAGCCAGGCGATAATCGCCGAGGTAAGCAGCCCGCCGATAAAACCCTGCCACGTTTTCCCCGGGGAGACTTTCGGCGCCAGCTTATGCTTACCAAACAGCTTACCAAAAATGTAAGCGCCGGAATCTGCGCCCCATACAAGAAACATCACATAGAGCAGCCAGAGAGAGCCGCTGTACTGGCTTGATTCATAGTGCCATGAGCGCAACGCCACCATGCCCCAGAAAAAGGGCACGATAGTCAAGACTCCAAAGATAAGACGCAGCACGCGCGAATGTCGCCAGAAATTCGCCGACGCCGGGTAAAACAGCACGAGCAATAATGCCCCGCACCACCAGGCAAGGGAGGCCCAAAGCGCTACCTGCACCATGGGCAATTCAATGGTGCGTTGATAATCAGGCAAAATGAACAGCATTAAAGCGAGCAGCAAGCCGCAAAGCACCGCCAGTCCAACCCGTTGCGCGCGTGAAGATAAACCGCATAGCTGGCCCCATTCCCAGGCTGCCAGCATGCAAACCACCAGGGTAACGACAGCGAAGCCCATTGGCGGCAGCCAGAAAAGCGCGGCGATAACAACAGGTATTAATACAAAAGCAGAAAGCAGGCGATACTTCAGCAAAAGCTACCCCCATCAGGCATCAATGCCACCCGGTGCAGTACCGCCAAAACGACGTTCGCGATTGGCAAAGGCATTTAATGCACCTTCAAAGTCTTGTTCATCGAAATCAGGCCAGAGAACATCGGTGAAATAAAGCTCCGCATAAGCGATTTGCCACAGCAGAAAATTACTGATTCGATGCTCTCCCCCTGTCCTAATTACTAAATCAACGGGAGCCAGTTCATGCATGCAGACCTGCTGGTTAAGCAACTCTTCATCAATCTGATCAGGGCGTAACTGCCCTTCCTGAACCTGTTCAGCCAGGCGTCTGACTCCCTGAATAATATCCCAGCGACCGCCGTAGTTCGCGGCGATATTCAGCGTCAGCCCGGTATTCTGGCTGGTTAACGCTTCAGCTTTATGGATGCGGTCCTGCAGGCGCGCGTTGAAACGGCTGATATCGCCGATAACCCGCAGACGCACGTTATGGCGGTGCAGGCTTTTCACTTCGCTATCCAGCGCCCAGACAAACAATTCCATCAGCGCGCTGACTTCCTGCGCGGGTCGATTCCAGTTTTCGCTGCTGAAAGCATAGAGCGTCAGAGCATCAATACCATTATTCGCCGCAAAAGAAACCGCGCGGCGAACTGATTTAGCCCCCGCTTTGTGACCAAAGGCTCGGATTTTCCCTTGTCTTTTCGCCCAGCGACCATTGCCATCCATAATAATGGCAACATGGCGTGCGCCATGCGCGGGCAAGCTCTCGCTTAAGGGTTGATTAGCAGACAACATAACGCGTATTTATTCCCTGATAAGGATTAAGCGGTACTCAGGAATCTTGAAGCCTCGTATACACAAAAAAGCCGTGACAAACACGGCTGACCCGACCGGAATGGCTCGTTCACCTGCGTTCAGGTGGCGCAGACTATATCACTGAAGCACAACGCTAACAAATAACGTCTCTGCCGCTGTGTAATTGATCATCAGCTTGCGAAGCGAGTCACGAGTTTGTTCGCCGTTTCCCGCGCCTTTGCATCAACCTGCAGCACCTGCTCCACGCTTTCCGGTTCGTGGAGATCCATCTCGTTAAGCACGGCCTGATTAAGCGCGGCGATATCGGTGAAACGGATCGCGTGCGCCAGAAAAGCCGCTACCGTCACTTCATTCGCCGCGTTCAGTGCCGTCGTCGCCGCCTGCCCTTGCTCAAAGGCGTCGATAGCCAGTTTCAGGCAGGGGTAACGCTGATAGTCTGGCTCGCAAAAACTCAACGTTCCAATGGTGCAAAAGTCGAGCGGGTTAACCCCGGAGCGGGCTCGCGAAGGCCAGGCCATCGTATGCGCGATGGGGGTGCGCATATCCGGTTCGCCTAACTGCGCCAGCACGCTGCCATCAGTGTAACGCACCATAGAGTGAATCACCGACTGCGGATGGATAAGCACTTCCATCTGATCGGCGCGAGCGTTGAACAGCCAACGGGCTTCAATATATTCCAGACCTTTATTCATCATGGTGGCGGAATCAACGGAGATTTTTCGCCCCATTGACCAGTTCGGGTGACGGCAGGCTTGATCGGGCGTCATGCCCGCCAGCGTATTCAATGCCGTTTCCCGAAACGGACCACCAGACCCTGTGAGGATAATTGACGAAACGCCATTATCTTCTAACTTAGCGTACCCCAGGTTATGTTGAATTGTTCCCGGTAAACTCTGAAAAATCGCGTTATGTTCGCTGTCGACCGGCAACAGTTGCGCGCCGTTTTGCTTCACGGCGTCCATAAACAGACGGCCGCAGGTCACCAGCGACTCTTTATTCGCCAGTAAAACGGCCTTACCTGAACCAATAGCCGCAAGCGTCGGCAACAGCCCCGCCGCGCCTACAATGGCCGCCATGACTTGATCCACCTCGTCCAGCGCCGCCATTTCGCAGGCCGCCTGACGCCCTGCCAACACCTCGGTACGACTTCCCTGCTCGCGAAGCGCAACACGTACCGCACTGGCGCTAGCCTCATCATCCATTACGGCGTAGCGAGGATGAAATTCCAGACAATCCTCAACCATGCGGGCTACGTTTTTACCGGCTACCAGGGCGGTTACGGCAAAGCGGTCTGGATTATGACGAACAACGTCAAGAGTGCTGCCACCAATCGATCCGGTGGAGCCGAGAATGGTCAAATGCTTCATGAGACGCTCAACAGAGGGAAAGAGAAAGATCCGCGTCGCCGGACGCGCGGCCCAATGCAAAACGCCGTCAGCCAAAACCACGAAATGCGGCCTGGCTGTACGGCGTTGTTTACCATCAGCGGAAAATCAGAACTGCATCAGTTCAGTTTCTTTGTCGGCCAGAGCCGCGTCCACTTTTTTGATAGCAGCGTCAGTCAGTTTCTGAACATCGTCCTGCGAACGACGATCGTCATCTTCACTGATTTCTTTGTCTTTCAGCAGCGCCTTCACTTTATCGTTAGCGTCGCGACGCACGTTGCGCACGGCGACACGAGCCTGCTCAGCTTCGCCACGCACGACTTTGATGAGGTCTTTACGACGCTCTTCAGTCAGCGGGGGCAGCGGAACGCGAATATCGCTGCCCGCAGAGCTCGGGTTCAGCCCCAGATCGGAAGCCATAATAGCTTTCTCAACGGCAGGCCCCATGGAGCGATCGAAAACGTTGATTTTCAGCGTACGGGTATCTTCTACCGTTACGTTAGCCAGCTGGCGCAGCGGAGTCGGCGTACCGTAGTACTCTACGACGATGCCATCCAGCAGGCTCGGCGAAGCGCGGCCGGTACGAATTTTGCTGATTTGGTTTTTGAAGGCCTCAACGCATTTTTCCATACGCACTTCGGCATCTTTTCTGATATCGCTAATCACGTTACGAATCCTTGAAAACTGGTTTTAGGCAGGCCATCTACGTTCGCGTCACGGCGTAATACGCGGTGAGGATAAGTATAGACCCGTTTAATTCATGGCAACCTGGCGTTACCCGTCATCGAAACCGACTTTTGAAGCGGAATCTTACCCGTATTTCGCGCTCACGGAAATTAATCTGTGATGAGAGTGCCTTCTTTTTCGCCCATGACGACGCGGCGCAGCGCGCCTGGCTTATTCATATTGAACACGCGAATCGGCAGGCTGTGGTCGCGCGCCAGGGTAAAGGCCGCAAGATCCATCACTTTTAACTCTTTTTCCAGCACTTCCTGGTAAGTAAGCTGCTCATAAAGCGTAGCGGTAGGATCTTTCATCGGGTCAGCGGAATAAACGCCGTCAACTTTGGTCGCCTTCAACACCACGTCAGCTTCGATTTCAATGCCGCGCAGGCAGGCTGCGGAGTCGGTGGTGAAGAACGGGTTGCCGGTACCGGCAGAGAGGATCACTACGCGGTTGTTGCGCAGCAGGCTAATCGCCTCAGCCCAGCTGTAGTTGTCGCACACGCCGTTGAGCGGAATGGCGGACATCAGTCGGGCGTTCACATAGGCGCGGTGAAGCGCATCGCGCATCGCCAGGCCGTTCATCACGGTGGCAAGCATGCCCATGTGGTCGCCCACAACGCGATTCATGCCCGCTTTAGCAAGGCCTGCGCCGCGGAACAAATTGCCGCCGCCGATGACCACCCCGACCTGGATACCCAGCTCAACCAGTTCTTTAATTTCCTGCGCCATGCGATCCAGTATGCTCGCATCAATACCGAAGCCTTCTGCACCTTGCAGCGCTTCGCCACTCAGCTTGAGCAGAATGCGTTTGTAAACGGGTTTTGCATTGGTAGCCATGTTTCTTTCCTGGAACTGTCAACGAATGGGATGATTACTGGCGACATCTTGCGTCGCATTAGCGCCTTTGCTGTATAAGAGCAGGCTGAATTTGTAAGGCAGATAAAAAGGAGCCGCCCTGAGGCGGCTCGCTTACAGCATTAAGACTGCTTGGACATAGCAGCAACTTCTGCTGCGAAGTCAGTCTCAACTTTCTCGATGCCTTCACCCACTTCGAAGCGGATGAAGTTGATAACGTCAGCGTTGTGCTCTTTCAGCAGCTGGCCAACGGTTTTGCTCGGATCAACAACGAAAGGCTGACCGGTCAGAGAAACTTCGCCGGTGAATTTCTTCATGCGGCCTTCAACCATTTTCTCTGCGATTTCTTTCGGCTTGCCAGACTGCATGGCGATGTCCAGCTGTACCTGGTACTCTTTCTCAACCACTTCAGCAGACACGTCTTCCGGCTTAACGAATTCCGGCTTGCTCGCCGCAACGTGCATAGCCAGCTGTTTGATAAGCTCTTCGTCAGCGCCTTTAGCGGAGATCAGAACGCCGATGCGTGCGCCGTGCAGGTAGCTGCCAAGCTCAGCGCCTTCGAGGGCGGCAACGCGGCGAATGTTGATGTTCTCACCAATTTTCGCTACCAGCGCTACGCGCTCTTCTTCAAACTGCGCTTTCAGCACTTCAACGTCAGTGATTTTGCCAGCAACTGCGGCATTCAGCACTTTGTCAGCAAACGCCTGGAAGCCGCCATCTTTAGCAACGAAGTCAGTCTGGCAGTTAACTTCCAGAATCACACCGTAGTCGCCTTCGATTTTGGTTTTGATCACGCCGTCAGCAGCCACGTTGCCTGCTTTTTTCGCTGCTTTGATAGCACCGGACTTACGCATGTTCTCGATTGCCAGCTCGATGTCGCCGTTGGCTTCAGTCAGCGCTTTTTTGCAATCCATCATGCCAGCGCCAGTACGTTCGCGCAGCTCTTTTACCAGGGAAGCGGTAATTTCAGCCATTCTATATTCCTCGGTTATCTCATTTGGGGAGATATACCCTACCGGCCTCAGGTTACAGTCTGTGACGTACCATAAAAGCGGGTGGGTATAGGCCTGGCGTGCCCGAAAGGTGTCTGACAAGCCAGACTCAAACAAAAAAGGGGCCTGAAGACAGGCCCCCTAACCAAACTTGTTACTACCTGGTTAATAAGGGCTCAATACGAGCGAACCTTATTATTCAGCTTCTACGAAGCTTTCTTCCGCCTGAGAAGCCAGGTCCTGAGAACGGCCTTCGCGTACGGTTGCAGCAACAGCGTTCAGGTACAGGCTAACAGCACGGATTGCGTCGTCGTTACCCGGGATAACGAAGTCAACGCCGTCCGGATCGGAGTTGGT
The DNA here is from genome assembly GCF_014644275.1 of Franconibacter daqui. NCBI lineage: Bacteria > Pseudomonadati > Pseudomonadota > Gammaproteobacteria > Enterobacterales > Enterobacteriaceae > Franconibacter > Franconibacter daqui. The sequence goes on along the minus strand of NZ_BMKJ01000003.1, from coordinate 360,125 downwards.
ATCAACGATAGCAAATACCGGGATGCCCAGGTTGTTCGCTTCTTTGATAGCGATGTGTTCGTGATCGGCGTCGATAACAAACAGTGCGTCCGGCAGGCCGCCCATGTCTTTGATACCGCCGAGGCTGTTTTCCAGCTTGTCCAGCTCACGAGTACGCATCAGCGCTTCTTTCTTGGTCAGCTTGTCGAAGGTGCCGTCCTGAGACTGAGTTTCCAGGTCTTTCAGACGCTTGATGGACTGACGAACGGTTTTCCAGTTGGTCAGCATGCCGCCCAGCCAGCGATGGTTCACGAAGAACTGATCGCAGCTCTGAGCCGCTTCTTTTACCGCTTCGCTAGCAGCGCGTTTGGTACCGACGAACAGGATCTTACCTTTACGGGAAGAAATTTTGCTCAGCTCAGCCAGGGCTTCGTTGAACATCGGTACGGTTTTCTCAAGGTTGATGATGTGAACTTTGTTACGCGCACCGAAGATGAACGGCTTCATTTTCGGGTTCCAGTAACGGGTCTGGTGACCGAAGTGAACACCAGCCTTGAGCATATCGCGCATGGAAACAGTTGCCATGTTTAAAACCTCTATATAAAAGTATGGGGTTATGCCTCCACGTATCCCATATTGCCGACCCCGAAGGGCACCCCGGAATATGTGCCGATACGTGTGTGTTATTACACAATGTGAGAGTAATCGCCTCTGCACCCGTTTTTGGTACAGAAGTCCGGCGCGCTTTATATCACAAAATCGGCCCGGACTCCAATAGTTGTTCACGCCCTTCCCGCTGAGTGAATCTCAATTTGGCACCCTATGCATGCCCTGATAACATTGATTTCACTTTCACTCTTATTTGTCGGGAATCCGGCAACAGCGGACCTGAATATGGCTATCTCAATTAAAACCCCAGAAGAAATCGAAAAAATGCGCGTCGCCGGCAGGCTTGCCGCCGAGGTGCTGGAGATGATCGAAGCGCACGTCAAACCCGGCGTCAGCACCGGCGAGCTGGATCGCATCTGCCACGACTACATCACAAATCATCAGCACGCGATCTCCGCAAGCCTGAACTACCACGGTTTTCCGAAATCGGTCTGTATTTCTGTCAACGAAGTGGTTTGCCACGGCATTCCGGATGACGAGAAGCTTTTAAAAGATGGCGACATCGTAAACATCGACGTGACCGTGATTAAAGATGAATATCATGGCGATACCTCAAAAATGTTTATCGTCGGCAAACCGACCATTCTTGGCGAGCGTCTGTGCCGCATTACGCAGGAAAGTCTCTACGTGGCGCTGCGCATGGTAAAACCAGGCATTCGCCTGCGCAGCCTCGGCGCCGCTATTCAGAAGTTTGTCGAAGCGGAAGGGTTCTCGGTCGTGCGTGAATATTGCGGTCACGGCATTGGCCGCGGCTTCCATGAAGAGCCGCAGGTGCTGCACTATGACGCGGATGACGGCGGCGTTATCCTGCAGCCGGGCATGACCTTCACCGTAGAACCGATGGTGAACGCGGGCGACTACCGCATCCGCACGATGAAAGACGGCTGGACGGTTAAAACTAAAGACCGCAGCTTGTCTGCTCAGTACGAGCATACTATTGTGGTGACGGAAAACGGCTGCGAAATTCTGACGTTGCGTAAGGACGACACGATCCCCAACATCATTTCGCATAACGATTAATAAGAAGCCGGCTTAAGCCGGCTTTTTTATGGGCGGCGCATGATGAGTAATAGTTTACCTGAGCAGTATGCGAACACGGCTCTCGCTTCTTTACCGGGCCTGCCAGCCCAACCCGCCACCTGGCCGCAAGACGCGCTACACTGCGCGGCGATAAAACAGCATCTGGATGATTTTCAACGCTGGCTTGGCGTCGCCTTCGACAGCGGCGTCAGCGCCGAAGATCTTGTCGAAGCGCGTACGGAATTTATCGACCAGCTTCTGCAGCGCCTCTGGCTGCACTACGGTTTTGGCGATACAGAGGAAACGGCGCTGGTGGCGGTCGGCGGTTATGGGCGCGGCGAACTGCACCCGCTTTCAGACATCGACCTGCTGATCTTAAGCCGTAAACGCCTGCCCGATGCGCAGGCGCAAAAAGTCGGCGAGCTGTTAACCCTGCTCTGGGACGTAAAGCTTGAAGTGGGCCATAGCGTGCGCACGCTTGAAGAGTGCCTGCTTGAGGGGCTGTCCGATTTAACCGTCGCCACCAACTTGATTGAGTCCCGCCTGCTGATTGGCGACGTCGCGCTGTTTCTTGAACTGCAAAAACACATTTTTAGCGACGGCTTCTGGCCTTCTGAAAAGTTTTTCCCGGCGAAAGTGGAAGAGCAAAATGAACGCCACCAGCGCTATCACGGCACCAGCTATAACCTTGAGCCCGATATCAAAAGCAGCCCCGGCGGCCTGCGCGATATCCATACTCTCCAGTGGGTCGCGCGTCGCCACTTCGGCGCCACGTCATTGCGTGAAATGGTAGGGTTCGGTTTTCTGACGGAAGCGGAGCGCAATGAGCTCGACGAATGTCAGCATCTGCTCTGGCGCATCCGCTTCGCCCTGCACCTGGAGCTGAACCGCTACGACAACCGTCTGCTGTTCGATCGCCAGCTGAGCGTCGCCCAGCGCCTGAACTACCAGGGCGAAGGCAACGAGCCGGTCGAGCAGATGATGAAAGATTTCTATCGTGTCACTCGCCGGGTGGGCGAACTTAATCAGATGCTGTTGCAGCTCTTCGATGAAGCGATACTTGCGCTCTCCACCGATGAAAAACCCCGCCCGCTGGATGATGATTTCCAGCTTCGCGGCACGCTTATCGATCTGCGCGACGAAACGCTTTTTATCCGCGAGCCGCAGGCGATACTGCGGATGTTTTACGCCATGGTGCGCAACCGGGACATTACCGGCATTTACTCCACCACGTTGCGTCATCTGCGCCACGCTCGTCGCCATCTTAAACAGCCGCTGTGCTATATCCCCGAAGCGCGTTCGCTGTTCTTGACCATGCTGCGCCATCCGGGCGCGGTCAGCCGCGGACTGGTGCCGATGCACCGCCACAGCGTGCTGTGGGCCTATATGCCGCAATGGTCGCACATTGTCGGCCAGATGCAGTTCGACCTCTTTCACGCTTACACCGTCGATGAGCACACTATCCGGGTGCTGCAAAAGCTTGAGAGTTTTTCTCTTGAAGAGACGCGGTCGAAGCATCCGCTGTGCGTTGATTTATGGCCGCGCCTGTCGCATCCGGAACTCATTCTGATCGCCGCGCTGTTCCACGATATCGCCAAAGGGCGCGGCGGCGACCACTCCGTTCTCGGCGCGCAGGATGTATTGAAATTCGCCGAACTGCATGGCCTCAACTCCCGTGAAACACAGCTGGTAGCCTGGCTGGTGCGCCAGCATCTATTAATGTCAGTTACCGCCCAGCGGCGCGATATTCAGGACCCGGAAGTGATCAAGCAGTTCGCCGAAGAGGTGCAGACGGAAAATCGCCTGCGTTTCCTGGTGTGCCTGACGGTCGCTGATATCTGCGCCACCAACGAAACGCTGTGGAACAGCTGGAAACAGAGCCTGTTGCGCGAGCTTTACTTCGCCACCGAAAAACAGCTGCGCCGGGGTATGCAGAATACGCCGGATATGCGCGAGCGGGTGCGCCACCATCAAGTGCAGGCGCTGGCGCTGCTGCGTATGGAAAATATCAACGAAGAGGCGCTGCACCATATCTGGGCGCGCTGCCGGGCGAACTATTTTGTACGCCACAGCCCAAACCAGCTCGCCTGGCACGCACGCCATTTGCTGAAGCACGACCTCAGCCAGCCGCTGATTTTATTAAGCCCGCAGGCGACGCGCGGCGGCACGGAGATTTTTATCTGGAGCCCGGACCGTCCTTATCTTTTCGCCGCCGTGTGCGCCGAACTGGATCGCCGCAACTTAAGCGTTCATGACGCGCAAATCTTCACCACCCGCGACGGCATGGCGATGGACACCTTTATCGTGCTGGAGCCGGACGGCAGCCCACTTTCCGCCGACCGCCATGAAGCTATCCGTCATGGGCTTGAGCAGGCCATTACCCAGCGAACCTGGCAGCCGCCGCAGCCGCGTCGTCAGCCAGCCAAATTGCGCCACTTTACGGTGGAAACCGAAGTGAATTTCCTGCCGACGCACACAGAGCGACGCTCATTCCTTGAGCTTATCGCGCTCGACCAGCCAGGGCTTCTGGCGCGTGTCGGCCAGGTGTTCGCCGACCTCGGCATTTCGCTGCATGGCGCAAGAATCACCACCATTGGGGAGCGAGTAGAAGATTTATTTATAATCGCGACAGCCGACCGGCGCGCCCTTAATAATGTGCTGCAACAAGAGGTGCAACAACGGTTGACAGCAGCCCTCAATCCAAACGATAAAGGGTAAACCCTTTTTTACATCGTTAAGTGAACCATCAGGAAAGAGCAAATAATGCATCAGCTACAAAATGTTATTGAAACCGCCTTTGAACGTCGCGCAGAGATCACCCCGGCTAACGTGGATACCGTTACCCGCGAAGCGGTGAACCAGGTTATCGCCCTGCTGGACAGCGGCGAACTGCGCGTGGCAGAGAAAATCGACGGCCAGTGGGTCACCCACCAGTGGTTGAAGAAAGCGGTTCTGCTCTCCTTCCGCATTAACGACAACCAGGTTATCGAAGGCGCGGAAAGCCGTTACTTCGATAAAGTGCCGATGAAGTTCGCCAATTACGACGAAGCGCGTTTCCAGAAAGAAGGTTTTCGCGTAGTTCCGCCGGCCGCCGTTCGCCAGGGCGCGTTTATCGCCCGCAACACCGTGCTGATGCCTTCTTATGTGAACATTGGCGCGTTCGTTGATGAAGGCACCATGGTAGATACCTGGGCGACCGTAGGCTCCTGTGCGCAGATTGGTAAAAACGTGCATCTCTCCGGCGGCGTGGGCATCGGCGGCGTGCTGGAGCCGCTGCAGGCGAACCCGACCATTATCGAAGATAACTGCTTCATCGGCGCGCGTTCTGAAATTGTGGAAGGCGTTATCGTCGAAGAAGGCGCGGTTATTTCGATGGGCGTGTACATCGGCCAGAGCACCAAAATCTATGACCGTGAAACGGGCGAAGTCCACTACGGCCGCGTGCCGGCAGGCTCTGTTGTCGTGTCCGGCAACCTGCCGTCGAAAGATGGTTCTTACAGCCTCTACTGCGCCGTTATCGTGAAAAAAGTGGATGCGAAAACCCGCAGTAAGGTTGGCATCAACGAATTGCTGCGCACTATCGACTAACAGCAGTAAAAAAGGCGGGCCTGGCCCGCCTTTTTGCTCTCTGATGGTGGCGTAAAAGGATATTTTCGTGAATTATCTATAGGTTAATGATTCCCCAGGGGGCCCGCTTATGTACGATAATCTGAAGAGTCTTGGCATAACCAATCCTGATGAAATCGACCGTTACAGTCTTCGCCAGGAAGCGAACAACGATATTCTGAAAATCTACTTTCAGAAGGATAAAGGCGAGTTTTTCGCCAAGAGCGTGAAGTTTAAATATCCTCGCCAGCGCAAAACGGTTGTCGCCGACGGCGTTGGACAAGGGTTCAAAGAAGTGCAGGAGATAAGCCCGAACCTGCGCTACGTGATTGATGAACTCGATCAGATCTGCCAGCGCGATCGCAGCGAAGTGGATCTTAAGCGTAAAATTCTGGATGACCTGCGCCATCTGGAAAGCGTGGTCGCCAACAAGATCAGCGAAATCGAATCCGATCTCGAAAAGCTTACCCGCAACAAATAACGCCTTCAGGGCTGGCTTGCCAGCCCCTTTTGTTTTACCGCGTCCCTGTTATCCCAACGTGTGCCTACTCTTGCTCATCACCCCTACGATAAAAGCGGCGTAATAAAAAAGGCCGCACGGGGCGGCCTTTTTTAGCGCAATGCCTTTTACTGCATCAACAGATAGATAGAGCTGTCGCCGCGCTGAATATTCAGCGCCAGCACTGACGGCTTGCTCTCGAGAATTTTACGCAGCTCGGCAATGTTATTCACTGGCTGCTGGTTTGCCCCGACGATGATGTCGCCTTTCTTAAGCCCGATGCGCGCCGCCTGGGAGTTCGCCTTCACGTTGTTGACGATAACGCCCTGGTCTTTGCCCGTACGGTTGCTCATCTCCGCGCCTTCAATGCCGTTGAAGACGGTGGAAGACTCAACCTGAGTCTGGCTGCTCTGCTGCAGCTCCAGATTAACGTTAACTTCCTTGCCTTCGCGCAGCAGGCCAAGCGTCAGCTTGCTGCCGACAGGCATCGAACCCACCTGGGCGCGCAGCGCCGCAAAGCTGTTGATAGGCTTGCCGTTCAGGGAGGTAATCACATCGCCCGCCTTCACACCCGCTTTCGCGGCGGAGGAGTTCGGCATCACTTGACTTACAAACGCGCCGCGCTGGGCGTCAACTTTCATCGCTTTCGCCAGCTCAGAGTTCAGCTCGGTGCCAAGGATGCCCAGCTCGCCACGGCGCACCTGGCCATACTGCACCATCTGCGCAGTCAGGTTTTTCACCATGTTGCTCGGAATGGCGAAGCCGATGCCGATGTTGCCGCCGTCCGGCGCCAGAATAGCGGTGTTGATGCCGATAAGCTCGCCGTTCAGGTTCACCAACGCGCCGCCGGAGTTGCCGCGGTTAATGGCGGCGTCGGTCTGGATAAAGTTTTCGTAGTTTTCCGCATTCAGGCCGCTGCGGCCCAGCGCTGAAACGATACCGGAAGTCACGGTTTCGCCAAGACCAAACGGGTTGCCGATAGCGACGGTGTAATCGCCCACGCGCAGCTGATCGGAGTCGGCGATTTGAATTGCCGTCAGGTTTTTCGGATCCTGAATCTGGATCAGCGCGATATCCGATCGCGGATCTTTACCTACCATTTTGGCATCGAGCTTACGCCCGTCGCTCAACTGCACTTTAATTGAGGTTGCGTTATCCACCACGTGGTTGTTAGTTACCACATAGCCTTTCGCGGCATCAATAATGACCCCGGAACCCAGCGCCATAAATTTCTGCTGCTGGCCACCGTCGCCGCCTTCACCGCCGCCCTGACAGAAAGGCGAGCTCTGGAAAGGCGAACCTTCCTGGCAGAACGGCGAGTTATCGCCAAAGAATTGCTGGAAATTACGCGGCAGACGCGGCGTGTTCACCGTCGTGCTCCCTTCAACGTTAATGCTCACCACTGATGGCATCACTTTCTCCAGCATCGGCGCCAGGCTCGGCATCTGTTGCGAGGTGGCGGAAGAAGATGCAGTCTCAGCGGCGAAAGCGGACACCGGCCCCAGCGCCAAACCCAGACTCAGAGCCAGCGCACTCATTGCTAACGTGGTTTTTTTCATCTTTTCAATCTCAGCTAAAAGTTACGTCAATTACCTGCTGTGTACGTGACAGTAAGAGTGACTTTATAGCGCGAAGTTCCAGCGTTAAGTTTCTGAATAAGTAAAAATTTATTGAGCGTCTTTACAAAACTCGCACTATTTATTCCACCGCCATCAGGCGCCGATATTCATCCCATGCATATAAATCGGTCATGCCGCTGATATAATCCTGAATCAAACGGCAGCGATAATAATATTCCCATAAGGGATAATCCGCCGCCTCAGGATGCAGATTATTCACCGCTTCAATATAAGCCAGCCGGTGACGACCAGAAAGCTTGTGAAATAAGCGCGTCTCAATCGGTAAACGTCGCACGCCTTCGGTTTCCACCAGCTCGCGGAAATCCGTCAACGGCAGTTTTAACAGCGGCTGGTAAATATCCAGCAGGCCGCTTATCACCCGGTAACCTTGTAATTCTAGCTGTTCAACGTCGGGGTGATTAAATACGCGACGCACCGCCACGCGCTTATAGAGCTCAAGCAGGCGGCTCGACGGGCTCTCATCCTCAAGCAACGCCTGGTTAAACGAGCCGTCAAAAACAGCGGGCAGGTTTTCAATAAACCGCTGCGCGGCATAGGGCACCAGCTTATTTAGCGTATTGACGCGCAAATACATAAAGAACTGGTCTTCGGCAATGCGCCGAAGCGGATTGGTCTTCGCTTTTTCATAAGCGTTTTCCACTACCTGTGCGAAAAGATCTTCAGGCTCGTGCTCGCCCCAGGATTCATAAAGATGCTGATAAAGCTGCTCGACGGTAAATATGCGTTTCTCTACCGCATCTTCAAGATCGGCCACGCAATAAGAGATGTCATCCGCCGCTTCCATAATCCAGGTCAGCGGGAAACGGCTATATTCGCCAAGCGAAAGCTCTTTACGTAGGCGGGAAATATAGCCCTCTTCCGCCAGGTAAAAACCGGGCTTTTTCATCAAATAGCTGTGGCTTTTCGGCACCGGGCCGGCATGCCACGCCGGGCGCGTATATTTTAAAATGCAGCCCACCTGCGCCCAGGTCAGGTTCATGCGCAGCAAAGTATGGACAAGGCGAATGCCCTGCGCGTTTCCTTCGAAATGGCACAAATCCTGACGTATTTTGCGACGCAGCGCGTTGAGTTCTTCTTCGCCTTCCTGCAGCTTTAGCACGGCGACAGCGCAACGGTCATGGCTCAGCGGCTGGCTGGCGGCGTCGACAGGAAAAAGACGCTGGCTGAACCAGTCGTTGATCGCCGCTTCGCCAAAATGGCCGAACGGCGGGTTGCCGATGTCATGCATCAGGCAGGCCATCTCGACAATGCTTTCAAACGGCCCGGTTAGCTCCGCCAGCCCGTATTGTTCAAGCTTGCCCTGCTCTTTCAGTCGGCTTAATACCTCTTTGGCGATATAACGCCCGACCTGTTGCACTTCCAGCGAATGGGTCAGTCGCGTACGTACTGCGGCGTTGCGCTCCAGCGGAAAGACCTGCGTTTTTTGCTGCAGGCGGCGAATGGCTGGCGAATTGATTACGCGCCCCCGGTCGCTTTCAAAAATGCGCAGGATCTCATGTTCACTTTTCGCTCCCTGCGGCGAGCGATACCGGCGACGCCAGTTTATTTTGTTGCGAAAATCGATCTCAGCCATAGGCTCTCCCGGTTCGCGCGCTTACGCGAATTAAATCCTTGTTGTCTGCCATGATAGACTATCCCCGTTAATCCATCATTTAGCGAGTATCTCTATGAAAGCAGGCATTATTGGTGCAATGGAAGAAGAAGTTACGCTGCTGCGCGACAAAATTGAAAATCGTCAGACGCTGAAACTGGCGGGCTGCGAGATCTATACCGGCACGCTTAACGGCGTCGAGGTGGCTCTGCTGAAGTCGGGCATCGGTAAAGTCTCCGCCGCGATGGGCGCGACGCTGCTTCTTGAACACTGCAAGCCTGATCTCATCATTAACACCGGCTCGGCGGGCGGCCTTGCGCCTACGCTCAAAGTAGGCGATATCGTGGTTTCCGACGAAGTTCGCTATCACGACGCTGACGTAACCGCCTTCGGCTACGAATATGGCCAGATGGCGGGTTGCCCGGCCGCCTTCAAAGCGGATGAAACGCTTATCGCCGCCGCTGAAGCCTGCATCGGCGAGCTCAACCTGCATGCGGTGCGCGGCCTGGTGGTGAGCGGCGACGCCTTTATCAACGGCGCCGACGCGCTTACCCGCATCCGCACCCGTTTTCCGCAGGCGATCGCTGTGGAAATGGAAGCGACGGCTATTGGTCACGTCTGCCATAACTTCGGCGTGCCGTTCGTGGTGGTGCGCGCCATTTCCGACGTAGCAGACCAGCAGTCGCACCTGAGCTTCGAGGAGTTCCTCGCTGTCGCGGCAAAGCAGTCCAGCCTGATGGTAGAAACGCTGCTCGCCGCCGTAAACCGTGGCTAAGCGGCCGCTTAACAGGGCGCTCGCCGCCCTGCTTCTTCTCTTCCCGGCGTGGCTGATAGCCGCGCCGCGCGTCATTTCGCTCTCCCCTGCCAATACCGAACTCGCTTTCGCTGCCGGCATTACGCCCGTTGCCGCCAGCGCTTATTCTGACTATCCCGAAGCGGCGAAAAAGCTGGAGCAGGTGGCGAACTGGCAGGGCATGAACCTTGAGCGCATCGTGGCGCTTAAGCCCGATCTGGTGCTCGCCTGGCGCGGCGGCAACGCCGAACGCCAGGTCAATCAACTTAAATCGCTTGGCATTCAGGTGATGTGGCTTGATCCGGCAAGCGTGGAGCAGGTCGCCGCGGCGCTTCGCCAGCTCGCGGCCTTCAGCCCTGCCCCTGAAAAGGCGCAAGCGGCGGCAGCCTCGCTGCTTGAGGAATTTACGGCCCTGAAAAACCACTACGCCGGAAAAGCGAAAAAGCGGGTCTTTTTGCAATTTGGCGGCCAGCCGCTTTTCACGACCAATAAAAGCTCCATTCAGAACCAGCTTGTCGAGGTCTGCGGCGGTGAGAATATCTTCGCCGACAGCCCCGCGCCCTGGCCGCAGGTAAGCCGCGAGCAGGTGTTGATGCGCAAGCCGGAAGCCATCATTACTGCGGGCGATGAAAAGGAAATTCCACAGATAACGCGGTTCTGGCATGAGCAGCTAAAAGTTCCGGTTATTACCGTAAAAGACGACTGGTTTGAGCGCGCCGGGCCGCGTATTATCCTCGCCGCGAAACAGCTCTGCCAGGCGCTGGCAGCTACGAAATAACGAGTCGAGGAAAGGAAATGCTGGTTTATTGGCTGGATATCATAGGCACAGCCGTGTTTGCCATCTCTGGCGTTTTGCTGGCCGGAAAGCTGCGGATGGATCCGTTCGGCGTTCTGGTACTGGGTGTGGTGACGGCGGTGGGCGGCGGCACGATCCGCGATATGGCGCTCGATCACGGCCCGGTGTTCTGGGTCAAAGATCCCACCGATCTGGTGGTGGCGATGGTGACCTGCCTGCTGACCATTGCGCTGGTGCGCCAGCCGCGGCGCTTGCCGAAGTGGATCCTGCCGGTGCTGGACGCCGTAGGCCTGGCGGTGTTTGTCGGCATCGGCGTGAACAAGGCGTTTCTGGCAGGCACCGGCCCGCTGGTAGCCATCTGCATGGGCGTGGTGACGGGCGTGGGCGGCGGTATTATTCGCGATGTGCTGGCTCGCGAAATTCCTATGATCCTGCGAACTGAAATCTACGCCACCGCTTGCATTGCGGGCGGCATCGTTCACGCCACCGCGTTTTACACCTTCAGCGTGCCGCTTGAGCAGGCCAGTATGACAGGCATGGCGGTGACGCTTGCCATCCGGCTCGCCGCTATTCGCTGGCACCTGAAGCTGCCCACCTTCGCGCTCGACGACCACGCATAAACAAAAAAGCCGTGTTTCACAACACGGCTTTTCTTTTATCCGGCTTACCCGGCGGGATTAGATGCTGAAGGAGGAGCCACAGCCGCAGGTGCTGGTGGCGTTCGGGTTGCTCACCACGAAACGAGAACCTTCCAGCCCTTCGGTGTAATCCACCGAGCCGCCCACCAGATACTGCAGGCTCATTGGGTCAACCACCAGCGCGACGCCCTGTTTTTCGATGGTCATGTCGCCGTCGTTGATCTGGTCATCAAAGGTAAAACCATACTGGAAGCCGCTGCAACCGCCACCGGTGATGTAGACGCGCAGTTTAAGGTTCGGATTCTCTTCATCCGCGATCAGGCTTTTTACTTTATTGGCTGCTGCATCGGTAAATTGCAGAGGCAGCGCTACGTCATCACTCATTTTATGCTCCCAACGAAGACCGCAATCGGGCAAAGAATAACCCGATCTTTAAGGCCATTATCTATTACCCTGGTAAATCGTTCAAGTATTCTGCCCGGCCTGCGCCTGCTGTTCCGCCTGCTGTTTTGCCAGCGTACGGGCAAGAATAGAGGAATAGAGCGGCTTGCCGCCAAGAAACTGCGCCAGCAGCGTAGCGCCAAGGCAGGTAATGATCATTGGCAGAATGAGCTGGTAATTATCGGTCATCTCCAGCACCAGCACGATACCGGTCAACGGCGCCCGCACGGAGGCGGCGAACAGCGCACCCATGCCGGCGATGGCGAACGTCCCCGCCTCCAGATAATACGCCGGGAACCAGGCCGCGCAGGCCATGCCGAACGCGGTGCCAAGCAGCGTGCCGAGCGCCAGCATCGGGGCGAAAATCCCGCCTGGCGCGCCGGAAGAGAAGCAGAGCAGCGTGGTTATCACCCGGGCGACAAAGATAAACAGCAGCATGCCCACGCTGAAGTTACCCGCCGCGGCGATGGGGATAAGGTTAAAGCCGCCGCCCGCCGCCGCAGGCTCAATCAGCGCCAGCACGCCGCACAAGCCGCCAAGCGCGCCGCCCACCAGCACCCACTTCGTTATATTGCCGCCGTGAATACGTTGAAACATATCCTGGGCGCGAAAAATGAGATGGTTGAAAAGCGGGCCTACCGCGCCAAAAATAATGCCGAGCATCAGGTAGAGCCAGAGCGTATTGACCGGCGCGTTAGTCAGCCTGCCGACTTCAATCACTGCGCCTTCGCCATTAAAGAGGCGAAAAACGATGCTCGACATAATGACGCCGGTAAAGACCGCCTTGATGGAGATAAGGTTGTAGCGAAACTGCGGGCGCATCTCCTCAATGATAAACAGAATGCCTGCCAGCGGCGCGTTGAAAGCGGCCGAAAGCCCCGCCGCCGCGCCGGTGGCAAGCAGCGTATGGCGCGCCTCCGCGCCGCGCTGGCGAAACATGTCCAGCACCATGCGGCCGATATTGCCGCCAATCTGCACTGTCGGCCCCTCGCGGCCCAGCACCATGCCCGCGCCGAGCGTCCCCATACCGCCGATAAACTTCACGGGCAACACCCGCCACCAGCGCACCGGGCGCAGCTCTTCAAGCGCCCCTTCAATTTCAGGAATGCCGGAGCCGCCCGCCTCCGGCGCGAAGCGGCGCACCAGCCAATACCCCACCATCGCCAGCAGCGCGGAGGCGATAAACGCCAGCGGCCAGACCAGCCAGGCGCGGTCGGCGACCTGCGCCAGCATACCGATGCGGTTTTGCTGCACCCAGCCGACGGCCCGTTCAAACGCCACACCCGCCAGCCCCGCAAGCGTACCCACTACGGCCGCCATCAGCAAAATGGCCAGCGGCGTTTTATCGCGGCGGATCAGGTGGCGAATCATCATCATGCGGCGTAAGCGGAGCCGCTGTTGTGCCCTGAAAGGGGAAGCGTGTGGTTTCATGCTGTCATCATTTGTAGGTAAAACAGAATGGAGCGCTATTTTACCTGCCGCCCGCCGCCGCGTCGCATGAAAAATCCCCTGCTATTCGGGCGCTTCAATCGGGCAAAACTTTCATAACCTTTATCGGATGCCTTAGAATAGCCCGTTACCCTTTTTCCCGAATCAGGAGCCGATTCATGAGTAAGTCTGAAAACCTCTACGCCACCGCCCGCGAACTTATCCCCGGCGGCGTTAACTCGCCGGTGCGCGCCTTTACCGGCGTGGGCGGCGTCCCGCTGTTTATCGAGCGTGCGGACGGGGCTTATCTGTATGACGCCGACGGTAAAGCCTATATCGATTACGTGGGCTCCTGGGGGCCGATGGTGTTGGGCCATAACCACCCCGCCATCCGCAACGCGGTCATTGAGGCAGCGCAGCGCGGCCTGAGCTTTGGCGCGCCGACGGAGATGGAAGTGAAAATGGCGCAGCTCGTCACCGAACTGGTGCCGACAATGGACATGGTGCGCATGGTGAACTCCGGCACCGAGGCGACGATGAGCGCCATTCGCCTGGCGCGCGGCTATACCCACCGCGACAAAATTATCAAATTTGAAGGCTGCTACCACGGCCACGCCGACCACCTGCTGGTAAAAGCCGGTTCCGGCGCGCTCACGCTCGGTCAGCCTAATTCGCCGGGCGTGCCGGCGGATTTCGCGAAGCACACCCTGACCTGCACCTATAACGATCTCGCCTCTGTGCGCGAGGCATTCGAACTGTATCCGCAGGATATCGCCTGCATCATCGTCGAGCCGGTCGCGGGCAACATGAACTGCATCCCGCCGCAGCCCGATTTCCTGCCAGGCCTGCGCGCGCTGTGCGATGAATTTGGCGCACTGCTGATTATCGATGAAGTGATGACCGGTTTCCGCGTGGCGCTGGCGGGCGCTCAGGCCTACTACAACGTTGAGCCGGATCTCACCTGCCTTGGCAAAATCATCGGCGGCGGCATGCCGGTGGGGGCGTTTGGCGGCCGCCGTGAAATCATGGAAGCGCTGGCGCCGACCGGGCCGGTTTACCAGGCGGGCACCCTCTCCGGCAACCCGATTGCCATGGCGGCGGGCTACGCCTGTCTGAGCGAAGTGGCGCAGCCTGGCGTGCATGAAACGCTGGACGACCTCACCACACGCCTGGCCGAAGGGCTGCGCGAAGCGGCGAAAGAGGCGGGCATTCCGCTGGTGGTTAACCACGTCGGCGGCATGTTCGGCCTCTTCTTCACCGCGGCCGGGAGCGTAACCTGCTATAAAGATGTGGTCGCCTGCGACGTGGAGCGCTTCAAGCGCTTCTTCCATCTGATGCTGGAGGAAGGCGTCTACTTCGCGCCCTCCGCGTTTGAAGCGGGCTTTATGTCCGTCGCCCACAGCGAAGAAGATATCAACAACACGGTCGACGCCGCCCGCCGCGTGTTTGCAAAGCTGTAATTCGTCTGGCGATAAAAAAAGGCGGGGACTTCCCCGCCTTTTTTATTGGCCTTCACGCCCGCGCTTACCGGCTCTGCTTTCTCAACAGATAGACAAAATAAGGCGCGCCGATAAAGGTCGCCAGCAGCCCCGCCGGGATCTGATAAGGGAAGATAACCATACGCCCGCACCAGTCGGCGAAGAGCATCAGCATGCCGCCCAGCAGCGCCGAGATAACCAGCTGCGGCAGCGCCCGGCGAAAGCCCATCAGCCGGGTGATATGCGGCGCCATCAGGCCGACAAAGCTGAGCGGCCCGATAGTCAGCGTGGCCGCGGCGGTCAGCGCGGCAGCGAGCAGCAGCAGCGCGATACGGGCAGGCGTCAGCGCCATGCCGACCGCGCGGGCGGTATCGCCGCCAAGCGGCAGGATAGTCAGCCAGCGGCGGCAGAACGGCGTCGCCGCCAGCAAGATCGCCATTACGCCAAGCGTGCGCAGCGCATGCTGCGGGGTCACGCTGTAGGTCGAGCCGGAAAGCCAGGTGATAACCTGCGCCATACGCGGGTCGCCGCTTGCCTGCAGCATCACCAGCATCATGCTGAAGGCGGTGCTCAGCGCCATCCCCGCCAGCAGCATGCGGTGCGGCGAGAAGCCTCCGCGCCCGGCGGCGATAAGGATAACGAGCAGCGTGCCTGCCGCCCCCAGGCTACCGGCGGGCAGCAGCCAGGCGAAAGCGTCCACGGGCACGAAAAAGAGCATCAGCACCACGCCGAAGGCGGCGCCCGCGCTGATGCCGAGCACTTCGGGACTGGCCATTGGGTTGCCGGTCAGACGCTGAATAATACAGCCCGCCACCGCCAGCATGGCGCCGGCGCTGAGCGCCGCCAGCACCCGCGGCCAGCGCCACGGCATCATCTCATTGAGCAACGAACCGCTCGCCCACTGCCAGCCCTGCGCGTCGCGTCCCAGACAAAGCGCCGCTGCCAGCATCGCAAGCAGTACCACCAGGCCCGCTATCGCCCAGCGCAGAAGATGCTGGCGCTCAGCGGGCACGCTGTCGCCTGCGCTCATGTCCGGCGCGCTCATGGTGCGAAGACGCGGCAGCAGCCAAAGCAGCAGCGGCGCGCCAATCAACGCCGTCACCATGCCGGTGGAGATCTCCATCCAGACGCGGGTCAGCCAGACGATGAACTGATCGGAAATCCACAGGATCAGCGCGCCGATAAGCGGCGCCAGCAGCAGGCGCGCAAGCAGCCGTCTCGCGCCTAACATTTTGGCAAGCAAGGGCGCGAAAAGACCAATAAAGCCGATAATTCCCACCGCGTTCACCAGCAAGGCGCTGATGACTATTGCAAGCGAAAGCGCCGCCAGCCTCGCCAGCGAAAGCGCAAGCCCCAGGTTGCGCGCCACGCCGTCATCAAGACCCATCAGGGTTAACGGACGCAGCAGCAACAGCGTCAGCAGCACGCCGCCCAGCAGCTGCGGCCACAGGCGATTCACGATGCTCCAGTCGGTCTGGTTAAGCGCGCCGCTGCTCCAGAGGAACATGCTCTGCAACTGCTCGTGATGAAAAATCACCAGCAGCTGATTTACCGCGCCGCAGTACAGGCTGACGACCAGGCCCGCAAGAATGAGCGTGACCGGCGAAAGGCGTTTGCCCCACGCCACGCCGAATACCAGCAGGCCAACGAGACAGGCGCCTGCCAGCGCGGCGAATTGCATCGTGAAAACGCCGCCCGGCAGCGACCAGAGCGTGACGACGGTAATGCCGAGCTGCG
This sequence comes from Franconibacter daqui, assembly GCF_014644275.1. Classification (NCBI taxonomy): domain Bacteria; kingdom Pseudomonadati; phylum Pseudomonadota; class Gammaproteobacteria; order Enterobacterales; family Enterobacteriaceae; genus Franconibacter; species Franconibacter daqui. The sequence continues at coordinate 343,810 of NZ_BMKJ01000003.1, read as the reverse complement.
CCCCGGTGGCGACGCCAAGCGTCGTCGGCTCCGCCAGCGGATTGCGCAGCACTTGCTGGAACAGCACGCCCACAAGCCCCAACCCTGCCCCCACCAGCAGCGAAACCGCCAGGCGCGGCAGCGCGCTGTAGTGGAACAGCATCTGGTTGATGGCGTTAACATCCGGCTGCCATAGCGCCTGGCGCCATTCACCGCGCGGCAGTTGCGCGTTAAGGTTGAACCACGTCAGCGCAAGCGCGGCGATAAAGAGCGCGGCGAGCAAAAGCGTCGGGAAAAGCGCATGGCGCGTTCTCATGCCCGGCCTCCCAGCGCGTTGTCCAGCACGCGACAAAAGCGCATGGTGGAGAGCGTCGCGCCATAAAACCAGACCGCTGGCACCCGCTGAAAACGTTGGTTGCGGATAAAGGGCATCGCCTGCCACAGCGGCGTGGCGGCTATCTGTCCCATCAATGGCTCATCACCGTGTTCGAAGCAAAGCACATCGGCATCCTTGATAGCGGCAAGCTGCTCCATCCCTACGATCGCGCTGCCCCAGAAATTGGTCTCGCCCGCCCAGCCGTTGCGTACGCCCAGCACGTCCATCGCCTGCTGAAACAGGCTGTTTTGCCCAATCAGCAGCACGTGGCGGGCATCTATCAGCGTCATCAGCACCACCGGCCTTTCGCCTCGCGCGGCGAAACGCGGCTTCATCTGCTGGAGAAAGTTATCAAACTGCGCCAGATGATGGCGGGCCGCCTGCTCGCGGTCGATACGGCTTGCCAGCTGCATCAGCGATTTGCGCGCCATGTCCAGCGGCGCTTTGCCGTCGGTAAAGGCGATGCCAACGCCCGGCGCGATGCGCGACAGCTGCTCCTGTGAAGGACCATAGCCTGACGACCAGATAAGCAGCGTGGGTTTAATGGCGGTCAGCAGTTCCATATTCGGTTCGGTGCGCAGGCCGACATCAATAACGGAAGCGGGTAGTTTCGGGTCATTAACCCACAGGTTGTAGTTCGGAATATCCGCGACGGCGTAAGGCGTAACGCCCAGCGCCAGCAGCTGTTCCACAGGCAGCCACTCCAGCGCCACGACGCGTTCGGTAACCGGTTCTGCCGCCCGGGCTTTTTGCATCTGCCAGAGCAGCGGCGAAAGCGCCATCGCCGCCAGCAACCGGCGGCGGCTGAAAGAGAAAGTGAAATCGCGCATCAGTAAACGAAGCTCACCGGCGCAAGGCCCGCCGGATGAGGCAGGATCCCCATCGGAATACCGTAGATCTGTGCCAGATTTTCGCTGGTCATCAGCGCATCGGGGCAGCCTTCGGCAATCATTTCGCCGCCGCGCAGCGCCACTAAGTGGTCGCAGTAACGCGCCGCCATGTTGATATCATGCAGCACGGCGATCACCGTGAGCCCGCGCTGCTGGCTTAAGCGATGGATGAGCGCCAGCACCTCCACCTGGTGGGCGATATCGAGCGCCGAGGTCGGTTCGTCAAGCAGGAGACAGCGGCTGTTTTGCGCCACCAGCATCGCTATCCATGCCCGCTGCCGCTCGCCGCCGGAAAGACTATCCACCAGCCGGTGCGCCAGCGGCTTCAGGCCCACCAGCGTTATCGCCTCCTCCACCAGTTCGCGATCTTTCACGCCGAAGCGCCCAAGCGCGCCGTGCCACGGGTAGCGGCCAATCGCCACCAGCTCGCGCACGGTCATCCCTTCTGCGGCGGGCAGTTGCTGCGGCAGATAAGCCACTTCACGGGCAAACGCTTTGCTGCCCCAGTTTTCAAGCGGCTGGCCGCCCAGCAAAATCTCCCCTTCCGAAGGTGGCTGATGACGGCCCAGCATTTTTAACAGCGTGGATTTGCCGGAACCGTTATGGCCGATTAAGCCAGTAACCTTTCCTGCGGGAAACGTCAGGGAGAGCGGGTGAAGCAGCGTGCGGCCTGGCACACGAAAAGCGACTTGCTTGAGGGAAAAGGTGGTGTCGGGATACGTCTGTTTATCCTGCATAGTAGCCAACTTGTAAAAGGGCACGGCGAACCGTGCCCGAAAACGGATCAGAAGCGGAATGTCGCGGTGGCGGTGACCTGACGCTCCGCGCCCCAGAAGCAGCCGTAAGTCTGGAAGCAGCTGGAGACGTAGTCGCGGTCGAGCAGATTATTCACGTTCACCGCAACGCTTGAGCCGGCAAGGCCGAAGCGCGCAAGGTCATATTTCACCACAGCATCCATGACTGCGGCACTACCAACTTTAAAGGTGTTCGCCGGGTCGCCATAGCTGGAGCCGATAAAGCGGCCGCCGGTGCCGAGAGTCAGGCCGGAGAGCGGGCCGTCGTTAAAGGTGTAATCGCCCCACAGGGAAGCCATATGCTTCGGCACCTGCACCGGTGTATTGCCTTTGTAGTTGGTGTCGGTGGTGTATTCAGCGTCGGTATAGGTATAAGAAGCCAGTACGTTGATATTGGCGTTTACCGCCGCTTTCGCTTCCAGCTCTACGCCGCGAGAACGGATTTCGCCGCCCTGAACAGAGAAGAAAGAACCTGCCGGATCGCCCATCAGGTTATTGGTTTTCGTCAGCTGGTAGACCGCACCGGTAACCACAACCGGCATATCTTTCGGAACATATTTCACGCCAGCTTCGTACTGTTTACCTTTCGAAGGCGCAAAAATATCTCCGCCCGCACCTGTTGTTGAGGCAGGCTCAAACGACTCGCTATAGCTGAAATAAGGCGATACGCCGTTATCGAACAGATAGTTAATACCGCCGCGCCAGGTAAACTGGTTATCGTTACGGCTATCTTCCGTACCCGTTGAGCGGTTCAGAGATTTTTGTTCAGCCCAGTCGTAGCGGCCGCCCAGCGTTAGCACCCAGTTATTCCACTGCGCCTGATCCTGCGCATAAATACCGGTCTGCTTTTGCGTGTTTACAATGCTATAGGCCCCTGAAACAACGGGCTCTCTTGATCCAAAATCAAAATTATCATAGCTCGGGTTATAGACATCCAGAGCAGCGACAGAGCCTGCATAGCCAAACCAGGAGTCGATATCATTACGCATGCGCATAAAATCCACGCCGGTCAGCAAAACATGATCAACATCGCCAGTGGCGAACGTGCTTTGCAATTGCGTATCCACGGAGAAGTTTTGCAGTTTTTCGTTATCCGCAACGTACTGCCGCGTCAGGTAGTGCCCTCTTTCAGAGGCTGGAATGCCTGTACACGCCGCATTGGCTGAATTAATCGGATCAGAACACATGCCATAGCCATAGACGCTGTTCTGAGACGTTTTATTCTCTGCGAAGCGCAAATTCTGACGTACCGTGAAAGTATCATCAAAAGCGTGGTCAAAACTGTAACCCACCATTTTCTGGTTACGGGAATAGGTATTGTTTTGCGCGCCTTCATTAAAGTCCGTGGATAAACGCTCACCGTTCGGCAGCGGATCGACTGTCCCCTCTTTTGGCAGCCAGCCGTAATACCCCGTATCCGGCTCGTTCTGGAAATAGGAGAGGAAAGTAAAATTGGTTTTATCGTCCGGGCGCCAGGAGAACGACGGCGCGATGGTGTAGCGCTGCTCCTCAGCCCTTTCCTGCTGCGCGTCTGCGGAACGCGCAAGACCGGTCAGACGATAAGAGAACTCACCGTTGTCATCCAGCGAATCGTTGAAGTCGAAGCCGGTCTGGTAAAGGTTATCTGTACCGACCTGGAACTGAATTTCGTGCAGCGGCTCGGTTGTCGGACGCTTGCTGACCATATTCACCAGCCCGCCTGGGTTGCTTTTGCCGTACAACACAGACGTTGGCCCACGCAGCAGCTCTACCCGCTCAAGGAAATAAGGGTCGATAACGGCGTCGTTATAGAAGTTGCCCTGCATCTTCAGGCCATCAAGATAGTTGTTCTGGCTCTGCCCTTCTGCGGAGAACCCGCGAATGATCAAAAAGTCGTAGGTATTCGAAGCGCCACGGGTAGAAACATTAACACCCGGCGTGTAGCCCAGCGCCTCTTTCACCGACGCGGGCTGGCGAATTTCCATCTCTTCATTGGTAACCACCGAGATAGACTGCGGGGTCTTTTCAATCGGCGTGTCGGTTTTGGTGGCAGTCGCCGTGCGTTTGGCGGCGATAGTCGGCGCCGGACCCCAGGCGCTTTCCTGCGGCGCGGCGGCGCTAACGGTAATGGTATCTTCTTTTTTCGCCGTCTCGGCGGCGGTAGCGGTAACGGCAATGCTGCCGGTTGCCGCGGCAATCAGCACGGCAAGCTTGCGCAGCCGGGTATGAGTAGGCTGAAAGGTGTTGGAACGCGCCATTTTATTTTCTCTGAGTGAAAGTAACGAACGATAACGTAAACGAGAATTATTATTATGAACGCAAGATAATATGCGAAACGCTGTTTATATGGCAAGCGTCAGACGGCCCTGAGAGGACTAAAGGCAGCGTAATTAACCATTGTAATAGCAGGGAGTTACGAGGTCGCTAAACAGCGGTTACCGGGCGGTAATAGAGAAGATAAAAAAACGCGGCGTAACAGGTTTCCCCATTACGCCGCGTTACCCGTGCGTTCATCGCTAAGCGAGGCGCGAACCGTTAATTACTGCCGAACATATCCTTAATCCAGCCCGCTACGCCGTCGCTCTTCTCCTGCTGCTGCGGCGCCTGCTGTTGTTGAGGCTGCTGCTGCGGCTGCGCCGGAGCAGACTGCTCAAACGGGTTTTCCGCCGGCGGCGGCGCGCTCTGCTGGCAAAGCGCATCCGGATTGGTGGTCCACACCGGCAGCGTGCGGAAACCGCCGCCGCACTGGAAGTAGCCCATATCATCCACGCCCATCTCGACGATATCTTCCGGCGGCGTCAGCTCCAGCGGCACCGGCGACTGGTTGCTCAGATAGCGCTGGTAAATCGCCATCGCGCCGCTGGCCCCGTAGAGTTTAGTCGGCTGGTTGTTATCGCGACCCACCCAGGTTATCACCACTTCACGCCCGTCGATGCCGGCAAACCAGGTATCGACATTGTTGTTGGTGGTCCCCGTTTTCCCCGCCAGATGCAGTTTCGGGAACTTCGCGGCAAGGGCCCGGCCCGTACCGCGCTGCACCACCTGCTGCATCGTGTAGAGGGTCAGATAGGCCGCCTGCGGCGGCACGGCCTGCTCCGCCTGCGGGAAGCTCTGGAACAGCACCGAGCCATCTTCAGCGATAACCGAACGCAGCACGGAGAGCGAAGCGCGGTTACCGCCGCTGGCGATGGTCTGGAACGCCTGCGCCACTTCCACCGGCGTCAGGTTAAGCGCGCCAAGCAGCATCGCCGGAACCGGGTGCAGCTGCTCTTTCGGCACGCCAAGCTTCGTCCAGGTCTCGGTAACGGCTGGCAGGCCCAGCGCCATGCCGAGATTCACTGTCGGCACGTTCATAGAGCGGGCAAGCGCATCCACCAGCATCACCTGGCCGCTGTAGCGATGGTCATCGTTCTGCGGCGACCAGACCTGGCCGTTCGGCTGACGCAGCGAAATCGGCGCGTCGGCAATCCAGGTATTCAGGCGATACTGGTTCGGCTGGCTTAACGCGGTCAGGTAAGTGGCCGGTTTCGCCAGCGAGCCGATGGAGCGGCGCGCCTGCATGGCGCGGTTGTAGCCCGCAAACTGCGGGTTCGCTCCACCGACCATGGCGCGCACTTCACCCGTCGTCTTGTCGACGACCACCATTGCGGTTTCCAGGTCTTTCAGCTTGCGCTGTTTAATCAGCGCCGGAATGCCTTCCGTCACCGCTTTTTCCGCGGCGTCCTGCGCGACGGAATCAAAGGTGGTGAAGATCTTCACGCCGGAGAGATCTTTAACCTTGTCGCCCAGCTTGCTTTGCAGCTCCTGGCGCACCATCTGCATAAACGCAGGCTGCGGTGAGATCACCCCGCCGCGCGGCTGCACGCCCAGCGGCCGGGCGCTCAGCATGTCATACAGCTCCTGGTCTATTACCTGCTGCTCCTGCAGCAGACGCAGCACCAGGTTGCGGCGCTCCAGCGCAAGCTTCGGATTACGCCATGGGTTGTAGAGCGAAGCCCCTTTCACCATCCCCACCAGCAGCGCCTGCTGGTCGAGGCTCAGCTCTTCCACCGGACGGCCAAAATAGTAAAGGCTCGCCAGCGGGAAGCCGCGGATCTGGTCGTCGCCGCTCTGGCCGAGGTAAACCTCGTTCAGATACAGCTCCAGAATGCGGTCCTTGCTGTAGCGCGCGTCCATGATGAGCGCCATGTAGGCCTCGTTGGCTTTACGCCACAGGGTGCGCTTGTTGGTCAGGAAGAGGTTTTTCACCAGCTGCTGGGTCAGCGTACTGCCGCCCTGCACCGCCCGGCCCGCCGTCAGGTTCGCCAAAACGGCGCGACCGATAGAGTAGACGCTGATGCCGTCGTGCTCATAGAAATGGCGGTCCTCGGTGGCGATAAGCGTATCCACCAGCAAATCCGGGAAGCCGGTGCGCGGCACAAACAGGCGCTGCTCGCCGTTCGGCGAAGAGAGCATGGTGATAAGCCGCGGGTCGAGACGGAAGAAGCCGAACTGGCGGCCGCTGTCCATGTTCTCAATAGACTCAAGGCGATCGCCGCTGAAGCTCAGGCGCGCGCGCACCTGCCCCTCTTTGCTGTCCGGGAAGTCGAACGGGCGACGGATCATCTCAATGCTGTTGGCCTGCACGGTAAACTCGCCAGGACGGGTCATTTTCGTCACCTGACGGTACTGCGTGGCCTCCAGCAGCTTGATCATCTCCTGCTTGCTGTAGAGCGAATCCGGCTCAAGGTTGACCATGCGGCCATAGACAGCCGCCGGCAGTTGCCAGACTTTGCCGTCGATGCGGCTGCGGATCTTCTGGTCGAGATAGACGCCGTAGGCGACCATCACCACCACGAGGATCAGAAACAGCTTTAGCAAAAACCAGAGCCAGCGGCGCTTTTTGGCAGGCTTGCGCCCTTTGCCGCCACCGCCGTTACCCCTGCCCTTCGCCGTTCTCGGCGCGGGTTCTTCATCTTCATACTCATCGTCATACTCCTCTTCCCTGAGCCGACGACGGCTAACTTTCTCTTTTACCGGACGCGCTGGTCTGCCCTTGCGTCCGATAGGTTCGCGGTCATTCCCCGCCATGCTTTTTCTCCGCAGATAATTCAGGCGCAAGGGCCTGATTCTTGTTTCTTCCGCACCCGCGCGAAAGAAGAAAGCTCTCAAATTAAAAGGCTAACGCTCCCGCTGCGTTACGAATATTTCTTCGTGCGGCGCGTGGGTTGCGCATTGGCCGGGTCGTCCGGCCAGACGTGTTTCGGGTAGCGTCCCTTCATCTCTTTTTGCACTTCCCGGTAAGCGCCGCGCCAGAAGGCGGCCAGGTCGCGGGTTATCTGCAACGGCCGCTGGGCGGGCGAAAGCAGCTCCAGCGTCAGGGGCACCCGCCCCTGTGCAATAACCGGTGTTGCAGCTTCGCCAAACATCTCCTGCATCCGCACCGCCAGCGCAGGCGGGTTATCGGCGTCATAACGAATGGCTATCCGGCTTCCGGTCGGCACAGTGTAATGAGTTGGCAATGCACTATCCAGCCGTTGACGTAATGACCACTCCAGCAGATGGTTAAGCGCCACCGTAAGGTTCAGGTTTTTTAGCGCCCGCAGCGAATGCACGCCGTTCATCTCCGGCAGCAGCCATTTCTCAAGCGAGGCCAGCAGCGCCTCGTCATCCACCGCAGGCCATGGATGCTCTGGTAGCCATCGGGCAGCGCAGGCCAGACGCAAACGCAGCTGTTCTGCTTCCGGCGTCCAGTTAAGCACCGAAAGCCCTTTTTCGCGAATGCCGTTAAGCATCGCCTGGTGTAGCTCTTCTTCTGAGGGTTTCGACAGCGGCTGCGTCTTGACCACCAGTTGCCCAAGCCGCCAGCGGCGAAACGCCTTCAGCGTCCCCTGTGCTTCGTCCCATTCCACCGAATCGCTCTGCTGCAACAGGTGAGGATAGTCAGCGATAAGCGCGTCGAGGTCGAACGGCAGCGCCAGCAAAATACGCGCGTCTGGCGTGTTGCCGCCCTGCAACAGCAGCGGCGCGATAAGCCACTCGTAGCGGGAGAGCGCATCGTCCTGATCGAGCATCGCCCCCATGCCGTTGGCGAGCTGATAACGGCCATCCAGCCCACGGCGGCGGGCGATGCGATCGCTAAACGCCTGCGCCAGCAGCCCGGCGGCCAGCGAAATGTCGCCTCTACCGCCGGACGATTTTAATCGCTTAAGCAGCTGGTTGCTGCGCGCCTGCCAGTTGCTCTGGTTGCGGGCAAAGGCGCCGCGCAGATCGCTTTCCCTGCCGCGCGGCGGCTCTTCCAGCAGCGCGGCGAGACGGGCGGCGGTGGCCTGCTCGTCCGCATCGCCTGCGCCGACCAGCATCGCGGCCAGACGCGGGTCGTTGCCAAGCTGCGCCATCTGACGTCCGCGCGCCGTAAGCGCGTTGTTCTCCAGCGCGCCCAGTTGGCTTAGCAGCGCCCGCGCCGCCTGAAGGTTAGCCGCAGGCGGCGTATCGAGCCAGCTAAGCTCGCTGACATCCCGGCATCCCCACTGCAACAGCTCCAGCAGCAGACCGGCGAGATCGCTTTGCAGGATCTCCGGTTCGCCCTGCGCCGCCGCGCGCTCCGCCTGCTCTTTGCCGATAAGATGCAGGCAGATGCCCTCTTCCAGACGCCCGGCGCGGCCTGCGCGCTGGGTCATGGAAGCCTGGCTTACCCGCTGCGTCACCAGCCGCGTTAAGCCGGTACGGGCATCGAAGCGCGCCACCCGCTCCTGGGCGCTGTCCACCACCAGACGAATGCCCTCAATGGTAAGACTGGTCTCGGCGATATTGGTCGCCAGCACCACTTTGCGAAAGCCCGGCGGCGCGGGCAGAATCGCTTTGCGCTGTTCGCTCAGCGGCAGCGCGCCGTAGAGCGGACAGAGGAGCACATCGGAGGCGACGCGTTCGGCCAGTTGCTCCTGCACGCGCTGGATCTCGCCCACGCCTGGCAAAAAGAGCAGCAGCGAGCCGCGTTCTTCTCGCAGCAGCCCGCTCACCGCCTGCGCCACCGCGTCGTCGAAGCGCTGGTGGGCGCCGAGCGCCTGGTAACGGCGCTCGACGGCAAACGCCCGGCCCTCGGACACGATCACCGGCGCCTGGGGGAGCAGCTGTTGCAGCCGCGCGTTGTCCAGCGTCGCCGACATAATCAGCAGCCTGAGATCGTCGCGCAGCCCCTGCTGCACGTCCAGCAGCAGCGCAAGCGCGAGGTCCGCCTGCAGGCTTCGCTCATGGAATTCATCAAGGATCACCAGCGAAACGCCGTTAAGCTCCGGGTCGCGCTGGATAAGCCGGGTAAGAATGCCTTCCGTCACCACCTCAAGGCGCGTATTCGGCCCGACGCACGTTTCAGCGCGCATGCGGTAGCCTACCGTTTCGCCGCACGCCTCGCCCAGCAGTTCGGCAAGCCGCTGCGCCACGTTGCGCGCCGCCAGCCTGCGCGGCTCCAGCAGCAGAATGCGCCCGCTCAACTCGCCCTTTTGTAAAATTTGCAGCGGCAGCCAGGTCGATTTCCCGGCGCCGGTGGGGGCGATAAGCAGGGTCTGCGGGGCGTGTTGCAGGGCGGTGAGAAGTTCAGGCAGTACGGCGGCGACCGGCAATGACGACACAAAAGGCTCCAGCGGGTTAACATAATAAGGAGAGCATTGTAGCATCTCGCCTCTTCATTCACCGAGTCACGCTATGTCAGAGTCTAAACGCCTGTTTTTCGCGCTTGAAATCCCCGGGGATATTCAGCAGCACATCGTGCGCTGGCGCGCCGAACAGTTTCCCGTTGAAGCGGGGCGCCCGATAGCGGCGGCCAACCTGCACATTACGCTCGCTTTCCTGGGCGACGTGAGCGAGGAGAAGCAGCGGGTACTCGCCGCCCAGGCGAGCCGCATCGCTCAGCCCGGGTTCCAGCTTCGCCTGGACGACGCGGGCCACTGGCCGCGCTCGCGCGTCGTCTGGCTTGGGCCGCGCCAAGCGCCGAGAGGGTTGCTGCAGTTGGCGAATCTGCTGCGCGCCCAGGCCGCACGCAGCGGCTGCGCGCAGTCGCCGCAGCCCTTTCATCCGCATGTCACATTACTGCGCAACGCTCAGCACCGGGTTGCGCTGCCGCCGCCTGGCTTTGGCTGGACGTTCCCTGTTGATGCTTTCGTGCTCTATGAGTCGCTGTTCGAACAGGGACGCACGCGTTACAAGCCAGTCGATCGCTGGTTGCTTAAATAAAGGAAGCGAAATGGAATTTACCCCTCCCCTGCAATCCGCCACGCTGATTAAGCGCTATAAGCGTTTTCTCGCCGATGTGATCACGCCGCAAGGCGAGACGCTGACGCTGCATTGTCCCAATACGGGCGCGATGACCGGCTGCGCCACGCCCGGCGACACCGTGTGGTACTCCACCTCGCCGAACCTGACGAGAAAATATCCGCATACCTGGGAATTAACCGAAACCCAAACCGGTTCGCTTATCTGCGTTAATACTTTACGGGCCAACGCGCTCGTGAAGGAGGCGCTGCTGGAAAACCGCCTGCCGGAACTGGCCGGTTATACCTCCATTCAGAGCGAAGTAAAGTATGGGGCGGAGCGCAGCCGCATCGACTTTATGTTGCAGGCGGATTACAGGGTTAACTGCTATATTGAGGTGAAATCCGTAACGCTATCGGAACAGGGATCGGGCTACTTTCCCGATGCGGTAACGGTACGGGGTCAGAAGCATTTACGGGAGCTAATGAGCGTGGCGGCCAGTGGCGAACGCGCCGTTTTGTTATTTGCGGTGCTGCACTCCGCTATCGACCAGGTTGCTCCCGCTCGCCATATCGATCCCCGGTACGCCGGGCTTCTGGAAGAAGCGCAGCGCAGTGGGGTGGAAGTGATGGCGTGGAAAGCTTCGCTTTCGGCTACCGCAATGACGTTAACGTCGCCGTTAGCGGTCAACTTATAAACTTTTGATAAGAATTGTTGTTTAACCGTTCTGGTCGCGTATGCGAATACGCTTTTCCTCACAGGGTTGTCAAGTGTAACGTTTAGATAATTGCTATCCGGAAAAGCTTCTGCTATTTATAGCGGCCTGATTTTTCCCCCGACAAGGGGATCGATAGTGCGTGTTAAGGAGAAGCAACATGCAAGAAGGGCAAAACCGTAAAACATCGTCCCTGAGTATTCTCGCCATCGCTGGGGTGGAGCCGTATCAAGAGAAACCGGGCGAAGAGTATATGAACGAAGCCCAGCTGGCGCACTTCAAGCGAATTCTTGAAGCGTGGCGTAATCAACTCAGGGATGAAGTCGATCGCACCGTTACGCACATGCAGGACGAAGCTGCCAACTTCCCTGATCCGGTGGACAGAGCCGCTCAGGAAGAGGAATTCAGCCTCGAACTGCGCAACCGTGACCGCGAACGCAAGCTGATCAAAAAGATCGAAAAAACCCTGAAAAAAGTGGAAGACGAAGATTTCGGCTACTGCGAATCCTGCGGTGTGGAAATCGGTATTCGTCGCCTGGAAGCGCGTCCGACAGCCGATCTGTGCATCGACTGCAAAACGCTGGCGGAAATCCGCGAAAAACAGATGGCTGGCTAACGGCTTACGGTTATCTGACCTTATCACTGGCGGGAGCTTCTCCCGCCTTGTTTTTTTCTGCCTTATGTAAACCATGTCCTCGCAACCCTATATCGGCCGTTTCGCCCCCTCGCCTTCCGGCGAACTGCACTTCGGCTCGCTTATCGCCGCGCTTGGCAGCTATCTTCAGGCCCGCTCACAGCAGGGTCGCTGGCTGGTGCGCATCGAAGATATCGATCCGCCGCGGGAAGTGCCCGGCGCCGCCGAAACAATTTTACGCCAGCTTGAGCATTACGGCCTGCACTGGGATGGCGAAGTGCTGTACCAGTCCGCCCGCCATGAAGCCTACCGCGAAGCGCTCGCCTTCCTGCGCGAACAGGGTCTGAGCTACTACTGCACCTGTCCCCGCAGCCGCATTCAGCAAATCGGCGGGATTTATGACGGCCACTGCCGAAACCTGCATCACGGCCCGGAAAACGCTGCCACGCGCCTTGTTCAGCAGCATCCGGTGCTGGCGTTTGACGACCGTCTGCGAGGACATCTTGTCGCCAACGAGGCGCTGGCGCGGGAGGATTTTATCATCCACCGCCGCGACGGCCTTTTTGCTTATAACCTGGCGGTCGTGGTGGACGATCACTTCCAGGGCGTGACGGAAATCGTGCGCGGCGCGGACTTGATCGAACCCACGGTGCGGCAAATTTCGCTTTACCGGCAGTTTGGCTGGCCTGTTCCAGCCTACGTGCATCTGCCGCTGGCGCTTAACGCGCAGGGCAATAAGCTGTCGAAGCAGAACCATGCGCCAGCCCTGAGCCACGGCGACCCGCGCCCGGTGCTGCTGGCGGCGTTACGCTTCTTAAACCAGCCGGTCACGCAAGCCATGCGGGAGCTAAGTCTCGCCGCTTTGCTTAACGAAGCGGTGCGAAACTGGGCGTTGTCAAGGGTGCCTGCGGCAACTGCGGTGAATCCGGCATTCTCAAACGCGCCGCACTGAGCTATATTAGCCGCTGTTTTTTGTCCAGAGTCTCACTACCGAGGTGTACTATTTTTACCCGAGTCGCTAATTTTTGCCGTAAGGTGTTAAACCGCGAGGAGAGCGTGGTTGAAGAGGCCACCGTGCAACCAGCCATGACGATTATCCCGCGTGAACAGCACGCTATTTCCCGCAAAGATATCAGTGAAAATGCCCTCAAGGTGCTCTACCGTCTGAATAAAGCAGGCTATGAAGCCTACCTCGTCGGCGGTGGCGTGCGCGATCTGCTGCTTGGCAAAAAACCGAAAGATTTTGACGTCACGACTAACGCCACGCCCGATCAGGTTCGCAAACTGTTTCGCAACTGTCGGCTGGTGGGGCGCCGTTTCCGTCTCGCTCACGTGATGTTCGGGCCGGAAATCATTGAGGTCGCCACCTTCCGTGGTCATCACGAAGAGAGCCAGAGCGACCGCGCTATTTCGCAGCGCGGCCAGAATGGCATGCTGCTGCGCGATAATATCTTCGGCTCGATTGAAGAAGATGCCCAGCGTCGCGATTTCACCATTAACAGCCTTTACTATAGCGTGGCCGATTTCACGGTCCGCGATTACGTCGGCGGCCTGCGCGACTTGCAGGAAGGCGTAATTCGCCTGATTGGCGACCCGGAAACGCGCTACCGCGAAGACCCGGTGCGCATGCTGCGCGCGGTGCGTTTCGCCGCCAAGCTCGATATGCGCATCAGCGCAGAAACCGCTGAGCCTATCCCACGTCTCGCCACGCTGTTAAACGACGTGCCGCCTGCGCGCCTGTTTGAAGAGTCGCTGAAGCTGCTGCAGGCGGGCTATGGCTTCGCCACGTATAAGCTGCTTTGCGAATACAACCTGTTCCAGCCGCTGTTCCCCGTCATCAACCGCTACTTTACCGAGCAGGGCGACAGTCCGATGGAGCGGATTATCGCTCAGGTGCTGAAGAACACCGATACGCGCATTCATAACGATATGCGCGTGAACCCGGCGTTCTTGTTCGCTGCGATGTTCTGGTATCCGCAGCTGGAGACGGCGCAGAAAATCGCCCAGGAGAGCGGGCTTGCCTATTATGACGCTTTCGCGCTGGCGATGAACGACGTGCTGGACGAAGCGTGCCGCTCGCTCGCCATTCCAAAGCGCATCACCACGCTTATCCGTGATATCTGGCAGTTGCAACTGCGCCTGTCGCGCCGCCAGGGCAAACGCGCGTGGAAGCTGATGGAGCATCCGAAATTCCGCGCCGCTTACGATCTGCTGGCGCTGCGCGCCGAGGCGGAAAGCAACGCCGAACTGCAGCGCCTCGCCCGCTGGTGGGGCGAGTTCCAGTCCGCCGCGCCGCCGCTGCAAAAAGACATGCTGAACGACCTTGGCGATGAACCGGAAGCGCGTCGCCGCAACCGTCGTCCCCGCCGTCGCGCGCCGCGCCGCGAAGGCAATGCATGACCATCGCCTATATTGCGATAGGCAGCAACCTGGCTTCGCCGCTCGATCAGGTCAACGCGGCGATTGCCGCGCTCGCGGCGATAGCCCAAAGCCGGTTGCTGGCGCAGTCCAGCTTCTACCGCACTCCGCCGCTCGGCCCGCAGGATCAGCCTGATTACCTGAATGCCGCCGTGGCGCTGGAAACCGCCCTCGCCCCGCAAGTGCTGCTCGACCACACCCAGCGCATTGAACGGGAGCAGGGTCGGGTGCGCAAAGCGGAACGCTGGGGCCCGCGCACCCTCGATCTCGATATCATGCTGTTCGGCGACGAGGTGATTAACACGCCGCGTCTGACGGTGCCCCACTACGACATGAAAAACCGCGCTTTCATGCTGCTTCCGCTGAGCGAGATTGCGCCCACGCTGCGCTTCCCCGACGGCGCGCCGCTGGCGGACGTGCTTGCCACGCTTGACCAGACCGGCATTTCCCGCTGGTAAAACCCCCGAAAAAGCCATGCTAAAAGTGTGGCTATCCACGCTTCTGGCAATCGATTACACTACGTTTCATTTTCAAATTTCGGGATTGTTATGAAACCGACAACCATCTCCCAGCTGCGCCGCTGGAAACAGGAAAAGACCCGCTTCGCCACCATTACCGCCTACGACTACAGCTTCGCGAAGCTGTTTGCCGAAGAAGGCATTAGCGTAATGCTGGTGGGCGATTCGCTGGGCATGACCGTACAGGGCCATGACTCCACGCTGCCGGTCACCGTTGACGAGATTGCCTACCACACCCGTGCGGTACGCCGCGGCGCGCCGCAGTGTCTGCTGCTCGCCGATCTGCCGTTTATGGCGTACGCCACGCCGGAACAGGCGTTTGAAAATGCCGCGACCGTTATGCGCGCGGGCGCCAACATGGTGAAGATTGAGGGCGGCCGCTGGCTCGCCGAGACCGTGCGCATGCTGACCGAGCGCGCCGTGCCGGTTTGCGGCCATCTGGGGCTGACGCCGCAGTCGGTCAACATCTTCGGCGGCTATAAAGTGCAGGGCCGCGACGAAGCCGCCGCGCAAACGCTGCTGGATGACGCGCTGGCGCTGGAGGCGGCAGGCGCGCAGCTGCTGGTGCTGGAGTGCGTGCCGGTGGAGCTTGCTAAACGCGTCACCGACGCGCTCTCCATTCCGGTTATTGGCATCGGCGCGGGCAACGTTACCGACGGCCAAATTCTGGTGATGCACGACGCTTTCGGCATCACTGGCGGCCACATTCCTAAATTTGCAAAAAACTTTCTCGCGCAAGCGGGCGATATGCGCGCCGCGGTGCGCCAGTATATTGCTGAAGTGACGTCCGGCGCCTATCCGGGCGAAGAACACAGTTTCCACTGACAGGAGTACGGTTGTGCTGATTATTGAAACCTTACCGCTGCTGCGCCAGCATATTCGCCGCTTTCGCATGGAAGGCAAACGCGTGGCGCTGGTGCCGACCATGGGTAACCTGCACGACGGTCATATGAAGCTGGTGGACGAAGCGAAAGCCCGCGCCGATGTGGTGGTGGTGAGCATCTTCGTCAACCCGATGCAGTTTGACCGCGCCGACGACCTGGCGCGTTACCCGCGTACGCTGCAGGAAGATTGCGAGAAGCTGAACCGCCGCGGCGCGGACATGGTGTTCGCGCCGACGCCGGAAGAGATTTACCCGAAAGGCATGGGCGAGCAGACCTTTGTTGAAGTGCCCGGCATCTCCTCCATCCTGGAAGGCGCCAGCCGTCCGGGCCATTTTCGCGGCGTCTCCACGGTAGTGAGCAAGCTCTTTAACCTGGTGCAGCCGGATATCGCCTGCTTTGGCGAGAAGGATTACCAACAGCTGGCGCTGATTCGCAAGATGGTCGCGGACATGGGCTACGACATCGACATCGTCGGCGTGCCGACCGTGCGCGCAAAAGATGGCCTGGCGCTGAGTTCGCGCAACGGCTATCTCACCAGCGATCAGCGGAAAATCGCCCCTACCCTTAGCAAAGTGATGAACGCCATCGCGCAGAAGCTGCGGGCGGGCGAGCGCAACCAGGACGAGATGCTGGCGGTGGCGGCGCAGGAGCTGAGCGAGAAAGGCTTCCGTCCGGACGACCTGCAAATTCGCGATGCCGACACCCTGCTGGAGCTGAATGACAAGAGTTCGCGCGCGGTTATTTTGATGGCGGCGTGGCTCGGTCAGGCACGGCTGATAGACAATCAGACCGTGGAATTAACCCAGTAGACAGAGGGTATAAAACGGGCAATACTGCCCGGGATAAATTCCTGGTGCGGCGGTAAACGCCGCGCTGATATCGTTCTGGTAAACAAGGTTCTATTTATGATTCGCACAATGCTGCAGGGCAAGCTGCATCGCGTCAAAGTGACTCAGGCGGACTTGCATTACGAAGGCTCCTGCGCCATTGACCAGGATTTCCTTGAGGCGGCGGGTATTCTGGAATATGAAGCCATTGATATCTACAACGTGACCAATGGCAAACGCTTCTCAACGTACGCCATCGCCGGCGAGCGCGGTTCAAAAATCATCTCCGTTAACGGCGCTGCGGCGCACTGCGCGGATGTGGGCGATATTCTTATCATCGCGAGTTATGTCACGATGCCGGATGCCGAAGCGCGCGCCTGGCAGCCGAAAGTCGCGTATTTCGAAGGTGATAACGAAATGAAGCGCAAGGCGAAAGCCGTACCGGTTCAGGTTGCCTGAACCCCTTCCAGGCCCTCTTCACGAGGGCCTTGTTGTATCTGAGCGTTATCCCTGCGGCTGGTTCGTAATGATTTTCGCCATGGTCTCCAGCGAGTCCGTTTTCAAAATATAGAGCCGCTTAAGCAGGAACGGGTTGTCTCCCGGCTTTACTTTTCCCTTCACCGTCGTAACCGCCAGATGAAAACCGGCGTCGTTGGCCGCCTTCACCGCTTTCTCGTCATAGCCGCCGAATGGATAAGAAAGATAGAGCACGTGCGGATTGAACTGCGCCAGCGCGCGGCGCGAACGTTCAAAGTCAAACAGCACATTGTGATAGCTGCGACTTAACAGTATGGGGTGATGCAGCGCATCGACGCGATGAAGGAAATGGGTGTGGGACTGAATATCGAACACATCGGCTATCTCCCGCAGCTCAGAAACGCTCATAAACTGCAGCGACTTCGGGTCCCAGCGTTGCGGGCGGCCTTTAATGCGGGAAGAGATAATAAAGGCGGTGGCTTTAAAGCCATACTGCTTCAGTACCGGGTACGCGTAGCGGCTTACCGATTTCAGCCCATCGTCAAAAGTGATAACCACCGCGCGAGCAGGCAGATTCATGCGGTTTCGCACGTAGCTCTCCAGCTGATACATCGACAGCGTCGCATAGCCCCTGTCGCGCAGCCAGGTCATCTGGTTGTTGAACGCGCGCACGGAAGTGGTGGTGGAGGTGTGCCGAAAACGGGTGTTCTCTTCATCGCGCAGGATATGGTGGTACGTTAGCACCGGAATGCCGTTATCCTCCTGCGCGTCAAGGCTACTGATATAGCCCAGGCGGTTGCCGATGCGAACCTCATACCAGGTCTGGTTCAAACGGTCTTTAAGCTTGCCGATAATCGGGTAGCGCAGGTTTTCTGCAAGCGTGCCGAACGGCGCGCTGCGGCTGTCCGGAGCGTTATAGACGGTGACATCCTGCCAGGTAAGCAAATTCTGGTTGCTGAGCGGCTTATTCAGATCGCCCAGCCTGTCCTGCACCCGCTGTTTGCCCTGCACCGGCTCCAGATGCTGTTTATCGATAAACCCGGTGCCGAAGCCGAAACGGAACTCGTAATAGTCCGCCGCCATCGGCGAAACGGCGATTATTTGCCCCTCTTCTATCGTGCCCACCGAGATAACCTGGTCCCCAACCTGCGCCCAGATATCGGCATCCTGCGTGGTTTGCATATATTGCGGCGGCACAGGCTGGCCGACAAACGGGCCTGCATAAGCGGCGCCTGCGCATAACAGCAACAGGCTAAACAGAAGACGAGTCAACATGATGAAGCACAGAACCAGAGTGAAGCGAGTGGCAGTCAGTTTAACAAACCTACCGGCAATTACAGCGCGTGTTTGAGCACAAAGGGCGGGTTTTTCTGTTGCTGGTGCCAGAGGCTGCTAACGTTTTCGCCGCCCTGCTCTACAATTTTCAAGCGAAAAGATTCGCTGGTCAGCGTTTCTCGCCATGCAACCGCGGTGCCCAGCAACGCAACCGTCACGCCCGAGATGACTTCGCAGTGGGGATGCTTATGGCTTAACAGCGCGGCGGTGCGATAAGGCGTGCCGCCATTCTCTTCGGTGAAGAAAATGACGCCGTCGCCGCTGTCGGTTTCGTGCAGCGCGTCGCAGAGCATGCGGCTCAGCATGTTGGCGCTTAGCCCTTCCTGCACATTCACCGCCCGGCACTGCGCCAGCGCGCCCGCTTTTTCTTCCAGCGCCGCCTGCATCTCCTGCGCCGCGTAGCCGCGACAGACGATAACCCACCCTAACATAGCGTATCTCCTTGTTTCAGGCGGGCAGTTTACCTCAGGGAGAAATCGCAGGGCTGACATGCATCAACAGAAAGAAAAAGCCCTCCGCGACGGGAGGGCTTTTTTTCAGGTGCGCAGACCGCGTCCGCGGCTAATCAAATACCAGCACAGCAGGTAAAAGACGATGATAAACGCCGCCAGTACCGCAACGGTAAAGAGCAGCGGAACATCGCTGATGCCGAGAAAACCGAAGCGGAAACCGCTAATCATGTAGACTATCGGGTTTAAGTGCGACAGCGCCTGCCAGAACGGCGGCAGCAGCGTCAGCGAATAGAACACCCCGCCGAGGTAAGTCAGCGGCGTCAGCACGAAGGTCGGGATCAGGCTGATGTCATCAAAGGTTTTCGCGAACACCGCGTTCAGCAAGCCGGCCAGCGAGAAAAGCACGGCGGTGAGCAACAGCGTCAGGCCAACAAAAAGCCAGGAGTGAACCTGGAACGGCACGAAGAAGAGTGAAACCGCCGTAACCAGAATGCCGACGCAGAGGCCACGCGCCACGCCGCCGCCCACATAGCCTGCAATAATCACGTGCGTTGGCACCGGCGCAACCAGCAGTTCTTCAATGTTGCGCTGGAATTTGGCGCTGAAGAACGACGAGGCGACGTTGGCATACGCGTTGGTGATCACCGCCATCATAATCAGCCCCGGCACGATGAACTGCATGTAGGTAAAGCCATGCATTTCGCCGATACGCGAGCCAATCAGGTTGCCAAAAATGATGAAATAAAGCGTCATGGTGATGACCGGCGGCACCAGCGTCTGCACCCAGATTCGGGTAAAGCGGTGGATCTCTTTGGCCCAGATGCTTTTTAGCGCCACCCAGTAAAGCTGCATCATGCGTGGTCTCCTTGTTTTTCGTTCACCAGCGTGACAAACAGCTCTTCAAGACGGTTGGCTTTGTTACGCATGCTTAATACCTGAATTCCCTGCGCCGTCAGCTGGTTAAAGACGCTATTGATCCCCTGCTCGCGCAGCACTTCCACTTCCAGCGTAGAAGTATCCACCAGCCGGTACTGGTACCCATCAAGCTTCGGCAGCGGGCTTTTCGGCGCCAGATCGAGGATAAAGGTTTCTGATTTCAGCTTGGAAAGCAGCGACTTCATTGAGGTGTTTTCCACCAGCTCGCCGCGCTGGATGATGCCGATGTTGCGGCACAACATCTCCGCCTCTTCCAGATAGTGGGTGGTGAGGATGATGGTGGTGCCTTTGTCATTGAGATCTTTAAGAAAGCCCCACATGGAGCGGCGCAGTTCAATGTCCACGCCCGCTGTCGGTTCATCAAGGATCAGTAGCTTCGGCTCGTGCATTAACGCGCGGGCTATCATCAAACGGCGCTTCATCCCGCCGGAGAGCATACGCGCACGTTCGTTGCGTTTTTCCCACAGATCGAGCTGGTTAAGGTATTTTTCGCTGCGCGCGACGGCTTCGCGGCGATCCACGCCGTAGTAGCCCGCCTGGTTGACCACAATCTGCTGCACCGTCTCGAAGGGGTTGAAGTTAAACTCCTGCGGCACGAGGCCGAGCTGACGTTTAGCGTTCACCACGTCACGCTCAAGATCATAGCCAAACACCCGAACGCGTCCGGACGTTTTATTCACCAGCGAGCTGATGATGCCGATGGTCGTGGATTTGCCCGCGCCGTTTGGGCCAAGCAGCGCGTAAAAATCTCCCGCCTCCACTTTTAAATCAATCCCACGCAGCGCTTGTACCCCGCCTGCGTAGGTTTTCTTTAATTGCTCCAGTTCCAGTGCTATTGTCATGGATATTCGGTTACCTTATTTCGCACAAAAGTTGTGTGGTTTAAAAAATTTTTGAGTTGTCCTATATTACCCCAACGCAATTCTTCGGTTACAGGCCGTTAACCTTTATGAAAGATATCGACACACTAATTAGCAACAACGTCCAGTGGTCCAAAATGCTGGTGGAAGAGGACCCGGGCTTTTTCGAACGACTGGCGAAAGCACAGAAGCCGCGCTTTCTGTGGATTGGCTGCTCAGACAGCCGCGTGCCCGCCGAGCGCCTTACTGGCCTCGAACCGGGTGAGATTTTCGTTCACCGCAACGTTGCCAACCTGGTCATCCATACCGATCTTAACTGCCTTTCGGTCATTCAGTATGCGGTTGACGTGCTTGAAGTGGAACACATTATTATCTGTGGACACTACGGCTGCGGCGGCGTGCAGGCAGCGGTAGAAAACCCTGAGCTTGGGCTTATCAACAACTGGCTGCTGCACATCCGCGACATCTGGCTTAAACATAGCTCACTGCTTGGTGAAATCCCGCAGGAGAAGCGCCTCGACGCGCTGTGCGAGCTGAACGTGATGGAGCAGGTTTATAACCTGGGCCACTCCACCATCATGCAGTCGGCGTGGAAACGCGGCCAGAAAGTGACCATTCACGGCTGGGCCTACGGCATCCACGATGGCCTGCTGCGCGACCTGCAGGTAGCCGCAGCTGACCGCGAAACGCTGGAACAGCGCTATCGCAGCGGCATCGGCAACCTTCAGCAAACGCACAATATTCATAAGTAATAGCGAAAAAAAGGGGCCGCGGCCCCTTTTTTATACCCGTCAGTTACCCGGCAAGCGGAACCACTTTGCCGATGTACGGCAGATGACGATAGCGCTGAGCGTAATCGATGCCGTAACCCACCACAAACTCATCCGGAATGGAAAAACCGATAAACTCGACGTTCACTTCCACTTCACGACGGGAAGGTTTATCCAGTAACGTGCAGATAGCCAGCGATTTCGGTCCGCGCAGGCTCAGGATCTCGCGCACTTTCGACAGCGTATTGCCAGAATCAATAATATCTTCGACGAGCAGCACATCTTTGCCGCGGATGTCTTCATCCAGATCTTTCAGGATTTTCACATCGCGCGTTGTCGACATGCCGCTGCCGTAGCTCGAAGCGGTCATAAAATCGACCTCATGGGAAACCTGCACTTCGCGGCAGAGGTCCGCCATGAACATAAACGAGCCGCGCAACAGGCCGACCAGCACCATATCGCTGCCGCTGTCTTTATAACGCTCGGTTATTTCACGTCCCAGTTCTGCAACGCGCGCTTTGATGTCCGCTTCGGGGATCATTACTTCTACAGTATGTTTCATATCTATAACCATCTGATTTTAAATTTGAATCATCAAACGGCAGCGTTTCGTTCGCCAGCGCTTATTGATAAGGCAGGCAGTATACCAGCAAAAAGCATTTACGGCAGAAATGCACAAAAAAGCCCTTATTGTGATTCAGATCACACATGTTAATAACTATAATTAGTTGCTACTAAAAATTTACGAGTGTCATTATGGCGGAAACAAAAGTAAAACAGTCACGTTTGCTCGTGACTCTGACAGCCCTGTTCGCAGCATTGTGCGGACTTTATTTATTAATTGGAGGGGTATGGCTGGTCGCCATTGGCGGCTCCTGGTACTACCCTATCGCCGGGGTGGCGATGCTGGCGACAGCCTGGCTGCTGTGGCGTCGTAACGCGGCGGCGCTCTGGCTTTATGCCGCTATCCTGCTTTGCACTATGATTTGGGGCGTCTGGGAAGTCGGTTTCGATTTCTGGGCCCTGACGCCGCGCTGCGACGTGCTGGTGTTCTTTGGCATCTGGCTGATTCTGCCGTTTGTCTGGCGCCGTCTCGCCACGCCTGCGCGCCCGGGCGTTACCGCACTGGTGGTTTCGCTTATCATTACCGGCGGCATGCTGGTATGGGCGGCCTTCAACGACCCGCAAGAGATTCACGGCACCCTTTCCGCCGACGCCACGGCGGCAGCGGCAAGCGGCGCGGCTGCTATTCCGGAAGGCGACTGGCCGGCTTATGGCCGCAACCAGGAAGGCCAGCGTTATTCTCCTCTTAAGCAGATCAACGCCGATAACGTCCACCAGCTTAAAGAAGCCTGGACTTTCCGTACCGGCGACCTGAAGCTGCCGAACGATCCGGGTGAAATCACCAACGAAGTGACGCCGATTAAAGTGCGCGACACCCTTTACCTCTGCACCGCGCATCAGCGTCTTTTCGCGCTGGATGCCGCGACCGGTAAAGAAAAGTGGCACCTCGATCCGCAGCTGAATACCAACCCGACCTTCCAGCACGTGACCTGCCGCGGCGTCTCTTACCATGAGGCTACCCCGGCTAACGCGACGCCGGAAGTGCTGGCCGACTGTCCGCGCCGCATTATCCTGCCGGTAAACGACGGCCGTCTGTTTGCGGTGAACGCCGATAACGGCAAGCTGTGCCAGACCTTTGCTAACAAAGGCATCCTGAACCTGCAGACCAACATGCCGGTCACCACGCCGGGCATGTACGAGCCGACGTCGCCGCCGATCGTCACTGATAAAGTGATTGTGATTGCCGGTGCGGTAACCGATAACTTCTCCACCCGTGAGCCTTCCGGCGTTATTCGTGGTTTTGATATCAACACCGGCGCGCTGCTGTGGGCCTTCGATCCGGGCGCGAAAGATCCGAACGCTATTCCGGCGGACGAACATCACTTCACCCCGAACTCGCCGAACTCCTGGGCGCCAGCCGCCTATGACGCGAAGCTGGATCTGGTTTATCTGCCGATGGGCGTGACCACGCCGGATATCTGGGGCGGCAACCGCACGCCGGAGCAGGAACGCTATGCCAGCTCCATTGTGGCGCTGAACGCCTCTACCGGTAAGCTCGCCTGGTCTTATCAGACCGTTCACCACGACCTGTGGGATATGGACCTGCCGGCCCAGCCGACGCTTGCCGACATTACCGTGAACGGCCAGACCGTACCGGTTATCTATGCGCCGGCGAAAACAGGCAACATCTTTGTGCTCGACCGTCGCAACGGCCAGCTCGTGGTCCCGGCGCCGGAAAAACCGGTTCCGCAGGGCGCGGCGAAAGGCGACTACGTGACGCCGACCCAGCCCTTCTCTGATCTCTCCTTCCGTCCGAAGCAAGATCTGAGCGGCGCGAACATGTGGGGCGCCACCATGTTCGACCAGCTGGTTTGCCGCGTGATGTTCCACAGCATGCGTTATGAAGGTATCTTCACGCCGCCTTCTGAGCAGGGCACGCTGGTCTTCCCGGGCAACCTGGGGATGTTTGAATGGGGCGGTCTCTCTGTTGACCAGAACCGTCAGGTCGCGATTGCCAACCCGATTGCACTGCCGTTCGTCTCTAAACTGATCCCGCGCGGCCCGGGCAACCCGATGGAGCAGCCGAAAGACGCGCAGGGCACCGGCTCTGAATCCGGCATTCAGCCGCAGTACGGCGTGCCGTATGGCGTAACGCTGAACCCGTTCCTGTCGCCGTTTGGTCTGCCGTGTAAACAGCCTGCCTGGGGTTATATCTCCGCGCTGGATCTTAAGACCAACAAAATTGTCTGGCAGAAACGCATCGGTACCCCGCGCGACAGCTTCGGCTTCCCGATGCCGGTTCCGGTTCCGTTCACGCTGGGCATGCCGATGCTGGGCGGTCCGATTTCAACCGCGGGCAACGTGCTGTTCATCGCCGCGACGGCGGATAACTACCTGCGCGCTTACAACGTAACCAACGGCGACAAGCTGTGGGAAGGACGCCTGCCGGCAGGCGGCCAGGCCACGCCGATGACGTATGAAGTTAACGGTAAGCAGTATGTGGTGGTTTCCGCAGGCGGCCACGGGTCGTTTGGCACGAAGATGGGCGATTACATCGTTGCCTATGCGCTGCCGGATGACGCGAAATAATCTGCGATAAGCAAAACAAAAGCCCCTCACTGAGGGGCTTTTTTATGGGTATAGCGGCGAGGCGCATTGCTTATTCGCCCGGCATCGCTTTCCCGCCGGAAAGACGATGAACCTTTCGTCGGACGGGTTAGCGCAGCGCCGCGTCTTGCTTTTTTGGTGCGGCTTCAGCTCACCGTAAACCCTAGCATCATGCCCGTATCTTCATGCTCAAGCAGGTGACAGTGAGCCATATAGGCATGTTCAGCGGGCGCAACGTGGTCGAAACGCACCAGCACTTCGCTGCGCGCGCCCTCCACCCAGACCGTGTCTTTCCAGCCTGCGCGGTGCGCCGCAGGCGGCTTGCCGTTTTCGGTAAGGATGCGAAACTGCGTGCCGTGGATATGGAACGGGTGCAGCATCATGTCGCCTTCGCCCGAGAGGGTCCAGCGCTCATACTGGCCTTTCGCCACGTTGAACGCCGGGGCATTCATATCAAACGCTTTGCCGTTAATCTTGTTGGCGTTGTGGAAATCCATGCCGTGGCCGTGACCATGACTCATCTGCCCCATCATCTGCATGTGCTGCTGATAGCCCGCCAGCGCCTGCTCGCCATATTTCTCCTGCAGCGCCTGCATACCCATCATGTCGAGCATCGGGTCCATCATCAGCTGTAGCCAGCGCGCCTGTAGCCCGTCGAGCGAAGGCAGCGCGGGCACCTTAACTAAGGTATCCGGCAGGCTGCCGGAGGCGGGAATGACCAGCGGCTGAATGCGCACCACCGGCTGCGGCTTATCGAACGGCGCTATCGCCATCCCCATCTGGTTGACCGGCAGGGTGATGATGTCGAACGGCTTGCTGTCGCTGGTATCCACCAGCACCTCGAAGCGCTCGCCGGTCAGCACGGGCAGTTCGCTCACCTTAACCGGCTCCGGCAACAATCCGCCATCGCTCGCCACCACATAAAGCGGGCGGTTGTCGCTGGCGGCAATCTTCAGCGTGCGGGCATTGCAGCCGTTTAACAGGCGCAACCGCAGCCAGCCTTTCGGCGCGTTATGCTGCGGATACGCCACGCCGTTGCAGAGCAGCGTATCGCCGAACCAGCCCACCGCCGCGCTCATTACATCCAGCTGATAATCGACGTTGCCGTTGGCGGTGAATTTTTTGTCCTGAATAATGAGCGGCACATCGTCGATGCCCCACTGCTTTGGCAACATCAGTTGCAGGCTTTCGACATCCTCAATCAACACCAGGCCCGCCAGCCCCATCGCCACCTGATGGCCGGTTTTGCCATGCTGATGCGGGTGGAACCAGCAGGTCGCGGCACGCTGTTGCGGCGTAAAACTCACCGTTCGGGTCGCGCCTGGCGCAATCACCCCCTGCGGCCCGCCATCCACTTCGCCCGGTACTTCCACGCCGTGCCAGTGCACTGTGGTTTCCTCGGGAAGCGCATTGCGGATCTCCACCGTCACCGGTTTGCCGGACGTGAGCTTTACCGCCGGGCCGAGGAGGTTGCCGTTATAGCCCCACGTCGCCACCTTCTGGCCGTTGAACTGGCTGGCGCCCGCCTGGGCAGTCAGGCGAATTTTGCTTTGCGCGTCGGGCGTTAAGAGTTCGGGAATGGGTAAAGTCGGGCGTTTTGCCGCAGGTATCACGCGCCCCCAGGCAGGCAGCATGCTGAACGCGCCCAGTGCGGCGCTGTATTTTAAGAAATCACGGCGATGCATCTTATTTCCTTATCGACGACAGGCATGCCATGAGCTTAAACCTTTCCCCAACGGGAAGGTCAAGTTTCAACGGGAAAAAGCGACGAGGAGCGCCCGGGCGGCGGTGAACCGGGCGTTGAGTGAGCATGGCGGCGCGGCATTTCTAAGCTGCCTGTACTGCAGTGAACCAGACAACACCTCCATCTGGCTGGTGGTGTGGTTTCTAAGCTGCCTGTACGGCAGTGAACAAGAGCGGATTTTAGCTAATTCGCTGTATTAACACCAAATACCTTTAATTTGCTGTTGCAGACCCTTTTTTCCGGCGCTTTTATAGCGCCTTTAAAATCAATCGCTTAAAAAACGGTGTTAAAAAAGGGTTTGGGCATGAGAGCCAAAGTCAATTTTCCCGTGCGCCGTTTCGTTCACTTTCGCTTTTTGGCGAGGCCGCTTTTTGCTTTCGAAACGCGGCGTTTGCCGCTTACTTTTTCACCTCTCCTTAAATCATCTTGTTTTCATTTTGAAAAGCGCGCCAGGCCCCGTCATACGGGCATTTATCCGCCATAAAAGGGATCAAATATCCTCGTCGCGTCTGAACGAAATGTGCTATCGTTTGGTATCTTTTGGCGAGTGGTAGACGTAATGAACAAGTGGGTCAGGGTGATGTTGCTGGGCTGTCTGATGGGCTTTTCCGCCAGTAGCTTTGCGTTAAGTGAATCAGAAGCGGAAGACATGGCCGATCTCACTGCCGTTTTCGTGTTTCTGAAAAATGACTGCGGCTACCAGAACTTGCCAAACGGGCAGATTCGCCGCGCGCTGGTCTTTTTCGCCCAGCAAAACCAGTGGGATTTAAGCAATTACGAAAGCTTTAATATGAAGGCGCTTGGCGAAGACAGCTATCGCGATTTGAGCGGTATCGCCATTCCCACCGCCCGGAAATGTAAGGCGCTGGCGCGCGATTCTCTAAGCCTGCTTGCCTACGTAAAGTAACCCCCTTCCCCGCCCCTTCGTCGAAATAATGACCGTGCATCCACGGTTATTGTTAGCTATTATGTTGCGCCCATTTTCCGAGGGTGTTAACGAAGGAGGTATCAGCCAATGACCGGGAATACGCTGTGGCACGAGACGCTGCACGACAAATTTGGTCAATACTTTGCCGTTGATAATGTGCTTTACCACGAGAAAACCGATCATCAGGATTTGATCATTTTCGAAAATGCGGCTTTTGGCCGGGTAATGGCGCTGGACGGCGTGGTGCAAACCACCGAACGTGACGAGTTTATCTATCACGAAATGATGACCCACGTGCCGCTGCTGGCGCACGGTCTCGCAAAGCATGTGCTGATCATCGGCGGCGGCGACGGCGCTATGCTGCGTGAAGTCTCCCGCCATAAGAGCGTGGAATCCATCACCATGGTGGAGATAGACGCAGGCGTCGTTTCATTCTGTCGTCAGTATCTGCCTAACCATAATGCCGGCAGCTATGACGACCCGCGCTTTAAGCTGGTGATTGACGACGGCGTCAATTTTGTTAACCAGACGACGCAAACGTTTGATGTGATTATCTCTGACTGTACCGACCCTATCGGTCCCGGCGAGAGCCTGTTCACTTCCGCATTCTACGAAGGGTGCAAACGCTGCCTGAACCCTGGCGGAATTTTTGTCGCGCAAAACGGCGTCTGTTTTCTGCAGCAGGATGAAGCCATCGACAGCCACCGCAAGCTCAGCCACTATTTTAGTGATGTCAGCTTTTATCAGGCGGCTATCCCGACCTATTACGGCGGCATCATGACCTTCGCCTGGGCGACGGACAACGACGCGCTGCGCAACCTGCCCACTGAAACCCTGCAAGCGCGCTTTCACGCCGCGGGAATTCAGTGCCGCTATTACAATCCGGCTATTCATACGGCAGCTTTCGCTCTGCCGCAATATTTGCAAGATGCCCTGTCCGATCAGGCATCCTAAGGAGGTGATCAAAATTGAAAAAGCTGAAACTGCATGGCTTTAACAACCTGACCAAAAGCCTGAGTTTTTGTATTTACGATATTTGCTACGCCAAAACGGCGGAAGAGCGCGATGGTTATATCGCTTATATCGATGAACTCTACAACGCCAACCGTCTGACTGAGATCCTGACAGAGACCTGCTCCATCATCGGAGCCAATATCCTGAACATCGCGCGTCAGGATTATGAACCGCAGGGCGCCAGCGTCACCATTCTGGTGAGCGAAGAGCCGGTCGACCCGAAGCTGATTGATAAGTCCGAACACCCGGGTCCGTTGCCGGAAGCCGTGGTGGCCCACCTGGATAAAAGCCACATCTGCGTGCACACCTATCCGGAAAGCCATCCGGAAGGCGGGCTTTGCACTTTCCGCGCCGACATTGAGGTTTCGACCTGCGGCGTGATTTCGCCACTGAAGGCGCTGAATTACCTCATCCACCAGCTCGAGTCCGATATCGTGACCGTCGACTACCGCGTTCGCGGCTTTACGCGCGACGTGAACGGCATGAAGCACTTTATCGATCACGAGATCAATTCCATTCAGAACTTTATGTCAGAGGATATGAAGTCGCTGTATGACATGGTGGACGTGAACGTTTATCAGGAAAATATCTTCCACACCAAAATGCTGCTTAAAGAGTTCGACCTTAAGCACTATATGTTCCACACCAAACCGGAAGATTTAACCGAAGAAGAGCGCAAGACCATTACGGATCTGCTCTGGAAAGAGATGCGCGAAATTTACTACGGCCGCAACATTCCCGCCGTGTAAACGCCAGTGGAGCAGGGACGCTCCACGCCGCCGCGCTTAACGCTGATTAAGAAAGGCGCGATAAGCCGCCGCTACCTGCAGGAAATCTTCAAGACCACAGAGCGACAGGCTCTCTTCGTCGTAATAACTCATCCCCTCTTCCATCTCGTCGCCTGAAAACTCCAGCTGATTGGCGCGCACCATCACCTCTTCGCCATCAAGCCACAGCGTGTATTCGTGACCGGTTTTCTGCCACTGACGCTCGCTGCCTTTTACTTCACGCGCCGCCTGCTCCACTTCGTCGAGCAGAGACAGGTTGTCCTTTACCTCTTCGTTAAACCAGTGGCCGACCGCTTCATGCCCCATCGACATGCGCACTTTCACCGAGCCGGTAATATCGCGCAAGAATTCGTAATCCATGGTGTTTTCCTCTGCAAAAGGCAATGCGTGACCGCTGCATTGTACCTGTATAGTTATTATCGCAGCATGAAAGCGAAAAAAAAGCGGACCGGGCGGCGTCTGGCGAAAAAAGCGCTGACGCCCGCCCTCTGGTCTGGCTGTGCTATGCTGTGACCTTTCTTAACGCCTTAATTCATAAAGACCTATGCAAAAATTGAAAATGACGCTCGCCCGGGCCCTGCTGCTGTGCGCCGTCGCGCTGCCCCTTTCCGCCGCTTATGCGGGCGATGCGGTGCGGCTTGACTGCCTGACGCGGCAAAACGTGCTGATCTCCTTTTTTAAGTATCACCTCACCACCATGAAGTGGGGCGATCATTTTCAAATCGCCTCCGGCATTCATAAAGCCAGAACGAAAACGGGTACCCCTTATGAGATCATCTCCTTTCGCAACGGCGATGACTTAATCTACTTCCCGGCCAAAGAGAGCTATTTCCTGATTTATGCCAACCAGCAAAAACCGGAGCGCTGCCGGACGGAAGAGAGTTTTACTTATCCCGTGGTCAGCCTGCCGCGCTACGACGGCAAAGCAAACTCCTGAGGCGATAATGCATAAAAAAAGGGAAGCGCTAAGGCTTCCCTTTTTTCGTGCGGCCCGGCGAACCGGGCACGCGTTGCATCAAACTGCGGTCTGGAAAATCACGCCGTCCGCTTTCTCGGTGTACTGGGAAAGCTGGTCGAAGTTCAGGTAGCGATAAGTATCCACCGCGGTCTTATCCACCTGCGCGACAAAGGTCTGATACTCTTCCGGCGTCGGCAGCTTGCCGATAAGCGCCGCAACGGCCGCCAGCTCCGCAGACGCCAGATAGACATTCGCACCGGTGCCTAAGCGGTTCGGGAAGTTACGGGTCGAGGTGGAAACCACCGTCGAGCCGTCCGCCACGCGCGCCTGGTTACCCATGCACAGCGAGCAGCCCGGGATCTCAATACGCGCGCCGCTCTTACCAAACACGCTGTAGTACCCCTCTTCGGTCAGCTGCGCGGCGTCCATACGGGTCGGCGGCGCCACCCACAGGCGGGTCGGCAGCTGGCCTTTATGGCTGTCCAGCAGTTTACCGGCAGCACGGAAGTGGCCGATGTTGGTCATGCAGGAGCCGATAAACACTTCGTCGATCTTGTCGCCCTGAACGTCAGAGAGCAGGCGCGCGTCGTCCGGATCGTTCGGCGCGCACAGAATCGGCTCTTTGATATCGTTCAGATCGATGTCGATCACCGCCGCGTATTCCGCGTCGGCATCCGCTTCCATCAACTGCGGATCCGCAAGCCATTTCTCCATGCCCTGGATACGGCGCTCCAGCGTACGGCGGTCGCCGTAGCCTTCGGCAATCATCCATTTCAGCAGCACGATATTGGAGTTCAGGTACTCGATGATCGGCTCTTTGTTGAGCTTGATGGTGCAACCTGCCGCAGAACGCTCGGCGGAAGCATCGGTCAGCTCAAACGCCTGCTCGACTTTCAGATCCGGCAGACCTTCGATTTCCAGAATGCGGCCGGAGAAGATGTTCTTCTTGCCCTTCTTCTCAACGGTCAGCAGACCTTGCTGGATGGCATAGTAAGGGATGGCGTGAACCAGGTCGCGCAGCGTAATGCCCGGCTGCATCTTCCCTTTAAAGCGCACCAGCACCGATTCCGGCATATCCAGCGGCATCACGCCGGTCGCGGCGGCGAACGCCACGAGGCCGGAACCCGCCGGGAACGAAATACCGATCGGGAAACGGGTGTGGGAGTCGCCGCCGGTGCCAACGGTATCCGGCAGCAGCATGCGGTTCAGCCACGAGTGGATAACGCCGTCGCCCGGGCGCAGCGACACGCCGCCGCGGTTCATGATGAAGTCCGGCAGCGTGTGGTGCGTGGTAACGTCAACCGGCTTCGGATACGCCGCCGTGTGGCAGAAGGACTGCATCACCAGATCGGCGGAGAAGCCCAGGCACGCCAGGTCTTTCAGCTCGTCGCGGGTCATCGGGCCGGTGGTATCCTGGGAACCTACGGAGGTCATCTTCGGTTCGCAGTACTGGCCCGGGCGAATACCCGCTACGCCGCAAGCGCGGCCGACCATTTTCTGCGCCAGCGAGAAGCCGCGGTCGCTCTCGGCGACATCTTTCGCCTGACGGAACACGTCGCTGTGCGGCAGACCCAGCGCTTCGCGCGCTTTGGTCGTCAGCCCACGGCCGATGATAAGCGGAATACGGCCGCCCGCACGCACTTCGTCAATCAGCACGTCGGTTTTCAGTTCAAAGGAGGCCAGCAGCTCATCAGTGTAGTGATTACGCACTTCGCCTTTGTACGGGTAGATATCGATAGCGTCGCCCATATTGAGGTTCGACACATCGACTTCGATCGGCAGCGCGCCCGCATCTTCCATGGTATTGAAGAAGATTGGCGCGATTTTGCCGCCCAGCACCACGCCGCCGCCGCGCTTGTTCGGCACGAACGGGATATCTTCGCCCATGAACCACAGCACGGAGTTGGTCGCGGATTTACGGGATGAACCGGTGCCCACGACGTCGCCAACATACGCCAGCGGGAAGCCTTTTTGCGCCAGCGCTTCAATTTGCTTGATAGGGCCGACTGCGCCTGGCTGATCCGGCTCAATGCCGTCACGGGCGTTTTTCAGCATCGCCAGCGCGTGCAGCGGGATGTCCGGGCGCGACCAGGCGTCCGGCGCCGGAGAAAGGTCGTCGGTGTTGGTTTCGCCCGTCACTTTAAAGACGGTAACGGTAATTTTCTCAGGCAGCGATGGGCGAGACAGGAACCACTCGGCATTCGCCCAGGAGTGCATAACCTGCTGCGCGTGGGCGTTGCCCGCTTTCGCTTTCTCTTCCACGTCGTAGAAGTTATCGAACATCAGCAGCGTATGAGACAGCGCTTTGGCGGCAATCGGCGCCAGCTTTTCATCATCCAGCGCGTCAATCAGCGGGTGAATGTTATAACCACCCTGCATGGTGCCCAGCAGTTCAATCGCTTTTTCCGGGGTGACCAGCGGAGAGGAGGCTTCGCCTTTGGCGATAGCGGCAAGGAATCCGGCTTTTACGTAGGCGGCTTCGTCAACGCCTGGGGGTACACGGTTGGTAAGCAGATCTAACAGAAACTCTTCTTCACCCGCTGGCGGGGTTTTCAGCAGCTCGACGAGCGCGGCCATTTGGGTTGCATCTAAGGGTTTGGCTACAATCCCCTCGGCGGCACGCTCAGCTACGTGCTTACGGTATTCTTCTAGCACGACGGTTCTCCTCGCTCTCATTGTCATATGGGGAGCCAGGCTATTCTCTTCACGCTCCTGTGAGACAGCAGTTTGTAGGGTAAATGCCCGGTTCCGCGTCGGGCAGAATAGCAGGAATTGGGGTCTCTGTTAATCTGTTTACAAAAAAGCAACATTAAATATTTGCTGAATCGTTAAGCAACGCATAACGCGTTTCAGAAGTGAGATTTCAGGCACAAAAAAACCGCCTGACGGCGGTCTTCTTGTTGTGCGCGGGTGGTAGCAGGCACCTTCACACAGGTTATGTGGCAAGTACAACACGAAATGAATCATGCCATCGGTTAAAAAAAGGGGCAAGTCGAACTGTACGATTTGCGCACCGCTTTCGGAATTTACATGTAAGCCAATGCAACGCTTTAAAACGGCTTTCAGCCCTGGAAAAAACGGTTTACCTTGCCCGCTGGCCTGCTTCGCTGGCGTAGCAGCCAGTCACCGGGCCCGGAAGCAGTTCTCTGACCCTACGTGGCAAGTACAACACCCTTGCCTGGTTCTGCCTTTCCCGATGAAGAAGGAATCGAGGTAGCCCGCAAGGGATTACGCGCAATGGAAATGCGTTTGCTCTATACGCTTCTCATTGTATTAAGCGCAGCGATGGCGCTGATGCAGGGCGGCTGGAACATTTCAGACATCCACATTCGGTTCATCCTGAACTTAGGCAATTACGCTCCTGACCGCCCGCAAGGGCGGTCTTTCAGGCGACATCACAGCGGCAAATTTATTGTCGCTTATAATTGTGCAATAAATACTCACAGTTTTATTTGGACGGATGCGGTTCATCGCCAGTTAAAGCTAAAACCGCAAAAAAACGAAGGATATACTCGCGGCACCCCAAACGCCCTATGGCATCGCTCTCGTCGGAGTTTCCTATGAAGTTGCCTTTCAAGCCACATCTGTTTGCCCTGCTATGCAGCGCCGGGCTCCTGGCGGCCTCAGGCGCGCTATTCGTAAAAAGCCAGACGCCTGCGGCTGTGAACGAAACCGCGCCTGTCGCACCAGCGCAAACTCAGCCTGCCGCCACCGCGTCGGCACCGAACCAGCCCACTCCCGTAACGCCTGTCTCGCCCACTTATACGGCCGCGCAAATTGACCAATGGGTTGCGCCCGTCGCGCTCTACCCTGACGCGCTGCTGTCGCAAATTTTGATGGCGGCGACTTACCCGGCGAATGTGCTTCAGGCGGTGCAGTGGTCGCGGGATAACCCCAGACTGCAGGGCGATGCGGCGATAGAGGCGGCTAAGAACCAGCCCTGGGACGCGAGCGTAAAATCGCTGGTCGCCTTCCCGCAGCTCATGTCATTGCTGGGTGAAAACCCGCAGTGGGTGCAAAATCTCGGCGACGCATTCCTGGCGCAGCCCAACGATGTGATGGACTCGGTGCAAAGGCTGCGCGCACTGGCTCAGCAAACCGGCGCGCTGACCTCCACTGCGCAGCAGAAAGTCACCACGACGACAAAAGCGGCAACGCCTGCCCCGACAAAACAAGCTAACGGGGCAGCACCGCAACCCGCCAGCAGCCCGACGATTATTAAAATCGAACCCGCCGATCCGCAGGTTGTTTATGTGCCGACCTATAACCCGGCGACGGTCTACGGCACGTGGCCGAACGCCACTTACCCGCCGGTTTACCTGCCGCCGACGCCTGGCGAGCAATTCGGCGAGAGCTTCGTTAAAGGATTGGGTTACAGCCTCGGCGTCGCGACGACCTATGCGCTGTTCAGCAGTATCGACTGGGACGACGATGACCATGACGACCATCATCACGGTGACGGCTATTACCACGATGGCGACAACATCAACATCAATGTAAATAATTTCAACAAGATAACCGGAGAGCATCGCGTCGATAACGCGTTGCGCTGGCAGCATAATCCCGCCTATCGCAACGGCGTTCCCTACTCTGACAACCGTGTCGCCACGCAGTATCGCGCCAACGCCGCAGCAAGCGTAAACGCCGTTTCGCCGAAACCGGTTAACCGGGATAGCCAGCGACAGGCAGCCATGGCGCAGCTCCAGCAAGCCGCCGGTAAAAACCGGACGTCAACGCCACGCCCGGCCACAAAAGATGCGCAGCGGCAGGCGGCGAATCAGCAGCTAAAACAGATAGCGCAACGCAATAACTACCGGGGCTACGACACCGATAAACCCCGCGCGCAGCAACAGGCCAACCGCCCGCAGAAAACGCAGCGGGCGAATAAACCCCAGCGTGAAGCCATCTCTGCGGCGCGTCCGTCACCGACTCGCTATAACACGGCGCGCGCGAATGCGTTAAGCGGTAACGACAGCCGCTCAGCCAGCTGGCAGGCGCAACAACAGCGCGGAATGCTGAGCCGTCAATATGCGTCGACAAATCGGGAGCGCGCGCCCGCCAGAGAGCGACGCGCTGAAAACCGCGACTTTAACCGCCATCGCTAAGGGACAGAAAATGAAGCTAAAACGACTCACTGCGCTGGCGTTGTTCATGGTCTCCGTTCACGCCTTCGCCAATCAGCCATTCACTACCCCGGAACAGGCTGCCGATGCGCTGACGCAGGCGATTGAACAACAAAACGAAACCGCGCTGAATCAACTTCTCGGCGAAGACTGGCGACAATTTTTACCTCCTGAAGGGGTTGATCCCGAGGCCGTTGCGCGTTTTCTGCGCGACTGGAAAACCGGCCATCGTATCGTTCAGCAAGGCAATACCGCGCACCTGGTGGTTGGCGATAACGGCTGGCAGCTGCCGATTCCGCTGATAAAAGCGGCAGAAGGCTGGCGATTTGATATGCAGGCGGCGGAGGATGAAATATTGACTCGCGCCATTGGCCGCAACGAGTTGGCCGCTATCGAGGCGCTGCACGCCTATGTGGATGCGCAACAACGTTATTACGCGATGCATCAACGCTATGCGGAAAAAATCGTTAGCACTTCCGGGAAAAAAGATGGCCTTTACTGGCCAGTCAAACCCGGGGAATCCCCCAGCCCGCTTGGCCCCGCTTTTAGCCCAAAAGAACCGGGCGTGGGATATCACGGCTACCATTTTCGCATTCTGCCTGATAACCGTAACGGCTTTGCGATGATTGCCTGGCCGGTCAGTTATGGGGAAAGCGGCATAATGAGCTTTATGATTAACGGCGACGACGACGTCTGGCAGGCGGACCTTGGCCCCGACACGACGGAAAAAGCACAAGCGGTATCGGTCTATAAGCCAGATGGGCAGTGGCAGCTTGTGGCGCCGTAGGCGCGTTACCCGCCGGGTTTGTTTGCGGCGTCAGCCGTAGCTGCGGCGACAGAAGCGTAACACAGCGGCGATAGCCTACGGCTTAACGGACCGCCCTGGTCAGCGGTCCGTTATCGCTACGGTTACAGAATATTGGCGACCGATTTCGCCAGCTGCGCTTCGAGCTGTGGTTTCGCTTCTTCAAACTTCAGATTAACTTTGTTAGCGGTGGAAACGACACGGGTCTGGTATTTCGCACGGTTACCCTGCTCGCTGCTGGTTTGCAGTTTGATGCCGGAGGTTCCCTGACGCAGGGCTGCGATGTTGTCGGTGGTTACCGCCGCTTTGCTGCGCTCTGAAATCTGCAGGTCAGTGACCATGGTGTAGTTAACATCTTCCACCATCGCGTCAGCCGCCAGGCCAATCAGACCCGCCGCCAGGCCTACGCCCAGCGCCGCACCCGACGAGTTGCTGTTATAAGCGGTGATGCCCGCCCCCAGCGCCGCGCCCATAGCCGCCCCTTCGTAACCGCTCTTCAGGTAATTCTGCGATTCGCGCAGATCCATTTTGTCGGCCTTCAGCACGTTAGCCTGCACCCAGTAGTAAGCGGTATCCGGCGAACTGGTCACCTTGTAACCTTTCGCGG
This sequence comes from Franconibacter daqui, assembly GCF_014644275.1. Taxonomy (NCBI): domain Bacteria; kingdom Pseudomonadati; phylum Pseudomonadota; class Gammaproteobacteria; order Enterobacterales; family Enterobacteriaceae; genus Franconibacter; species Franconibacter daqui. Next base: position 307,602 of record NZ_BMKJ01000003.1, on the reverse strand, counting down.
AAAGATCGTTTGCAATCAGCGTCTGCAGGTTGCTCATATCTTTATCAGAGGTGTTTTTCACCTGAATATAGACCGTTTTCTCAGAGGAAGGCTCCAGCCAGACGGTTTCGCTCATCTGGGTTTTCACTTCCAGGTTACGCTTTTTCACAGCGGTCGTCATCGCGCCGCAACCAGAGAGAGCAAAGGCGGTCAACACCACGCTAACAGCAGCCAACTTTTTAAAAGACATAGTTTTTCCTTTTTTGTCGATGAAATCGTCTGAGAGACGAAAAAGAGAAAGCCGGACGCCTGGCGCGCCAGCCAAATGCAGTGAGATTGTGTGTAGAGACCGCACAACTGCGGCACAATTTGAGAGAAGGTCAAAACTCAACGGCATTCCTTGTCCTGCGCATACCTGTCCGTGCGCCGCTAACGGCAACAGCAATAAATGAACAGCTCACTCGGTAAGCTTGTTTAACCTTATATCGGCAGCGAGAAATGAAGGTTGAGCGAAAATTGCCTACCAGATTAGGTAGTTACGGAAGAATGACGCAGCGGGAGGAGTAAGGCGGGAATAAAAAACGCCTCCGAAGAGGCGTTTATCACTAAAGCGAAGAGGCTTATTTTTTCTTCGCTTTCGGGTTCGGCAGGTCAGTAATGCTGCCTTCGAACATTTCAGCAGCCAGACCCACAGACTCGTGCAGAGTCGGGTGAGCGTGGATGGTGAGTGCGATATCTTCAGCATCACAGCCCATCTCGATAGCCAGACCGATTTCACCCAGCAGCTCGCCGCCGTTGGTGCCGACAATCGCGCCGCCGATAACACGGTGGGTCTCTTTGTCGAAAATCAGCTTGGTCATACCGTCTGCGCAGTCGGAAGCGATAGCACGGCCCGACGCTGCCCACGGGAAGGTGGCGGTCTCGTAGCTGATGCCTTTCTCTTTCGCTTCTTTCTCGGTCAGACCGACCCATGCCACTTCCGGCTCGGTGTAAGCGATGGACGGGATCACTTTCGGGTCGAAGTAGTGCTTCATGCCCGCGATAACTTCAGCGGCAACGTGGCCTTCGTGAACGCCTTTGTGCGCCAGCATCGGCTGACCGACGATATCGCCGATAGCGTAGATGTGCGGCACGTTGGTGCGCATCTGCTTGTCAACGCGGATGAAGCCGCGGTCGTCCACTTCCACGCCCGCTTTGCCCGCATCCAGGTTTTTACCGTTCGGCACGCGGCCGATAGCCACCAGCACGGCGTCGTAACGCTGCGCTTCAGCCGGCGCTTTTTTGCCTTCCATGGAAACGTAGATACCGTCTTCTTTCGCTTCAACGGCAGTCACTTTGGTTTCCAGCATCAGGTTGAATTTCTTGCTGATGCGTTTGGTGAAGACTTTCACGACATCTTTATCGGCAGCCGGGATAACCTGGTCGAACATTTCAACCACGTCGATCTCTGAACCCAGCGCGTGGTAAACGGTACCCATCTCCAGACCGATAATGCCGCCGCCCATGACCAGCATGCGCTTCGGCACTTCTTTCAGCTCCAGCGCATCAGTGGAATCCCATACGCGCGGATCTTCGTGCGGAATAAACGGCAGCTGAATCGGACGGGAACCCGCCGCGATGATGGCGTTGTCAAAGTTGATAACGGTTTTGCCGTTTTCGCCTTCAACTTCCAGGGTGTTGGCGCCGGTGAATTTACCCAGGCCGTTAACCACTTTCACTTTACGGCCTTTGGCCATACCAGCCAGACCACCGGTCAGCTGATTGATAACTTTTTCTTTCCAGGTGCGAATTTTGTCGATATCGGTTTTCGGCTCGCCAAAAACGATACCGTGCTCCGCCAGCGCTTTCGCTTCTTCGATGACTTTGGCTACGTGCAGCAGCGCTTTAGAAGGGATACAACCCACGTTCAGGCAAACACCGCCGAGGGTGCTGTAACGTTCTACGATGACGGTTTCCAGACCTAAATCCGCGCAACGGAAGGCCGCAGAGTAGCCTGCCGGGCCTGCCCCAAGTACCACGACCTGAGTTTTGATTTCAGTACTCATCATGACCTCTTAATTTATATCCGGCGGGTCTGACGCTTTTGTTATTACGCCCATCATCCACCGGGACGTTCTATCCGCTCGCATTTTACAAAATTGTTAACAATTTTGAAACAACAAACGGCAAACGAATCCTGTTTAGCAGCCGATAATCTTACGCAACTCCCGAGATTATCAGAAAAAAGCCGGCCGTCAGGCCGGCTTCTTCGCTTACATCACCAGACGGCGAATGTCAGACAGCGTGTTGTTGATGATGGTGATAAAGCGCGCACCATCAGCCCCGTCGATCACGCGGTGGTCGAAGGAAAGCGAGATCGGCAGCATCAGGCGCGGCGCGAACTCTTTACCATTCCAGACCGGTTCCATGGACGATTTGGAGACGCCCAGGATAGCCACTTCCGGCGCGTTGACGATCGGCGCGAAGTGGGTGGTGCCCAGGCCGCCGATGCTGGAGATGGTGAAGCAGCCGCCCTGCATTTCGCCAGCGGTCAGCTTACCATCACGCGCTTTTTTGGAAATGGTCATCAGCTCGCGAGACAGCTCGATGATGCCTTTCTTGTTCACGTCTTTGAACACCGGAACCACCAGGCCGTTCGGGGTATCCACCGCCACGCCGATGTTGATGTATTTCTTCAGCGTCAGACGCTGGCCATCTTCGGACAGGGAGCTGTTGAAGCGCGGCATCTGCTCAAGCGCTGCGGCGACAGCTTTCATGATGAAGACCACCGGGGTTATCTTCACATCCAGCTTACGCTTCTCCGCTTCGGCGTTCTGCTGTTTACGGAACGCTTCCAGGTCGGTGATGTCGGTTTTGTCGAAGTGCGTAACGTGCGGGATCATCACCCAGTTACGGCTCAGGTTCGCGCCAGAGATTTTCTGGATGCGGCCCAGTTCCACTTCTTCCACTTCACCAAACTTGCTGAAGTCCACTTTCGGCCACGGCAGCAGGCCCGGCAGAGAACCGCCAGAGGCAGCGGCGGCAGGCGCCGCTTCAGCGCGTTTAACCGCCTCTTTCACATAAGCCTGAACGTCTTCGCGCAGGATGCGGCCTTTACGACCGGTGCCCTTCACTTTCGCCAGGTTAACGCCGAATTCGCGCGCCAGGCGACGAATCAGCGGGGTGGCGTGTACGTAAGCGTCGTTCTCAGCGAACTCAGACTTGCCTTCCGCTTTTGCCGCCGGAGCAGCAGCCGGTTTAGAAGGCTGTGCAGCCGGAGCGGGCGCCGCCGCTTCCTGTTTCGCCGCCGGAGCAGCAGGTGCAGCGCCTTCCACTTCAAAGACCATAATCAGCGAGCCGGTGGAGACTTTGTCGCCCACATTCACTTTCAGCTCTTTCACAGTGCCCGCGAACGGCGCCGGAACTTCCATGGAAGCTTTGTCGCCTTCGACGGTGATAAGAGACTGTTCAGCGGAGACTTTGTCGCCCACTTTCACCAGCACTTCGGTGACTTCAACTTCGTCGCCGCCGATATCCGGTACGTTAACCTCTTTCGCGCCCGCCGCAGCCGCCGGCGCGGTTGCCGCCTGCTCGGTAACGGTCGGTTTAGCCTGCGCAGCCGGCGCTTCGCCCGCCACCTCGAAGACCATAATCAGAGAACCGGTGGAAACTTTGTCGCCCGTGTTGATTTTGATCTCTTTAACCGTACCGGCGAACGGCGCCGGCACTTCCATAGAGGCTTTGTCGCCTTCAACGGTGATAAGAGACTGCTCAGCGGTAACCTGGTCGCCCACTTTAACCAGGATTTCGGTGACTTCAACTTCGTCGCCGCCGATATCCGGTACGTTAACCTCTTTTGCAGCCGCAGCAGCCGGGGCAGCAGACTGCGCCGGAGCCGCTTCTTTTTTCTCTTCCTGCGCAGGTGCAGCGGCGGCTGCACCCTCGGCGGAATCGAAAATCATGATCAGTTTGCCGGTCTCGACTTTGTCGCCAACGGAGACTTTGATCTCCTTAACAACGCCCGCCTGCGGAGACGGCACTTCCATAGAGGCTTTGTCGCCTTCTACGGTGATCAGCGACTGTTCAGCTTCAACTTTGTCGCCCACTTTGACCAGGATCTCGGTGACTTCAACTTCGTCCGCCCCGATGTCCGGTACATTGATTTCGATAGCCATTCTTCTTTTACCTCTTATGCCAGACGCGGGTTGACTTTATCTGCATCGATGTTGAATTTGGTGATTGCTTCCGCCACCACTTTCTTGTCGATTTCGCCACGTTTAGCCAGTTCGCCCAGCGCTGCTACAACCACGTAAGAAGCGTCAACTTCGAAGTGGTGACGCAGGTTTTCACGGCTGTCAGAGCGACCGAAACCGTCGGTACCCAGTACGCGGTAATCATCAGCCGGTACATAAGTACGAACCTGCTCGGCGAACAGTTTCATATAGTCAGTGGACGCCACGGCCGGCGCATCGTTCATCACCTGAGCGATGTACGGAACGCGCGGGGTTTCCATCGGGTGCAGCATGTTCCAGCGCTCGCAATCCTGACCGTCACGAGCCAGCTCAGTGAAGGAGGTAACGCTGTAAACATCGGAACCGATGCCGTAGTCTTTCGCCAGGATCTGCGCTGCTTCACGTACGTGACGCAGGATAGAGCCGGAGCCCAGCAGCTGAACTTTACCTTTCGCGCCGTCAACGGTTTCGAGTTTGTAGATACCTTTACGGATACCTTCCTCGGCGCCCTGCGGCATCGCCGGCATGTGGTAGTTTTCGTTCAGCGTGGTGATGTAGTAGTAAACGTTCTCTTGTTTCTCACCGTACATACGCTCCAGACCGTCGTGCATGATCACAGCGACTTCGTAAGCGTAAGCCGGGTCGTAAGAGATACAGTTCGGGATAGTCAGAGACTGAATGTGGCTGTGACCATCTTCGTGCTGCAGACCTTCGCCGTTCAGGGTGGTACGACCGGAGGTGCCGCCGATCAGGAAGCCGCGCGCCTGCTGGTCGCCCGCCGCCCAGCACAGGTCGCCGATACGCTGGAACCCGAACATGGAGTAGTAGATGTAGAACGGGATCATCGGCAGGTTGTTGGTGCTGTAAGAGGTCGCCGCCGCCAGCCAGGAAGAACCTGCGCCCAGCTCGTTGATCCCTTCCTGCAGAATCTGGCCTTTCTCGTCTTCTTTATAGTAAGCAACCTGCTCACGGTCCTGCGGGGTGTACTGCTGGCCGTTCGGGCTGTAGATACCAATCTGACGGAACAGACCTTCCATACCGAAGGTACGCGCTTCGTCGGCGATGATCGGAACCAGACGATCTTTGATCGAGTTGTTCTTCAGCATCACGTTCAGGGCGCGAACGAAAGCGATGGTGGTGGAGATCTCTTTGTTCTGCTCTTCCAGCAGAGAACGGAAGTCTTCCAGCGTCGGCAGCTCAAGCTTCTCGGTGAAGTTCGGCTGACGGGACGGCAGATAACCGTGCAGCGCCTGACGGCGTTCATGCAGGTATTTGTACTCTTCAGAGCCTTCCGGGAAGGTGATGTACGGCAGTTTTTCCAGGTCAGCATCGGCTACCGGAACGCTGAAACGGTCGCGAACGTAACGCACGCCGTCCATGTTCATTTTCTTAACCTGGTGCGCGATGTTTTTACCTTCAGCGGTGTCGCCCATGCCGTAACCTTTAACGGTGTGAGCAAGGATGACGGTCGCTTTGCCTTTGGTTTCCTGCGCTTTTTTGAATGCAGCGTAGATTTTCTTCGGATCGTGGCCGCCGCGGTTCAGCGCCCAAATCTCATCGTCAGACCAGTCAGCGACCAGCGCGGCGGTCTCCGGGTATTTACCGAAGAAGTGCTCGCGAACGTAGGCGCCGTTTTTGGATTTGAAGGTCTGATAGTCGCCGTCAACGGTTTCGTTCATCAGCTGAATCAGCTTGCCGCTGGTGTCTTTACGCAGCAGCTCATCCCAACGGGAGCCCCACATCACTTTGATGACGTTCCAGCCAGCGCCGCTGAAGATGCCTTCCAGTTCGTTGATGATCTTGCCGTTGCCGGTTACCGGACCATCCAGACGCTGCAGGTTGCAGTTGATAACGAAGACCAGGTTGTCCAGCTTCTCACGGGTCGCGATGGTGATGGCGCCTTTGGATTCCGGCTCGTCCATCTCACCGTCGCCGAGGAACGCGTAAACGGTCTGCTCAGAGGTATCTTTCAGGCCGCGATGTTCCAGATATTTCAGGAATTTTGCCTGGTAGATAGCGCCGATCGGGCCCAGCCCCATGGAAACGGTCGGGAACTGCCAGAATTCCGGCATCAGTTTCGGGTGCGGATAAGAAGAGAGGCCGTTGCCGTGCACTTCCTGACGGAAGTTATTCATCTGCTCTTCGGTCAGGCGGCCTTCAACGAAAGCACGCGCGTAAACGCCCGGAGAGATGTGACCCTGGAAGTAAACCAGATCGCCGCCGTCTTTGTCGTTGCGAGCGCGGAAGAAGTGGTTAAAGCACACTTCATAAATGGTCGCTGAAGACTGGAAGGAAGCCATGTGGCCGCCGAGTTCCAGATCTTTTTTGGACGCGCGCAGAACGGTCATAATGGCGTTCCAGCGGATGGCAGAACGAATACGACGCTCAAGGTCCAGATTGCCCGGGTATTCCGGTTCATCTTCAACGGCAATAGTGTTGACGTAGTTGCTAGCCCCTGTACCAGCCGCTACTTTCACGCCGCCTTTGCGGGCTTCGGAGAGTAACTGGTCGATCAGATACTGAGCGCGCTCAACACCTTCTTCACGGATGACCGATTCGATCGCCTGTAGCCAGTCGCGAGTTTCGATCGGATCCACGTCATTTTGGAAACGTTCTGACATGGGGGTATTCCTTATCTCTCTAATACGTTGATTTGTCTGGAACCTGTCCCATTGCGCTCTTTGTTCTTCATATTTTAGGTTTCTCTTTGTTGGCTGCGCTTCCTCACCCCGGCCACATAGTTCGCTATGCTCCCGGGGATTCGCGCGCTTGCCGCCGCGATATAACCCAAATTATTTGAACAACTAAAAGCACAATAAGACAGGTTCTGCGTTTAGTTGCCGCGCTCTAAAACACTGGCGCTTAGTCCTTACGTTGCTGTAGGCGGCGCAGTGAGCGTTCACGACGACTTTGCTCACGGCTGCGGTCCAGCAAGATTTCCTCAATGAAGGCCAGGTGACGGTGAGACGCTTCGCGCGCCTGCTCCGGCTCCCTCGCCATAATCGCCTCATAAATACTGGTGCGATGGCTGCTGACCAGCGGAAGCATCTCCCGCCGGGCATACAGTAATTCGAAATTCTGGCGAACATTCTGAGCGAGCATCGGCTCCATGCAGCGCAACAAGTGTAGCAACACTACGTTGTGCGCGGCTTCTGTCACCGCAATTTGGTACTTCATCACTGCATCGGATTCCGCATCCAGATCGCCGGACTGCTGCGCCAGCTCAATGGCGTGATGCAACTCGCGAATGCGCACCCGATCCTCGTCCGTGCTGCGCAGCGCAGCGTAATACGCGGCGATGCCCTCCAGCGCGTGGCGGGTTTCAAGCAGGTCAAACTGGGATTCGGGATGATCGGAGAGCAGTTCTACTAGCGGGTCGCTGAAGCTCTGCCACAGACTGTTCTGGACAAACGTGCCGCCACCCTGGCGACGAAGCAGCAGGCCCTTCGCCTCGAGACGCTGGATAGCCTCTCGCAGGGAGGGACGAGAAACGTCGAACTGTTTGGCCAGCTCACGTTCAGGAGGAAGTTTTTCGCCGGGACGCAGCGTCCCTTCGAGGATGAGAAACTCCAGTTGCTGCTCAATCACATCAGAAAGTTTAGGTTGGCGGATTTTGCTGTAGGCCATGTTCCCTGTCTCTGCCATTCGCCCGGAGTCAATTGGTATGACCAATTGCATGTTCGTGACGCTAAAGTAACAAAGTATTCACCTTCTGTCCATATTGGTTTTGATTGAAATCAGGAAAGCAGGCACATTTTAACAACCCTACAGAAATGATGTTTCAGAAATGTAACTTTGAACAAATTAACCATTTACCTCGCAAGGAGTAGTTTTAACTTTATCGAAACGCACAACTTTTCATCCTGAACCGATTCACCACAAAGTTATATGAATAACCAGGCGTATTTTTAGCTTAATCTTCCTCATCGACCCGTAGCGTCTCCGCACCGCGCCATTTACAAATGGTTTCTTTTTATTCACTCCGACAGTGCCCCTCGCGAAAGCAGGTGCATTCGCGGGCGCTTATCACTATTCTTGGCCCTACGGAAGCATTTATATAAAAATTCCGGTTTTTGCTCCGTAAAGAAAAAACTACAAACGACGGAATTAATAAATTACAGCGGCCACGCTGAAGAGAAACAACCACACACGAGGTTCACTTATGGAAGGTCAACAGCACGGCGAAACGCTGAAGCGCGGCCTTAAAAACCGCCATATCCAGCTTATCGCGCTGGGTGGAGCAATCGGAACGGGGCTCTTTCTGGGCAGCGCATCCGTTATCCAGTCTGCGGGTCCCGGCATTATCCTTGGCTACGCGATTGCCGGCTTTATCGCATTTTTAATCATGCGCCAGCTTGGCGAAATGGTGGTTGATGAGCCGGTAGCCGGCTCCTTCAGCCATTTTGCCTATAAATACTGGGGCGGTTTCGCCGGTTTCGCTTCCGGCTGGAACTACTGGGTGCTTTACGTTCTGGTGGCAATGGCGGAACTCACCGCTGTCGGCAAGTATATTCAGTTCTGGTGGCCGGAGATCCCAACATGGGTTTCTGCGGCGGCCTTCTTCGTGCTTATCAACGCCATTAACCTGACCAACGTAAAAGTGTACGGTGAGATGGAGTTCTGGTTTGCGATTATCAAAGTGGTCGCTGTTATCGCCATGATCCTCTTTGGCGGCTGGCTGTTGTTCAGCGGCGGCGCAGGCCCGCAGGCGACCGTGCGCAACCTCTGGGAGCAAGGCGGTTTCCTGCCGCACGGCACCATGGGGCTGGTGATGATGATGGCTATCATCATGTTCTCTTTCGGCGGCCTTGAACTGGTGGGCATTACCGCGGCAGAAGCGGATAACCCGGAAGTCAGCATCCCGAAAGCAACGAATCAGGTTATCTATCGCATCCTCATCTTCTATGTAGGCTCGCTGGCGGTATTGCTTTCGCTGATGCCGTGGACGCGCGTAACCGCGGATACCAGCCCGTTTGTGCTTATCTTCCACGAGCTGGGCGACTCGCTGGTAGCGAATGCGCTGAATATCGTTATCCTCACGGCGGCGCTGTCGGTCTATAACAGCTGCGTATACTGCAACAGCCGTATGCTGTTCGGCCTGGCGCAGCAGGGCAACGCGCCGAAATCGCTGCTGAAAGTAGACAGACGCGGCGTGCCGGTCAATACCATCCTGGTGTCTGCGGTTACCACCGCGCTGTGCGTGGTGATTAACTACCTGATGCCTGGCGAAGCCTTTGGCCTGCTGATGGCGCTGGTCGTCTCAGCGCTGGTGATTAACTGGGCCATGATTAGCCTTGCCCATATCAAATTCCGCCGTAAGAAAGATAGTCAGGGCGTGAAAACCCGCTTCCCGGCGCTCTTCTATCCGCTGGGCAACTGGGTCTGCCTGCTCTTTATGGCGGCGATTTTGGTGATTATGGCAGTAACGCCGGGGATGGCGATTTCTGTCTGGCTGATCCCGGTCTGGATTGCCATTCTGGGCATCGGTTACTGGATTAAAACGCAGCGCAGCGCGAAAACCGTAAAAGCGCATTAATCCATTTTTTGCATCAAAATGCCCCGGTCGGCTTGCTGCCCGGGGCGTTTTCTTTACAAATATTATTTTCAAACGCCGCAACATTCGCTTCCCGCCAATCCCCTGTTTACGTTCACGAATAAAGCCACAGATAGCGTAACTCTTCGCCGCGACTGCTTTTTCAGCGCAGAATCGTCTACTGGAGCCGCGCAGAGCCAGTGATTTAGCGCACACTTATACAACTTGAATACAGAAAGAGGAGGCCGCATGAATGATTCTCCCTGGCCGAACCCGCTTGTTCGTTATCGCTCGGATCCTTCCGTACTGCTGCATGGCGGCCAGTACTACTTTGCTTCGTCAGTCATGGAATATGACCGGCTTGAGCTGCGCCGCGCCTCCTCGCTTGAGGGGCTTAATACGGCGAAACCAGTGGTGGTCTGGCGTAAACCCGATAGCGGCCCGATGAGCCTGCTTATCTGGGCACCAGAGCTGCATAATATTCAGGACAAGTGGTATCTCTACTTCTCAGCCACCTCAACACATGAAATGAAGGGCAACACGCGGCAGCACCGCATGTTTGTGCTGGAGTGCAGCGACCCGGACCCGCTCACCGGTAAATGGACAGACAAAGGGCAGATTAAAACGGCGCTGGATACGTTTTCGCTGGACGCTACCGTTTTCGTGCTTAAAGGCAAGCTGTGGTACACATGGTCGCAAAAGACGCCCAATATTGAGAGCAACTCCAATATCTACCTGAGTGAAATGGCAAACCCGTGGACGCTGATAGGCAAGGCGGTGCTGCTGAGCAAGCCTGATTATGAGTGGGAAAAACAGGGCTATCCGGTTAACGAAGCGCCAGCCGCAGTGACGCATGGCAACCGCATTTTTATCAGCTATTCCGCCAGCGCCACAGACAAGCACTACTGCTTAGGCCTGCTCTGGGCGGATATCACTGACGATCTGCTTAACGCCGAAAGCTGGCATAAATCGCCCGACCCGGTCTTTATGACCCACCTTGAAAACCAGCAGTACGGTCCTGGCCATAATAGCTTTACTAAAACGCCGGATGGCCAGGATGTGCTGGTTTATCATGCGCGCATGAGTACGGAAGGCGAAGGCGACCCTGCATATTGCCCGTGCCGCCATACCCGGGCGAAGATCTTCCACTGGGATGACAACGGCATGCCGCAATTTGGCGTTCCGCCGCCCGACCACCCCTGATGAATCTCTTATCGCGCCCTGCCCTGTTTCAACTGCCGAAGCGCTTTGTTATCTGCTTCACATTTTGGCTTCGATAGCCCGATTATCCATCTCTGCGCCCTGTTACTGCTGCGCACTTTTCTCTCATCGGACCAATACTCCTGTCCATAATGATTCAATGGAGTCGCGTCGATGAATAACAACAAGCTGTCGGTAAAAGAAAAAATCGGCTATGGAATGGGCGATGCCGGATGCAATATCATCTTTGGCGCCATCATGCTGTTTGTTAACTATTTTTATACGGACATTTTTGGCCTGGCGCCGGCGCTGGTGGGCGTATTATTGCTCTCTATCCGCGTGGTAGACGCGGTAACGGACCCAATAATGGGCGCGATTGCGGACCGAACCCGCAGCCGGTTTGGCCGGTTTCGTCCATGGCTGCTGTGGATTGCCGTCCCTTATGCCCTCTTCAGCGTGCTGATGTTTACTACCCCGGAGTGGAGCTATAGCAGCAAGGTTGTCTATGCCTTTGTCACCTACTTCCTGCTTTCGCTGACCTACACGGCGATCAACATCCCCTATTGCTCGCTCGGCAGCGTCATCACCAACGACCCGCAGGAGCGCGTCGCCTGCCAGTCTTATCGCTTTGTTATGGTAGGCATCGCCACGCTGCTGCTTTCGCTGACGCTGCTGCCGATGGCCGACTGGTTCGGCGGCGATAATAAAGCGAAGGGCTACCAGATGGCGATGACCGTGCTGGCCCTGATTGGCATGTGCATGTTCCTGTTCAGTTTCGCCACGGTGCGCGAGCGTATTCAGCCGGCGGTGCCGAGCAATGACGACCTCAAAGCGGACATGAAAGATATCTGGAAAAACGACCAGTGGGTGCGCATTCTGCTGCTGACCCTCTGCAACGTCTGCCCGGGCTTTATCCGCATGGCCGCCACCATGTATTACGTGACCTGGGTGATGGGCCAGAGCACCAGCTTCGCCACGCTGTTTATCAGCCTCGGCGTGGTGGGCATGATGATTGGCAGCATGCTGGCGAAAGTGCTCACCGACCGCTGGTGCAAGCTTAAGGTCTTCTTCTGGATTAACGTCGCGCTCGCTATTTTCTCGGTGGGCTTTTACTTCCTGAATCCGCATGCCACCGCGCTCATCGTGACGATGTATTTCCTGCTGAACGTGCTGCATCAAATCCCTTCCCCGCTGCACTGGTCGCTGATGGCGGATGTGGATGACTATGGCGAGTGGAAAACCGGCAAGCGCATCACCGGCATTAGCTTTTCCGGCAATATCTTTTTCCTGAAGGTTGGGCTGGCGATAGCGGGCGCGATGGTCGGCTTTCTGCTCTCCTGGTATGGCTACGACGCCGGTGCGAAGCAGCAAAGCGCGACGGCTATCAACGGCATTATGCTGCTCTTCACCGTGATCCCGGGCGTGGGTTACCTCATTACCGCCGGCGTGGTTCGCCTGCTGAAAGTGGATCGCGACCTGATGAAAACGATTCAGGCCGATCTTGAGAAACGTCGCGTTAACTACCATGAGCTGCGCGACTATCAGGATATCAAGACCGCCGACACAGTAAGGAAAGCATTATGACCATTTCTGCCTGGCCGAACCCTTTTATTGAGCAGCGCGCCGACCCGTTTATTCTGCGCCACAGCGGCGTTTATTACTTCATCGCCTCGGTGCCGGAATATGACCGTCTGGAAATTCGCCGCTCCGCCACGCTTGCAGGGCTGCGCCACGCAGAGCCGGTCGTGGTCTGGCGCAAGCCGGAGCGCGGCCCGATGAGCGAACTCATCTGGGCGCCGGAGCTGCACTTTATTCAGGGCAAGTGGTACATCTATTACGCCGCCGCGCCTACCAAAGCGCTCGATCATCTCAATATGTTCCAGCACCGCATGTTCGCGCTGGAATGCGCCGACGCCGATCCGCTCACCGGCACCTGGGAGGAGAAAGGCCAGATAAAAACGCAGTTTGATACTTTCGCGCTGGACGCCACCACCTTCGAGCATCAGGGCAAGCGCTGGTATTTATGGGCGCAGAAAGCGCCCGACATCCCTGGCAACTCGAACATTTATCTTTGCGAGATGGCCAACCCGTGGACGCTCAAGGGCGAGCCGGTGATGTTAAGCAAGCCGGAGTTCGACTGGGAGTGCCGGGGCTTTATGGTCAACGAGGGGCCTGCGGTGCTCAGACAAGGCGAGCGGCTGTTTATTAGCTACTCCGCGAGCGCGACCGATGAGAACTACTGCATGGGGCTGCTGTGGATAGACCTGGCGGCGGAGATAACCAACCCGCATAACTGGCGTAAATCGCCGCAGCCGGTTTTTACCACCAGCTACGAAAACCGGCAGTACGGGCCAGGGCACAACAGCTTTACCACGACGGAGGACGGGCAGGATGTGCTGGTCTATCACGCCCGCAACTACACAGAAATAGAAGGCGACCCGCTTTATGACCCGAACCGCCATACCCGGCTGAAGCTCATCGGCTGGAATGAAGAAGGGATGCCGCAATTTGGCATCCCTCCCGCCGATCATTCCTGACAGCGCGGCACGCTACACCAGCGTGCCGTAAATCGTCAGCAGCGCCACGATAACCACTATCACCAGCGACGCTTTCTTCGCCATCGAGACGGCCGCTTTAGGCGTCTCGATTTTATCGAGATGTGGTTCGCGGGCGAGAGAATACTGCGCCAGCTGCGTCAACACCTGATACTGCGAAGAGTGGCGATCGCCAAGCGAGGCGAACCAGGCGGGCAACGCCTTCTCGCCGTGCCCCAGCAGAGCGTAAACCACCCCGACAAGCCTTACCGGCACCCAGTCAAGCACATGCAGGATCGCGTCGATGCCGGAGTGAAGGCGCTGGCGCGGCGAATGGTGGCGCGCAAGCCAGGTCTGCCAGGCGCGCAGGAAGGCATAGCCCATCAGCGTAACCGGCCCCCATGGGCCGCCCACGACAAACCAGAACAACGGCGCCAGATAAAAACGGTAGTTAATCCACAGCAGCGCGTTTTGCAGCTCGCGCAAGTACTCGCGCTCGTCGCAATCCGGCGGCACTCCGTGAATAAGCGTTAACTCATAGGCCATGTTCTCGCGGGCATGAGCATCATCCCGACTGGCGGCCTTCAGGTACGCATGATAATGCAGGCGCACCTGGCCTGCGCCGATGCAGAGCAGCCCCAGCAGGATCCAGAACACCAGCAGCGGCACATTAAAAAAGATCCCCTGCAGCGCGCGAACGCAAAGAAAGACGATCAACATCACCAGGATCGTCATACCAAGCGTGCGGACCAGTGAAAAGTGGCGCAGGCGACGAAACAGCGCTTCGAGACGGTGGTCAAGCTGCCAGTGCTCGCCAAGCTTAAACAGGCGTTCAGCAAACAGCACCAGCAGCAGCGTAAATAACGTCATCTCATCTCCTTTTCCACCTGACCGGCCAACGCCTCGCGAAAACGCGTCCAGTCAAACGCCGGGCCGGGGTCGGTTTTACGCGCCGGGGCAATATCGCTATGGCCTGTAATATTAGCGGCAATCTGCGGATAAAGCGGGATAAGCGCGCGGGTAACGGCAACCAGTTGCCGATACTGTTCATCGGTATAAGGCAGCGTATCGGTGCCTTCCAGTTCAATGCCGATGGAGAAATCGTTGCAGCGTTCGCGGCCCTGATAGGTAGAAACGCCCGCATGCCATGCGCGTTTATCAAAAGGAACATACTGCACGATCTCACCGTCGCGACGAATCAGACAGTGGGCGGAAACGCGCAGATGGGCGATGCCGGCAAAGTAAGGGTGCGCATCAGGATCGAGCGTGCCGGCGAACAGCGCGTCTATCCACGGGCCGCCAAACTCCCCGGGCGGCAGGCTGATATTGTGCACCACCAGCAATGAAGGGGTCTCATCCTCAGGTCGGCAGTCATAATGCGGCGAAGGCTCCCGCCTTGCCCCCTCCAGCCAGCCATCTCTCAGCTGCATGTAAGATTCTCCTTAATATGGTACTGAAAGTCGCTTCAGAGTAGCATGTTTCACTCTGATGATTAGCCACCAATCTGGAGTTTTATCATGCCGCCTCGCCGCTACAACCCCGACCACCGACGTGACGCGCTACTGGAACGAATCAACCTTGATATCCCGCAAACAGTGGCCCTGGCGCTACGAGAAGACCTGGGCGGCGACATTAACGCCGACAACGATATTACCGCGCAATTGTTGCCGTCAGAGAGTCGCTCTCATGCAGTAGTCATCACACGCGAAGAGGGTGTGTTTTGCGGTAAACGTTGGGTGGAAGAGGTTTTTATCCAGCTCGGCGGCAATGTAAAGGTAACCTGGCATGTGGAAGATGGCGACCAGGTGAAAGCGGATCAGCCGCTGTTTGAACTCGAAGGCCCGGCCCGCGTGCTGCTTACCGGCGAGCGCACCGCGCTTAACTTCGTCCAGACGCTTTCCGGTGTTGCAAGCCAGGTGCGCGAGTATGTCGCTTTGCTTGCCGGGACAAAAACCCAGCTGCTGGATACCCGCAAAACCATACCCGGCCTGCGTACCGCACTGAAATATGCCGTGCTATGCGGCGGCGGCAACAATCATCGTCTGGGCCTCTCTGATGCGTTCCTGATAAAAGAGAACCATATAATCGCCTCCGGCTCGATACGTCAGGCTGTCGAAAAAGCGTTCTGGCTGCACCCGGATGTGCCGGTTGAAGTGGAAGTGGAGACGCTGGAGGAGCTGGACGAAGCGTTGAAAGCGGGCGCCGATATCATCATGCTGGATAACTTCACGGTCGCCCAGATGCGTGAGGCGGTAAGCCGTACCGCAGGCCAGGCGCGGCTGGAAGTTTCCGGTAACGTCACCTCGCAAACGCTGCGCGAATTTGCTGAAACCGGCGTTGACTATATCTCGGTCGGCGCGCTGACGAAGCACATCCGCGCGCTCGATCTCTCTATGCGTTTTCGCTAACCGCCCCGCTTCAGGATGGGCTATCCGCCCATCCTTCTCTCAACTTTGCGAGCCTGCTCGTAAACCCGTTTCGTTTCATTGCAAGCGATGAAAACAGGCTGGAATCATCCTTCCTGAAACCACTTTTGCCACTCGTCTATTACCGCCTCTCTTGTCACAGTGTCGCCACTGACAACAAGGAGGAACCATGGAAAAACAACGAGGTTTTACGCTCATCGAACTGATGGTGGTTATCGGCATCATCGCTATTCTTAGCGCCATCGGCGTGCCCGCTTACCAGAACTACCTGCGTAAAGCGGCGCTGACGGATGTACTGCAAACCATCACGCCTTACCGCACGGCCGTGGAGCTTTGCGCCATCGATCGTGGCGGCGTCAGCAGCTGCGACGCGGGCAGCAACGCCATTCCGGCGGTCAAAACCACACGGTACATTTCAGAGATGAGCGTGGCGGCGGGGGTCATCGCTATTACAGGCCAGGAAAGCCTGAACGGCTTAACGCTGACATTGACGCCTAAATGGAACAATAACAATGGTATGGAGTCATGGCAGAGAAATTGCTCCGTGACCGGCGGCGGCGCCCTGCAGCAGGCCTGCGAAGATGTGTTCCGCTTTGACGGGAAATAAGGCAGGTCAGTATGAATCAGGATGCATTGAACCGCTTGTGCCAGCGCTACAACGCGCTGGTGCTGGCGGTAGACGAAACGGCGATTCACATCGCCGTAGTCGGCAGCCCGGCGCAGGAGTTAATGGAAGCGTTACGCTTCGCCACGCAAAAGCATATCGATATTGAATGCTGGTCTGCCGAACGGTTTGAAAAGCAGCAACGGCTCGAAACGCCTTCCGGCTCAAGCCTGCTTGCGGAGGAAAACGGCAACGCGACGGAGCGGGTCAATCATATTCTGCAACAGGCGCTTTCACGACGCGCCTCCGACATTCATATCGAGCCTGGCGAAACCGCCTGTCGTATACGGCTGCGTATTGATGGCGTGTTGCAATCCCTTACGCCGCTGCCTGTGGAAACGGGCCTGACGTTAACGGCGCGCCTTAAGGTGCTCGGCAAGCTGGATATCGCCGAGCGTCGTCTGCCGCAGGATGGCCAGTTCACCATTGAGCTTGAAGGTAAGAATGTCTCGTTTCGCCTTTCCACCCTGCCCTCCCGATATGGTGAAAAAGTGGTGCTTCGCGTACTGCAACAGACGGAGCAGGCGCTGGAGGTGGAAGCGCTGGGGATGTCGGCGCAGCAGCAGGCCTGCTTTTCACAGGCGCTAAACTGCCCGCAAGGTTTGATACTGGTCACCGGCCCCACGGGAAGCGGAAAAACCGTTACGCTTTACAGCGCCCTTGGCGCGTTGAATAACCCGCAGGTCAATCTTTGCAGCGTGGAAGATCCGGTAGAGATCCCTTTGCCGGGCCTCAACCAGACGCAAATCAATCCCAAAGCCGGGCTGACTTTTCAGCGTGTGTTGCGTGCGCTGCTGCGCCAGGACCCTGACATCATCATGATTGGTGAAATTCGTGACGGCGAAACGGCGGAAATCGCTATTAAAGCGGCGCAGACGGGCCATCTGGTGCTTTCGACGCTACACACTAACTCCACGTCGGATACGCTCGTCAGGCTGGAGCAGATGGGCGTGCCGCGCTGGATGTTAACCTCCGCGCTTCAACTGGTTATCGCCCAGCGGCTGGTAAGAAAGCTATGTTCTTGCTGTCGCAGCGCTCTGCCGGAGCCGCTACGTTTACCAGCCGGTCTTTTTCCTCGTCCACTGCCTCAATGGCAAGCTAACGGTTGCGAACGCTGCTACAGCGGTTTTTACGGGCGGCTCGCGCTGTTTGAACTGCTGCCGGTAAACGCTGCGCTTCGTCAGGCAATGCTGGAGGGTTTACCTGCGCGGGAAATCGAAGCGCTGGCCCGCCAACAGGGGATGGTTTCACTGTTCGAAAGCGGATGTCTGGCTGTTGAAGAGGGGCTGACAACCATCGAAGAGATTTACCGGGTGCTGGGCTTCCCGGATGGCTAATCAACTCTGGCGCTGGCAAGGGCTAAACAACCAGGGAGAGCGCCTGAGCGGCCAGCTCTGGGCAAGCGACCGCCCTCAGGCCTTGCTGCATCTCAGCGAGGCCGGGTTGCATCCGCTTTCGTTACGCAAGGCCCCGGTGAATAAACGTCTCTGGCGGGGTATGCACAGCCTGCCGGTTATTCGCCAACTGGCAACGCTGCTACAGGCGGGCGTTTCTCTTACCGATGGATTAGCGTTGCTTGCCCAACAGCAAAGTTCCGCTCAATGGCGCGCGCTGCTGGAGCAAATTGCCGGTGAAGTCCAGCGCGGTGTAACGCTTTCTCAGGCGATGAAGGCATGGCCGGACGTGTTCACGCCACTGGCGGTCTCTTTAGTTAACACCGGCGAGATGACGGGTAAGCTGGATATTTGCTGTGAGAAGCTGGCAAACCAACAGGAAGAGCAGCAGCGTCTTCGCCAGTTAGTCGGCAAAGCGCTGCGTTATCCGGTGATTATCCTTATTATGGCGCTGGCGATGACTCTGGGCATGGCGGGGTTTGTGCTGCCGCAATTCGCGGCGATTTACGCCTCTTTTTCAACGCCATTGCCTTGGATAACGCGTGCGGTTATCGCGTTTTCGCAGGGGCTTACACGCTATGGTCCGGTATGGATAAGCGCGGGAACGCTTTGCGTCGCCGCTATTATAT
This sequence comes from Franconibacter daqui, assembly GCF_014644275.1. NCBI lineage: Bacteria > Pseudomonadati > Pseudomonadota > Gammaproteobacteria > Enterobacterales > Enterobacteriaceae > Franconibacter > Franconibacter daqui. The sequence goes on along the minus strand of NZ_BMKJ01000003.1, from coordinate 289,032 downwards.
TTTTCCGCAAACGTCCCGCCTGGCGGCTGGCTGAAGAAAAAATGGGGCTTAAGCTGCCGCTGTTCGGTCTGTTGTTGCGTGGCCAGAAACTCAGCCAGATTTATACCGTGCTGACGATGACGCAGCAGTCGGGCATCCCCCTGCTGCAGGGGTTAACCTCAGTAGAAATGACGCTCTCCTCTCCCTTCTGGCAAGCAACGATTGCGCGGATCCGCACGAAGATAGCGCAAGGGTTGCCTTTCTGTCAGGCGATAGAAGACGAAGCCGGGTTCAGTACGTTGTGTATGCAGATGATACGGACAGGCGAAGAGACCGGCGCGCTGGACATCATGCTGGCGCGTCTTGCGCAATGGCATACTCAACAAACGCAGCAGCGAGCGGAAACGCTGGCGACTTCGCTTGAACCCATCATGATGATTGTGATTGGGCTGATTATAGGTACGCTGGTGATTGCGATGTACCTGCCGCTGTTTAACCTGGGCGATGCCATGAGCGGCCTGCGATAAACCGGCGCAGAGGCTGCGCCGGTTTGGGAACATCACAGTGTGTTGAAAATGCGGTTTTCCTGTTCCTGAACGCGGATAAAAGTGGTGCGTTTGGTCAGCTCTTTCAGACGAGAAGCGCCGACGTAAGTGCAGGCGGAACGCAGCCCGCCCATAATATCGCGAGCGGTATTTTCTACCGGGCCGCGCAGCGGGAGCTTCACCGTTTTACCTTCTGCCGCGCGGTATTGCGCAACGCCGCCCACGTGGCGGTTCATTGCAGACTCGGAACTCATCCCGTAGAACAGCATAAATTTCTCGCCATCTTGCTCAACCACAGTGCCGCCGCTCTCATCGTGGCCCGCCAGCATGCCGCCCAGCATAACGAAATCCGCGCCGCCGCCAAACGCCTTCGCCACATCCCCCGGCACGGTGCAGCCGCCATCGCTGATAATACGCCCGCCCAGACCGTGCGCTGCGTCAGCGCATTCGATAACCGCAGAAAGTTGCGGATAGCCGACGCCGGTTTTCACTCGCGTGGTGCAAACCGAGCCCGGACCGATGCCCACTTTAACGATATCCGCGCCTGCGAGAATAAGTTCTTCACACATCTCACCGGTCACCACGTTGCCCGCGATAATCGCTTTGTCCGGCCAGGCTTTACGCGCTTTACTGACGAATTGCACGAAATGCTCGGAATAGCCGTTCGCGACATCAATACAGATAAATTTAAGCAACGGAGAAAGCGCCAGAATCTCTTTGGTTTTATTAAAATCGTCGTCAGAAGTGCCAGTAGAAACGATCACGTGCTGCAACACAGTTTCCGGCACGGCGTTCAGGAATTCCTGCCACTCCTGCACGCTATAGTGCTTATGTACGGCAGTCAGAATATCGAATGCCGCCAGCGCTTTCGCCATATCAAAGGTACCGACGGTATCCATGTTAGCGGCGATAATAGGTACGCCGGACCACTGAACGCCAGACTGTTTGAATGTGAATTGACGAGCAAGCTCGACTTCGGAGCGGCTTTTGAGGGTAGAGCGTTTAGGGCGGATAAGAACGTCTTTAAAACCTAACTTCAGATCTTCTTCAATACGCATGAGCGGATTCCTGGTAATGGCGATGAACGCGTGAACGTAAGCGTAAGCGGCGGAACAACTGCCAACTCCAGTGACGCTATCATACGCACTAATAATGGGCCCGCAAGACTGCGAAAGCGCTCTTTTTTACGCTACAATCCTATAAATTTACCTTGTGGAGAGAAAAGCGGTTTCATCAGGTTCGCTTTTTCTTTCCCGGTGGCGGGCCCGGCGTGACAAAGCAAAAAAAGCCTCCCGCTAACGTTTTGTTTTTACAACATTCTGGATGATGGCGTTATGGGTTATACGGTCGCGTTGACGGGGGGAATTGGTAGTGGAAAAAGTACTGTCGCCGATGCCTTTTCCCGTTTAGGCGTTACTGTTATCGATGCAGATATTATTGCCCGGCAGGTTGTGGAACCCGGGCAGCCCGCCCTTGAGGCTATCGCCACGCATTTTGGTCAATCTATTCTCCATCCCGATGGCACGCTTAATCGTCGCGCGCTCAGAGAAAGGATCTTTGCGAAGCCCGAAGAAAAAGCCTGGCTTAACGCGCTGCTTCACCCGCTGATTCAACAGCAAACGCGTACAGAAATCGCGCAGGCTACCTCGCCTTATGTGCTGTGGGTAGTGCCGCTACTGGTTGAAAACCAGCTTCATAAGCGGGCCGACCGTGTGCTGGTGGTCGATGTAACGCCCGAAACGCAGATCCAGCGAACCATGTTGCGGGACAATGTTTCACGCGAGCATGCAGAGCAGATCCTCGCCGCGCAGACGACGCGCGAAGCGCGCTTAACCATTGCGGATGATGTGATTAATAATAACGGCGCGCCAGATGCCCTTGCCGCAGACGTGGAACGTCTGCACCAGCGCTATCAGCATCTGGCGGCGCAGGCAGCACAACAGGAAAACAGGTAATGCATACCCAGGTTCTTTTTGAACATCCCCTTAATGAAAAAATGCGCACCTGGCTGCGTATTGAATTTCTGATCCAGCAAATGAAATCCCATTTGCCTGTCAGCGATCACGCATCAGCGCTTCACTTTTTTCGCAATGTAGGCGATCTGCTGGATGTTTTTGAGCGCGGCGATATCCGCGCAGAGTTGCACAAAGAATTTGAACGCCAGCAGCGCAAACTGCAAAGCTGGGCAGAAGTGCCGGGTGTTGATAACGATCGTATCGCGCAGTTGCGTCAGGAGCTTAAGCAACGCAGCGCCACGCTGATGGCCGCGCCACGCCTGGGTCAGACGCTACGTGAAGACAAGCTCATCGCTCTGGTGCGCCAGCGTCTGAGCATTCCGGGCGGCTGTTGCAGCTTCGATTTACCTACGCTGCATTTATGGCTGCATGTGCCGCAGGAGCAACGCGACCGCCTGGTCGATAGCTGGCTTGCAAGCCTGCAACCGCTGACCCAGGCCCTGGACATGATACTGGATCTGATTCGTCACTCCGCGCCGTTTCGCAAACAGACCAGCCTCAACGGCTTTTACCAGGATAACGGCGAAGACGCCGATTTACTGCGCCTTCAATTGCAGTTGACCGATGCGCTTTATCCACAGGTATCCGGTCATAAAAGCCGTTTTGCTATTCGCTTTATGCCGCTCGACAGTGAACATGGCCGTGTGCCGGAGCGGTTCGATTTTGAACTGGCTTGTTGCTAAGCAAGCCTGGAGTCGAGTATGTCTGATATTACCGTAGTTAACTGCCCCACCTGCGGGAAGCCTGTGGAGTGGAGCGAGAAAAACCCTTACCGCCCTTTCTGCTCTAAGCGTTGCCAGCTTATCGATCTTGGCGAATGGGCGGATGAAGAGAAGCGGATCCCAAGCAGCGGCGACCGCTCTGAAAGCGACGACTGGAGCGAACAGCAGCCTTAAGGCAACTGACGCAGTTTAGTGATAACGGGCTCATTAGCGGGCGGGAACTCGTCGGCGATGAGCTCGCGCTGCGACACCCATCTTCCCGGCTGCCCTTCTTTGCCCCACGGCTCGCCTTCCCAGCTCTCTACCAGGAAAAACCACAAGGTGATGTGCCTGTCCGGAAACTGGTAGTCCAGCGATTCAAAGAGCGTGGCGGATGTAACGTTGATCCCTGTTTCTTCAGCCAGCTCGCGCCTTAGCGCTTGCTCGGGGCTTTCGCCTTCTTCTACTTTACCGCCGGGAAATTCCCATTTATTTGCCATATGCGCGTCTGCGGCGCGACGCGTAATAAAGATTTCCCCCTGGCGATTACGAATAATGCCTGTTGCGATAGTCAGTTTTTTCATTTGCTTTACCCGTAAAAAAAGGCGCAGCACGCTGCGCCTTTTTGTTTCTGGGTGCCTTAGCTCAGACGGCCATGGCACTGTTTATATTTTTTACCGGAACCGCAAGGGCAAGGGTCGTTACGGCCCACTTTGCGCTCACCGGTTTGCTCGGCGATAGCCGCCGCAGCAGCAGACTGATCGTCCTGATGGCTGAGCTGCTGCATCTGCGCCAGACGCTCCGCTTCCAGGCGACGCTGCTGCTCCATCTCTTCCACTTCTTCCGGCATGCGCACCTGAACCTTGCTGAGCGTGCTGATCACTTCATATTTCAGTGATTCCAGCATCGAGGCGAACATAGCGAAAGACTCACGCTTATACTCCTGCTTTGGATCTTTCTGCGCATAGCCGCGCAGATGAATACCCTGACGCAGGTAGTCCATCGCCGCCAGATGCTCTTTCCACAGGGAGTCTAGCGTCTGCAACATTACGCCTTTTTCGAAGTTGCGCATCATTTCTGCGCCTACGACTTCTTCCTTGCGCTTGTAAACGTCAATAGCGGTATCCAGAATGCGCTGGCGCAGCGTCTCTTCATGCAGATCCGGCTCTTTATCCAGCCAGTCCGCAATCGGCAATTCAAGATCAAAATCGTTTTTCAGGCGCTCCTGCAGGCCCGGAATATCCCACATCTCTTCCAGAGACTGCGGCGGAATATGCGCGTCGATTGTGGTTTTGAAGACATCTTCGCGGATGCTGTTAACGGTGTCGCTAATATCCGCCACGTCCAGCAATTCGTTACGCTGCGTATAGATAGCACGACGCTGATCGTTGGCCACATCATCATATTCCAGCAGTTGCTTACGGATATCGAAGTTGCGGCTCTCGACCTTGCGCTGTGCGTTGGCGATAGCTTTGGTCACCCATGGATGCTCGATAGCCTCGCCCGGCTTCATGCCCAGTTTACGCATCATGTTAGAAACGCGATCGGATGCAAAAATACGCATCAGCGCATCTTCCATAGAGAGGTAGAAGCGAGAGGAACCGGCATCGCCCTGGCGACCGGAACGGCCGCGCAGCTGGTTATCGATACGGCGGGATTCATGACGCTCGGTACCAATGATATGCAGGCCACCGGCAGCCAGTACGTCATCATGGCGCTTCTGCCAGTCCGCTTTAATCTGGGCGATTTGCTCCGGCGTCGGATTTTCCAGTTCAGCAATTTCTGCCTGCCAGCTGCCACCCAGCATGATATCGGTACCACGGCCCGCCATGTTGGTAGCAATGGTCACCGTACCCGGATAACCAGCTTGCGCCACGATATCTGCTTCGCGCGCATGGAACTTGGCGTTCAGCACGTTGTGCTGGATACCCGCTTTGGTCAGCTCCTGCGATACCAGCTCTGATTTTTCAATCGAGATGGTACCAACCAGCACCGGCTGGCCTTTAGCGGTACGCTCCTTGATATCTTCGATAATCGCCGCGATTTTCTCCGCTTCGGTCATATAAACCAGGTCCGGCAGATCCTTACGGATCATCGGGCGGTTGGTTGGCACGACGACGGTATCCAGCTTGTAGATTGAACTGAATTCAAAGGCTTCGGTATCTGCTGTACCGGTCATCCCTGCCAGCTTCTCATAAAGACGGAAATAGTTCTGGAAGGTGATGGAGGCCAGCGTCTGGTTTTCATTCTGGATCTGCACGCCTTCTTTGGCTTCAACGGCCTGGTGCAGACCATCAGACCAGCGGCGACCTTGCATGGTACGCCCGGTGTGCTCGTCAACGATGATAACTTCGCCATCTTTAACGATATAATCCACATCGCGGGTAAAGAGCGCATGAGCGCGCAGCGCAGCGGTAACATGGTGCATCAGCATGATGTTGGCAGGAGAATAGAGCGACTCGCCCTCTTCCATGATGCCTTCGTTAACCAAAAGCTCTTCCACCAGCACCAGACCGCGCTCGGTCAGGTTAACCTGCCGCGCTTTTTCATCAACAGAGAAATGGCCCTCGCCCTGGAACGTATCAGAGTCTTCTTTTTCCTGACGCACCAGATGAGGAATGATTTTATTAACTTTCTTGTAAAGCTCGGAGCTGTCTTCCGCCGGGCCGGAGATGATAAGCGGCGTACGCGCTTCGTCGATAAGGATGGAGTCCACCTCATCCACCAGCGCATAGTGCAGTTTACGCTGTACGCGTTCTTCAGGGCTGAAAGCCATGTTGTCGCGCAGGTAATCGAAGCCGTATTCGTTGTTGGTGCCGTAAGTAATATCAGCAGCGTATGCTTCACGCTTCGCCGGAGCAGGCATGCCCGGCAGGTTGATGCCGACGGTGAGACCAAGGAACTCAAAAAGCGGACGGTTGTTTTCGGCGTCACGCTGGGCGAGATAATCGTTGACGGTAACAACGTGCACGCCTTTGCCGGTCAGGGCGTTCAGGTAAGCAGGCAGCGTTGCGGTCAGGGTTTTACCTTCACCGGTACGCATCTCCGCGATGCAGCGGTCATTCAGCACCATACCGCCCAGCAGCTGTACGTCAAAGTGACGCATGCCGAAAACGCGCTTGCTGGCTTCACGGACTACGGCGAACGCTTCCGGCAACAGGTTCTCCAGCACCTCGCCTTTCTCAAGGCGTGCGCGGAATTCAGCGGTTTTCCCTTTCAGCTCATCATCGGAGAGCTTCTCCAGCTCAGGCTCCATGCCGTTAATCAGGGTGACAGCTTTGCGCATGCGGCGCAAAGTACGGTCGTTACGACTGCCGAAAACTTTAGTTAATAATTTGATTAGCATAATAAAATCTCAAACGCCTTGCTTAGCGAAGTTAGTTAATTCAGGGGGTAAACGTTTTAGCAAGGACGTTGTGGACCTGCGCGAATAGCCTGAACGCGACTTATCCAGTCCGTGACGCGAAAGACATTAACAGGTGGGTGAGGCAAAAAGGCATCAGGCTGCGCTTTGCCAGACGACAGATTTTCTTGCGTCAGCAAAACGCTGAGCGTATCAAGCAGCGCAAGATGTTGTACCTGAAGCGGCAGAGTCTCTTCTTTTGCGACCGAAGCAGCCTGCGGCGTCATGGCGAAAGAAAGGTGGCGAATAACCGTACGGATGGCGTGCTGGTGCCAGTAGTCAACACTGAATGAAGGACGACGGTTAGCGTCCTGCAATAGCGCCAGACTGTCTAAGCGTATCGGATTAACGCGATTTAAATTACTCGTTGCCGCTTCCGCAGGCGCGCCGGGTTCAGCAGTACTGGCTAACGCGGGCAGGCCAAGGCTTGCCGCGACCATCCCCAAAAGGAGATGCGGCCAAAAGTAACGCCTGCCTAATTTTCGCCAACACGTAAAAATTCCAGACACTTTATTCACCGGGGACAAGGCGTGGCCCTGTCGAAGTTCATAGAAACGAGCGCATAAATAGTAACATTAATCCCGCACAGCGGCAGCAGTATCGCAAGCGAAGCGGTCTAAAAACGAGCAGGAAAAAGGCAATTAAATGCCCAGAGGCAGAAATGAAGGGGGAAAGCGAGAAAATTAATCGATAAAAATAGAAACGACTGGCAATTCAGGCCGGAGAGAGTACCTGAATCAACCAGTCGTTATCTTTAAACCGCCAGGATTATGCGAAAACCATAGAAGGCGCTTTGAATGCCAGCGGCAGTTCTGCTTCGTCTTCGAAGGTCACATATTCCCAGGCTTCCTGTTTAGCCAGGACTGCCTGCAGCAGTTTGTTATTCAGAGCATGGCCTGATTTGTAGGCGGTAAACGCGCCGATGATATTGTGACCGCACATAAACAGGTCGCCGATGGCGTCCAGCATTTTATGGCGCACAAACTCATCTTCAAAACGCAGCCCGTCTTCATTCAGCACGCGGTAATCGTCGACGACGATCGCGCAATCGAAGCTGCCGCCCAGGCACAACCCACGAGACTGCAGATATTCGATATCGCGCATAAAGCCGAAAGTACGAGCGCGGCTGATCTGACGCATAAACGCTTCCGCAGAAAAATTCATGCTGTAGCGCTGATTGCTCGCATCAATCGCTGGATGGTTGAAGTCAATAGTGAAATCCAGAGAGAAACCATTAAACGGTTTGAACTCTGCCCATTTGTCGCCATCTTCGACGCGCACGGTCTCTTTAATGCGAACGAACTTTTTAGCGGCGTTCAGTTCATCAATGCCGGCATCCAGCAGCAGATAAACAAATGGCGCGGCGCTACCGTCCATAATCGGGATTTCCGGCGCATCGACTTCAACAATAATGTTGTCGATGCCAAGGCCCGCCAGCGCGGCGTTCAAATGCTCTACTGTCGAAATCCGTACGTCATGCTCATTCACCAGGCACGTACAGAGCATGGTATCACGCACAGATTTGGCATCGGCCGGGAAATCTACCGGGGGATTCAAGTCGGTGCGACGATAGATGACCCCGGTATTGGCCGGCGCAGGGCGTAGCGTCAGGGTGACTTTTTTGCCGGTATGCAAACCGACGCCAGTCGCCTGAACGATACGTTTAAGTGTCCTTTGTTTGATCATCGTATAATCTCGCCAAATTATTCACCTTACCGATAGTGTACATCACAACCGGCAGCGCATTTTAGCACAAAGAGCGGATAACCCCAACTTCCAGCTTATTCTTAGTCGGCTTGCTTACGCAAAAAGGCCGGAATATCCAGATAATCAGGCTCTTTCGCCGCCTGTGAAGTGGTGTCGTTTACCACTTTCGACGCCGGTTTCTGCTCTTGCGTCAGCGGCGCCATGCCATGCTGCTGATAGCGATCCATCACTGGCTGCTGCGCTTGTTTGTTTGTCACCAGAGTGATTTCCGGACGCTTATCCATACCGATACCGGTCGCCACGACAGTAACACGCAGCTCATCGTTCATATCCGGGTCAAGAGAAGTACCGATGACCACAGTAGCGTTATCAGAAGCGAAGGCGCGAATCGTGTTACCCACCGTTTCGAACTCATCCAGACGCAAATCAAAGCCAGCGGTAATGTTGACCAGCACGCCGCGGGCGCCGGAGAGATCGATATCTTCCAGCAGCGGGCTGGAGATAGCCATTTCAGCCGCTTCTTCCGCACGGTCTTCACCACGCGCCACGCCAGAGCCCATCATCGCGTAGCCCATTTCGGACATCACGGTGCGCACGTCTGCAAAGTCGACGTTCATCAGGCCCGGACGAGTGATCAGTTCGGCGATGCCCTGTACCGCGCCTTTCAGCACGTCATTCGCCGCGCCGAAGGCGTCCAGCAGAGAGATACCGCGACCCAGCACCTTCAACAGCTTATCGTTAGGAATGGTGATAAGCGAGTCGACATGTTTGGAGAGCTCCGCGATGCCCTGTTCGGCAAACGCCATGCGCTTTTTGCCTTCAAAGTTGAACGGCTTGGTAACAACCGCAACCGTCAGGATACCCAGATCTTTAGCAACTTCCGCGACGACCGGCGCCGCGCCTGTGCCTGTACCGCCGCCCATACCGGCTGCGATGAACACCATATCCGCCCCATCCAGCGCAGCGCGCAGCGCTTCGCGATCTTCTTCGGCAGCATTACGGCCCACTTCAGGGTTTGCGCCTGCGCCGAGACCTTTGGTGATGCCACCGCCGATCTGGATGGTCTGGCCTACAGCCGTTTTACGCAACGCCTGGGCATCGGTGTTCACAGCGAAGAATTCAACACCTTCGATGCGCTCGCGCACCATGTGTTCAACGGCATTACCACCGCCACCACCGACGCCGATGACTTTAATCACCGCGTCGTTGGTCAGTTCCATAGGTTCAAACATAATTTCTCTCCGTTTTGTGCCTGTCGCCTGAGACCGCTAATTTTGTCCGGTCTCTGAAAAAAATTAAAACTCTTTTCGCAGCCAACTGTTGATTCGCTTGATCCACGAACCCACCGAGGCGCGCTTTTCCACTTCCATCTCACCGCTCAGGTGGGTTTCTTTGCCGTAATGCAGCAAACCCACCGCCGTGGAGTAATAAGGCTCCTGGGCATAGTCGGTAAGACCTGTAATATTCAATGGTTGCCCAATGCGCACTTGCGTATGGAATACGCGCTGCGCGCAGGCAGCCAGGCCTTCAATTTGCGCCGCGCCACCCGTTAATACAATCCCCGCCGCCAAATGATGTTTCACACCCTGCTGGCGGAGCTGCTCCTGCAACTGCAGGATCTCTTCGTTAACGAGGTTAAGCAGCTCGGTATAACGCGGCTCAATCACTTCAGCCAGCGTCTGGCGTTGCAGGCTGCGCGGCGGTCGCCCGCCCACGCTTGGCACTTCAACGCTTTCATCTTTCCCCACCAGCGAACCTAACGCGCAGCCGTGACGAACTTTAATCGCTTCGGCGTCGCTCGGCGGGGTACCAAACGCATAGGCGATATCGCTAGTGACGACATTCCCTGCGTAAGGGATAACTTTCGTATGGCGCAACGCGCCGCCCGTGTAGACAGCCATGTCCATTGTACCGCCACCAATGTCCACTACACAGACGCCCAGCTCACGTTCGTCTTCTGTTAAGACGGAATAGCTGGCGGCAAGACCGGCAAAAATGAGTTGGTCAACTTTAAGACCACAACGTTCCACGGCTTTAACAATGTTTTTCGCCATATCGTTGTGACATGTGATCAAGTGCACTTTTGCCTGCATACGCACGCCGGATAACCCAACGGGGTTTTTAATCCCCTCCTGGTAATCAATAGCGTATTCCTGTGGAATCACATGCAATACGCGATGCTCATCACGAACGCGAACCGATTTTGCGGTATGGACGACGTTTTCAACATCTTCCTGTGTAACTTCTTCTTCAGAAATTGGCACCATACCGATTTCGTTCTGGCAACTGATGTGTTTGCCGGACAGCGCCAGGTATACCGACGAAATCTGGCAGTCCGCCATCAGTTCGGCCTGGTCGATGGCGCGCTGTACGCACTTCACCACCGATTCCAGGTCGTTAACGCCGCCTTTATCCATACCACGGGAAGGGCAGCTCCCTACGCCAATGATATTGACCATACCGTCGGGCAGAACTTCCCCTACTAAAGCGGCAACCTTTGCGGTACCGATCTCCAGTCCAACTACCAGTTTTCTGTCCGTCGCCTTGATCATTGTTGTTCTGCCTGTGCCTGATTCTGTTGCTGATTAGATTCCTCGATGGGGGCGGGCTCCCAGCCAACCGCCGCGCCGGAGTCATAACGCAGATCAACGTAACTTATCCGTTTCCCGTCGGCCTGCGCCTGCTGTTGTAAAACAGGGTAAAGTTCCACAAAGCGATCCAGCCGTTTCATCGTTTCGTCCCGGCCAAGGTTGAGCTTAATCCCGTTGGTCAGCGTCAACTGCCAGGAGCGCCGGGCGGTCATCGCCGCCTCTTTCAACGTAAAATTACTCTTAGCCAATACCTGCCCCATCGCGCGAAAACCTTGTAAAACCTCGCTCTCGCTCCCTTCAGGGCCCGAAAGCATCGGCAAGTTTTGCTTGCTGGTGCGGTCCGACGGCACGCTAAAAGCGTTTCCGTCGGCATCTATCATATGCTGGTCATTCCAACGCGCTAAAGGCACATATTCAACCAGATGAATCTTCAATTCGTCAGGCCATTGCTTTCTTACGCTTGCCTGTTTGATCCAGGGCAAGCGCTCAATCTGACTCTGGATGATATTAACGTCCTGCGTCATAAACGTGCCGGGCGCGCCAAGCGCCAGAATTGACTGACGAATATCATCATTACGGGTGTAATGCCGCTCGCCAGTCACTACCAGCTTCGAGAGCGGCAGTCGCTGCGCGTCATCCATCCAGCCAAGCACCATCCAGCCGCCGAAAAACACGGTCAACAATACTGCCAGCAGGAAAATGATTCCTGCAAGACGCGTTCCATTATTCCGACGAGAGGACGCAATCTCTTCCTGGCGTGTACGCGTGTTCAGAGCAGCCTGAGACATATCAGTTCGCCAGCTCCAGAATACGCACCACCAGTTGCGAGAAGCTCATCCCTGCCTGACGCGCCGCCATCGGCACCAGGCTATGGCTCGTCATTCCAGGGGCGGTATTTACCTCCAGCAAATAAAACGCGCCGTCGCTGTCCAGCATGACGTCTACTCGCCCCCACCCTTCGCAGCCGAGGCTGTTCCAGGCTTGCATCACCAGCGCCTGTAACGCCGCTTCACGCTCTGCCTCAAGGCCGCTTGGGCAAAAATATTGTGTCTCGTCAGAGAGATACTTCGCCTCATAATCATAGAAGACGCCAGCGGGTTGGATGCGGATCGAGGGAAGAATTGTTTCTCCCACAATAGCCACGGTAAATTCCGGGCCGCTCAACCACTTCTCGACTAACACCTCATCGTCATGCTCAAAGGCAAGCTGCAGCGCGTCTGACAGCGCCTGCGGCTTATCCACCTTCGACATGCCCACGCTTGACCCCTCACGGCTCGGCTTAACAATAACCGGCAACCCCAGCGCGGCAATGCGTGCCTCGGTCTGCGCGTCCAGTCCCTGGCTTACTTGCTGGCGCGTTAACGCCACCCACGGCGCCACGGGCAGTCCGGCGCCTTGCCAGAGCAATTTGGTGCGCATTTTGTCCATTGTAATGGCCGAAGCCATCACGCCGCTGCCGGTATAGGGCAAGCCAAGAAACTCCAGCGTTCCCTGCAACGTACCGTCTTCGCCGCCGCGGCCATGCAGCGCGATAAAAACTTTATCGAAGCCCTGAACCTTAAGCGTGGTGACAGGAACCTCACGCGTGTCCACCGGATGCGCGTTGACGCCCGCTTCACGCAGGCCAGCCAGCACCGCAGCACCGGACTGTAAAGAGACTTCACGCTCAGCGGATGTTCCGCCCAACAGAACGGCGATTTTCTCAGCCATGTTGCGTCTCCTCTTGCGTACGGGGTTGCAGCTTCGCTTCCGCCAGCTGACGGGCGATTTTCCCGATATTGCCTGCCCCTTGCACCAGAATCAAATCATTGCCCGACAGTACCGGCGCCAGCATTTCCGTTACCTGAGTCGGGTCAGAGACCAGAATCGGATCGACTTTGCCGCGAGCGCGAATGGTGCGGCACAGAGAACGGCTGTCCGCGCCGGGAATAGGCGCTTCACCTGCCGGATAAACGTCCAGCATCAGCAGCACGTCAACCTGCGCCAGCACATTGGCGAAATCGTCATAGAGATCGCGCGTGCGGGTAAAACGGTGCGGCTGGAAAATCATGACCAGGTTTTTCTCCGGCCAGCCAGCGCGCGCCGCTTTGATAGTCGCTTCCACTTCAGTCGGATGATGGCCGTAGTCATCCACCAGCATAGCGGTGCCCGCTTTGCCGTTCACCGCCTCCAGCGGATATTCGCCAAGAAAATCGAAACGACGCCCGGTGCCCTGAAAGCTTTCCAGCGCACGCAGAATAGCGTCATCTTCAATACCCTCTTCCGTCGCCACTGCGACTGCCGCCGCCGCGTTCAGCGCGTTATGGCGGCCCGGCGCGTTCAGCGTCACGCGCAGTTCCGGTTTATCCTGGCGCACCAGCGTAAAGTGCCCCTGCGCGCCAGTCTGGCGGTACTCTTCAATGCGCACGTCAGCATCGTCGCTGAAACCGTAGGTCGTCGTCTGACGTCCAACGCGAGGCAGCAATTCACGGATAACCGGGTCATCCACGCACATAACCGCACGTCCATAAAACGGCAGATTGTGCAAAAAGTTGATAAAGGTTTGCTTTAAATTTTCGAAGTCGCCCTGGTAGGTATCCATGTGATCGGCTTCGATGTTGGTAACAATCGCCACCATTGGCTGCAAATGCAGGAAGGAAGCGTCGCTTTCATCCGCTTCGGCAATCAGATAACGACTGTTGCCGAGACGGGCATGCGTACCCGCCGCTTTCACCAGACCGCCGTTAACAAAGGTCGGATCCAGGCCCGCCTCAGCGTAAATGCTGGACACCATCGCCGTGGTCGTGGTTTTGCCATGCGTACCCGCAACGGCGATGCCGTGACGAAAACGCATTAATTCCGCCAGCATTTCCGCACGACGAATAACCGGGATGCGCGCTTCATGAGCGGCGACGATTTCCGGGTTATCCGCTGTAATCGCGCTGGAAACCACCACCACGCTTGCGTCGCGTACGTTTTCAGGGCGATGGTTGAAATAAATTGTCGCGCCAAGCGACGTCAACTGCTGCGTGACAGCGTTCGGCGCCAGGTCGGAACCGCTGATCTGGTAGCCTTCGTTGGCCAGCACTTCGGCAATGCCGCCCATACCGGCGCCGCCGATACCAACAAAGTGAATGTGCCGGACGCGACGCATCTCGGGCACGATAGAACGCAGTTTCGCCAGTTGTTGTGTATTCATTCTCTTAAAGCCTTCGGCATCAACGCCATCAACATCTCAAATCACGCGGAGCAACACGCATCCGCAATAGTTACGCCAGCGCGGCAGCGCGGACCTCGTTCGCCACCCGCTCGGTAGCGTCTGGAATGGCGGCGGCGCGAGCTCGCTCAGCCATAGACAGCAGCGTGGCTCTGTCCCACTGCGCCAGCGTTTCAGCCACCGCCTCAACGGTGAACTGCGGTTGTTCAAGAATTTTCGCCGCGCCCGCTTTTTCAAGCGGCAGCGCATTCCAGTACTGCTGCCTGTCTTTGTGCTGGAAAGGCACAAACAGCGCCGGCAGGCCTGCTGCGGCGATTTCACTGACGGTCAGCGCGCCGGAACGACACACGACCACGTCAGCCCAGGCGTAGGCCGCAGCCATATCATCAATAAATTCGGTGACCTTATGCTGCGGTTCGCCCGCAGCGGCATAGGCCTGTTGCACATCTGACTGCGCGCCTTTGCCGCTCTGGTGCCAGATAGTGACTTTATCGCCCAGACGCCCCGCCACGTGCGGCATCGTCTGGTTTAAAACGCGCGCGCCCTGCGAGCCGCCAACGACCAATACGCGCACCGGGCCTTCACGCCCCGCTAAACGCGTCTGCGGCAACGGAAGCGCCAGCACATCAGTGCGTACCGGGTTGCCTACCACGTCCGCGTCAGGAAAAGCGCCGGGAAAAGCCTGCATGACTTTGCGGGCGATTTTCGCCAGCCATTTATTCGTCAAGCCTGCAATGCCGTTTTGCTCATGCAGCACCACCGGCACGCCGAGCGACCAGGCCGCCAGCCCGCCGGGGCCGGAAACATAGCCGCCCATGCCCAGCACGACATCCGGCTTAAAGCGCTTCATGATGGCCCGCGCCTGACGCCAGGCGTTGAAAATACGCAGCGGCGCCAGCGCCAACGCTTTTATGCCTTTGCCCCGTAAGCCTGAGATGCGAATAAAATCGATCTCAATCCCGTGCTTCGGAACCAGGTCCGCCTCCATGCGATCCGCGGTACCCAGCCAGCGCACCTGCCAGCCCTGGGCCATTAAATGGTGCGCCACGGCAAGGCCCGGAAAGACGTGTCCGCCCGTTCCGCCCGCCATCACCATTAACCGCTTCGGTTGACCAGTCATTCTTAACCTCTTGTAAACGCCTGCGCTTTCTCCAGGCGCGTTTCATAGTCAATTCGCAACAGCAGCATGATAGCCGTCGACATAATCAGTAAGCTCGAGCCGCCGTAGCTGATAAGCGGCAGCGTCAGACCTTTGGTCGGCAGCATGCCGGCGGCCGCCCCCACGTTCACCAGCGCCTGGAAGCTAAACCAGATACCGATGGAACAGGCCAGGAAACCGGAAAAGCGCTGGTCTATCTCCAGCGCGCGACGCCCTATCGACATAGCACGAAAAGCCACGAAGAATACCATTAAAAGCGCCAGCACCACACCGATATAACCCAGCTCTTCAGCAATGATGGAGAAGATGAAGTCGGTATGCGCTTCCGGCAGGTACTCCAGTTTTTGCACCGAGTTGCCAAGTCCTTGACCCCAAAGCTCGCCGCGGCCAAACGCCATCAGCGACTGGGTCAACTGGTAGCCGCTGCCGAAAGGATCTTCCCACGGGTTCCAGAAAGAGGTGACGCGGCGAATACGATAAGGTTCGGCCAGGATCAGCAGCACCACGGCCGAAATGCCCATGCCGATAATGGCGATGAACTGCCAGAGCTTGGCGCCTGCCAGGAACAGCATCGCAAGTGTCGTAACAAACAGCACCACCACCGTACCAAGGTCCGGCTGCGCCAGCAGCAGCACCGCCATCACCAGAATCACGCCCATCGGCTTTAAAAAGCCCCGCAGGTTGTTTCGCACTTCATCCACCTTGCGCACCAGGTAGTTGGAGAGGAAGCAAAACAGCGAAAGCTTGGAGAACTCCGCAGGCTGAATACGCAGCGGGCCAAGGGCAATCCAGCGTGAGGCCCCGTTAACCGAGCTGCCAACCACCAGCACGATAAGCAGCATAATGATGGATGCGATAAGCATGGCGGCGCTGTGCCGTTGCCAGAAGGCCATCGGCAAACGCAGCGTGATCATCGCCAGGCAAAACGCCAGCACGATATACAGCGCATCGCGCTTGGCAAACAGAAAGGGGTCGTTCGCCAGCCGCTGCCCTACGGGCATTGAGGCTGACGTCACCATGATGAAGCCAATGGCGGCCAGGCCGAGGGTCAGCCACAGCAGGGTGCGGTCGTACAGCACGATGCTGTTGGTATCTTTTTCCCGCGATCCCATCACCCAGCCTTTCACCGCCATAAACAGCCATACCAGGATAGCGGATCCCGGTACGCGCGGCAGACGAAGGCGTGGAAGAGACAAGCGCATCAGCCTAACTCCTTCGCCAGTCGGGTAAAGATGTCGCCACGCTGCTCGAAGTTTTTAAACTGATCGAGACTGGCGCAGGCGGGAGAGAGCAGCACCATATCGCCTGGCTGCACCACAGCGGCTATCTGACGCATCGCTTGCTCCATCGTTTCGCTCTGTTGAGCGACGTCAGGGCGCAGCGCCGCCAGTTCCGCCCCGTCGCGGCCAAAACACCACAGGCGGATACGATCGCCCTGCAGATAACGACGCAGCGGGGAGAAATCCGCGGATTTACCATCGCCGCCCAGCAGCAGATGCAGCGTGCCGTCTACATTCAGCCCGTTTAAGGCCGCCTCGGTGCTGCCGACGTTGGTGGCTTTAGAATCATTGATCCAACGAACCTTATTATGCTCAAAGGCCAACTGGAAGCGGTGAGGCAAACCGGTAAAGGTAGTCAGCGCCTTAAGACTGCTGGCCCGCGGCAGGCCTGCGGCATCCGCCAGCGCCAGCGCCGCCAGGGCATTGGTAAAATTATGCTGACCAACAAGCTTCATCTCTTTCACGTTAAGCACTTTTTCACCGTTAGCCCGCAGCCAGGTCTCGCCCTGCTGACGGTTAAGGTGATAGTCGCCCACATCAATGCCGAAACTGATGCAACGCTCATCCGCGCCGCGCACCGGCATAGTCAACGCATCGTCGGCGTTAACGACGCAGACCTTCGCGTTCTCGTAGATACGCAGTTTTGCCGCACGATACTGTTGCAGGCCAAACGGGTAGCGATCCATATGATCTTCCGTCACGTTAAGGATCGTGGCGGCCGCAGCCTTCAGGCTGGAAGTGGTTTCAAGCTGGAAGCTGGAAAGCTCGAGCACGTAGAGTTCCCGCTCTTCATCCAACAGCATCAGGGCAGGCAGACCGATGTTGCCGCCGACGCCCACATTCACGCCAGCCGCTTTCGCCATCTCGCCTACCAGCGTGGTAACGGTGCTTTTACCATTTGAACCGGTAATAGCAACGATGGGCGCCTGCGCTTCACGGCAAAAGAGCTCGATGTCGCCAACAATTTCTACCCCTGCATCCGACGCCGCGCTCAGCGCCGGATGCGCCAGCGCGATGCCAGGGCTGGCGACGATGAGATCGGCGTCCAGCAGCCAGCTTTCATTTAAATCGCCAAGATGTCGTTCTACCGCTTCCGGCAGCTTATCGAGGCCTGGCGGAGAGAGACGAGTATCCACTACGCGCGGCGTAACGCCGCGCGCCAGGAAAAAGTCCACGCAGGAAAGCCCGGTTAGCCCAAGGCCAATGATGACGACTTTTTTACCCTGATACTCTGCCATGATTAACGTACCTTAAGCGTTGCCAGGCCAATCAGCACCAGCATCAGCGAAATTATCCAGAAGCGCACGATAACGCGCGGCTCCGGCCAGCCTTTCAGTTCATAGTGATGATGGATAGGCGCCATGCGGAAAATACGCTGGCCGCGCAGCTTAAAGGAGCCTACCTGAAGGATCACCGACAGGGTCTCTACGACAAACACGCCGCCCATAATCACCAATAAAAACTCCTGACGCAGCAGCACGGCGATAACACCGAGCGCGCCGCCAAGCGCAAGCGACCCGACATCGCCCATAAAGACTTGCGCCGGGTAGGTGTTGAACCATAAAAAGCCCAGCCCCGCGCCGACAATAGCAGTACAGACAATCACCAGCTCGCCCGCGTGACGCAGATAAGGAATATGGAGATAGCTAGCGAAGTTCATGTTGCCGGTCGCCCAGGCCACCAGCGCGAAGCCGCCCGCCACCAGCACGGTCGGCATAATCGCCAGCCCGTCGAGGCCATCCGTCAGGTTAACGGCATTACCAGTACCGACAATCACGAAATAGGCCAGCAGGACGTAGAAAATGCCCAGCTGTGGCATAACATCTTTAAAGAACGGCACGACCAGTTCCGTCGCAGGCGTATCCTTACCGGTGATGTAGAGCGCAAAAGCCACCGTCAGCGCAATAACCGACATCCAGAAATATTTCCAGCGCGCAATCAGCCCCTTAGTGTCTTTGCGCACCACTTTGCGGTAATCATCCACGAATCCTACCGCGCCGTAACCTACCAGAACGAAGAGCACGCACCAGACATACGGATTGGAGGGGTAAGCCCAGAGCAGCACCGAAACCACAATGGAAGTCAGGATCATGATGCCGCCCATGGTCGGCGTGCCGCGCTTGCTGAAGTGCGATTCCGGGCCGTCGTTGCGGACAACCTGACCGAAAGAGAGCTGTTGCAGGCGCGCGATGAGGCGCGGCCCCATCCATAAAGAGATGAAGAGCGCGGTCAGCAGGCTGACGATGGCGCGAAACGTCAGATAAGAAAAGACGTTAAAGCCCGAATAATATTTGACCAAATGCTCGGCCAGCCAAACTAACATGTCCCCTTCTCCTGTAATGCGCGTACCACCTCTTCCATGGCGGCACTACGTGAACCTTTCACTAAAATGGTGATGATGGAATGCTCTGCTATTAGCGCCTGCAGACGCGCGACTAAGTCCGCTTTATCGCTAAAATGCTCGCCCACGCCGCTTGCTTCGCCGAGCGTCTGGCTAAGATTGCCCACGCTTAAAACGCGATCGATGCCCGCCGCTTTCGCCGCCTCGCCCACCTGTCGATGGCACTCCACGGCTTCCGCGCCCAGCTCGGCCATATCGCCTACCACCATGACCCGGTAGCCAGGCATGTCGGAAAGCACCTGAGCCGCCGCCGTCATGGAGCCGACGTTAGCGTTGTAGCTGTCGTCCAGCAGCAGTTGGTTTTCGCCAAGCGCGATGGGGAACAGGCGCCCCGGCACGGCTTTAAGCTTCGCGAGACCCGTTTTGATCGCTTCATGACTTGCGCCAACCGCCATCGCCAGCGCCGATGCCGCCAGCGCGTTCGCGATGTTGTGACGTCCCGGCAACGGGAGCACGACGTCGACATCGCCTGTCGGCGTGCGAAGCGTGAACTCAGTACCGTGGGAAGTCACATGAATATTGGTGGCGGTAAAATCGCTCTGCGCCGCGTTGGGCGAGAAGCGCCATACTTTACGATTGCCAATTACGCTCTGCCAGTTCAGCCAGTCGTTATTGTCCGCGTTGAGAATGGCGATACCGTCCTTCGGGAGGCCGGTAAAAATTTCCCCTTTGGCTTTCGCTACGCCGGCAAGCGAGCCAAACCCTTCCAGGTGCGCCGCTGCGAGGTTGTTCACCAGAGCCGCTTCAGGACGCGTCAGGCTGACGGTCCAGGCGATTTCGCCCTGATGGTTAGCGCCAAGCTCAATCACCGCAAACTCATGTTCTGGCGTAAGGCGCAACAGCGTCATCGGCACGCCGATGTCATTATTGAGGTTACCTGCCGTATAAAGCGTGTTGCCGCATTCGCTAAGAATGGACGCGGTCATCTCTTTCACCGAGGTTTTGCCGGAAGAGCCGGTCAACGCCACGACGCGCGTCGGCACCTGCTGGCGCACCCAGGCGGCCAGCGCGCCGAACGCCAGGCGGGTATCTTCAACAACCAGCTGCGGCAGCTCGCACTCGACCTTACGGCTGACCAGCAGCGCGCCCGCGCCGCCCGCTTTCGCCTGGTCGACAAAATCATGCGCGTCAAAACGTTCGCCTTTCAGCGCGACAAACAGACAGCCTGCGGTAACTTTGCGGGTATCGGTCGTCACCTCTGCGATATCGGTATCGCTGCCATGCAGCTCAGCGTTCAGGATGCTGGCAAGCTGACTTAAAGAAACGCGGATCATGCAACAACTCCCAGCAGGCGGGCTGCAGTAACGCGGTCGGAGTAATCGAGGCGACGGGTGCCGACAATCTGATAATCTTCATGGCCTTTGCCCGCTATCAGCACGACGTCGTTCTTTTTCGCTTGCATAATGGTGCTGGTTACCGCCTCAGCGCGGCCTTCCACCACGCGAGCGCGGCCCGCGTCCATCATGCCGGCGAGAATATCGGCGATAATCGCCTTTGGCTCTTCAGTGCGCGGGTTATCGTCCGTAACCACGGCGATATCAGCATACTGTTCAGCGATAGCGCCCATCAGAGGACGTTTGCCCTTATCGCGATCGCCGCCGCAGCCAAAAACGCACCATAGGGTGCCCGCGCAGTGCAGTCGCGCAGCCTCAAGCGCTTTTTCGAGCGCATCCGGCGTATGGGCGTAATCGACAACCACGGTGGGTTTACCCGGCGCGCTAAAAACTTCCATGCGTCCGCAGACGGGCTGAAGACGCGAAGCGGTGGCGAGCAATTCAGCCAGCGGGTAGCCCAGCGCCAGCAGCGTCGCCAGTGAAAGCAGCAGATTGCTGACGTTAAACGCGCCCATCAGACGACTTTCGATTTCGCCCTCTCCCCAGGAGGAGGCGAAGCGGATAGTGGCGCCGCTGTCGTGATAATCCACGCCGGTCGCTTTCAACCAGCGGCCATGGCAGTTCGGGTCAATATTCTCTTCCATCGACACCGCTACGGCATCCGGCAGCTTTGCCAGCCAGCGGCGACCCACTTCGTCATCGGCATTTACGATGGCCTGCCCATAGTGGTGCGAGGAGAAGAGCAGCCATTTGGCGGCTTCGTAGTGCGTCATGTCGCCGTGATAATCCAGATGGTCACGGCTTAAGTTGGTAAAGACCGAGGCGGCGAATTTCAGCGCCGCCACGCGATGCTGCACCAGACCGTGGGAAGAGACTTCCATGGCGGCGACTGTTGCGCCCTGCCCTGCGAGGCTCGCCAGCACTTGCTGTACATCTACTGCCGAGCCAGTGGTGTTTTCCGTCGGGCTAACTTTACCCAGCAGCCCGTTGCCTACTGTGCCCATCACGGCGCTGGAGTCGCCAAGCAATGCGCTCCACTGCGCCAGCAGTTGAGTCGTGGTCGTTTTACCGTTGGTGCCGGTAACGCCAATCAGGCGAAGGCGTTCGGAAGGCTCTTCATAAAAGCGGCCCGCCAGCGCGGACAGGCGCTCAGTGAGCTGGCTTAAATAGATAACCGGTACGCCATGCATTTCGCGGATTTCACCGTCGGTTGCTTCGCCTTGCGCTTCAGCAACGATGGCAGCCACACCTTGCGCTATTGCCTGCGGGATATATCGACGCCCGTCCGCCTGATGACCGACCACCGCCACAAAGAGATCGCCCGATGCAGCCACACGGCTGTCAAGCGTCATCTCCCGCAGTGCCCGCTCCGGTGCGCCAGGCACCCAGGGAGCGAGAAGGTCGCGCAAATTACGATCTGCCACCTGTTCCCTCTTCTCGATTAATTACAAATTCACTTTTCTCGCCCGTTGCCAGCGCGTCCGGCTCGATATTCATGGTGCGCAATACGCCGCCCATGATGGCGCCGAACACAGGCGCTGACACCGCGCCGCCGTAATATTTACCCGCCTGCGGGTCGTTGATAACCACCACCAGCGCGAAACGCGGATTGCTGGCTGGCGCAACGCCTGCGGTATAAGCGATGTATTTGTTGATGTAGCGCCCGTCCGGCCCTACTTTTTTCGCCGTACCGGTTTTAATGGCGATGCGGTAACCCTTGATAGCCGCCTTCACGCCGCCGCCGCCCGGCAGCGCCACGCTTTCCATCATATGTACGACGGTGCGGACGATAGATTCCGGGAAGACGCGCTCCCCTGGCACTGGCGGGTCAACTTTGGTTATCGACAGCGGACGGTAAATGCCGTAGCTGCCGATGGTTGCGTAGACTCGCGCTAACTGTAACGGCGTTACCATTAGCCCGTAGCCGAAAGAGAAGGTGGCCCTCTCTATGTCAGACCACCGTTGTTTTTGAGGATATAAGCCACTGCGTTCTCCGACCAACCCCAAATTGGTCGCTTTTCCCAGTCCAAAACGTGAGTAAGTATCTACTAACGCTGAGGACGGCATCGCTAACGCCAGCTTGGAAACGCCGACGTTACTCGACTTCTGCAATACCCCGGTCAGGGTTAATTCGCTGTAACGCGCCACGTCTTTGATTTCATGGCCGTTAATTCGGTAAGGAACGGTATTCAGTACGGTATTCTCACGCACCACGCCGCGCTGCAACGCCGTCATCACGACCATGGGTTTGACCGTGGAACCGGGTTCAAACACGTCGGTAATGGTGCGGTTACGCATGACATCTTTCGGAGTGCCGGAAATATTGTTTGGGTTGTACGAGGGGCTATTAGCCATCGCCAGCACTTCGCCGGTGTTGACGTCCACCAGCACAGCGCTGCCCGATTCCGCCTTGTTAAAGGCGACAGCATTGCTTAGTTCGCGGTAAACCAGCGCCTGAAGACGCTCATCAATACTGAGGGCAAGATTATGCGCGGCCTGGCTGTCGGTAGAAGAGATATCTTCAATGACCCGACCGTAGCGGTCTTTACGGACGATACGCTCGCCCGGTTGGCCGGTAAGCCACTTGTCGAAGCTTTTCTCCACGCCTTCAAGCCCCTGGCTATCGACGTTGGTAAAGCCGATGAGGTGAGCGGTTACTTCGCCTGACGGGTAATAACGACGAGATTCCTGACGTAAGTGAATGCCAGGAAGCTTCAGTTTTTTAATGTATTCCCCGATATCCGGGTTGACCTGACGGGCAAGATAGATAAAGCGGCCTTTTGGGTTGGCGTTTACCCGCGCAGAGAGTTGGTCCAGCGGCAGTTTGAGCGCATCAGACAACGCCTTCCAGCGGTTATCGAGCGTGATGCCGCCAGCGTCATGCAGCTCTTTCGGGTCTGCCCAGATAGCGTTAACCGGCACGCTCACCGCGAGCGGCCTGCCTGAACGGTCCGTTATCATGCCGCGGGAGGTAGACACTTCCTGTACGCGCAGGGAACGCATGTCGCCCTGGCGCACCAGCATATCGGGATTGATAATCTGAAGCCACGCCACGCGCCCTAACAGGAATGCCAGCGCCAGCAAAATACAGCCGCAAAGCAACGCAAAACGCCAGCTTACAAAGCTGGCCTGATCTTCCTGGCGTTTCGGTTTAAGCGATTTTGCCGCTGCTTTCATTCGTCGCGTTAATCCTTATTTCTGTACCACAATATTTTCCTGCGAGGGATCGACGTGCTGCAGTTGCAGCTTCTCGGTCGCTATCCGCTCCACCCGGCTGTGATCGCCCAGGGCGTTTTCTTCAAGGATCAGGTTTCGCCATTCAATATCCAGCGCGTCGCGCTCTACCGCCAGCTGTTCGCGCTGCGCCGTTAAAAGGCGTGTGTGATGCGCGGTGGTGACCACCATCACGGCGGTGATAATAATGGCGACAAACAGGCAGAGTGGCAGTTTCCCGTGACGCAACAGATCGCCGCCGATTACGCCAGGCAGGGCATGGCGCTCGGTACCGGAAAGCGAGCCGGTGACTCTGTTGAAGGTCTCTGTCACTCTGCTGATCATGCGCTGGTCCTTTCTGCAATACGCAGCACTGAACTACGGGCACGTGGGTTTTCCGCCACTTCTTCTTCGCCCGGCATCAACTTACCTAGCGCACGTAACTCCCGCCCGCCCAGTTTGCGCAACTGTTCTTCCGTCATTGGGATCCCCGCCGGCACCTGCGGGCCACGGCTTTGCTCGCGCATAAAGCGCTTCACCAGACGGTCTTCAAGCGAGTGGAAACTGATAATAGAAAGGCGCCCGCCTGGAGCCAGCGCCGTCAAAGAACCTTTGAGCGCTTGCTCAATCTCTTCGAGTTCACTGTTCACCCAGATGCGCACCGCCTGGAAAGTACGGGTCGCTGGATGCTTAAACTTATCTTTTACCGGCGTAGCGGCAGCCACCACTTCAGCCAGCTCTTTGGTGCGGGTCATCGGCTGCTCGCGATTACGCTCGACGATTGCGCGCGCAATACGCTTAGCGAAACGCTCTTCGCCGTAGGTTTTCAGCACCCAGGCGATATCCGCCTCGTCCGCCGTCAGCAACCACTCGGCGGCAGACTGGCCACGGGTGGGATCCATACGCATATCCAGCGGGCCGTCGCGCATAAAGGAAAAACCGCGTTCTGGGTCGTCTAATTGCGGCGATGAAACGCCGAGATCGAGCAAAATACCGTCTATCTTGCCAGTCAGATCGCGCTCCTGCACGTAGTCAGCCAGCGCGGAGAAAGGTCCATGTACAAAAGAAAAGCGAGGATCGTCAATGGTTTCCGCCACGGCAATAGCCTGCGGATCGCGATCGATCGCCAGTAACCGCCCCTGGGGTCCGAGGCGGGAAAGAATAAGACGTGAGTGACCGCCGCGACCAAAAGTGCCATCAATATAGATGCCATCTGGACGAATATTCAGGCCATTGACGGCTTCATCAAGCAATACCGTCGTGTGTTTATAATTTTCCATCATCTTTATAAAGACAAATCCTGCAGTCGTTCTGACAACGTATCCGAAGACGACTGCTCAGCGTCGATGTCTTCCCTGACTCGTTGATACCAGGTCGTTTCGTCCCACAGCTCAAACTTATTGAACTGCCCAACCAGCATCACTTCTTTGGTCAACCCGGCATGTTGGCGCAATACGGGTGCCAGCAACAATCGGCCGGCGTTGTCCATCTGGCATTCGCTGGCATGCCCCAGTAGCAGGCGCTGAACGCGACGTTCCACGGGGTTCATGCTCGACAGACGAGACAACTTATGTTCGATAATTTCCCATTCGGGGAGTGTATAAAGCAGCAGACAGGGATGGTGGATATCAATAGTGCATACCATCTGGCCTGATGCGGCTTCGATTAATTTTTCCCGATAGCGGGTCGGGACGGATAAACGCCCTTTGCTGTCGAGATTAACTAATGTCGCGCCACGGAACATACCTGCCTCATCCGGTTATGCTCATTCCCACCACTTTATCCCACAAATTACCACCAACGCGAGTTTACGGAGCGGAGGAAAAGCTTGTCAAGCCAGCGCGCAGGCAGGCACAGACAAAACATCTCACCTTATTGCTTAAGCCGGAGCGGAGAAAAAACCAGGCAGGTAATTCCCTTGAAATTAAGGCTATGAATATTTGTAAAAAAATAACGGCTATTCGCAGCGTGATAAAATTGGCTTCATTCAAGCCGTGGGGCTAACTCCGTATGGAGTTTGCGACACGGGCGGCATTTTAAGGCAAAACTTCTTTTGGTAACAGCGAGAGTTAGCGTAGCGGCCCATGCCAGTAATCGCGGGCTTGTGACAAAAAGAGGCAAAGCGATGTCACGCTGACAAACGAAACGGCTGTAACAAAATAATACATAATAAGCAGGTGCTTATCATTGCACGCGCATTTTATAAAAAAGCAAATAGTCGGCGGCCTTCATTCGTAATCGCATTTTCCAGGGTGACTGGATAAATCCGAATAATAAAAAAAGGCGGTCTGGGCCGCCTTTCATCATTACCGACTTAAGCTGCCGCGCCGGTAAAGGTTACGCTTAATGCGCGTCAAGCCAGGTTTGGGTTTGCGCGGTTCATCCAGACTCGCCAGCACCAGCTCCAGTACGCGTTCCGCCACATCGCGATGACGCTGGGCGACCGCAAGGACGGGGCATTGCAGGAAATCCAGCAGCTCATTGTCACCGAAAGTCGCAATAGCCAGATTCTCAGGCAAACGCCCTTCTCTGCGCAACGTTACATCCATAACGCCCTGCAGCAATGCGAAAGAGGTGGTGAACAACGCCTGCGGCATGGGATGCTTCTCCAGCCATTTCTCAAACAGCTGGCCGGCCGCTTCGCGTTCGTAGCTGTTAGCGTAAAGGAAGTGCACTTCGCGCGGGTCATCTTTCCATGCCTGGCGGAAACCCTGCTCGCGCAGAAAACTGACGGAAAGTTCCGGCAACGCGCCCAGGTAAAGTACGGTTTCAGCAGGAAACTTACGAAGCTCGCTGGCCAACATCTCGGCATCATCCTGATCGGCGCCGACGACGCTTGTAAAATGTTCGCGATCGAGTGCGCGATCCAGTGCGACGATGGGGAAGGAATCACGGGCCCAGCGCTGATAAAAAGGATGCTCTGGCGGTAAGGAAGTCGAAACGATAATGGCATCGACCTGCCGTTGCAGAAGATGCTCAATACAGCGCATTTCGTTGTCGGGTTGGTCTTCCGAACAGGCAATCAACAACTGATAACCCCGCTGGCGCGCCTGACGTTCAAGATAGTTGGCGATACGGGTATAACTGGTGTTTTCCAGATCCGGGATAACCAGACCGATAGAGCGGGTGCGTCCGGCCCGAAGCCCGGCGGCAACGGCGTTAGGGTGATAATTGTGCTCTCGTACCACCGCCATCACTTTTTCAACAGTTTTGTCACTGACCCGATACTGTTTAGCTTTTCCATTGATGACATAGCTCGCCGTGGTGCGCGACACGCCAGCCAGCCGCGCGATTTCATCCAGTTTCACGATTGCCCCTTAATAAAAATGTTACTCCATAACCTTTGCAGGGTTATAAGTTAAAATCCTTAACATCTAAGCGCAGAACAGTAACCTGGGCAACTGCTTTTATAGGCACATGCCTGAGCGGCTGCAAAAAAAAAGCCCGAGCGGATGCATCGGGCTAATAAAGAGGCAACTTTAGCGACTAGCGCATAATCTTTTCGCCGCGGGCAAGGCCCACCACGCCGGAACGCGCGACTTCAACAATTTTGGCTACATCGCGCAGCGTAGCGAGGAAAGCATCCAGCTTTTCGCTGGTGCCCGCCAACTGAACGGTATAGAGCGACGGGGTGACATCAATAATCTGGCCGCGGAAGATTTCAGTATTACGTTTTACCTCTTCCCGCCCATAACCGCTCGCCTGGATCTTAACCAGCATAATCTCGCGCTCAACGTGCGCGCCCTGCCCCAGTTCACTGACGCGAAGCACGTCAACTAACTTGTGCAACTGCTTTTCAATTTGCTCCAGCACCTTTTCATCGCCCACCGTCTGGATGGTCATACGTGAAAGGGTGGGATCATCGGTCGGTGCGACCGTCAGGCTTTCAATGTTGTAGCCGCGCTGGGAGAAAAGCCCAATGACCCGGGACAACGCGCCCGACTCGTTTTCCAGTAAGACAGATAATATCCGGCGCATAGTCAGGTTCTCTCCGTTTTGCTTAACCACATTTCATCCATACTGCCGCCGCGGACCTGCATAGGATAAACGTGCTCAGTGCCATCCACCGTCACATCCACAAAGACCAGGCGGTTATTGCGTACATGTTCCAGCGCTTCGCTAAGCTTGCTTTCAAGCTCCTCCGGTTTGGTGATGCCGATGCCCACGTGGCCATAAGCCTGCGCGAGACGAACAAAATCCGGCAGCGATTCCATATAAGACTGCGAGTGGCGGCCGGAATAGATCATATCCTGCCACTGCTTCACCATGCCGAGATAGCGGTTGTTCAGGTTGAGCACCAGTACCGGCAACTCATACTGTAGCGCGGTGGAGAGTTCCTGAATGTTCATCTGGATGCTGCCATCACCCGTAACGCAGACGACGGTTTCGTCCGGCAAGGCAAGCTTAACGCCCAGCGCCGCAGGCAAGCCAAACCCCATGGTGCCGAGGCCGCCGGAATTAATCCAACGACGCGGCTTATCAAAGGTGTAGTGCAGCGCGGCGAACATCTGGTGCTGGCCTACATCGGAAGTGACGTAGGCGTCGCCATGGGTTAAACGGTGCAGCGTCTCAATCACCGCCTGCGGCTTAATGCTGCCGCTGTCGCGGTCATAGTTCAGACACTGGCGCGCGCGCCATTGTTCTATCTGCTGCCACCAGTCGCGGATGTCATCGAGCGGCTGCTGAGCCTCTTCTTGCTCCAGCAGTTCCAACATTTGCTGCAGCACCTGACGAGCATCACCCACGATAGGGATATCTGCCGACACGGTTTTGGAAATGGAAGTCGGGTCGATATCGATGTGCAGTACCGTCGCATTCGGACAATATTTTGCAAGATTATTGGTAGTGCGATCGTCAAAACGCACGCCCACTGCAAAAATCACGTCTGAATGATGCATCGTCATATTGGCTTCATAGGTACCGTGCATGCCCAACATGCCAAGCGCCTGGCGATGCGATCCCGGAAAAGCGCCAAGCCCCATTAAAGAAGAAGCAACGGGAATATTCAGCTTTTCCGCTACGGCGCGCAGTTCCGTTTCGCAAGCGGCATTAATCGCCCCGCCGCCTACATACATAACCGGCTTTTTCGCCGCAACCAGCGTTTGCAGGGCGCGCTTGATCTGTCCCTTATGCCCCTGCGTAGTGGGATTATAAGAACGCATGCTGACGGATTCAGGCCAAACGTAGGGCAACTTTTTCGCCGGATTGAGAATATCCTTCGGCAGATCCACCACTACAGGACCGGGACGACCGCTTGCAGCGAGCCAGAACGCTTTTTTCAGTACGGTTGGAATATCTTCCGTTTGCTTAACCAGAAAGCTGTGTTTTACCACCGGGCGGGAGATCCCCACCATGTCACATTCCTGAAAAGCATCATAACCAATAAGAGAAGTCGCCACCTGGCCGGATAGCACCACCAGCGGAATGGAGTCCATATAAGCCGTCGCGATACCGGTAATCGCATTAGTGGCGCCAGGACCGGATGTCACCAGCACAACGCCCACTTCGCCTGTTGCACGGGCAAGCCCATCGGCCATATGCACCGCCGCTTGTTCATGACGCACCAGCACATGATCGATACCGCCGACGGTATGAAGCGCGTCATAAATATCCAGCACCGCCCCTCCGGGATAACCGAATATCTGTTTTACGCCCTGATCGATAAGCGATCGGACGACCATCTCGGCTCCTGATAACATCTCCATGGTTTGCCTCCAGGCTTGTGTTTATAGGCTGACGGCAGAAATCATTTCCACCCTGTCATTGTCACAGGTAAGCGTGCCCTGTCATTTTTATCATTTGAGTAATGGCCCTAACATAACCGTTGAAAATGAGGCAATCAAATGGCGAACGCAGGTCAAAGGCCAGCCGTAGCGGTGAACACAATGATAAAAACCGAGGCGATACGGTAAGAAACACTAAATATAAGCAAAAGCGATGAATGGAAATGTTGTCAGAGGGTCAATTTGCAGCGTTAAATCAAATTAATGTCGCTTTTAACGAAACAAGACCTCGGATAGCGACCCTGACAGTCGAATATGCTGAAAAAAACCTTAAAAGCAGAAAAACCGGGCAGCGTAAACCACCCGGTTTTTCTCTGGCTGAAATTAACTACGCTGGCAAATAGAAACCAGCAACTCTTCCATCCATTGGTGGCCTTTATCTCTACCCGCAGCCTCATGCCAGCAGAGATAACACGTGCGGTTATTCAGTACTAAAGGCAACGGCAGTACGGCTAAATTCCATGTTTGCTCATATTCTTCCGCCAGCCAGCGCGGAGCAATAGTGACGAGATTCGTGCGTGACACCACGTTTAAGACGCTGGTCATCGCCATTCCCTGATAAGCGATGCAGGCTTCTTTTTCAGGCGTGTTATACCAGGGCGCGCTGAACGAACCATAGCGGTCCAGCACCACAACGGCATGCTGCTCCTGGTAGATATTTGATTCAAGCGTCAGCTCGTTTTGACGCGGATGGTTTTTACTACACACTAATACCATCTCATCTTTAAAGAGCGGCACGCAGGAAAATTCCGGGCGACGGAAATCATCGTAACCAATAACAAATTCAACTTCCTGATAACGTAACTGATGTTCGATATTCTGATTAAGTGAAGATTTAAAGACCAAATGGATATTAGGCGCAATGTTATTAACTTTATTATAGATAAGCGAGGTAAGCAGATTATCCAGTGGACTGCAGACGCATAGATTAAACAACCTTTCGCTGCTCAGGGGTTCAAATCCTGAACCAGGCAATTCGTTTTGGACTAATTGCAACGCCTGACGGATGGAACCAAACAGCTGATGGGCTCGTGCGGTAGGTTGTATTCCACGACCATAACGAACAAACAATTCGTCATTAAACATCACCTTAAGCCGGGCTACCGCGTTGCTGACCGCAGGCTGCGACATGCCCAGCATTTGCGCAGCCCGGGTGATGTTTTGCTCCTGCATAACCGCATCAAAAACGGTTAAAAGATTAAGGTCTACCGTGCGTAATTGTGTTTTTAAACCTTCTTGTACTGGCGGATGCTCAATATAATCCTCAGACATAGTCTACTCCACTTATTCATCAATTCCCTTGGCCAGGAAGCACCACAACTATTTCGTTTAACATGTAGCAATCGCAAGCAAAAGGTCGAAGACAACAATTCAGAAAAAACCAAAGCTTTATCAGGAAATATGAAAATTTTGGCAGGGCTGAACACGAAAAAGCGATTCTCGCATGCTTAATTGATGCTTTTTCTTTTAAGCGGCGAGATCAAATCATAAAACCTGCAACTTCACAAGAATTCATCCGGTGAATAGTTATTTAAGCTTTATTAAAATGTTACCGCGCTATTCCCGCTGTATTTAACAAAACAGCAGCAACTCAAAAATAAATATATTAAATTATATTCACGAAGCGAATTATATCTTGTATATCATCAAGATAAATAAACAGATAGACCGAGCACAATTACACCATAGTTTATAAAAAGTATGTATAAATGCGACAAATTACAAATAAGGCCTGAGACGTCGCTAACGTTTATCTCTTCATACGCGAGAATTTTTAGCACAATACGCTAAATATCACTCTCGTCCGGATCGGCGAGAAAAGCCTTAACATTGCGTTAAGGGGTTGACACCTCCCTGCGTATCAAGTACCACTAAAAGCATATTCCGATTAACAGTTTCCGATTCCGAGGCTTGATTCATGATTCGCACGACTCGTCTGGCAGCGCTACTACTACTAAACGCATTTACTGTGCGCGGTAGAGTGCTGGGCGACGGTTGCCACTGAGTGACATCAAGCCATCAGCAAAATACAGAAACCCGCGCCAATGCGCGGGTTTTTTTATGCTCGTAGCAGGCGCCCTCAGACAGGATAAGGACCGTAATTATGAGCCAGCAAGTCATTATTTTCGATACCACTTTACGCGATGGCGAACAGGCGCTGCAGGCGAGCCTGAGCGTGAAAGAGAAACTGCAAATTGCGCTGGCGCTGGAGCGTATGGGAATTGACGTTATGGAAGTCGGCTTCCCGGTCTCTTCCCCTGGCGATTTTGAATCTGTCCAGACCATCGCCCGCCAGGTTAAAAACAGTCGCGTCTGCGGGCTGGCGCGTTGTGTTGAAAAAGATATCGACGTCGCCGCCGAAGCGCTGCGTGTCGCTGAAGCTTTCCGCATTCATACCTTCATCGCCACCTCGCCGATGCATATCGCCACCAAGTTGCGCAGCACGCTGGATGAGGTAATTGAGCGCGCTGTCTATATGGTCAAACGCGCCCGCAACTATACCGATGATGTAGAGTTTTCATGTGAAGACGCAGGCCGCACGCCAATCGACGACCTGGCCCGCGTTGTAGAGGCCGCGATTAACGCTGGGGCCACCACTATCAATATCCCGGATACCGTCGGTTATACCCTGCCCTTTGAATTCAGCAATATCATTACCGGTCTGTATGAACGCGTACCTAACATTGATAAAGCCATTATCTCTGTGCACACCCATGACGATTTAGGCATGGGCGTCGGCAACGCCATCGCGGCGGTGCAAGCCGGAGCGCGTCAGGTCGAGGGGACGCTGAACGGCATCGGCGAACGCGCCGGCAACTGCGCGCTGGAAGAGGTCATCATGGCCATTAAGCTGCGTCAGAACCTGCTGAATGTTCATACCACTATCAATCATCATGAAATCTGGCGCACCAGCCAGACCGTCAGCCAGATCTGCAATATGCCGATCCCGGCGAACAAAGCGGTGGTAGGTTCGGGCGCCTTCGCCCATTCTTCTGGCATCCATCAGGATGGCGTACTGAAAAACCGCGAAAACTACGAAATCATGACGCCGGAATCCATCGGTCTGAACCAGGTGCAGCTGAACCTGACCTCCCGCTCAGGACGCGCGGCGGTAAAACACCGCATGGAAGAGATGGGCTATCACGAAGAAGACTACAGCCTGGACGATCTGTATGAGGCTTTCCTGAAGCTGGCGGATAAAAAGGGCCAGGTTTTCGATTACGATCTGGAGGCGCTGGCCTTCATTAATAAGCAGCAGGAAGAGCCGGAGCATTTCCGTCTGGATTACTTCAGCGTGCAGTCTGGCTCTAACGATATCGCCACGGCTTCCGTGAAGCTGGCGTGCGGCGACGAAGTGAAAGCCGAAGCAGCCAACGGCAACGGCCCGGTGGATGCCGTTTACCAGGCAATTAACCGCATCACGGATTACAACATTGAACTGGTGAAATATGGCTTAAGCGCCAAAGGTCACGGTAAAGACGCGCTGGGGCAGGTGGATATTGTCGTCAACTATAACGGCCGCCGCTTCCACGGCATGGGGCTGACGACCGATATCGTCGAATCTTCCGCCCGCGCCATGGTGCACGTGCTGAACAATATCTGGCGCGCAGGCGAAGTGGAAAAAGAGTTGCAACGCAAGGCACAGAATAAAGAACACAATCAGGAAACCGTGTGATGTCTAAAAATTATCATATTGCAGTTTTAGCGGGCGACGGCATTGGCCCGGAAGTGATGGCGCAAGCGCTGAAAGTACTGGATGCAGTTCGTAGCCGTTTTGATATGCGTATTACCACCAGCAGCTATGACGTAGGCGGCATCGCCATCGACCGTCACGGCAATCCGCTGCCGCAGGCAACGGTGGAAGGCTGCGAGCAGGCCGACGCGATTCTGTTCGGCTCCGTAGGCGGCCCGCAGTGGGAACATCTGCCGCCTGCCCAGCAGCCGGAGCGCGGGGCCCTGCTGCCGCTGCGTAAACATTTTAAGCTCTTCAGCAACCTGCGTCCGGCGAAGCTGTACCAGGGGCTGGAAGCCTTCTGCCCGCTGCGCGCCAATATTGCCGCCAACGGCTTTGACATCCTCTGCGTGCGTGAACTGACCGGCGGCATCTATTTCGGTCAGCCGAAAGGCCGCGAAGGCAGCGGCATGCACGAAAAAGCGTTCGACACTGAGGTTTATCACCGTTTCGAGATTGAACGCATCGCGCGCATCGCTTTTGAATCCGCCCGCAAACGTCGCAACAAAGTGACCTCTATTGATAAAGCGAACGTGCTGCAAACATCGCTGCTGTGGCGCGAAATCGTTAACGAAATCGCCAAAGAGTACCCGGACGTTGAACTGGCGCACATGTATATTGATAACGCCACCATGCAGCTGATTAAAGACCCGTCTCAGTTCGACGTGCTGCTCTGCTCCAACCTGTTCGGCGATATCCTTTCCGATGAATGCGCGATGATTACCGGCTCGATGGGCATGCTGCCTTCCGCCAGCCTCAACGAACAAGGCTTCGGCCTGTATGAACCCGCAGGCGGCTCCGCACCGGATATCGCCGGTAAAAACATCGCCAACCCTGTGGCGCAAATCCTGTCGCTGGCGCTGCTGCTGCGCTACAGCCTGGAGGCGGACGAAGCCGCTACGGCCATTGAAAAAGCCATTAACCGCGCGCTGGAAGAAGGCGTGCGCACAAGCGACCTGGCCCGTGGCGGTCAGGCAGTCAGTACCGATGAAATGGGCGACATCATTGCCCGCTATGTCGCCGAAGGGGTGTAATCATGGCAAAGACCTTATATCAAAAATTGTTTGACGCCCACGTGGTCTATGAAGCGCCGAATGAAACCCCGCTGCTCTATATCGATCGTCATCTGGTGCATGAAGTGACCTCGCCGCAGGCTTTCGACGGCTTGCGCGCTCACGGCCGCCCGGTGCGCCAGCCGCGTAAAACCTTCGCGACGATGGACCACAACGTCTCCACGCAGACGAAAGACATCAACGCCTCCGGCGAGATGGCGCGTATTCAGATGCAGGAGCTGATTAAGAACTGTAACGAGTTCGGGGTTGAGCTGTATGACCTGAACCATCCTTATCAGGGCATTGTTCATGTGATGGGGCCGGAGCAAGGCATTACTCTGCCGGGAATGACCATTGTGTGCGGCGACTCGCACACCGCGACCCACGGCGCGTTTGGCGCGCTGGCGTTCGGCATCGGCACCTCTGAAGTGGAACACGTGCTGGCGACCCAGACCCTGAAGCAGGGCCGCGCCCGAACCATGAAAATTGAAGTAAAAGGCAAAGCCGCGCCGGGGATCACCGCCAAAGATATCGTGCTGGCAATCATCGGAAAAACCGGCAGCGCGGGCGGTACGGGTCATGTTGTAGAGTTCTGCGGCGAAGCCATTGAGGCGCTGAGCATGGAAGGCCGTATGACCCTTTGCAATATGGCTATCGAGATGGGCGCCAAAGCGGGGCTGGTCGCGCCGGACGATACCACCTTCAACTATGTGAAAGGCCGTCTGCACGCGCCGAAAGGTCAGGATTTTGAAGAGGCGGTCGCTTACTGGAGAACGCTGAAAACCGACGAAGGCGCGCAGTTTGATACGGTCGTTACGCTCAATGCCGAAGATATCGCGCCGCAGGTTACGTGGGGCACCAATCCAGGCCAGGTTATCGCCGTCACGGATATTATTCCGGATCCGTCCTCTTTCATCGATCCGGTAGAGCGCGCCAGCGCCGAAAAAGCGCTGGCTTATATGGGCCTGAAACCGGGCGTGCCGCTGACCGAAGTGGCTATCGATAAAGTGTTTATCGGCTCCTGCACTAACTCGCGCATCGAAGATTTACGCGCCGCGGCGGAAATCGCCAAAGGCCGCAAAGTCGCCCCTGGCGTCCAGGCGTTAGTAGTGCCGGGTTCCGGCCCGGTGAAAGCGCAAGCGGAAGCGGAAGGGCTGGATAAAATCTTTATCGAGGCCGGGTTTGAGTGGCGTCTGCCGGGCTGCTCTATGTGTCTGGCGATGAACAATGACCGTCTGAACCCGGGCGAGCGCTGCGCTTCCACCAGCAACCGTAACTTTGAAGGCCGTCAGGGCCGCGGCGGACGCACCCATCTGGTCAGCCCGGCGATGGCGGCAGCGGCCGCCGTAAGCGGCCATTTCGCCGATATTCGCGGCATGAAATAAGGAGAACACCATGGCAGAGAAATTTACGCAACACACCGGCCTGGTGGTTCCTCTGGATGCCGCCAATGTCGATACTGACGCCATTATTCCGAAGCAATTTTTGCAGAAGGTCACGCGCACCGGCTTCGGCGCCCATCTGTTTAACGACTGGCGCTTTCTGGACGATAAAGGCGAACAGCCGAACCCGGAGTTTGTGCTGAATTTTCCGCAATACAAAGGCGCCTCTATCCTGCTGGCGCGGGAGAACTTCGGTTGTGGTTCGTCGCGCGAACACGCGCCGTGGGCGCTGACCGATTACGGCTTTAAAGTTGTCATTGCGCCGAGCTTCGCTGATATCTTCTACGGCAACAGCTTTAATAACCAGCTGCTGCCTGTAACGTTGAGCGAGCAGGAAGTGGATGAGATGTTCACACTGGTTAAGGCGAATCCGGGGATCCGTTTCGAGGTGGATCTGGAAGCGCAGGTCGTGAAAGCAGGTGAGAAAACCTACGCTTTTACTATCGACGCTTTCCGCCGCCACTGCATGCTGAATGGCCTCGACAGCATCGGCCTGACGCTGCAGCATGAAGGCGCCATTGCCGCTTACGAGAACAAGCAACCCGCGTTTATGGGGTGATGAAAAAGGCGTCTGCGGACGCCTTTTTTATTATCTTGTTTTCACCTGTCTTAAGAGACGCAGACGGGTAAGCGTAGCGCCATCCGCCATTGTCGCGACGCTCGTTCTTAAACGTCTTTCACCCGACTTGTCAGCACAAGCGTCAGCAGCGAAATACCTGCAATGACCCAATAAACGGCAAAATGTCCGAAGCTTTCCACCAGCGCCCCCTGAACCACCCCGGCAAGAATCACGCCCGTAGAAATACTGTTAGTAAAAAGCGTCGTCGCGGAACCCGCGCGCCCCGGCATTAAGTCCTGAAACCAGAGCATGCCGATACCGGCGATAATGCCGATAAATATCGCATTAAAAATTTGCAGCCCTAACAGCGCCTCGTGGCTGTGAAACAGAATAAGCCCCAGATAAAACAGCACGCCCGCCGCCACCGCCAGCACCATCAGCCGACGCTTGCCGAAACGCTTAACGCAGTAGCCCGCCAGCAGCATGGCCGGGATTTCCAGCCCCGCCGCCGTGCCCATCAGCACGCCCGCCAGCGTATCCGGCAATCCCAGATCCTGGCTTATCCACAACGGCATATCGATGATGTACATGGTGTTGCAGGTCCACATCAGCATCGAGGCGATAAACAGCAGCCGCACGTTTTTATCTTTCCAGCCGCTAACCTGCGTCAGCGCCACGTCTGTCGGTTGCTCCACCCGCTCCACCGAAGGCAGCGCGAAAGTAATAATGGCGAGGCTGATAATAAATATGCCCGCCGCTATCAGGAACATCGTTGTAAAGCCGTAGTTAAGCGCCAGCATAAAAGAGAGCGGCGGGCCGATGACCCATGCAAGCGACAGTTGAGCGCGCATAACGGAGCTAAACATCACCACCTCGCGCGCCGATTTATCGGCGTATTCGCGCGCCAGGGCAAAAATTTGCGGCATGGCGGTGTTCGCCAGCGAGGCCAGCAATACGCCTGCGGTAATCAGCGTCAGATAGTGCCGGTTAAAGGCGAAAAGCACGCAGTTCGCCACCGCCATCAGGCAGCAGAACATAATCAGTTTGCGGCGATCACCGCGGCTGTCCGAGCGTTTCGCCAGCCACAGGCTCACCAGAATGCCGACAATGGCGTTCACCGTATAAAAGAGTCCGACCCAGAACGGGCGCACTTCCACTTCACGGCTAAGAAACAGACTGAGGGTCGGCGCCTGCAGCGCGCCCGCAACTCCCATCATAAAAGCCACGGACATAAAGGCGACATAGACCCGATTCAGGCGACGGCCTTGGGTTAAAAACCAGAGCATTGAAATGCATCCTTTCAATAAGGCGGGGGATAAGTTCAGCAAACAACAACGAAAAAAGCCAGCAGTAGAAACTGCTGGCCGGTGAAGAGCACCAATACTCAGTTACACTCGATGTTGGCGGGAGAGGCGTTTCAGGGAAACGGGGGTTGTAACCTCCCACTGCATCACCGAGTCCAGCATCTGCAAGCGCTGCGATGCGCTCAGGCGGGCCAGCCAGGATGCGCCAGCGTCCTGCGTTGCGAAAAAGTAGTGCTGCCAGAATGTGTATGCCGATGACCGTTTCATAAATGCCTCCTCGCTTTCATCGAAGAGAATTATTGGCGTAATATAGGGAAAGATAAATTGATGAGTTTTGGCGAGGAGTTCCCCTTTTATGTCCACTGGTCGTCTGCAACAGCAATTTATTCGCCTGTGGCAATGCTGTGATGGCAAAACGCAGGAAACCACGCTTAACGATCTGGCGGAGCTGCTGAACTGCTCGCGCCGCCACATGCGCACCTTACTCAATACCATGCAGGAAAAAGGCTGGCTGAAATGGGAAGCGGAAGCCGGGCGCGGCAAGCGCTCACGCTTAACCTTTCTCTATACCGGCCTCGCGCTCCAGCAACAGCGCGCCGAAGATTTGCTTGAGCAGGACAGAATCGACCAGCTGGTGCAGATAGTCGGCGATAAAACCGCGGTGCGCCAGATGCTTATCTCTCATCTGGGGCGCAGCTTCCGGCAGGGGCGGCATATTCTGCGGGTGCTGTACTATCGTCCGTTGCAGAACCTGCTGCCGGGCAGCGCATTGCGCCGTTCGGAAACGCACGTGGTGCGGCAAATTTTTAGCGGACTGACACGCATAAACGAGGAAAATGGGGAACTGGAAGCGGACATTGCTCATCACTGGCAGAAAATGTCCCCGCTGCACTGGCGGTTTTTCCTGCGCCCGGGCATCCATTTTCATCATGGCCGCGAACTCGATATGCTCGATATCATCAGTTCGCTTGAGCGCATCAATACGTTGCCGCTTTATTCCCATCTCTCCCATGTCGTCTCCCCTACTCCGTGGACGCTTGATATTCATCTCAGCCAGCCAGACGAATGGCTGCCCTGGCTGCTGGGCAGCGTAGCGGCGATGATCCTGCCTCGCGAATGGACAACCCTGCCCCATTTCGCCAGTAAACCGATCGGTACCGGCCCGTATGCCGTGGTACGTAATAACAACAATCAGCTCAAGATCCATGCTTTTGATGATTACTTCGGCTACCGGGCGCTGATTGATGAAGTGAACTTTTGGGTGTTGCCGGATATTGGCGACGAGCTGGGCGGCAGCGTCCAGCTTGAAGGCCCCACCGGCGGCGAGAAAGCCGTTGAAAGCCGCCTCGAAGAGGGATGTTACTACCTGCTTTTTGACTCCCGCTCTCCCGCGGGCGCAAATCCGCAGGTGCGACAGTGGCTGAGCCACCTGCTCTCTCCGGTTAATTTTCTCTATCACGCCGCAGAACACTATCAGCGCTACTGGTTCCCCGCTTATGGCCTGCTGCCGCGCTGGCACCATGCGCCGCGAACTGCCGTCGTTGAGCGCCCCGCAGGCCTTGAGAAGATAACGCTGACTTACTATCGCGACCATATCGAAAACCGCGCTATCGGCGCTATCATAGTGACGCTGCTCGCCGGACAGGGCGTAAAAGTAGCGATAAACGAGGTGGACTACACTGAGTGGCATCAGGGTGAAACGGTAAGCGATCTGTGGCTGAACAGCGTTAACTTCACGTTGCCGCTGAATTTCTCACTGTTTGCGAACTTCTATGAAACGCCGCTGATGCAAAAATGCGTGCCGCTGAACTGGCAGCAGGATGCCGAAAGCTGGCGCGCCGGGGCGCTGGATTTACCAACATGGTGTAAACAACTGCTTGAAAGCCAGCACCTTTTGCCGCTCGTGCATCACTGGCTGATTTTGCAGGGGCAGCGCAGTATGCGCGGCCAGCGTATGAACACGCTGGGGTGGTTTGACTTTAAATCCGCCTGGTTTGCGCCGCCGGAGCCGTAACCCTTTCGAAACATTCAGCAAATCATTACAATGAACCGTTCTCAACGGGGTGCCGCACCGTTCGTGCGCGCTGAGATAATACCCGTCGAACCTGATCCGGATAACGCCGGCGAAGGGATTTGAGGCTACCGCTCAAAATCCTTTGCCCCCTATGCTCAAAGGTGCAAAGTGCTTAAAAAATATCTTCCGCTGCTGGCGCTGGTCGCCGCGCCCGTTTTCGCCAAACCCGTTCTGACCGTTTACACCTACGACTCCTTCTCCGCCGACTGGGGCCCGGGCCCGAAAGTAAAAAAAGCATTTGAAGCCGACTGCGGCTGCGAGCTGAAGTTCGTGGCGCTGGAAGATGGCGTATCGCTGCTTAACCGCCTGCGCATGGAAGGCAAAAACAGCAAGGCGGACGTGGTGCTGGGGCTGGATAACAACCTGCTCGAAGCCGCCGCCGCCACGAAACTTTTTGCACCGAGCGGCGTAGCGGCGGAGGCCGTTAACGTGCCGGGCGGCTGGAAGAACGACACGTTTGTGCCCTTCGATTACGGCTATTTCGCCTTCGTCTACGACAAAAACAAGCTGAAGAACCCGCCGAAAAGCTTAAAAGATCTGGTGGAGGGCGATGAAAAATGGCGTGTTATTTATGAAGATCCGCGCACCAGCACGCCGGGCCTTGGCCTGCTGCTGTGGATGCAAAAAGTGTATGGCGACAAAGCGCCGCAGGCCTGGCAGAAGCTTGCAGCGAAAACGGTCACCGTCACCAAAGGCTGGAGCGAAGCATACGGCCTGTTCCTGAAGGGGGAAGGCGATCTGGTGCTGAGCTACACCACCTCGCCCGCATACCACCTCATTGAAGAGAAAAAAGCGAACTACGCCGCGGCTAACTTCAGCGAAGGTCATTACCTTCAGGTTGAAGTGGCGGCCCGCACCGCCGCCAGCAAGCAGCCGGCGCTGGCGGAAAAATTCCTGAAGTTTATGGTTTCGCCCGCCTTCCAGAGCACCATTCCCACCGGAAACTGGATGTATCCGGTAACCGATGTCGCATTGCCGGAAGGCTTCAACGCCCTGCAAAAACCGCAAACGTCCCTGGAATTTACGCCGCAGGTCGTGGCGCAACAGCGCACGCAATGGATTAACGAATGGCTTCGCGCCG
Source organism: Franconibacter daqui (assembly GCF_014644275.1). NCBI lineage: Bacteria > Pseudomonadati > Pseudomonadota > Gammaproteobacteria > Enterobacterales > Enterobacteriaceae > Franconibacter > Franconibacter daqui. The sequence goes on along the minus strand of NZ_BMKJ01000003.1, from coordinate 248,480 downwards.
TCAGCCGTTAATTCCCGGCTGGTTGTGGCCGGGGCTGCTCGCCGCCCTGCTGATGGCGGCGGTCGCCCTGGCGGCGTTCTCCGCGCTCTGGCTTAACGCCCCGCAAATCGATTTTCCGGCGCTGCTGCAGGACAGTTACCTGTGGCGCGTGGTGCGCTTCTCCCTCTGGCAGGCGTTTCTCTCTGCCCTGCTCTCCGTCGTGCCCGCTATTTTTCTCGCCCGCGCGCTCTATCGCCGTCGCTTTCCCGGCCGCAACGCGCTGCTGCGGCTTTGCGCCATGACGCTTATCCTGCCGGTGCTGGTTGCCGTTTTCGGCATCTTAAGCGTCTATGGCCGCAGCGGCTGGATAGCCGGGCTTTGCCACCTGCTGGGCGTGGAATGGCGCTTCTCGCCCTATGGGCTGCCGGGCATTCTGCTGGCCCATGTTTTCTTTAATATGCCGATGGCGACCCGTCTGCTGTTGCAGGCGCTGGAAAATATCCCCGGTGAGCAGCGCCAGATTGCCGCCCAGCTCGGCATGCGCGGCTGGGCCTTTTTCCGGCTCGTTGAATGGCCATGGCTGCGCCGACAAATTCCGCCCGCCGCCGCGCTGATTTTTATGCTCTGCTTTGCCAGTTTCGCCACGGTGCTGTCGCTTGGCGGCGGTCCGCAGGCAACCACCATTGAACTCGCCATTTATCAGGCGCTGAGTTACGACTACGACCCGGGACGGGCGGCGCTGCTGGCGCTGGTGCAGATGATTTGCTGCCTTGCGCTGATGCTGCTAAGCCAGCAGCTCAGCAAAGCGATACCGGTTGGGGCGACACAACTGCGCGGCTGGCGCGACCCGCAAGATTCCCGCTTAAGCCGGTTTACCGATAGCCTGCTGATTTTTCTCGCTATGCTGTTACTACTGCCGCCGCTGCTGGCGGTGGTAGCCGATGGGCTCACGGGCAGCGCGGGCGAGTCGCTTTTTCAGCCGGCGCTGTGGCGCGCGCTCTGGACGTCGCTGCGCATCGCGCTCGCCGCCGGGCTGCTTTGCGTGGCGCTGACCATGATGCTGCTGTGGAGCGCGCGCGAGCTTTATTTGCGTGAGCGACGCCTGGCGGGCCAGAGCCTTGAGCTGAGCGGCATGCTGATTCTCGCCATGCCGGGCATCGTGCTCGCCACCGGTTTTTTTCTGCTGCTTAACAGCACCGTTGGGCTGCCGCAATCAGCGGACGGCATTGTGATTTTCACTAACGCGCTGATGGCTATCCCCTACGCGCTGAAGGTGCTGGAAAACCCGATGCGCGATCTGGCCGCCCGTTACGCCCCGCTTTGCGCGTCGCTCGATATCCACGGCGTTAACCGCTTGCGTCTGATTGAATTTCGCGCGCTGAAAAGGCCGCTGGCGCAGGCTCTGGCTTTCGCCAGCGTACTTTCGATAGGCGATTTCGGCGTCGTGGCTCTGTTCGGTAATGAAGATTTCCGCACGCTGCCCTTTTATCTTTACCAACAGATTGGCTCTTACCGCAGCGAGGCGGGAGCCGTAACGGCGCTGCTCCTGCTGCTGCTCTGCTTCCTGCTCTTTACGCTGATAGAAAAACTCCCGGGGCGTCATGCTGACACTGATTGATCTCACCTGGCTTTATCACCATCTGCCGATGCGCTTCTCGCTTGAGGTCAAAGCGGGCGAACGCGTGGCGGTGCTGGGGCCAAGCGGCGCGGGAAAAAGCACGCTGCTGAATTTAATCGCGGGCTTCCTGCCGCCGGCGAGCGGCACGCTGCGGCTGAATAATGCCGATCATACCCGCACGCCGCCATCCGCCCGCCCGGTCTCTATGCTGTTTCAGGAAAACAACCTGTTCAATCACCTGACGGTGCGTGAAAACATCGGGCTTGGCCTGCATCCGGGCCTGAAGCTGACGGCGGCGCAGCGCGAAAAAGTAGCGCATATCGCGCATGAAATGGCGATGGGCGATTTGCTTGAGCGACTGCCCGGCGAACTCTCGGGCGGCCAGCGTCAGCGGGCGGCGCTGGCGCGCTGCCTGATACGCCAGCAGCCGGTCCTGCTGCTTGATGAGCCGTTCTCGGCGCTCGACCCGGCTCTGCGCCAGGAGATGCTTACGCTGCTTGAACGCCTTTGCGTTGAACAGCACCTGACGCTGCTGATGGTGTCGCACAGCATTGAAGATGCGGCGCGCATTGCGCCGCGCTCATTAGTGGTGGTGGATGGGCGCATCGTCTGGGATGGCGATACCGCTCAACTGGCAAGCGGGAAAGCAAGCGCCTCGACGCTACTTGGCATAACGCCTTAATGTCCGCCGCGGACGACTTTCCCGAGGATATTAAGGTACACCGGCATCAACGGATGCTGCAGAATGGCGATAAAAGCCGCCAGCGCGACACCGCTCGTCAAAGGCGCAAGCCAGTGCAGGCGTGAGCGCGGCAGGACGTGCGACAGCCTGTCAGTGGTTTTGCCGCTGCGCCACCAGCGCCAGCACAGCCATGCCGCCAGCCACAGCAGCAGCGCCACGCCGAGCAGCAGCCACTTAAAGCCGCTGCTTTTCATGTCGGCGGGAATGTCGATAGCCGCGCCGGCCAGAATGCCCGGCAGAAAGTAGAGCGGCGGCCAGAGCAGGCAGCCAATAATATTCGGCAGAACAAATTTCGCGACGGGCAGGTCGAGCATGCCCGCGACCATCGGCACCAGCGGACGCGTAGGTCCCACAAACCGCCCAACCAGGATGGTGAACATGCTGTGTTGATGCAAGGCGTGCTCGGTTTTATCCAGCAGCGCCTTGTGCTTTTTCAGAAAGCTCCAGCGGTGCAGCGGTTTCTTAAAGCGCCAGCCCAGCCAGAAGGAGATCCAGTCGCCCAGCAGGCAGCCTACAATGCCCGCCGCCCAGGCTTCGTAAAACCCTACCTCGCCGCTGCCAATCAGCGCCCCCAGCGCCGCCATCATCACCGTACCCGGCAATAACAGCCCTACCAGCGCCAGCGACTCGAGAAACGCCACCAGCGCCACGGCGATAAGCGAATAAGCGAGCGACTGCGTAATAAAATGTTCCAGCAAGGCTTCCATAACGTACCCGGTTGAGTGAGGAGAAAAGATTCTCCCGGCGGCCTTGACCTGCGTCAAGATATCCGTGCTTTGAATAAGTTACCGGTTACGACATTCGTAAAAGCATTTAGTTTCGGTTTAGCTTATTCGCAGCCTGCCCGAAACTCGCTGGGGCTGGCGCCCGTACATTTTTTAAAAACCCGCGAAAAGTAGAGCTGATCTTCAAAACCCACGTTGCGCCCTACGCTTGCAATCGGCATGCGCGTCGTGCTTAGCAACAACACGCTAACGCCAAGCTGCTGGCGGAACAGGTGCGACAGTCGAGACGGCGACAGGCAGACATGCTGCGCCACGCTTGAAATATCAAAATGGCTGTCCGCCAGATGGTCGCTGATGTACTGACAGGCATCGCGCACGCGGTTGTCGAGCGGCGCCTTCATCGATTCGTTTATCGCTTCCACCCGTCTTAGCAACAGCTGCTCCAGCAGGTTAATCGCCAGCAGTTCGGCGTAACGTCCCGGCCCTTGCGCGGCGTTGATTATCTCCTGAAAAAGCGTGGAGCACTGCAACTGATGGGCGTCATCAGGGCGATAAAAGCCGGTGTGCGCGAAGATGGTCGGCCAGTTCAGCCACTCGTGCCAGTAAGCCCGCGGGCGGAAATAAACCCACTGGTGATACCACTCTTTCGCCTCCGGATGGCGGCCATAGTGGTGCACTTCGCCAGGCGGGAAGAGCAGCATATCGCCCGGACGGCAGACAAACTCCTGCCCCTGATTTTTCACCACCCCCTCGCCCCGTATGGTCAGGTTAAGAATAAACCCCTTCATGCCGAGCGGGCGGTCGACAAAGAAATCGAGATAGCCGTTGGCCTCAATGGGAGTCAGCCCGGCAACCAGATGCGCGTTGAAAGAGTACCCCGGCAACAGGGGATCGTTTTGCGTTTCGGCCATCGTCAGCGGTGCTCCGAAGCTAGATTAAGGAAACCATTTGTCCATATCGCAAAAAGCAGGCCAGCTCACCGTTCTGCTTACGCTCTCTTCAGCTTAACGGGGTTGTTAAAGCCGCGCCATCACAGAATTTAGCCCGTCGCGTCTGTTTCATCAGGCTTTTTCAATGATGGCTAAAGTGTCTATAAACATGGCAGGAATGTCCACATCGATAATTTGCGTGGCGTCACAATTTCCCAACCCATAGCATTTTAATCCATAAGTTCAGCGAATCCACCCTGACCCTTTTCAGCCCGTAAAACTAATGTTCTCTGCATGTTTGTTTACCTCATGGAGTGTGAAGATGGCTATTGCGCTGGGACTTGATTTCGGCAGTGATTCAGTACGCGCGCTGGCGGTGGATTGCGCAAGCGGCGCCGAGCTCGCCACCCAGGTGGAGTGGTATCCCCGCTGGCAGGAAGGTCGCTACTGCGACGCCGCCCATAACCAGTTTCGTCATCACCCGCTCGATTACATTGAGTCAATGGAAGCGGCGTTGAAGCGCGTTCTGGCCGAGTTGAGCGAAAAGCAGCGCGCCGACGTGGTCGGCATCGGCGTGGATTCAACGGGCTCAACCCCTGCGCCGATTGACGCGCAGGGCAACGTGCTGGCGCTCAATCCGCAGTTCGCCGATAACCCCAACGCCATGTTTGTGCTGTGGAAAGATCACACGGCGGTGGAAGAAGCGGAAGCGATAACGCGGCTGTGCCACCAGCCGGATAAAGTGGACTATTCGCGCTACATCGGCGGCGTTTACTCCAGCGAGTGGTTCTGGGCCAAAATTCTCCACGTGACGCGGGCGGACAGCGCCGTGGCGCAGGCGGCCGTCTCCTGGATTGAGCTGTGCGACTGGGTGCCCGCTCTGCTCTCCGGCACGACTCGTCCGGCGGATATTCGCCGCGGACGCTGCAGCGCCGGGCATAAATCATTGTGGCATGAGAGCTGGGGCGGTTTGCCGCCGGCCAGCTTCTTTGATGAACTCGACCCCATCATCAACCAGCATCTTGACTACCCCCTGTTTACCGACACCTGGACTGCGGAGATCCCCGTGGGCAACCTCAGCCCGGAATGGGCGACGCGGCTGGGCTTGCCGGAAAGCGTGGTGATTTCCGGCGGCGCGTTTGACTGCCATATGGGCGCGGTGGGCGCAGGCGCTCAGCCTAATACGCTGGTAAAAGTTATCGGCACCTCCACGTGCGACATTCTTATTGCAGACAAGCCAAGCGTGGGCGACCGCGCGGTGAAGGGTATCTGCGGCCAGGTAGACGGCAGCGTGGTGCCGGAATTTATCGGGCTTGAAGCGGGACAATCCGCCTTCGGCGATATTTACGCCTGGTTTGGCCGCCTGCTCGGCTGGCCGCTCGATCAGCTGGCGCAACAGCATCCGGAGCTGAAAGAGACCCTCGCCGCCAGCAAAAAGCAGCTGCTTCCCGCGCTCACTGAAGCCTGGGCGAAAAACCCTTCGCTTGATCACCTGCCGGTCATTCTTGACTGGTTCAACGGCCGTCGTACGCCGAACGCCAACCAGCGTCTGAAAGGGGTCATCACCGATTTAAATCTGGCTACCGACGCCCCGCTGCTCTTCGGCGGACTGATCGCCGCCACCGCCTTCGGCGCCCGCGCCATTATGGAGTGCTTTACCGAACAGGGCATCGCGGTGAATAACGTGATGGCGCTGGGCGGCATCGCCCGTAAAAACCCGGTGATCATGCAGGTCTGCTGCGACGTGCTGAACCGTCCGCTGCAAATCGTCGCCTCCGATCAATGCTGCGCGCTGGGCGCGGCGATTTTCGCCGCCGTCGCCGCAGGCGTGCACACAGATATTCCCGCCGCGCAGCAGGCGATGGCGAGCCAGATTGAAAACACGCTGCAGCCTGTTCCGGAACGGGCCGCCCGCTTTGAGCAGCTCTATCGCCGCTATCAGCAGTGGTCCGCCAGCGCGGAACAGCATTATCTCCCTTCACTACCGGCCAGCGGCGCAACCCACCGCGAAGGCCAGGCAGCACTGACACATTAAGGATATGACGATGACTATTTTCGACCAGTATGAAGTGTGGTTTGTAATTGGCAGCCAGCATCTGTATGGACCCGAAGCGCTGCGCCAGGTGAACCAGCATGCCGAACAGGTGGTGAATGCCCTCAACGCCGAGGCGAAACTGCCCTGCAAGCTGGTGCTGAAACCGCTCGGCACGACGCCGGACCAGATTACCGACATCTGCCGCGACGCCAACTATGACGACAAATGCGCAGGCCTGGTGGTATGGCTGCACACCTTCTCGCCCGCCAAAATGTGGATAAACGGCCTCTCTATCCTCACCAAGCCGCTGCTGCAGTTTCATACCCAGTTCAACGCGCAGATCCCGTGGGACAGCATCGACATGGACTTTATGAACCTGAACCAGACCGCTCACGGCGGCCGCGAGTTCGGCTTCATCGGCGCCCGCATGCGCCTGCAACACAGCGTCGTCACCGGCCACTGGCAGGATGGCGAAGCGCATAAACGCATCGGCGCGTGGATGCGTCAGGCGGTCTCGAAACAGGACACCCGCCATCTGAAAGTGGCGCGCTTTGGCGACAACATGCGCGAAGTGGCGGTCACTGAAGGGGATAAAGTGGCCGCGCAGATCAAGTTCGGCTTCTCGGTAAACACCTGGGGCGTCGGCGATCTGGTGGCTGTCGTGAATGAAGTAAGCGAAGGCGACATCAGCGCGCTGGTGGACGAATATGAAAGCAGCTACCGCCTTACTCCCGCAGCCCAGGTCAATGGCGACAAACGCCAGAACGTTATCGATGCGGCGCGTATTGAGCTTGGCATGAAGCGCTTCCTGGAACAGGGCGGCTTCCATGCTTTCACCACTACCTTTGAAGATTTGCACGGCTTAAAACAGCTTCCCGGTCTTGCGGTGCAGCGCCTGATGCAACAGGGCTACGGCTTCGCGGGCGAAGGCGACTGGAAAACCGCCGCCCTGCTTCGCATCATGAAAGTGATGTCCACCGGCCTGCAGGGCGGCACCTCCTTTATGGAGGATTACACCTATAACTTCGAATCGGGCAACGACATGGTGCTCGGCTCCCACATGCTGGAAGTGTGCCCTTCTATCGCCACCGATGAAAAACCGATCCTCGACGTGCAGTACCTCGGCATTGGCGGCAAAGCGGATCCGGCGCGGTTGATTTTCTCCACCACCACCGGACCTGCCATTAACGCCAGCCTTATCGATCTTGGCGATCGCTTCCGCCTGCTGGTCAACTGCGTGGATGCGGTAAAAGCGCCGCACGACCTGCCGAAGCTGCCGGTCGCCAACGCCTTGTGGAAAGCGCAACCGGATCTGCCGACCGCGTCCGAAGCGTGGATCCTCGCTGGCGGCGCGCACCACACCGTCTTCAGCCAGGCGCTGAATCTTGACGATATGCGCCAGTTCGCTGAGCTGCATAACGTAGAGATCGCGGTTATCGACAACGACACTCGCCTGCCCGCCTTTAAAGACGCGCTGCGCTGGAACGAGGTCTACTACGGTTTCAAACGGTAAAAACAGGGTTCGGCCAGCTCGCAAGGGCTGGCCCTCTTTTTTATCAGGAGGTTCAGGATGCTGGAAGAGTTAAAACGTCAGGTGCTGGAAGCGAACCTGGCGCTGCCGAAACATAATCTGGTGACGCTCACGTGGGGCAACGTCAGCGCCGTTGACCGCGAACGCGGCGTTTTCATTATTAAGCCTTCGGGGGTCGATTACACCGTAATGACCGCCGAAGATATGGTGGTGGTGAGCATAGAGACCGGCGAGGTGGTGGAAGGAACGAAAAAGCCCTCTTCGGATACGCCGACGCATCGTCTGCTCTATCAACAGTTCCCGACTATTGGCGGCATTGTGCACACCCATTCGCGCCACGCCACTATCTGGGCGCAGGCGGGTTTGCCGATTCCGGCGACGGGCACTACGCACGCGGACTATTTCTACGGCGCCATCCCCTGCACCCGCAAAATGACGGACGCGGAGATCAACGGCGAATATGAGTGGGAAACCGGCGTGGTCATTGCCGAGACCTTTCGCGAAAAAGGGATCGATCCGGCGCAAATGCCTGGCGTACTGGTACACTCGCATGGCCCTTTCGCCTGGGGTAAAGACGCCTCCGATGCGGTGCATAACGCCATCGTACTGGAAGAGGTCGCCTACATGGGCATCTTCTGCCGCCAGCTCGCCCCGCAGTTGCCGGATATGCAGCAAACGCTGCTCGATAAACACTACCTGCGTAAGCACGGCGCGAAGGCTTATTACGGGCAATAGGCCTTTTATCCTGTTAAGATTTGGCCAGAAAAATGTCTCAGGGAGAGCGACTGGCCATGAATATCAGACAATCGTTCGGCCTGCTCGCTGCGGTATTGCTGCTTATCGCTACGTTGGGCGTGGTCAATGCCGTATCGATTTACCAGTACAGCCTGCTTAGTGAAACGCAGCGCGCCGATTGCGCTATTGTGGCAGGCGCCGGGATAGCCGACAGCCAGCCCTCTCCCGTCTTTAAGGAACGCCTCAACCATGCTTTTGCACTATATCGTCAGGGTTATGCGCCAATAATCATCCTGACGGGTGGAACCAGCGCGGGCAGTTCTCTATCGGATGCGGCTATCGCCCGCACTTACCTTCTTACTAAAGGGGTGAGCGAAAAAGCCATTCTCCTCGAAGAAAAATCCCGTGTGACGCGGGAGAACTTCCGTTATGCCCGGCAGATTATGGCGGCGCATCATTTACGTACGGCTTTACTGGTTAGCGATCCATTACATATGAAAAGAGCCATGCTCATTGCCCGCGATGAGGGGATTGACGCCCGACCTTCTCCCACGCCTACAACCCGCTATCGCTCTTTCGAAGCCCGGCTCTCTTTTCTTATCCGCGAGACGTTTTATTACTCTGGCTATCAGCTGCTTCGGTTAAAGCAGAGGCTGATTAGCACTGTATAAAACACCAGCAAAATAGCCCAAGCCAGGCTATAATCAGGCCTGGTTTTTTGTGCGGGATAACGGTGTGTCTGAAGCGCGTCAGGGTTTTATATTGACCCGCCACTGGCGGGATAGCACGCAAGGTACGGAAGTGGAATTTTGGCTGGCGACCGACGACGGCCCGCTGAAGGTTCGCCTGCCGCCGCAGGAATCCGTCGCATTTATCCCCGAAGCTCAGCGTGCCCAGGCGCAGCGTCTGCTGGCGAATGAAAGCGATGCGCGCCTTGCACCGCTCGCCCTTAAAGATTTTCATCATCAGCCTGTCTGCGGGCTTTACTGTCGCTCCCACCGCCAGCTGATGCGCCTGGAAAAACTGCTGCGCGAACAGGGCGTTACGCTGTATGAAGCAGATATTCGCCCGCCAGAGCGTTTTTTAATGGAACGCTTCATCACCGCGCCGGTGTGGGTGAGCGGCGAGCCGCAGGGCGCGATGTTAAGCAACGCGCGCCTGAAGCCGAATCCGCACTACCGTCCCCCGCTGAAATGGGTGTCGCTGGATATCGAAACGAACCGCCATGGCGAACTCTACTGCATCGGGCTTGAAGGCTGTGGTCAGCGCGTGGTTTATATGCTGGGTCCGGAAAACGGCGACGCCAGCGCGCTCGACTTTCAGCTTGACTATGTGGCAAGCCGTCCGCAGTTGATTGAGAAACTCAACGCCTGGTTTGCGCAGCATGACCCCGACGTGCTGATAGGCTGGAACGTGGTGCAGTTTGACCTGCGCATGCTGCAAAAACATGCCGAACGTTACGGCGTGCCGCTGCGCCTGGGGCGCGGAAACAGTGAGCTGGAGTGGCGCGAACATGGCTTCAAAAACGGCGTCTTTTTTGCCCAGGCCGCGGGCCGGCTGATTATCGACGGCATCGACGCGCTAAAATCCGCGTTCTGGAATTTCGCCTCTTTCTCGCTGGAATCGGTGTCGCAAGAACTGCTGGGCGAGGGCAAAGCCATCGACGATCCGTGGCACCGTATGGCGGAGATAGACCGCCGTTTCGCCGAAGATAAGCCGGCGCTCGCCACCTATAATCTAAAAGATTGCGAACTGGTGACGCGTATCTTCCATAAAACCGAGCTGATGCCCTTTTTGCTGGAGCGAGCGACGGTAAACGGCCTGCCGGCGGACCGCCACGGCGGCTCCGTCGCCTCTTTCAGCCATCTCTATTTTCCGCGCATGCACCGTGCGGGCTTCGTCGCGCCCAATCTCGGCGACGTGCCGCCGCAGGCAAGCCCTGGCGGTTACGTGATGGATTCCCGTCCCGGCTTGTATGACTCCGTGCTGGTGCTGGATTACAAAAGCCTTTATCCGTCAATTATTCGCACCTTTTTAATAGACCCGGTGGGACTGGTGGAAGGGCTCGCGGAGCCTGATCAGCAGCACAGCATTGAAGGCTTTATCGGCGCGCGGTTCTCACGCGTTAACCACTGCCTGCCGGAGATAGTGACGCAAATCTGGCAGGGACGCGAAGAGGCGAAGCGCCAGGGCAATAAGCCGCTTTCCCAGGCGCTGAAAATTATCATGAACGCCCTGTATGGCGTGCTTGGCACCAGCGCCTGTCGCTTCTTCGACCCGCGTCTCGCCTCCTCAATTACCATGCGCGGCCATGAGATCATGCGCCAGACCCGCGAACTGATTGAAGCGCAAGGGTATGAGGTGATTTATGGCGATACGGATTCCACCTTCGTCTGGCTTAAAACCCCTCATAGCGAAGCGGAGGCCGCGCGCATCGGCCAACAGCTGGTGGAGCATGTCAACGCCTGGTGGCGCGCGCACTTACAGCAAACCCTGGGGCTAACCAGCGCGCTGGAGCTGGAGTTCGAAACGCACTTCTGCCGCTTCCTGATGCCAACCATCCGCGGCGCGGAGCTTGGCAGCAAAAAGCGCTACGCCGGGCTTATTCAGGAAGGCGAAAGCCAGCGCATGGTTTTTAAGGGTTTAGAGACGGTGCGCACCGACTGGACGCCGCTCGCCCAGCAGTTCCAGCAGCATCTTTACCTGCGGGTTTTTCGCAAGGAGCCCTACCAGGATTTTGTGCGCGAGACTATCGCAAAGTTGATGGCCGGCGAGCTTGACGACCAGCTGGTCTATCGCAAACGGCTGCGCAGACCGCTTGCTGAATACCAGCGCAACGTGCCGCCGCACGTGCGCGCCGCAAGGCTTGCGGATGAAGAGAACCTGAAGCTTGGGCGCCCGGCGCAGTACCAAAACCGGGGCACCATTAAATATGTCTGGACCACCAACGGTCCTGAGCCGGTCGATTATCAACGCTCGCCGCTTGACTACGACCACTATCTGGAAAAACAGCTTCAGCCTGTTGCGCAAGGCATTTTACCTTTCCTTGAGGATGACTTTGCTACACTGATGACGGGGCAGTTAGGGCTATTTTGACAGGTGACGAATGCGTTGCCATCCAGTACCATAGCGCCCTTTCCAAAACCGTACCCAATCTCGACCCCCCGCCTCTTCGCAGGCGGGAGTCATACTATTGCCTGCAAATTTGTAACGAGAATAGAGCCGATATATGCCTTTTACACTTGGTCAACGCTGGATCAGCGATACGGAGAGCGAACTGGGACTGGGAACCGTAGTGGCGATTGATGCCCGCATGGTCACCCTGCTTTTCCCGGCTACCGGTGAAAATCGTCTGTATGCCCGAAATGACTCCCCCATCACCCGCGTGATGTTTAACCCGGGCGACACCGTGACCAGCCATGAAGGCTGGCAGTTGAAAGTGGATGAAGTAAAGGAAGAGAACGGCCTTCTGGCCTATATCGGCACTCGTCTGGATACGCAGGAAGCGAACGTGATGCTGCGCGAAGTGCTGCTCGACAGCAAGCTGGTGTTCAGCAAGCCGCAGGATCGCCTGTTCGCCGGCCAGCTTGACCGCATGGATCGCTTCGCCCTGCGCTATCGCGCCCGTAAATACCAGAGCGAACAGTACCGCATGCCGTGGAGCGGCCTGCGCGGCCAGCGCACCAATCTTATTCCTCACCAGCTCAATATCGCCCACGACGTGGGCCGCCGCCATGCGCCGCGCGTGCTGCTGGCGGACGAAGTGGGCCTTGGGAAAACCATCGAAGCGGGCATGATTATTCATCAGCAACTGCTCTCCGGGGCTGCCGAGCGCGTGCTGATCGTGGTGCCGGAAACGCTGCAACACCAGTGGCTGGTAGAGATGCTGCGCCGCTTTAACCTGCGCTTCGCCCTGTTTGACGATGAACGCTACACCGAAGCGCAGCATGAATCGGATAACCCGTTCGATACGGAACAGCTGGTGATCTGCTCGCTCGATTTCGTGCGCCGCAACAAGCAGCGACTGGAGCACCTGTGCGAAGCGCAGTGGGATTTGCTGGTGGTCGACGAAGCGCACCACCTGGTCTGGAGCGAAGGCGCGCCGAGCCGCGAGTATCAGGCAATTGAACAGCTGGCCGAGCAGGTGCCGGGCGTACTGCTGCTGACCGCCACGCCGGAACAGCTGGGCATGGAAAGCCATTTCGCCCGCCTGCGCCTGCTCGACCCGAACCGTTTTCACGACTTTGCGCAGTTTGTCGAAGAGCAGAAAAATTACCGTCCGGTGGCCGACGCCGTGGCGCTGCTGCTCGCCGGCAACAAGCTCAGCAACGAAGAACTCAATACCTTAAGCGATCTGATTGGCGAGCAGGATATCGAACCGCTGCTGCAGACCGCCAACAGCGACCGCGACGGCGCCGAAGATGCGCGCCATGAGCTTATCGATATGCTGATGGACCGCCACGGCACCAGCCGCGTGCTGTTTCGCAACACCCGCAACGGCGTGAAAGGTTTCCCGAAACGCGAGCTGCATACCATCAGACTGCCGCTGCCGACCCAGTACCAGACGGCGATTAAAGTTTCGGGCATTATGGGCGCCCGCAAATCGGTGGAAGATCGCGCCCGCGATATGCTCTACCCGGAGCAAATTTATCAGGAGTTCGAAGGCGACAGCGGCACCTGGTGGAACTTCGATCCGCGCGTGGAATGGCTGATGGGCTACCTTACCAGCCACCGCTCGCAGAAAGTGCTGGTTATCTGCGCAAAAGCGGCCACGGCGTTGCAGCTGGAGCAGGTGCTGCGCGAGCGGGAAGGCATTCGCGCCGCCGTGTTCCATGAAGGCATGTCGATTATCGAGCGCGACCGCGCCGCCGCCTGGTTTGCCGAAGAGGATACCGGCGCGCAGGTGTTGCTCTGCTCGGAAATCGGCTCCGAAGGCCGTAACTTCCAGTTCGCCAGCCAGCTGGTGATGTTCGACCTGCCGTTTAACCCCGATCTGCTGGAGCAGCGCATCGGCCGTCTGGATCGTATCGGCCAGATGCACGATATCCAGATCCATGTGCCTTATCTGGAAAAAACCGCGCAGTCGGTGCTGGTGCGCTGGTATCACGAAGGGCTGGACGCTTTCGAACACACCTGCCCGACCGGCCGCGCGATTTATGACAGTGTTTACGATTCGCTTATCGGCTACCTCGCCGCGCCGGAAGAGACAGAAGGCTTCGACGAGCTCATCAAATCCTGCCGCGAGCAGCATGAAGCGCTGAAGACGCAGCTGGAGCAGGGTCGCGACCGCCTGCTGGAGATCCACTCCAACGGCGGCGAGAAAGCGCAGCGCCTGGCAGAGGAGATCGCCGGCCAGGATAACGACACGAGCCTCGTGAACTTCGCCATGAACCTGTTCGATATTATCGGCATTAACCAGGATGACCGCGGCGAGCATATGATTGTGCTTACCCCTTCCGATCATATGCTGGTGCCTGATTTTCCGGGCCTGCCGGAAGACGGCTGCACCATTACCTTCAACCGTGACGTGGCGCTTTCCCGCGAAGACGCGCAGTTTATTACCTGGGAACATCCGCTGATTCGCAATGGCCTGGATCTTATCCTCTCCGGCGATACGGGCAGCAGCGCGCTTTCGCTGCTGAAGAACAAGGCGCTGCCGGTAGGAACGCTGCTGCTGGAACTGATGTATGTCGTCGAGGCGAAAGCGCCAAAACAACTACAGCTCAATCGCTTCCTGCCGCCGACCCCGGTGCGCATGCTGGTGGATAAAAATGGCACTAACCTGGCTTCGCAGGTGGAGTTTGAAAGCTTCAACCGCCAGCTGAGCGCGGTGAATCGACATACCGGCAGCAAGCTGGTGAACGCGGTGCAGCAGGATGTGCACGCCATTCTGCAACTGGCGGAAGTTCAGGTAGAGAAAGCGGCGCAGGCGCTGATCGCGGCGGCGCGCGAAGAGGCGGATGAGAAACTTTCCTCGGAGCTTTCTCGCCTGGAAGCGTTGCGGGCGGTGAACCCAAACATTCGCGATGATGAGCTGAGCGCCATTGAGACGAATCGCCAGCAGGTGCTGGAGAGCCTCGACGAGGCGAGCTGGCGTCTGGACGCGCTGCGTCTTATTGTCGTAACGCATCAGTAAACGGAGCCGGACGATGCTCGAATCTTACCATCCGCCGCAGGACCCCTGGCTGGTCATCCTTTATCAGGATGACCATATTATGGTGGTCAATAAACCGAGCGGCCTGCTCTCCGTGCCGGGCCGTCTCGAAGAGCACAGAGACAGCGTGATGACGCGCATCCAGCGCGATTTCCCGCAGGCGGAATCCGTGCATCGTCTGGATATGGCGACCAGCGGGGTGATTGTGGTTGCCCTCACCAAAGCGGCGGAGCGGGAGCTTAAACGCCAGTTCCGCGAGCGGGAGCCGAAAAAGCAGTACGTGGCGCGGGTGTGGGGCCATCCCGCGAAGGCCGAAGGGCTGGTGGATTTACCGCTGATTTGCGACTGGCCGAACCGGCCGAAGCAAAAAGTGTGTTATGAAACCGGCAAGGCGGCGCAGACGGAATATGAAGTGCTGGAATACGCGCCGGATAACACTGCGCGCGTATTGCTGAAACCCATTACCGGGCGTTCGCATCAACTGCGCGTGCATATGATGGCGCTTGGTCATCCGATTCTCGGCGATAAGTTCTATGCCACGCCGCAAGCGTTCGCGCAGGCGGACCGCCTGTTATTGCACGCGGAGTCGCTGACCATCACCCATCCCGCCTACGGCTCGTCTATGACCTTCCGCGCCCCTGCGGATTTCTGACGCCGCAACAGTATAAGGTGGGTAGCGCTCTGCTCACCCACCTGACAAAAGCGGCAACCTTTTTTGAAACATCACTGCCGTGAAAGGTCGGCGGCGCTGCGCCTGTTCGGCCTGCAAATACGCCAGTTGATTGCGCCATAATAAAGAGATTGGCCTCCTCTCCTCGTAGAGGAGAGGACGGGGACGGAGCATCAAAGCGCGCTTACTTGACCCCTTTCGCGGCCTTAATGAGATCGTACGCCTTTTGAATTTCCTGCGCTTTTTGCTTGGCCATCTGCATCATTTCAGGCGGCAGCCCTTTTGCGACCAGCTTGTCCGGGTGATGTTCGCTCATCAGCTTGCGGTAGGCGCGCTTAATGGTGGTCATGTCATCCGTGGCCTTCACGCCTAATACGTTGCAGGCATCTTCAAGCGTTGGACCGCGCTGCGCCTGCTGCCAGCCGCCATTCTGCTGCGACTGCTGCTGGTACCCGCCGTTGAACTGCGCGCCGCCCTGCATCATGCGCAGGAACTGGTCGAACTGCACGCGTGAGATGCCCAGCTCTTCTGCGATGACATACAGCACTTCGCGCTCGTTTGGGTGAAGCGTGCCATCGGCAAAAGCCGCCTGAATCTGAATTTCCAGAAACATCCGAATCAGGTCGAAGCGGCCAAAACAGACGCTCCTGAGCTGGCGCATTTTTTCCCGCAGCGGATAGCCGTTTTCTTTACCAACGCGAAAAGCATGCTGCGCCGCGCGGCGCGACTCGCCGTGAAGGTTCATTCGGTCCATCAGCAGCGTGGCGATATGGATATCCGCCTCGGTCACTCGCCCCTTGGATTTAGTCAGATGCCCCATAACCTCAAAGGTAGTGCTGAAAAAGAGCGACTGACGCTCGCGCTGGCTGGCAAACCAGACGGTACGACGACTTTGCGCTTTATCAAACATGTGGCCTATCAGCAAGCCGATGACGGCGCCCCAGAAACCGCCGCCCATCAGCAGCGCTATCGCCACGCCAACCACTTTTCCCCAATACTGCATATACTCCCCAAATCGTCATGCCGTCGGCTAGAATTTGCTTTATCATACCCGTCATTCTAAGCCGTGCCTAACACAGAGGCTCGAAAGCGGGCAGGATTAACACTAGCGCTGTGGTGATGAGTAAGTTAGTCTCTGACCGTTTGCCGGCGCCAAGCCAATGATGACGGAACAACGAATAACACGTATGAAAAAACGTATTCCCACCTTGCTGGCCACGATGATTGGCACAGCCCTCTATAGCCAACAAGGGATGGCTGCCGATCTCGCTTCACAGTGTAAGCTCGGCGTGCCCAGCTATAACCGCCCTCTGGTACAAGGCGAGCCAAACCAGCTACCCGTAACTATCAATGCCGATAGCGCAAAGGGAAACTACCCTGACGACGCGGTATTCAGCGGCAATGTAGATATTCAACAAGGTAACGGTCGGCTTCAGGCTGACGAAGTTCAGTTGCATCAGAAACAGGTAGAAGGCCAGCCGGATCCGGTGCGTACGGTCGACGCCCTGGGTAATGTGCACTATGACGACAATCAGGTCATCCTGAAAGGTCCGAAAGCCTGGTCGAATCTCAACACCAAAGACACTAACGTCTGGGAAGGCGACTACCAGATGGTAGGGCGTCAGGGCCGCGGCACCGCCGACCTCATGAAACAGCGAGGCGAAAACCGTTACACCATACTCGAAAACGGTACGTTTACCTCCTGTCTGCCGGGTTCCGACACCTGGAGCGTTGTGGGCAGCGAAGTTATTCACGATCGTGAAGAGCAGGTCGCGGAAATCTGGAACGCCCGCTTCAAGCTGGGCCCGGTTCCGGTCTTTTACAGCCCTTATCTGCAACTGCCCATAGGCGATAAACGCCGCTCCGGTTTCCTTATTCCGAATGCGAAATACGGTACCAACAATGGGTTCGAGTTCACTCTTCCCTACTACTGGAATATCGCGCCTAACTTCGATGCGACGATTACGCCGCATTACATTGAAAAGCGCGGCAACGTCCAGTGGCAGAACGAGTTTCGTTATCTGACGCAGGCGGGCGTTGGCCTGATGGAGTTTGATTACCTGCCTTCCGATGATGTCTACCGGGACGATACCACTCGCACCGATGATAACGAGCACCGCTGGCTGTTCTATTGGCAGCATGCGGGCGTGCTGGATCAGGTATGGCGCTTCAACGTTGACTATACCAAGGTCAGCGACGATCGCTATTTCAATGATTTTACTACTAAATACGGCTCAAGCACCGACGGCTACGCGACACAATTCTTCAGCGTGGGCTATGCGGTGGAAAATTTCGATGCCCGCCTCTCGGCGCGTGATTTTCAGGTATTTAACAATATCGGCAACACCTACCGCTCGTTGCCGCAGCTTGACGTTAACTTCTACCAGAATGACGTAGGGCCTTTCGATACGCGTCTTTATGCGCAGGCGGTGAAGTTTACCAACGTAAACGAAAACTACCCGGAAGCGACACGTCTGCATCTGGAACCGACCATCAACCTGCCGCTCTCCAATGACTGGGGCAGCATTAACACCGAAGCCAAGCTGATGGCGACGCATTATCAGCAGGATAATCTGGAGCGCTATCGTAACTATCTGGGTGGTAATAACGCGGCGGCCAACAACCTGGAAGATTCTGTCAATCGCGTCCTCCCGCAGTTTAAAGTTGACGGTAAGATGGTCTTTGAACGTGATTTCAGTTCGCTTGCTGAAGGTTATACGCAAACGCTGGAGCCGCGCGCGCAGTACCTTTACATCCCTTATCGTGACCAGAGCACCATCAATAACTACGACTCTTCGCTGCTGCAGTCGGACTATTCCGGCCTGTTCCGCGACCGCACCTACGGCGGCCTGGACCGCATCGCTTCCGCCAACCAGGTAACGACCGGCGTCACATCCCGCGTTTATGACGATAAGTCCGTTGAACGTTTTAACGTTTCTGTTGGTCAAATCTACTATTTCACCGAGTCCCGTACCGGTGATGACAACATTAACTGGGAGAAAGACAAAGAGACCGGCTCGATGGTATGGGCGGGAGATACTTACTGGCGCATCAGCGACCGGTGGGGCTTGCGCGGCGGCGTACAGTATGACGCGCGGCTTAACAACGTGGCGACGGGCAACGGCGTAATTGAATATCGCCGCGATGAAGACCGGTTGCTGCAGTTGAACTACCGTTACGCCAGCCCGGAGTATATCCAGGCGACGCTGCCTTCCTACTCTACTGTTGAGCAATATAAAGAGGGCATTAACCAGGTAGGCGTAACCGCGAGTTGGCCTGTTGTCGATCGCTGGTCTGTGGTTGGAGCCTATTACTATGACACCAACGCCAGCAAACCAGCCGACCAGATGCTGGGCGTGCAATATAACTCCTGCTGCTATGCCATCCGTGTCGGTTATGAGCGGAAGATTAACGGTTGGGAAAAAGATCAGAGCAAGTATGACGAAGTGTTCGGCTTCAACATCGAGCTGCGCGGCCTGAGCTCCAACTATGGTCTCGGCACGCATCAGATGCTGCGCTCCAACATTTTGCCGTACCAAAGCTCGCTGTAATGCACTGAATTAAACGTAATCCGCTTTGCGGTTAATCGAAATGGAAAAGGTATGAAGAACTGGAAAACGCTGCTTCTTGGTATCACTTTGGTAGTGAATACCAGCTTCGCTGCGCCGCAGGTTGTCGATAAAGTTGCAGCCGTCGTGAATAACGGCGTAGTGCTGGAAAGTGACGTTGATGGCCTGATGCAGTCAGTAAAGCTCAATGCAAACCAGGCGGGGCAGCAGCTTCCTGATGACAGCACGTTGCGTCATCAGATCCTGGAGCGTCTGATCATGGATCAGATAATGTTGCAGATGGGCCAGAAGATGGGCGTCAAGATAACTGACGAACAGCTTGATCAGGCTATCGCGAATATCGCAAAGCAAAACAATATGTCTTTGGATCAGATGCGCAGCCGTCTGGCCTACGAAGGGGTGAACTACAGCACCTATCGCAACCAGATCCGCAAAGAAATGCTTATTTCTGAAGTGCGTAATAACGAAGTGCGCCGTCGCGTAACGATCCTGCCGCAGGAAGTGGAAACGCTGGCGAAGCAGGTTGGCAACCAGAATGATGCCAGCACTGAACTGAACCTGAGCCACATCCTGATTCCACTGCCGGAAAACCCGACTTCTGCGCAGGTAGATGAAGCAGAAACGCAGGCGCGTTCTATTGTCGATGAAGCGCGCAACGGCGGTGATTTCGGCAAGCTGGCTATTACCTATTCCGCAGACCAACAGGCGCTGAAAGGCGGCCAGATGGGCTGGGGACGTATTCAGGAACTGCCTTCTCTCTTCGCTCAGGCATTAAGCACAGCGAAAAAAGGCGATATCGTCGGCCCGATCCGTTCCGGCGTCGGTTTCCATATCCTGAAAGTCAACGACATGCGCGGTCAGTCGCAAAGCATTTCCGTCACGGAAGTTCATGCGCGCCATATTCTTCTGAAGCCTTCGCCGATCATGACCGATCAGCAGGCGCGCCTGAAGCTTGAAGAGATCGCGGCGGATATCAAGAGCGGTAAAACCTCTTTTGCTGATGCTGCGAAAGCCTTCTCGCAGGATCCAGGTTCGGCTAACCAGGGCGGCGACCTGGGCTGGGCTTCTCCGGAAGTTTACGATCCGGCCTTCCGCGATGCGCTGACCCGTCTGCAGCGCGGCCAGTTAAGCGCTCCGGTGCACTCTTCTTTCGGCTGGCATTTGATTGAGCTGATGGATACGCGCAACGTGGATAAAACCGACGCCGCGCAGAAAGAGCGCGCTTATCGCATGCTGTTTAACCGTAAATTCTCTGAAGAAGCGGCAACCTGGATGCAGGAACAGCGCGCCAGCGCCTATGTCAAAATTCTGAGTAACTAATGGCAAACACCCCTCGTGTGACCCTCACTCCCGGCGAACCCGCCGGGATTGGTCCCGACCTGGTCATCGCGCTGGCGCAACGCGACTGGCCCGCTGAACTGGTCGTCTGCGCCTCTCCTGAATTGCTCGCCGAACGCGCTACGCTTCTTGGTCTGCCGCTAACGCTCCTTCCCTATACGCCTGATGCGCCTGCCGCTGCGCAACGTGCGGGTACGTTGACCGTCCTGCCCGTCGCCCTGCGGGAGCCAGTTACTCCGGGTGTCCTGGATGTTCGCAATAGCGACTACGTAGTAGAGACGCTGGCGCGCGCCTGTGACGGCTGTCTGAACGGCGAATTCGACGCGCTCATCACGGGCCCCGTGCATAAAGGCATTATTAATGATGCGGGCATCCCGTTTATCGGCCACACGGAGTTTTTTGAAGCACGTTCGCACAGCGAAAAAGTCGTGATGATGCTGGCGACCGAAGAGCTGCGCGTCGCGCTGGCTACCACTCATCTGCCGCTTAAAGCGATTGCGGAAGCGATTACGCCGGAGCTGCTGCGTCATATCATCACCACGCTGTATCACGATCTGCAGAGCAAATTCGGCATTGCGCAGCCGCATGTGCTGGTCTGCGGCCTGAACCCGCACGCAGGCGAAGGCGGTCATATGGGCACCGAGGAGATAGACACGATTATCCCTGTGCTGGAAGAGATGCGCGCACGCGGCATGAACCTCACCGGCCCGCTCCCTGCCGATACGCTGTTCCAGCCGAAATACCTCGACCACGCCGATGCAGTACTGGCGATGTACCACGATCAAGGGCTGCCCGTGCTAAAATACCAGGGCTTTGGCCGCGCGGTTAATATCACGCTTGGTCTGCCCTTTATTCGCACCTCGGTCGACCACGGCACTGCGCTGGAACTCGCAGGCCAGGGCACCGCCAGTGTCGGCAGTTTTATTACGGCGCTTAACCTCGCCATCCAGATGATTTTAAACAGTAAGAACGAATGAATAATCGAGTCCATCAGGGCCATTTAGCCCGCAAACGCTTCGGGCAAAACTTTCTTAACGACCAGTTCGTTATCGACAGCATCGTCTCCGCCATCAATCCGCAGAAAGGCCAGGCGATGGTGGAAATCGGCCCCGGTCTCGGCGCGCTGACCGAGCCGGTAGGCGAACGGCTGGACAAGCTCACGGTCATTGAGCTGGACCGCGACCTCGCCGCCCGTCTGCAAACGCACCCTTTCCTTGCGCCTAAGCTGACCATTTATCAGCAGGATGCGATGACCATGAACTTCAGCGAGCTCTCTGCCACGCTTGGCCAGCCGCTGCGCGTATTCGGCAATCTGCCGTACAACATCTCCACGCCGCTGATGTTTCATCTGTTTAGCTATACTGATTCGATTGCCGACATGCATTTCATGTTGCAAAAAGAGGTGGTAAATCGACTGGTTGCAGGGCCGAACAGTAAAGCGTATGGTCGTTTAAGCGTTATGGCGCAATACTACTGTCAGATAATCCCTGTGCTGGAAGTGCCGCCGACAGCGTTCGCGCCGCCGCCGAAAGTGGATTCCGCTGTGGTTCGCCTGGTGCCGCACGCACAGTTGCCGCACCCGGTAAAAGATCTGCGTTTGCTGAGCCGCCTGACGACAGAGGCGTTCAACCAGCGCCGTAAAACGATCCGCAACAGCCTCGGCAACCTCTTTAGCCCGGAAGTGCTGACGGAGCTCGGGATAGACCCGGCCCTGCGTGCAGAAAACATTTCTGTGGCGCAATATTGTCAGATGGCTAATTATTTAGCCGACAATCCTCCCTCGAAGGAGAGCTAAGCCATGCTAGATTCGCCCCGTGTCTGCGTTCAGGTGCAAAGCGTTTATATCGAATCGCAATCCTCGCCGGATGAAGAGCGTTTCGTTTTTGCCTATACCGTTACTATCCGCAACCTGGGGCGAACTCCCGTTCAGTTGCTGAGCCGTTACTGGCTTATCACTAACGGCAACGGACGCGAAACGGAAGTTCAGGGTGAAGGCGTTGTCGGTGAACAGCCGCTTATCGCCCCGGGCGGCGAATACCAGTACACCAGCGGCGCGGTGATAGAAACGCCGTTCGGCACGATGGAAGGCCATTATGAAATGGTCGATGAACAAGGCAGCCGCTTTCGCATCGCCATCCCGGTTTTCCGGTTGGCCTTACCAACACTCATTCATTAATACGATGTCAACATACCTGATTGGCGACGTTCACGGTTGCTACGATGAACTGGTCGCCCTGCTAAAGCATGTCGAATTTACTCCCGGCAAGGATACGCTGTGGCTGACCGGCGACCTGGTGGCGCGCGGACCGGGTTCGCTCGAAGTGCTGCGCTATGTCCGCTCGCTTGGCGACGCGGTGCGCGTGGTGCTGGGCAACCATGATCTCCATCTGTTAGCGGTTTACGCGGGCATCAGCCGTAATAAGCCGAAAGACAGAATTACCCCGCTGCTGGAAGCGCCCGACGCCGATGAGCTGATCAACTGGCTGCGCCGCCAGCCGCTGCTGCAGGTCGATGAAGAGAAAAAACTGGTGATGGCCCATGCCGGCATCACGCCGCAGTGGGATCTGCAGACCGCCATGGGCTGCGCCCGCGATGTGGAAGCGGTGCTTGCAAGCGACAGCTATCCGCTGTTTCTTGACGCCATGTATGGCGACATGCCAAACAACTGGTCTTCAGAACTGACCGGCCTTGCGCGCCTGCGCTTTATCACTAACGCGCTGACCCGGATGCGCTACTGCTTCCCGAATGGCCAGCTTGATATGTTCTGTAAAGACACGCCGGAAAACGCCCCCGCGCCGCTGAAGCCGTGGTTCGCTATTCCGGGTCCGGTTTCGCAGAACTATTCCATTGTCTTCGGCCACTGGGCGTCGCTTGAAGGCAAAGGCACGCCGGAAAATGTCTACGGGCTGGATACGGGATGCTGCTGGGGAGGCACGCTGACCTGCCTGCGCTGGGAAGACAAAGCGTTCTTCGCTCAGCCGTCGAATCGCCAGCTCGATCTGGATGAAGGCGAAACCGCAGTAGCGTCGTAATAAGCGTCGGCGCCCTCTGGCGAGGGCGGCCGAATGAGAGGCGTCGGGTAACGTTATACCCGCAAGCGGCGCCGCTTATCGGCGCTCCAGAATCTCAAAGCAGTAGCTGTGCGAGTTCTGCTCATCAGCGTCATGAAACTCACTGAAAACTGACTGCCATTCGTCCGGTTCATAATCCGGAAAATGGGTGTCTCCTTCCACTTCTGCATCAATATGCGTGAGATAAAGACGCTGCGCTTTCGGCAGGAATTGCTCATAAACGCGACCGCCGCCGATCACCATGATCTCTTCCGCATCGCCGCAGGCCTTCAGCGCTTCTTCCACCGAGCTCACCCACACCACGCGATCGTCATCGCCTGCTTTGCTGCTAAGCACAATATTTTTACGGCCCGGCAACGGACGGCCAATTGATTCCCAGGTAAGACGGCCCATGATGACCGGTTTATTCAGGGTCGTGCGCTTGAACCAGGCGAGATCGGCCGGCAAATTCCACGGCATGGCGTTCTCCATGCCAATAACGCGATCCACAGCTAACGCTGCAATCAGACTGATCATTGATTGATTCCCAGATGGTAAAAAAATTGTCGCCACTATACGTAAAGCGCATTCCTTAGTCGACTAACGCAACGCAGGGGATCGGTAAAATTTTTGGTTCTGCCAGCTTACCCACAACGTTCGCTGGACAGAGGACCATCCACTTAACGCCCTGGCTCAACATCGTGACCAAACGCGACGATCTCAGGCGGCCTCAGCGATCATTTTGACAACGTTTTGCGCTATAGTTCTGCCCACGTTTTACGATGAGGTTTGCGCATGCTTGAAACCACTTTGTTTGTGGCGACCATCGCCGCGCTGGGAATGCTCTCCCCCGGCCCCGATTTTTTTCTGGTGATTAAAAACGCAGCCCGCTATCGTCGCGCCGCCGCACTCACCACCGCAGCGGGCGTCATTTTCGGGGTGATAACACACATGACTTATTGCGTGGCAGGCATCGCCGTCGTGATAACCACCACGCCCTGGTTGTTTGGATTGCTGAAATACGCGGGCGCCGCCTATCTCATCTGGCTCGGCGTACAGGCGCTGCTTGCGCGAGGCGGGAGCAAGCTTGCGGTGAGCGATGTCGCCCGTGAAGAGGTGTCGCTGAGGAAAGCCTTTTTACAGGGCTACCTGTGCAACCTGCTTAATCCGAAAGCCACGCTTTTCTTCCTGGCGATGTTTACTCAGGTGTTAAACGTGAATTCGGGCCTCGGTGAGAAACTCTGGTATGCGGGCATTATCGTCGGCCTGACGGTCGTGTGGTGGCCACTGCTGGTGGTGCTGATTCAGAGCGAGCCGGTGCGTCGCGGGTTGACCAAAGCGCAGAAAATTATCGATAAACTGCTCGGCGGCATGCTGCTGGCGCTGGGCATTAAAGTCGCGCTGAGCTAAAAAAACGCCCCTTTCGGGGCGTTTCTTATCACGCTTGCGGTTTCACTTCCGGTTCGTCCGCCTCGTTGCCGGTATGTTTGCCTTCCTGCGTTCCCTGCCAGCCGTGGCGTTGCACCACCGAAAGATGCGCCCGGTCTTCGCTGATTATTTCGGTCAGCATCGCGCTGGTGCGACGGAACGTCGCGGCGCGAGCGGCGGTATCGTTATCGCCATCCGCCATCTCTTCCACCATCTGCTGGTTATAGTGGCGGAACACATCGGCACGCTCGCGCGCTTCATACGGCCCAAGCCCTAACCCTTCCAGCGCCAGTCGTCCCACTTTTAAAGCGCCTTCGAAGGTTTCACGCTCAGGCTGCTCCACGCCCGCCTGACGCAGCCGAATGTAATGATCGACATCGCGAGCGCGGGCGATGATGCGCACCTGCGGGAAATGCGCCTGCACCAGCTCGGTAAGCTGCAGGTTAGTTTGCGGATCGTCTATTGCGTTGATTAGCACCTCGGCTTTCGCCACCCCCGCTGATTCCAGCAAATCCACCCGCGTGGCATCACCGTAAAAGACCTTCATGCCGAACTTGCGCAGGGTTTCGATGTGGTCCGGGTCGTGATCGAGCACCACCATTTTTACGCCGCTTGAAAGCAACAGACGGCCGGCGATCTGCCCGAAGCGGCCGAAGCCTGCGATAATAACCCGCGGCTGCTCTTCGTCGATTTCATCCGCCTCGCGCGCCTGCGCCGGCGCCGCTTTCTCAAGACGCGTCAGCAACACCAGCAGCACTGGCGTTGCCGCCATGGAAAGCGCCACCGCGAGAGTGAGCGATTTCGCCCATTCCGGGTCAAGCACCTGCGCCATCTGCGCCGCGCCGAAAATCACAAAAGCGAATTCGCTCCCCTGCCCCAGCAATACAGCGAACCAGCGGCGCTGTTTGCCAGGCACCTTCAGCGGCTTCGCCACCAGCCACAGCGTTACGGTCTTGATGGCAAGAAACCCGACCAGCAGAATAATCACCCGCAGCGGGTTCGCCACCAGCGTGCCAAAATCGATGGACATGCCAACGCCGATAAAAAAGAGACCGAGCAGCAACCCCTTAAACGGTTCGATATCGCTTTCCAGCGCATGGCGATATTCGGAGCTTGCCAGCAGCACGCCAGCGAGAAACGCCCCCATCGCCATGGAAAGCCCGGCTTCTTCCAGCAGCAAACCGAAGCCAAACACTAAAAACAGCGCGACGGCGCTGAACACTTCGCGCAGCCCGGAGCGCGCCACGAAGCGCAGCGCCGGACGCGCAACGTAGCGGCCAAGCAGCACGACTATCGCCAGCGCAGCGATCACTTTCAGCGCGGAAAGCGTGAAAGCGCCGAGCGTGGTCGCCGCGCCGCTGGCGGCCAGCAGCGGGATCATCGCCACCAGCGGAATCGCGGCGATATCCTGAAACAGCAGCACCGCAAAGGCGCTGCGGCCCATTTGCGACACCGTCAGGTTGCGCTCATTCATTGCCTGCATCGCTATCGCCGTAGAGGAGAGCGCGAGCGTCAGGCCAATTAACGCGGCCACCTGCCAGCGCAGACCCAACGTCATACAGAACAGGCCCAGCAACAAGCCGCAGGCGATCATCTGCAACGCCCCGCCGCCGAATACCGACGCGCGCAGCGTCCAGAGGCGACGCGGGTCCAGCTCCAGTCCGATGACAAAGAGCATCAGCACCACGCCAATCTCGGCGAAGTGCAGGATGGACTGCGCATCGGTGACAAGCCGCAAGCCCCACGGGCCGATAATGCAACCTGCAATCAGGTAGCCGAGCACCGAACCCAATCCCAGCCGTACCGCCAGCGGCACGATCAGCGCCGCTGAGCCAAGGTAAATAAGAGCCTGAATCAGAGTATGACTATCCACGGCGCCCCTCCTGCCATTCCATCAACCGTTGTTTATAGTGACGCGCCTGGCCTTCCAGCGTTTCATCGTCGCAGACAAAAGCGCCATGCAGCGTAAAAGGCGGCAACCATTTTAGCCCGCAGTAGATTGCGGTAGCCTGCAGCGGTTGGGCCAGCACGTCGAAACCCGGATGATCGCCAAGGTCAAAATGGTGCGCGTCGCCGCCGGTAGTAACCGCCCAGAGCACGCTTTTGCCATGCAACGCCGTGCCGCCGTGACCATAGGCCCAGCCGTGAGTCAGCACTTTATCTATCCAGAGTTTAAATAGCGGCGGCACGCTGTACCACTGCATAGGATGCTGCCAGATGATTAACTCCGCCCGGCTTAGCGCTTCCTGTTCGGCGAGAATATCGATATTGAAATCAGGATAGAGCTGGTAGAGCGAGCGAACTTCCACATCCGGCAAATTGCTGATTTGCTCAAGCATATGGCGGTTGGCATGGGAGTGTCGCGGGTAGGGATGTGCATAAATAATCAAAATCATGGAGTCGCCTGTCTTGCGGACGCGGTTAATCCTCAGAGTGTAGACGGATTGACGTTTCGCTTACAGAGACAATATGCAGGGCTTTTAGGAAAGAAGAGGAAGCAGTGGCAGATGCCACTGCTATTGCGGCAAAGCGAAAGGATCAGTTATCCAGCTCGTTCATCGACTTAACCTGATCGCGATTAATCTGCTCGGTTTTACCGGTTTCCGCGTTTTCATAGGATACCAGCCCGGTATCGTTATCTACCTGCGGTTTGCCATCGGTCACTATGGTGTGACCGTCAGTGGTTTTTACCGCCTGGTTAGAGGAGCAGCCGCCCATCAGCAGCGCCGCAGCGGTAAAAGAGGAAGCGAGAAGTAATTGCGTTCGCATGGTTATCTCCCTGCGTCTTTGTTGGTTTCATTTCAAAGCCTAGCTCAGATGGCTAACAGGGCGCACAGAAACGGAACATTCCTGAAAAGTAAAAAGCCAGCCTCATCATGAGGCTGGCTTTTGGCTAAGCGGTGTAGAAGTTACTTCGCAATCTGCGCGTGCATCTCCTGCACTGACGTGACTTTTTCGGTCGCGTCGGCATTCAGCGCCATCGCAGTGGCGAAGCCGCCGTTCAGCGTGGTGTCGTAATGCACCTTGTACTGCAGCGCGCTGCGGCGAATCAGCTTGGAGTCTTCAATCGCCTGACGGCCTGCGGTGGTGTTGATGATGTAGGTGTATTCGCCATTCTTGATGCGGTCCTGAATGTGCGGACGGCCTTCATGCACCTTGTTCACCAGACGCGGATTAATGCCCGCTTCGCCCAGCACAATCGCCGTGCCATGGGTGGCGTCCAGCTCAAAGCCGTATTTCAACAGCTTGGCGGCCAGATCCACCACGCGTTCTTTGTCGCCTTCGCGTACGGAGAGCAAAGCGCGGCCCTTCTTCTTCATGGTGGAGTTGCTGCCAAGTTGCGCTTTCGCGAACGCTTCCGCGAAGGTGCGCCCTACGCCCATCACCTCGCCGGTGGAGCGCATTTCCGGCCCCAGCAGCGGGTCGACGCCCGGGAACTTGTTGAACGGCAGCACCACCTCTTTCACCGAGTAGTACGGCGGGATGATCTCTTTGGTGTGGCCCTGCTCCACCAGCGTTTTGCCGGTCATGACGCGCGCGGCGACTTTTGCCAGCGCCACGCCGGTCGCTTTAGAAACGAACGGCACGGTACGCGCGGCGCGTGGGTTCACTTCAATCAGATAAACTTCGTTATCTTTCACCGCGAACTGCACGTTCATCAGGCCGCGTACCTGCAGTTCCATCGCCAGTTTCTGCACCTGCTGGCGCATCACATCCTGAATTTCCTGGCTCAGCGTGTAAGCCGGCAGTGAACACGCGGAGTCGCCTGAGTGCACGCCCGCCTGCTCGATGTGCTCCATGATGCCGCCAATCAGCACGGTTTCGCCGTCGCAGATAGCATCCACGTCGACTTCCACCGCATCGTCCAGGAAGCGGTCAAGCAGTACTGGCGCGTCGTTAGAAACGCTGACCGCCGTCATGAAGTAGCGACGGAGATCCGCCTCGTCATAGACGATTTCCATCGCGCGTCCACCCAGTACATAGGAAGGGCGTACCACCAGCGGGTAGCCAATCTGCACCGCTTTCTCGACGGCCTGCTCAATGGTGGTTACCGTGGCGTTAGCTGGCTGCTTGAGCTTCAGGCGTTCAACCGCCTGCTGGAAGCGCTCGCGGTCTTCGGCGCGGTCGATGGCGTCCGGGCTGGTGCCGATAATCGGCACGCCTGCGGCTTCAAGCTGGCGCGCCAGCTTCAGCGGCGTCTGGCCGCCGTACTGCACGATAACCCCTTTCGGCTTCTCGATGCGGACGATTTCCAGCACATCTTCCAGCGTAACCGGCTCGAAGTAGAGACGGTCGGAGGTGTCATAGTCGGTCGAAACGGTTTCCGGGTTGCAGTTCACCATGATGGTTTCATAGCCATCTTCGCGCAGCGCCAGCGACGCGTGTACGCAGCAGTAGTCGAACTCAATGCCCTGGCCGATACGGTTCGGCCCGCCGCCCAGCACCATGATCTTGTCGCGATCCTGGTTCGGATTCGCCTCGCACTCTTCTTCATAAGTGGAGTACATATAAGCGGTGTCAGTGGCGAACTCCGCCGCGCAGGTATCCACGCGCTTGTAGACCGGATGCAGGTTGTACTGCTCGCGCAGCTTGCGGATTTCCGTTTCGCGAACGCCAGCGAGCTTCGCCAGCCGCGCATCGGCAAAACCGTTGCGCTTGAGCGCGCGCAAGAAATCGGCGTCCAGGCCGGTAATGCCCACTTCCGCCACTTTCTCTTCCAGACGCACCAGCTCTTCAATCTGCACCAGGAACCAGCGGTCGATATTGGTCAGGTTGAAAACGCCGTCGACGGACAGCCCGGCGCGGAAGGCGTCGGCGATGTACCAGATACGCTCGGCGCCCGCGTCTTTCAGCTCACGGCGGATTTTGGTCAGCGCTTCCGGGTCATCCAGGCTCACTTTCGGGTCGAAGCCGGTTGCGCCCACTTCCAGGCCGCGCAGCGCTTTCTGCATCGATTCCTGCTGGGTGCGGCCAATCGCCATCACCTCGCCCACCGATTTCATCTGGGTGGTCAGGCGGTCGTTCGCGCCGGCGAATTTCTCAAAGTTGAAGCGAGGAATTTTGGTAACGACGTAGTCGATAGAGGGTTCGAACGACGCCGGGGTACGGCCGCCGGTAATGTCGTTCATCAGCTCGTCGAGGGTGTACCCCACCGCAAGCTTCGCCGCCACTTTGGCAATCGGGAAGCCGGTGGCTTTAGACGCCAGCGCAGAGGAGCGCGATACGCGGGGGTTCATCTCGATAACAATCAGACGGCCATTTTTCGGGTTAACCGCAAACTGCACGTTGGAACCGCCGGTTTCGACGCCGATTTCACGCAGTACCGCCATCGAGGCGTTACGCATGATCTGGTATTCCTTGTCGGTCAGCGTCTGGGCTGGCGCCACGGTGATGGAGTCGCCGGTGTGAATACCCATGGCGTCGAAGTTTTCAATGGAGCAAACGATGATGCAGTTGTCGTTCTTATCGCGCACCACTTCCATTTCGTACTCTTTCCAGCCGATAAGCGACTCGTCAATCAGCAGCTCTTTAGTTGGGGAGAGGTCGAGTCCGCGCGCGCAGATCTCTTCAAACTCTTCGCGGTTGTAAGCGATGCCGCCGCCGGTGCCGCCCATGGTGAAAGAAGGACGGATAATGCACGGGTAACCGACGTCTGCCGCGACCGCCAGCGCTTCTTCCATGGTGTGGGCGATACCGGAGCGCGCGGTCTCAAGACCGATTTTTTTCATCGCCACGTCAAAGCGACGACGGTCTTCGGCTTTATCAATCGCATCGGCGGTGGCGCCAATCATGGTGACGCCAAACTCTTCCAGCACGCCCTGGCGCTCCAGCTCCAGCGCGCAGTTCAGCGCCGTCTGGCCGCCCATGGTCGGCAGCACTGCGTCCGGGCGCTCTTTTTCGATAATTTTGCGCACCACTTCCCAGTGAATCGGCTCGATGTAGGTGGCATCCGCCATTTCCGGGTCGGTCATAATGGTCGCCGGGTTGGAGTTCACCAGAATAACGCGGTAGCCCTCTTCACGCAGCGCTTTACACGCCTGGGCGCCGGAGTAGTCGAATTCGCACGCCTGGCCGATAACAATCGGGCCTGCGCCAAGAATCAGGATGCTTTTAATGTCTGTACGTTTTGGCATGTTTCATTTTCTCCTGATTATTTGGCGGTCTTACGGTATTGCATAATTAAGTCAATGAAATGGTCAAACAGCGGCGCGGCGTCGTGCGGGCCCGGGCTCGCCTCCGGGTGTCCCTGGAAGCTGAAGGCGGGTTTGTCGGTGCGGTGAATCCCCTGCAGCGTGCCGTCGAACAGCGATTTATGCGTGACGCGCAGGTTGGCTGGCAGCGTCGCTTCATCTACTGCAAAACCGTGGTTCTGCGCAGTAATCATTACGCGGTTGTTCTCCACGTCTTTCACCGGGTGGTTGCCGCCGTGGTGGCCGAACTTCATCTTCACCGTTTTCGCGCCGCTCGCCAGCGCCAGCAGCTGGTGACCCAGGCAGATGCCGAACACCGGCAGGTCGGTTTGCAGGAATTTGTCGATCGCGTCGATGGCGTAGTCGCACGGCGCCGGGTCGCCGGGGCCGTTTGAGAGGAACACGCCGTCCGGATTCATTTTCAGCACCTCTTCCGCCGGGGTTTTCGCCGGCACCACGGTCAGGCGGCAGCCGCGGTCTACCAGCATACGCAGAATGTTGCGCTTCACGCCGTAGTCGTAAGCCACCACGTGGTAAGGCAGCTCTTCGTCTTTCTTCGCTTCCGGCAGCTCGCCTGAAAGCGTCCAGCTTCCCTGTGTCCAGCTGTAAGGCTCAGCGGTGCTGACCTCTTTCGCCAGGTCCATGCCGTTCAGCCCCGGGAATCCCTTCGCTTTTTCCAGCGCCAGACGCGCGTCCAGATTGTCGCCCGCAATGATGCAGCCGTTCTGCGCGCCTTTCTCACGCAGCAGGCGGGTCAGTTTACGGGTGTCGATGTCGGCAATCGCCACGATGTTATGGCGCTTCAGGTAAGAAGAGAGATCCTCGGTGTTGCGATAGTTGCTGGCAATCAGCGGCAGATCGCGAATGATGAGGCCTTGCGCGTGCACCTGGGAGGATTCTTCATCGGCTTCGTTAGTACCGACATTACCAATATGGGGATAAGTAAGAGTGACAATCTGGCGGGAGTAGGAAGGATCAGTGAGGATTTCTTGATAACCGGTCATTGAAGTATTGAAAACGACTTCCCCAACCGCCGAACCTGATGCCCCAATGGCCCGACCGTAAAATTGGGTCCCGTCTTCCAGAACCAACAGCGCTGACTTAATCAAAACGTCCTCCAGGGAATAAACAGTCAATTTATTTGCATATTAATTCAAACAGCAGGGATGAATCAATTGCAAAACAGCCTGCCTGACGAATTTTTGGCAAACGGCGGCATTCTAGAGAGAACACAGGGCAAAGTCTACTCTGCAGGTGATTTTTTCTGATATTTTTAGCTCACTGACAGTGAATACGCTTAAATGCAGCTAAAAAGAGAGTAAAACTCAGTGACGAAACCGTTTCGTTGACAACGAAAACCGAAAACAAAACGTCAGGAAGGAAAAAAGTGGACCATTTGGTCAAAATTTACAGTATGGCAACATAAAAACTAAAGAAGACCACCTCTTTTTGAGATTTAGCCATGATATAAACGCAAGAACGTTGAAATACAATAAAAATAAAAAGGGCAATAAATTATTACCCCTTCAATCAAAGAGTTATGATTGTAATAACCACATCACGATGGGTAATTCTGACTACAAATTGTTTAAATCCAGCACATCACGCATATCATAAAGTCCATTTTCATGGCCTTTTAACCATAAAGCAGATCTAACCGCGCCATTTGCAAAAGTCATCCGGCTTGAAGCCTTATGCGTAATCTCAATGCGTTCACCGATATCAGCAAACATAGCGGTATGCTCGCCAACGATATCGCCTGCGCGAACCGTAGCGAAGCCGATGGTGCCAGGCTCCCGCTCGCCGGTATAACCTTCGCGCGCATAAACAGCGCACGCTTTAAGATCTTTATCCAATGCCTGAGCAATCGCCTCCCCCATCGCCAGCGCCGTGCCGGATGGCGCGTCCACTTTATGGCGATGGTGAGCTTCGATAATTTCGATGTCGGTGTAGTTGCCCATTACTTTCGCCGCTTTCTCCAGCAGCTTCAGCATGACGTTGACCCCAACGCTAAAATTAGCGGCAAAAACGACCGGGATGGACCTGGCGGCTTCGCTGATGGCCTGCTTGCCCGCCTCGTCGAAACCGGTCGTGCCGATGACCATGCCTTTGCCATGCTGGCGGCAAAACGCCAGGTGCGCCAGCGTGCCTTCCGGTCGGGTAAAATCGATGAATACATCGAAATCATCGACGATCGCATCGAGACTGCTCTGGACGATGACTCCTGACTTACCCGCGCCCGCCAGTTCTCCGGCATCGCTGCCGACCAGCGATGAGCCTTCACGCTCCAGCGCCGCGCCAAGCGCCACGCCATCCATCTGTAATGCCGCCTGGATTAACTGCCGCCCCATGCGGCCGCTTGCTCCGGCGATGGCGACGCGGATTTGTGCTTCTTGCATAGTTATACTCTTCGTATGTTAAGAAATTGCTTATAAAACGTTCTCAGGTTAACCAGCCCACCCACGAGCTGCCAGCGAAAAACGCGCATAATTAGAAATTTATGACAAAACGGAGGGGATATCAGTAAAAGACATTAAAGGCGCATGCTTTTTATGGATAAGCATACGCCTGTGAGACAGAAGCGCTTAATAGTTGCAGAAAAGGCTATTCTGCCAGCTGGTAGGCCACGATCAGTTGCCCTTTTTTCACTTTCAGGCTGGTGAGCTTCACTTCCCCTAACTCCGCCAGCGAAACGACATGCGTGCCGCCGCAGCCGTAAACGGGTAAATCACCAAAGCGCACCTGGCGAAGAGTATTGTCGAAGGTGACCAGGCGCGGCAAATCGTCAGCTATCCAGGCGGCGATTTTTTCACTTAGCGCGCAGGCCTCAGGCGCAAGCGCGCCTTCTATCGCATTAAAGGTGATTCTGCCTTCGCCCGGCCAGTGGTGCGCTTTTACTGGGCGCCAGCCATGCTGCTCGCCTGCATAACCAATCAAATGCCCTGCTGAATGCCAGCGGGAATGCAGCTTACGCAGCGACGCATTCACCTCCAGCTTTACCCTTTCTTGCGCCACAGGCTGCCCGAGAAAATGAATAACCTTATCGCCGCGGTTCTCCAGGCGCACCAAAGGGATCCCGTTAATCGTACCGCTGTCCGCAGGCTGCCCGCCGCCCTGGGGATGAAACAGCGTGGCATCAAGTTCCACTTCATAGAGCCCGTCGCTGTTCGCCTCGCAGCGCAGCACCTGCGCTTCGCCGCTTACGGCATCGCTGGTGTAATAGCGTTTTTCAGTCATTATTGTCCTCCCGGTTATCCAGACAGTATATTGATTAACCCGGGGAAGATAATCCCGCCCTCAGACAATGCACCTTTGCATACGACGCATAAATATGAACCTGACGCTATTGCCCGAAATCGCCGCCTTCGTCATCGTGGTGGAGAGCGGCAGCTTCTCTGCCGCCGCCCGCAAGCTCGGCGCAACGCCCTCTTCCGTCAGCCGCAGCATTTCACGGCTGGAGAAAGAGCTCGGCGTTAAGCTGCTGCATCGCACTACCCGCAAGCTGCGACTGAGCGACGCAGGCAGCGAGGTGTTAAAATCCGCCACGGTAATGCTGGACTCAGCGCGCCTGGTCCTTTCGCAGGGCGGCATCGATCAACAGGCGCCGCAGGGCAAGCTCACCCTGAGCGTGCCCAAAGCGGTAGGCCGCTTTGTACTGCACCCGGTAATGGCGGAATTTCTGGCTCGCTATCCGCAGGTAGACATCTGTCTGCGGCTTGAAGATCGTTATATGGACCTGATTGACGATGGTGTGGATCTCGCGCTGCGTATCACCAATACCCCTTCGCCGGGGTTGCATGGCAAAGCGCTAATGCCTATCACACATCTGTTGTGCGCCACGCCGCATTATCTGGCGCAGCATGGTGCGCCGCAGCACCCTCAGGATTTGCGGGCTCACAGCTGCATCAGCCTTGGGGAAACGCCAGTCGACTCGCGCTGGAAGTTTCGCCAGCACGGCAAAACGCTGGTGGTGCAAACCCACGGGCGTTATGCGGCGAACCATACCGGGGTGCGGCTGGACGCGGTAAAGCAACACCTGGGCATTGGCAGCCTGCCGCTGTTCACCGCCCGTGAAGCGCTGGCGAACGGCGAGATTGTACAGGTACTGCCGGAATGGGAATTTATCAGCACCTATTCCGGCCAGCTCTGGCTGCTCTGGTCCGCAGGCCGCCAGTTGCCAGTAAAAATGCGGGTGATGATTGATTATCTGGCTGAGAAGCTGGCCGTTAACAATCGATAATCTCTCCCTTTCGCTATGGCGCCAGCGCGAGGGTTTGCGCCACCCACGCCTGGAAGGCCGGGACGTCAATATCCAGCGCGACCTGCGCATTAGCGGGCTGGTCCAGCCTGCCGTCAAGGTCGACAACCGTTGTGCCAGCGGTGTATTCACCCTGCGTCTCCACAGCCACAAAACACGATTTCAGGGTAAATAGCTCGGGCTTAACCAGAAATGCAATCGCACAGAGATCGTGCATCCGAAGCCCAGTAGCCATACTGCCGCTGCGGTAGTGACTAAAAAGCGCATGCAGCATCGCGCCGGTGCGGTTAAGGGTAGCAAGCTCGGCGAGATACGCTGGCGTTAACTGCGCCCGGTTAGTGACATCAAGACCACACATCACAATCTCCAGCCTGCTTCGAAAAACACGCGCCGCCGCCTCCGGGTCGATAGCGATGTTAAATTCAGCGTTAGGAGTAAAATTACCGCGCCCGGCAGAGCCGCCCATCATCACCAGCCGTTTGATTTTACTAATACAGTCGGGGTAATGGGTCAGCAGCAGCGCGATATTGGTCAGCGGGCCGATGGTGACCAGCGTGACGGGTTCCTCGCTTGCCGTCAGGCAATCATAAATGGCCTGAAAAGCGGGCGCCTCCAGCGCGAGCCTGTCGTGAGCCACAAAGTGATACCCCTCCATGCCCGACTCGCCGTGAACATAAGCCGCATCGCGAAGCGGACGCACCAGCGGCGTGGCGGCGCCCTGCGCCAGCGGCACGTCCTGCTGCCAGAAATGGAGCAGTTGCAGAGCGTTGCGGGTTGTTTTCTCCACGCTGACATTGCCCGCCACGGTGGTAACCAGCCGCAGTTCGAGTTCAGGCGAGAAGATGGCAGCAGCCAGGGCGACGGCATCGTCGATGCCCGGGTCGGTATCCAGAATGAAGGGTAACGGGCTCATGATTTTCTCCATAAAAAAATGCCAGACGGGATTAGCGTCTGGCATCTTCTCATAAACAGAGCGGATGAAGGTTAGTTGACTTCACGAACGTCCATGCGCAGCTCTTTCGGCACTTCAAAAACAATATTTTCTTCCCGGCCTTCCAGCGGCACCGCTTCGCCGCCGCCCAGCTCCTGCAGGCGGGCAATGACATTCTGCACCAGGATATCCGGCGCGGAGGCGCCAGCGGTGACGCCGACGCACTTCGCCGCTTTCACCCACTCTTCCTGGATATCGGTCGCGTCGTCAATCAGAAATGCCGTTTTCCCCATACGCTGCGCCAGTTCGGCCAGGCGATTGGAGTTAGACGAATTTTTCGAGCCGACCACCAATACCACGTCAGCCTGTTCAGCCAGCGCGCGTACCGCTTCCTGACGGTTGGTCGTGGCGTAGCAGATGTCGTCTTTACGCGGTCCGACAATTTTCGGGAAGCGATTCCGCAGCGCGTCGATAACCTCGGAAGTGTCATCCACCGAGAGCGTCGTCTGGGTCATAAACGACAGCTTCGCCTCGTTTTTAACGTCAAGTTTCCAGACGTCGTCCGGCGATTCGACAAGATACATGCCCCCTTCCGGGTTGCTGTACTGACCCATCGTGCCTTCTACTTCAGGGTGGCCCGCGTGACCGATAAGGATAGACTCTTCGCCGCGACGGCTGGCGCGCGCCACTTCCATATGCACTTTCGTTACCAGCGGGCAGGTGGCGTCAAAAACCGTTAAGTCGCGGCTTTTCGCTTCGTTGCGCACCGCCTGAGAAACGCCATGGGCGGAGAAAATCAGGATCGCGCCGTCCGGCACTTCGCTTATCTGTTCGATAAAAATAGCGCCGCGCTCGCGCAGGCTGTCCACCACGTAACGGTTATGCACCACTTCATGACGGACATAAATGGGCGCGCCATAAATCGCCAGCGCGTTCTCAACAATGCTGATAGCGCGGTCCACGCCCGCGCAAAAGCCGCGTGGGTTAGCCAACAGGATCTGCATCAGGCTCCTCCAGTACCGGATCGACTTCCAGCACTTCGATATCAAAATGGATGGTCTGCCCGGCGAGCGGGTGGTTAAAGTCAACGGTGATGGAGTCGCCGTTCACTTCGCGAATCACGCCAGGCATTTCACTGCCATCCATTGCGGTAAATAACATAATCGCGCCGATTTCCGGCTCGCCCGCGTCGATAAAATCGCGACGCGAAAAATATTGAATCAGGTCCGGGCTCGGTACGCCATACGCCGCATCGGGTTCCAGCGAAAACGCTTTTTTGTCGCCCGCATGCAGGCCCAGCAACTGCTGTTCCAGCCCCTCGGAGAGTGAAGTATCGCCCAGGCGAAACAGCGCCGGCTTGCCGTTATTGCGCGTGGATTCCGCCGTGGAGCCATCTTCGAGTTTCAGCGTGAAGTGCACCAGCACTGCGCTGTTGCTCTGTACAGAGTTAGTCATGCATTACAGCCTTTTATGTGTAGCGGATATCTGCGTTGTTGTCTTCGCGAGGCGGTTAATCTCTGCTGAAAAAACGAATGGCGGATGGCTCCGCCATTCATCAATCATCAGGCCTGGTTGGGCTGCTTTTTACCCGGCGAAGGTAAAAACCCTTCCAGCACTACCAGCGCCGCGCCGATGCAGATGGCGGTATCGGCCAGGTTGAAGGTGGCGAAATGCCAGTCGCCGACATAAAAATCGATCATGTCGACAACAAAGCCGTGCCAGAGGCGGTCAAAAAGATTGCCGAGCGCGCCGCCAATAATCAGCGCGTAAGCAATGTTGTTAAGCTTCTGGCTCGCTTTCGCACGGTACATCAGCACCGCCAACACCACACAGATGCCGATGGCGATACCGGCGAAGAACCAACGCTGCCAGCCGCCTTTATCCGCAAGGAAGCTGAACGCCGCGCCATAGTTACGCGCATAGTGCAGATTAAGCGACGGGAACAGGGAAACCGTCTCCCCCAGCGCAAAGTGCTGGAGGATTAACGCCTTACTGCCCAGATCGATAATCAGTACGACTACCACCAGCCAAAGCCAGCGGAGCCCGGTTGAGAAGATCGGTTTACTCATCAGGCAAACTTACGTTTTTCGCCGTCACCGGCTACGTTGCTGACACAGCGACCGCAGATGTCTGCGTGTTCCGCTACCAGACCGACATCGGTGGTGTAATGCCAGCAGCGCGGGCATTTCTCACCTTCGGCTTTTGCGAGCGCTACTTTCAGCCCTTTCAGCAGTTCGCTCTGCTGGGCTTCGTCCGTCGCCTGCGCATAATCCTCAACCTTCGCCTGCGAGGTCAACAGGACGAATCGTAATTCATCGCCCAGCGCCGTCAGCTTCGCCGCCAGTTCCGGCTCGGCAAACAGGGTAACGGCCGCTTCCAGCGAACCGCCGATGCGTTTATCAGCGCGCGCCTGCTCAATAACCTTGTTCACTTCGCCGCGTACTTTCAGCAGATCGTCCCAGAAAGCGTCGTTCATCGCTTCAGTTTCCGCCAGACCAAACAGGCCGGTGTACCACTCGCCGGTGAAGACATATTTCTCGCGTTCGCCCGGCAGATAGCCCCAGATCTCGTCAGCAGTGAAGGACATGACTGGCGCCATCCAGCGCACCAGCGCTTCGGCTACGTGATAGAGCGCAGTCTGGCAGCTGCGGCGCGCCACGCTGTCCGCTTTCGCGGTGTACTGGCGATCTTTGATGATGTCGAGGTAGAACGAGCCCATTTCGATGGAGCAGAAACGCATCAGGCGCTGCACCACTTCGTGGAAGTCATACGCTTCATACGCTTTGACGATATCTTCCTGCGCCGCTTTCGCGCAGCCTACCGCCCAGCGGTCCAGCACGACCATCTCTTCCGGTTTGACCATGTCTTTCACCGGGTCGAAACCGTTCAGGTTAGCCAGCAGGAAGCGCGCAGTGTTGCGAATACGCCGATAGCTGTCGGCGGCGCGTTTGAGGATCTCGTCAGAAACCGCCATTTCGCCGGTGTAGTCAGTGGAAGCGACCCACAGACGCAGAATATCCGCCCCCAGTTTGTTCATCACATCCTGCGGGCTGACCGTATTGCCGATAGATTTCGACATCTTGCGGCCCTGGCCGTCCACGGTGAAGCCGTGAGTCAGCACCTGACGATACGGCGCTTTGCCTTTCATCGCCGTGGAGATCATCAGAGAAGACATAAACCAGCCGCGATGCTGGTCGGAGCCTTCCAGATACATATCCGCCGCGTGACCTGCGAATTCCGGGCGCACATCGACGACAGAGGCGTGCGTAGAACCGGAATCGAACCAGACGTCGAGGGTATCCGGCACTTTTTCATAGCTATTCGCGTCGTCGCCCATGATGTCGCGCGGGTCCAGATCCCACCATGCCTGAATGCCGTCGGCTTCCACGCGCTTCGCCACTTCTTCCATCAGCTCCTGCGTGCGCGGATGCAATTCCTGCGTCTCTTTATGGACGAACAGCGACATCGGCACGCCCCAGGTGCGCTGGCGGGAGATACACCAGTCCGGACGGTTAGCAACCATGGATTCGATACGCGCCTGGCCCCAATCCGGGATCCACTGCACGCCTTTAATCTCTTTCAATGACTGCTCGCGCAGGCCTTTTTGATCCATGCTGACGAACCACTGCGGCGTAGCGCGGAAGATAATCGGCGTTTTGTGACGCCAGCAGTGCGGGTAGCTGTGCAGCAGTTTTTCTACGTGCAGCAGCGCGCCTTTCTCGCGCAGCAGGTTAACCACGATGTCGTTGGCTTTGAATACCTGAACGCCGTCAAGCGTCGGGTAAGTGCCCGGCAGATAGGTGCCATCCGGCCCAACCGGGTTCGCTGTCTCGAGGCCATATTTCTGGCCGATGACATAGTCGTCAGGGCCGTGGCCGGGAGCGGTATGCACCGCACCGGTACCTGCATCAAGCGTAACGTGCTCGCCAAGGATGGCCGGCACGTCGAAATCCAGGAACGGGTGCTTAAAGCGCATCAGTTCAAGATCCGCGCCCTTCACGGTGCCAAGGATCAGCCATTCGCTGATGTTGGCGCGCTTCATAACGCTTTCTACCAGATCTTTAGCGAGGATCAGCGCCTGGCCTTCTACCTGCACCAGCGCGTATTCGATCTCCGGATGCAGCGAGATAGCGCGGTTAGCCGGCAGGGTCCACGGCGTGGTGGTCCAGATAACCAGAGAAACCGGGCCGTTGACATTTTGCGCGCCGAATTTAGCGGCTACGGCGCCCGCATCGACCGCATTAAAGGCGACGTCGATAGATGGCGATGTCTTGTCGTAATACTCCACTTCCGCTTCCGCGAGCGCAGAGCGGCAGTCAACGCACCAGTGCACCGGCTTCGCGCCTTTGTGCAGGTGGCCGTTGCCAATGATTTTACCGAGCGCGCGGATGATGTTGGCTTCGGTTTTAAAATCCATGGTCAGGTATGGATGCGACCAGTCGCCCAGTACGCCCAGGCGGATAAAATCCTGGCGCTGACCATCTACCTGCTCAGCGGCATATTTGCGGCACGCGGCGCGAAACTCGGCGGCGGAGACTTTCTCACCCGGCTTGCCGATAAGCTGCTCGACTTTCAGCTCAATAGGCAGGCCGTGACAGTCCCAGCCCGGCACATAAGGCGAGTCGAAACCGGAAAGCCCTTTGGACTTAACGATAATGTCTTTCAGAATCTTGTTAACCGAGTGACCAATATGAATGCTACCGTTCGCATAAGGAGGGCCATCATGCAGAATGAAGGTTTTCTTGCCCTTTTTCGCATTACGGATGATGCCGTACAGATCGTCATCATTCCAACGCGCCAGCATGCCCGGTTCGCGTTTGGCGAGATCGCCGCGCATCGGGAACCCTGTTTCCGGCAAATTCAGGGTAGATTTATAGTCACTCATCAGATTCTCGGTTCCGTATTTCGGTGTGATAATTAGCCGATCAGGCGTTAAGCCGGTGTCGGTAGCCCAAAAAAGTCGCGGGCGGTGATTACATCTCTGGCGATTTGCGCTTTCAGCTCGTCAAGCGAAGCAAACCGCTGCTCGTTGCGTATTTTTTTACGCAGCACCACATCTATATGGCGTCCATAGAGGTCCATTGCAACATCCAGCAGATGAACTTCCAGCTGCTGGCGCAGACCTGCCACCGTTGGACGGGTGCCGATATTGGCGACGCCTGGCACAGGCTTTTCGCCAAGCCCCATCACTTCCACCGCATAAACCCCTTTTACCGGGGTGACCTGACGGCGCAGCGGGATATTCGCCGTCGGAAAACCTATGGTGCGTCCCAGCGCGTCGCCGTGCACTACGCGGCCAGAAAG
Source organism: Franconibacter daqui (assembly GCF_014644275.1). Taxonomy (NCBI): domain Bacteria; kingdom Pseudomonadati; phylum Pseudomonadota; class Gammaproteobacteria; order Enterobacterales; family Enterobacteriaceae; genus Franconibacter; species Franconibacter daqui. Next base: position 207,293 of record NZ_BMKJ01000003.1, on the reverse strand, counting down.
GGCGAATGGACGGCCCAGTAACGTCTGCGCTTGTTCAAGATTGTCTTCAGCCAGCGCCTGGCGCACCGCCGTGCTGCTGATGCGCAAGCCATCTTGACAAAAGCTTTGCGTGCTGGTGACTTCGAAGCCATATTCGCGCGCAGCCTTTTGTAATAACAAGAAATCGCCTTGCCGACCAGCGCCGAAGCGGAAATCGTCGCCAATGGCGAGAAAACGCACGCCGAGGCGCTTAACCAGCAGTTCGCTGACGAAACTTTGCGCCGTCAGCGCCGCGAAGCGCCGGTCAAAGCGCACGCACAGCACATAGTCAACGCCGCACTGCGCCAGATAGCGCAGCTTTTCGCGCAGGCGCGTCAGCCGCGCGGGGGCTTTGTCGGCGGCGAACAGTTCCAGCGGCTGCGGTTCGAAAATCATCACCATGACCGGAAGACGGCGCTCGCGCCCTTTTTCACGCAGCCCGTTAAGCAATGCCTGATGGCCACGGTGAACGCCATCGAAATTGCCGATGGTAAGGACACAGCCGTGGTGTTCAGGAGTGAGATTATGTATGCCGCGTATCAGCTTCATGACAGGCTCAGGACAGTGAAAATCGTCGGATTATACCTTGTACAGCGCCCAAGGTTAACCGGCGATTGGCGCTGCCGGGCAGAAAGCATCAGGGTTTTCCTGATACAGTACCGCAATTTGCGAGAAATCAGGCCTGCAGGCGCGAATTTTGTCCGATAAAGACTGTATTCAGGGCGGGCAAGCTGGTAGAATCTTGCGCCATCACTACGTAACGAGCGCCGCCATAGTAAACGGCGCTTATTTGCACAAATCCATTGACAAAAGAAGGCTAACGGGGCATATTCCTCGGCCTTTGAATTGTCCACATAGATCATATTTGGGAGTTGGACCTTGGCTAATATCAAATCAGCTAAGAAGCGTGCCGTTCAGTCTGAAAAGGCCCGTAAGCACAACGCAAGCCGTCGCTCTATGATGCGTACTTTCATCAAGAAAGTATACGCGGCGATTGCAGCAGGCGATAAAGAAGCTGCACAGAAAGCATTTAACGAAATGCAACCGATCGTGGACCGTCAGGCCAGCAAAGGTCTGATCCACAAAAACAAAGCAGCGCGCCATAAGGCTAACCTGACCGCGCAGATCAACAAACTGGCTTAATCGTCCGTTCGTTGTTGCTTGTTAAAAAGACCCGCTTAATGCGGGTTTTTTTATGCCTGCCGTTCAGTCTTCGTGAAGATTAAATAACGCCGAATAGTTCTTGTTGCAGATACGCTGCACAGCGGGATGCTGGATCATCCGCTCGGCAAAAATCGCATGATACTCTTCCATCACGTTATCTATTCGCCCTATCTCAATAATGCTGTCATCGCTGTAAAAATCCTGCGCGTAAAGCGTCGGCGCGATAAATATCGCATTATGCGCCGCCCCAAAGGCTTTCATTAGCGCCGCATCGTCAAACTCGCCCAGGATTTCCACCTTCAGCCCCTGAGAGTTAATCCAGTTAAGCAACTTACGTCCGAGCATGGAACGGCGGCCCGGGACGAGCAGACGGCGTTCTTCCAGGCATTCCGGGAACGGTTTGTTCGGCGGCGGGTTCTGGCACCAGAAACTGATGCTGCATTCGCCAATCTTCACGGAAAAGAGCCCTTCCTGCTGAGTGGAATCGATGGGGCAATCCGAGATAATCATATCCAGCTTATGCTGGCTTAGCTGTTCCAGCAGCATTTCATGGGTGGACTCGAAGCAGCGCAGGTGAATTTGTTCATTCTCAACCACCACCGCTTCCAGCACGCCACTCACCAGATGTTTAGACAGCGCGTCAGCCACACCGACATCAAACAGCAAATGCGACTCTTTGCGGTAGTTCACGATATCCAGCATCTCCTGGCTCAACGTGAACATCCGATCGGCATAGCGAAAAACCAGTTGCCCCAATTCGCTGGGCTCAAGCCCGCGCCCCTTGCGCTTGAACAGTTTTCCCTGAAGGCGCTCTTCCAGCGCTTTTATCTGACCGGTTATCGTCTGGGGCGTAAGGTAAAGCGCCTCGGCAGCCCCGACTACAGAGCCTTCTTTGTAAACATGCCAGAAGTAGTACAAGTGGTTGTAATTGATATGCGACATAGCCTTTCGCTCCCTGATGTTGAATGATCAATAAAGCGCGCTCCCCCCTGGAGCGCGCCACGCGAAGTCAGGCCCGATGCGGAACCTTAAAACTGAACCTCAGCAGGCTGTAACCTGTTACCGCCGCCAGTAGCGAACCAATGAGAATTCCCAGCTTGGCCCATTTGACAAGGGCAGGCTCCACATCCCCAAACGCCAGCGTGGAGATAAAAATCGACATGGTAAAGCCGATGCCGCATAGCACGCCCACCGCCATAATCTGACGAAAAGTCGCGCCCTGTGGCAGCTTCGCCAGCCCAAGTTTCAACGCAAGCCAGCAGAAAAGGCTAATGCCGAGCGGCTTGCCGATAAAGAGGCCAGCGATAATGCCAAGCGGCAGCAGCGAAGCCAGCTCTTGCGGAGTTACGCCTTCGAGCGAGACGCCTGCGTTAGCGAAAGCAAAAAGCGGCAGGATCAGAAACGCAACCCACGGATGAAGCACATGCTCCAGCGATTTCGCCGGCGATTTCCCGCCCTGCTCTTTTAGCGGAATAAAAAAGCCAATCGCCACCCCAGCGAGCGTGGCGTGAACCCCTGATTTCAGCACCGCCGTCCACAGCACCAGCCCGACCATGATGTAAACCCCGGTGCGGCGAACATTGCAAACATTCAGCAACGCCAGTACAAAAATCGCTCCAGCAGCAATCATCAACGACAGCAGCGAAAGCTCATGGGTGTAAAACAAGGCGATAATGATAATCGCGCCCAGGTCGTCAATAATCGCCAGCGCCATCAGAAATACTTTCAACGCCGGCGGCACGCGGCTGCCAAGCAGCGCGAGCACCCCGAGCGCGAAAGCGATATCCGTTGCGGCCGGAATAGCCCAACCTTCACGCGTAATAGGGTCCTGAACGGTAAATGCCAGATAGAGCGCCGCCGGGATAACCATGCCGCCCAGCGCGGCGATGATCGGAAAAGAAGCCTGGCGCAAACTGGCAAGCGAGCCCTGCAGTAATTCGCGCTTCACTTCCAGGCCAATCAACAAAAAGAAAACCGCCATCAGCGCATCGTTGATCCACAGCAGAAGGTTTTTATTTATCTCCAGTGAACCAATACGCAGCTCAACAGGCGTATCCAGAAACGCCTGATAAGGCACGCTGGTGACATCAAGGTTTGCCAGCACCATCGCCAGCGATGCGGCGATAATAAGGATAATGCCTCCGCTCGCTTCGCCAGCCATTAAACGTTTCACTACCTTCATCATTTGTAACCCTGCGCTTTATAAAGTAAGTATCCACTCAAGCCTATCGCGCAGGAATACTCGTTAAAAGCAGATTATAACGGCTTATTGTATCGGTTTTTTCGCATAAAATGCATTGATGGAGGATCTGTTAGCGAACTTATTATAGAACAGCAAACAGTGATGCTTTGATTGATAAAGGGTTTTATTGCGCCAGCAGAGTATGCTGCCTTAATCGAAATCGCAGAGGAAGCGCCAGGACTCACAAAAAGGCAATAAAAAAGCCCGAGCGCTGAATAAGCGCTCGGGCTTATGTCGTAAGACCGACGATTAGCGAGTCAAATCGTCAAAAAACTTCTTCACGCCGTCGAAAAAGCTTTTGGAGCGCGGGCTGTTCTTCTCGCCCGTCGGGCCGCCGAAGCTTTCCTGCAACTCCTGAAGCAACTGTTTCTGACGGTCATTCAGGCCAACCGGCGTTTCCACCACGACACGGCACAGCAGGTCGCCCTGCGCCCCGCCGCGCACCGATTTCACCCCTTTGCCGCGCATGCGGAACAGCTTGCCGGTCTGGGTTTCGTTCGGCACTTTCAGCATCACGCGGCCATCCAGCGTCGGCACTTCGATTTCACCGCCGAGCGCCGCCATCGCGAAGTTAATCGGCACCTCGCAGTAAAGGTTATTGCCTTCGCGCTCGAAGATCGGGTGCTGCTTCACCTGTACCTGAACGTACAGATCGCCTGCCGGCGCGCCGTGCTCGCCCGCTTCGCCTTCGCCTGCAAGACGGATGCGGTCGCCCGTATCAACCCCCGCCGGGATCTTAACGGACAAGGTTTTGGACTTCTCTACGCGGCCGTGGCCGTGGCATTTGGTGCACGGATCTTTAATCAGCGTACCGCGTCCCGAACAGTGCGGACAGGTCTGCTGCACAGCAAAGAACCCCTGACGCATCTGTACCTGACCGGAACCATGACAGGTCGGACAGGTCTGCGGCTGGGTGCCCGGCTTAGCGCCGTTGCCGTGGCAAACGTCGCACTCTTCAAGCGTAGGAATGCGGATCTCTTTGGTTACGCCGCGAACCGCTTCTTCCAGCGTTAACTCCATGTTGTAGCGCAGATCGGCGCCACGCGCGGCGCGACGACCACGTCCGCCGCCAAAAATATCGCCGAATACGTCGCCGAAAATATCGCTGAAATCTGCCCCACCGCCGAAACCGCCATTAAAGCCGCCGCCCATGCCGCCCTGCTCAAACGCGGCGTGGCCATACTGATCGTAAGCCGCGCGTTTTTGTGCGTCGGTCAGCACTTCATAAGCTTCTTTAATCTCTTTAAATTTGGCTTCCGCCTCTTTATCACCCTGGTTGCGGTCCGGGTGATATTTCATGGCAAGGCGCTTATAGGCCTTTTTGATTTCACGCTCTTCCGCCGTCTTCGGAACGCCTAAAATCTCGTAATAGTCTTTCTTCGCCATTTTGGTTTTCTGCCCTTAACATGCGAGCACGGGCGTGGAGATAACTCCTACGCCCGTGCTGGTTTATCTACCCTGCATCAGGGCGATTATTTTTTATCTTTCACTTCTTCGAACTCAGCGTCGACAACGTCGTCATCTTTCGCATTGCTTGCGGAAGCGTCAGCGCCGCCCGCCTGCTGCTGCGCGTGCTGCTGCTGAGCGATTTCCATCAGCTTCTGGGAAACCTGCGCCAGCGCCTGCATTTTCGCTTCGATATCCGCTTTGTCTTCGCCTTTCAGAGCGCTTTCCAGCGCGCTCAGCGCCGATTCGATAGCGGTTTTGTCGTCAGCCGGCAGTTTGTCGCCTGCTTCTTCCACCTGCTTACGGGTGCTGTGCACCAGGTGATCGGCCTGGTTGCGGGTCTGCACCAGCTCTTCGAATTTACGGTCAGCTTCAGCGTTCGCTTCCGCTTCGCGCACCATTTTCTGGATCTCTTCCTCGTTCAGACCGGAAGAGGCCTTGATGGTGATTTTCTGTTCGCGGTTGGTATTCTTGTCTTTCGCAGAGACGTGCAGAATACCGTCGGCGTCGATGTCGAAGGTAACTTCGATCTGCGGCATACCGCGCGGCGCCGGGTTGATGCCATCCAGGTTAAACTGCCCCAGAGACTTGTTATCGGCAGCGCGTTTACGCTCACCCTGCAGCACGTGAATCGTTACCGCAGACTGGTTGTCTTCCGCCGTCGAGAACACCTGGCTGTGCTTGGTCGGGATGGTGGTGTTTTTGTTGATGAGCGCAGTCATCACGCCACCCATCGTTTCGATACCCAGCGACAGCGGCGTTACGTCGAGCAGCAGAACGTCTTTCACGTCGCCGGTCAGTACGCCGCCCTGCACCGCTGCGCCGATTGCCACAGCTTCGTCCGGGTTAACGTCTTTACGCGGCTCTTTGCCAAAGAACTCAGCCACTTTCTTCTGCACCATCGGCATACGGGTCTGGCCGCCAACGAGGATAACGTCGTTGATGTCAGACACAGACAGGCCGGCATCCTGCAGAGCGACTTTCAGCGGCTCGATGGAACGGTTCACCAGGTCTTCCACCAGGCTTTCCAGTTTCGCGCGAGTCACTTTAATGTTCATGTGTTTCGGACCGGTAGCGTCTGCGGTGATGTACGGCAGGTTCACGTCGGTCTGCTGAGCGGAAGAGAGCTCGATTTTCGCTTTCTCAGCCGCTTCTTTCAGACGCTGCATCGCCAGCGGGTCGTTACGCAGATCGATGCCCTGGTCTTTCTTGAACTCTTCTACCAGATAGTTAATCAGACGGCTGTCGAAGTCTTCGCCGCCCAGGTGGGTATCACCGTTGGTAGCCAGCACTTCAAAGGTTTTTTCGCCGTCAACTTCATCGATTTCGATGATGGAGATATCGAAAGTACCGCCGCCCAGGTCATAAACCGCGATGGTGCGGTTGCCGGTCTCTTTATCCAGACCGTAAGCCAGCGCTGCCGCAGTCGGTTCGTTGATAATACGTTTTACTTCCAGGCCCGCGATGCGGCCGGCGTCTTTGGTCGCCTGACGCTGAGCATCGTTGAAGTAAGCCGGAACGGTGATAACCGCTTCCGTTACCGCTTCGCCCAGGTAGTCTTCCGCCGTTTTCTTCATTTTTTTCAGCACTTCAGCGGAAATCTGCGGCGGAGCCATTTTCTGGCCTTTTACGTCCAGCCATGCGTCGCCGTTATCAGCCGCGATGATCTTGTACGGCATGATAGAAACGTCGCGCTGCACTTCTTCGTCCTGGAAGCGGCGGCCAATCAGGCGCTTGATCGCAAACAGGGTGTTCTGCGGGTTCGTCACTGCCTGACGTTTAGCCGGCTGACCAACCAGAGTCTCACCATCCTGGGTATAAGCAATGATAGAAGGCGTGGTGCGATCGCCCTCGGCGTTCTCCAGCACACGTGCAGTAGTGCCGTCCATAATCGCTACACAAGAGTTGGTCGTACCCAGGTCGATACCAATAATTTTACCCATCTAAACGTCTCCACTAAAAATTCGGTCAATATGTGGTGTGAACCTGTTATGCGGGCGAAACGTGCGGTTTCAACTGCCCAAATCATCATTTTTTTCAGGTTCACCCTTTTCGGTTAACCAGAAGATGGGGTCGCATCACCGGGCATCAAGGGGGACGGCTGAAAATTTTTTTCTTTTCCCCCTGTTCAGATCATAGACGGTGAAAATTGCCGCGATTATGATGCCGCGCCCCGCTCAGAGCATGCTGGCGACGGGCCTTTTTAATTTCAATTTATTACCTATTTTATGAGGGTTTATGGGTAACACCACACTGGCAAATCCGGCTCCTCTGGGCCTTATGGGCTTTGGTATGACGACCATTCTGCTCAATCTGCATAATATCGGCCTGTTCCCGCTGGATGGCATTATCCTGGCGATGGGCATTTTCTATGGCGGCATCGCGCAAATCTTTGCCGGCCTGCTGGAATATAAAAAAGGCAATACCTTCGGCTTAACCGCCTTTACCTCTTACGGCTCTTTTTGGCTGACGCTGGTCGCTATCCTGCTGCTGCCGAAGCTCGGCCTGGCGGAAGCGGCGAACGGCCACTTCCTTGGCGTTTATCTTGGCGTCTGGGGCGTGTTTACGCTGTTTATGTTCTTCGGCACCCTGCAAGGCGCGCGCGTGCTGCAATTTGTTTTCCTGAGCCTGACGGTGCTTTTCGCGCTGCTGGCGGCAGGTCATCTGCTGGATAACGAAGGCATTGTGCGCGTGGCAGGCTGGATTGGTCTCATCTGCGGCGCCAGCGCCATCTACCTGGCGATGGGCGAAGTGCTGAACGAGCAGTACGGCCGCACTGTATTGCCGATTGGCGAACGCCATGAAGCTTCAAACGCCGCGATGACCGCTCTGGCGCAGTAATACGAAAAGCCCACCCGCACGGTGGGCTTTTTTCTCTCTGTAATAGATCAGATATGCGCTGGCGAGCTTTCAGAAACGCTATCCGGCTGATGAATATCCTGACGCAGCCAGATCCCAACCCCCAGCCCCAGCAGCGCCAGAGCAAGCACATACCAGGCCGGCGCCATCGGCGATACGTTCATCAGCAGCGTCACCAGAATCGGCGTCAGGCCGCCAAAAATAGCGTATGCCACGTTATAAGAGAACGAAATGCCGGTGAAACGAACCTCCGCCGGGAAAGCGCGCACCATCACATAAGGCACCGCGCCGACTACGCCAACGCTGAATCCGACCAGCCCATAAAGCGGGAATAAGTAAGCGGGATTGCCTGCCGTCAGGTGATAGAAGAGCCAGCTGCATACCGCCAGCAGCAGGCTGCCCGCGATAAAGGTTTTACTCGCCCCTACGCGATCCACAACTGTCCCTGCCGCCAGGCATCCCAGCGTCAACATAACGGTAGCGAGGCTGTTGGCCTGCAGAGTCAATGCCGGCGCGATGCCCAGTTGCTTTTGCAGCCAGACAGGAGACATCAGGATAACCACGACAATGCCTGCGGAAAGCAGCCAGGTCAGCAGCATAGATACCACCACCGCTTTCCTGTGATTCACCACCACCGCTTTTAACGGCAGCTCTTCCGCCAGCGCTTTACGCTGCTGCATCTCGATAAAAACAGGCGTTTCCTGCAGCCAGCGGCGCAGGTACATCGCGACCAGACCAAACGCGCCGCCGAGCAGGAAGGGGATACGCCAGCCGCCGTCATGGATCGTTTGCTGAGTCATGCTGGTGTTAATAAGCGTGGCGACCACTGAACCGAGCAGAATACCTACCGTCAGCCCCGCCGTCAGCGTGCCACAGGCGATGCCGATACGCTTAGCGGGTACGTGCTCCGCGACAAAAACCCAGGCGCCAGGCACTTCGCCGCCAATGGCCGCGCCTTGCAATACCCGCATTAACAGCAGCAACAACGGCGCAGCGATGCCCAATGAGGCGTAAGTCGGCAGCAAACCGATAGCCAGCGTAGGCACCGCCATTAATAAAATGCTGAGCGTGAACATCTTTTTGCGGCCGACCAGGTCGCCAAAATGCGCCATGATGATGCCGCCCAGCGGTCGCGCCAGATAGCCTGCCGCGAAAATACCGAAGGTCTGCACCTGGCGCAGCCATTCAGGAATATCCGCAGGAAAGAAGAGCTCGCCTACCACGGCGGCAAAGAAAACGAAGATGATGAAGTCATAAAACTCCAGCGCGCCGCCAAGAGCGGCAAGCGTCAGGGTCTTATAATCCTGTCGATTGAGAGGTCGCGTGTGTTCTGACATAAGAAAGCCGTTTGTAAAGAGAATTGTTAGAATTAATTTACGACGAAGCCGTAAACCTATCCTTACTATAACGGCATAAATACTTCACGCCAGAGCGTTCTGGCGTTTATCTTATAATCAAAAAATAATCAGGATTTAATTTCACGTATCGCGTTTTTAGGGCGAAAAGCCGCTACCACTTGCGGGTCAGTTTCAATATAAGGCCCATCGAGAAGCTGTATGCAATACGGTACGCTGGCAAAAATGCCCGGCACTACGACTTCACCGTTTTCCTGCTTTAGCCCTTCGAGCGTCTCTTTAATCGATTTCGGCTGGCCCGGCAGGTTAAGAATCAACGCCTGTTTACGAATGACGCCCACCTGACGTGAAAGGATAGCGGTAGGGACGAAGCGCAGGCTTATCTGGCGCATCTGTTCGCCGAAGCCCGGCATTTCGCGGTCGGCGACGGCAAGCGTGGCGTCTGGCGTCACATCGCGGCGCGCGGGGCCGGTGCCGCCGGTAGTCAGCACCAGATGACAGCCCATTTCATCCACCAGCTCGCATAAGGTTTGCTCGATAAGCGGCTGCTCGTCGGGAATAAGGCGGGTTTCAATAACAAACGGCGTGGTCAGCGCCTGCGCGAGCCACTCCTGCAAGGCGGGAATGCCTTTATCCTGGTAAACGCCGCTGGAGGCGCGATCAGAGATGGAAACTAAGCCGATGCGTAACGTGTTCATATCAATTCCGAAAACAGATTCACTTTGCGAAATGATACACGCGAGCGGGGTAAAGCGGGAAGAAACGTGGCCGGAATGCCCGGCCACGGAGGGATTACAGCAGCGCTTCGACCATTTTTTCCAGTTTTTCCTGGTCGACGGCGAACTTGCGGATACCGTCCGCCAGTTTGTCTACCGCCATCGGATCCTGGTTATGCTGCCACAGGAACTCAGACTCGGTGATGCGCTCCGGACGCGCTTTTACGTCGCCAGAGTAAGCAAGCTTGCGCTCCACAGCACCTTCGCTTTCCGCCAGCTCTTTAAGGAGCGCCGGAGCGATAGTCAGACGATCGCAACCTGCCAGCTCAAGGATTTCGCCTGTGTTGCGGAAGCTTGCGCCCATCACCACGGTTTCATAACCGTGCTGCTTGTAGTACTGGTAGATTTCGCTGACGGAAACCACGCCCGGATCTTCCTGCGGCGCATACTCTTTTTTGTCCGTATTGGTTTTGTACCAGTCGAGGATACGGCCTACGAACGGGGAAATCAGGAACACGCCCGCTTCAGCGCAAGCACGCGCCTGCGCGAAGGAGAAGAGCAGCGTCAGGTTACAGTTGATGCCCTCTTTTTCCAGCTGCTCCGCCGCGCGGATACCCTGCCAGGTCGAGGCCAGCTTGATCAGGATGCGGTCATTGCTGATGCCAGCATCGTTATAAAGTTTGATCAGACGCTTGGCTTTGGCGATGCTGCCTTCAGTGTCATAAGAGAGACGCGCATCCACTTCGGTAGAGATACGGCCCGGGATGAGCTTAAGAATTTCCAGACCAATATTTACCGCCAGCTTGTCGGTCGCGTCCACAACCTGCTGCGCACGGTCGCTGCTCTGGCTTTTCGCCCAGGTCACAGCGTCATCAATCAACTTGCGGTACTCAGGAATTTGCGCGGCGTTAAGGATCAGAGAAGGGTTGGTGGTGGCATCCTGCGGCTGATACAGCTTCATTGCCGCGATGTCTCCAGTGTCAGCCACTACGGTGGTGAACTGACGAAGGGAGGTCAATTTATCCGTCATGATAATGTTTCTCTTAAAACTTCGTGTTAGGGAGATGTAACCGGCCTGCGCTGATGATAACACGAGACACTTTCAGCGCAACCGGGGCAAGCGGGCCTGGCCGCTGTGGTAAACTGCGCTGGCCTGTTCGTTGTCAGTCCCGGCGGCACAGAGAACAGCATGCCAGCACCGGACAAGGCCAGACGGCGGCAAGAGGGAAATGAATGTCAGATTTTCTGTATTTTATCAGCGATATACTCTGGGGTTCGGTGATGATTTACCTGCTGCCTGGGGCAGGAATCTGGTTCACCTTTCGCACTGGCGGGATTCAGTTCCGTTATCTTCGCCATTTCGCGAAAAGCCTGCGCAGAAGCGTAACTCCCGCCACCGATGGGCTAACCTCCTTCCAGGCTCTTTGCACCAGTCTCGCCGCCCGCGTCAGTAGCGGCAATATCGCAGGCGTGGCGATAGCCATCGCCACGGGCGGGCCGGGGGCCGTGTTCTGGATGTGGGTAACGGCTCTTGTGGGTATGGCGACCTCTTTCGCCGAATGTTCTCTGGCGCAGCTCTATAAAGGGCGAGACGCGAGCGGGCGCTTTCGCGGCGGCCCCGCCTGGTACATGGAGCGCGGTCTCGGCATGCGCTGGATGGGCGTCTTGTTCTCTATTTTCCTGCTTATCGCCTTTGGCCTGGTTTTTAATGCCGTACAGGCAAACTCGCTCACCCTTGCCCTGAACCATGCCTTCAATGCCCCTAAATGGTTTATCGCTGTGGTGCTGGTAGCCGCCACGCTGCTGGTTATTCTGCGAGGCATGAAAGGCGTGGCCCGCTTTTCGCAGTGGGTTATGCCCATAACGGGGGGCGCATGGGCGCTGACCGCCGCTATTGTCGTGCTGCTGAATTTGCCCCGCCTGCCTGACGTAGTAGCGCTGATTTTCAAAAGCGCGTTCGGCTGGCACGAAGCGGCCTCCGGCGCGCTCGCCTGGACCCTGAGCCAGGCAATAACCAGCGGCTTTCAGCGCGGCATGTTTTCGAATGAAGCGGGAATGGGCTCCACGCCGAATGCAGCGGCGGCCGCCGCATCATGGCCCCCTCATCCCGCTGCGCAGGGCATCGTCCAGATGATTGGCGTGTTTATCGATACGGTGATTATCTGTTCCGCTACGGCGGCTATTGTGTTGCTCTCCGGCGCGCAGGAGCAAACCAGCGCCTCTTACGATGGCATCATGCTCACGCAGCAGGCGCTCGCCACGCTTGCAGGCAGCTGGGCCTCCGGCTACGTCGCCATTATTGTGATGTTCTTTGCCTTTACCTCGATTGTGGCGAATTACGCCTATGCCGAAAATAACCTGCTGTTTTTGACCCGCAGCACGCCGCTGCGCCTGTGGCTGCTTCGCGCAGGTACGCTGTCGATGGTGCTTTTCGGTACGTTCGCTACCTTCCCCACCGTCTGGCAACTGGCTGATATCGCTATGGCGCTGCTGGCGATAACCAATCTCATCGCCATTTTGCTGCTTTCACCCGTCGTTAAGCTGATTGCGGATGATTACCTGCGCCAGCGCAAGCTTGGCATAAAACCTGTTTTTGACGTCAGACGCTATCCCGATATCGAAAGACAACTGGAGGCGGACAGCTGGAAGGATCTGCCCCGTGAATGAGCGGTTTTCAATCACACCTATTGGTCACTCCGGCGACGTTTTTTGGTAAAGTTCGGGGAAATTTCGAGAAGGAAAAGAGATGCTGATTCTTATTTCACCCGCCAAAACCCTGGATTACCAGAGCCCGCTCGCAACGCAGCGCTTTACGCAGCCGGAACTGCTGGACCATTCACAACAGTTAATCGATGTGGCGCGCCGCCTTTCTGATGCAGAGATAGCGGACCTGATGAGCATCAGCAGCAAGCTTGCGGCGCTTAACGCGACCCGCTTCCACGACTGGCACCCGGACTTCACGCCGGAAAACGCCCGTCAGGCGATCCTCGCGTTTAAGGGCGATGTTTACACCGGGCTTGAGGCGGAAACCTTCAGCGAAGCGGATTTCGATTTCGCTCAGCAGTATCTGCGCATGCTCTCCGGCCTCTACGGCGTGCTGCGCCCGCTCGATCTAATGCAACCCTACCGCCTGGAAATGGGCACTCGCCTGGAGAACGCCCGCGGCAAAGATCTCTACAGCTTCTGGGGCGAGACGATCACCCATAAGCTTAACGAAGCTATCGCCGCGCAGGGCGACAATATCGTTATCAATCTGGCTTCCGATGAGTATTTCAAAGCGGTGAAGCCTGGCAAGCTGAACGCGGAAATCATCAAGCCCGTGTTCCTGGATGAGAAAAATGGCAAGTTTAAGGTGATCAGTTTCTACGCCAAAAAAGCGCGCGGGCTAATGAGCCGTTTTATTATCGAAAAACGGCTGACGAAGCCGGAGCAATTGCAGGATTTCAACAGCGAAGGCTATTTCTTTGACGACGCGGCGTCCGGACCGACAGAGCTGGTCTTTAAGCGCCACGAGCAATAACAAAAACGCCAGCTTAAGCTGGCGTTTTTTATTAGTGATGATGACGTCCATGGTCATCACGACCTTCAAAGCGCGGGCCCGGGCGATGGTCGCGTCCGTGCGGCTGCCAGTGTTTGTCGCGCCACTCGTAGTGTTTGTTCCACCAGCCGCGGTCGCGCCAGTGCCCGCCGTCCCAGTAATTACCGTGGTTGTCCTGGTCGCCAATGTGCAGTTTTACAGCAGGCAGCAGCGTAATCTCAGACGCCTGCGCCGCGAACGGAGCCACCATTATTACGGTTAACGCCAGAATCATTGATTTCAACATAGGTCACTCCTCACAACATCATTACCCTGAATGGGTCGATGGGGAGAGCTTATGCCGAACGCGCGCCATGCGTTAGTCTCTGCAATCCTAATTGCTAAGTTAGCGCATTTATTGGGAATTTCTGCTTTTTTCCTGCCAGATTCCTGCCGATTTTCTTCACAGTTGGCGGTAAAAAAAACAAAAAAAGGAGAGGCCTGGCCTCTCCCTGAAGGGTTACTGCGCCTTGCTCATCATCAGCTCGCGCAGCGCGGCGAAATCCGCCGGCAGGTTATGTGAGAGCAGCTCCAGCCCGGCGCGCTCCGCCAGCGCCTGCGGCAGCGTCAGCGTTTCGCCCAGCACCGCTTCCACGCTCTCGCTGAACTTCGCCGGATGCGCGGTGCCGAGGAACAGCCCATATTCGCCCGGGTGCAGCTGGTCGCGCAGCGCGCGGTATGCCACCGCTGCGTGCGGCTCTGAAACGTACCCTTTCGTTTGCAGCTCACGCATGGTGGCTTTCGTGGTTTCGTCGTCGATAGCCGCCACGCCCAGATCTTTCAGACGCCAGTTTTTACGACGGAACAGCTCCTCCACGCGCGGCCAGTTGTTCGGCTGGCTGACGTCCATGGCGTTGGAAAGCGTGGCGACGGTAAGGTTTGGCGACCACTCGCCGTTTTGCAGAAAACGCGGCACCGTGTCGTTAGCATTGGTGGCGGCGATGAAGCGTTTCACCGGCAACCCCAGCGCTTTAGCGAGCAGCCCCGCCGTTAAGTCGCCGAAGTTGCCGCTCGGCACAGACACCACCAGCTGATTGCGCGCTTCCTGCGGCAGTTGCGCCACCGCTTCGAAGTAGTAGCAAATCTGCGCCAGCAGGCGGCTGATGTTAATGGAGTTCGCCGAGTTAAGCCCCAGCTTCTGCTTCAGCTCTTCATCATCAAACGCCTGTTTTACCAGCGCCTGGCAGGCGTCGAAATCGCCGTCGATGGCCACGGTTTCAATGTTGCCGCCAAGCGTACAAAACAGCTTCTCCTGCAGCGGGCTGATTTTGCCGCGCGGGTAAAGGATAACAACGCGCACGTTTTTCAGGCCATAGAAGGCGTGGGCCACAGCCGCGCCGGTATCGCCGGAGGTGGCGGTAAGAATGGTGACCGGTTTATCGCCGCTAATGTGCGCCAGCATCTGCGCCATAAAGCGCCCGCCGAAATCTTTAAACGCCAGCGTCGGGCCGTGGAACAGCTCCAGGCAACCAATATCTTCTTCAACCGGCTTCACTGGCGCCGGGAAGGTAAATGCCTTGCGCACGCGCTCTTCCAGAATCTCTTGCGGAATTTCGTCGCCGATAAACGCAGAGAGGATCTTGCTGCTGCGCTCGACGAAATCGAGCTCCAGCATGGCGTCGATATCCGTCAGGCTGAATTCCGGCAGGTCGTGCGGAAAGAAGAGCCCCTGATTTTTGCCAAGGCCCTGCGTGACGGCCTGTGCGAAGGAGACCTGCTCGTTATGATCTTTAAGGTTATAGAGTTTCATTTTTTATCCCAGTACTCGTGCGCCCGCCGTGTCGAGACGGCAAATATGTACAAAGCCTTCCTGATTTTGCAGATAGTGTTGGCCCAGCCACTCCGCCACGCGCTGCGCGGTTTCCGGTTTATCGCAGACGGCGAAAAGCGTGGGTCCGGATCCGGAGATGCCGCACGCCAGCGCGCCAGTCTCCATCGCCGCCTGGCGCGCCTCGCCAAAGCCTGGCAGCAACTTCGTGCGATACGGCTCGGCGATAACGTCCTGCATCAGTTTCGCGGCAAGCGCAGGCTGACGCGTATGACAGGCGTGAATGAAGCCCGCCAGATGACGGCCGTGAGCAATGCAGTCCTGGCGGCGATACTGCGCCGGAAGAATGGCCCGCGCTTCGGCGGTGGAAACCTTAATTCCCGGATAAGCCAGCACCCATAACCACTCCTCAAAGCCTGGCACGGACTGGCTGATAATGCCGTTTTCCTCAATCATCAGCTGCATGCCGCCAAGAAAACAAGGCGCGACGTTGTCGTAATGCACACTGCCGGAAATACGCCCTTCCAGCTCGCCCATCAGCAGCAATAACCGCGAGTCGCTAAGCGGCTTGCCGCAATATTCGTTCATCGCCACCAGCGCCGCGACCACAGAACAGGCGCTGGAGCCAAGCCCGGAACCGATAGGCATATTTTTCTCAAGCGTCATCGTAACCAGCACCGTTTTGCCAAGTTCCTGACAGAAACGCTCCCAGCACTGCCAGACGATATTTTCCCGGGGCTCCGTTGGCAGCTTATCGGCGAAGCGGCCAAGGTTTTGCACGCTGAAGCGATCTGCCGCTTCTACCGTAACGTAATCACCAAGCAGCGCACCATCCACCGGCGTCACCGCCGCGCCCAGCACGTCAAAGCCGACGCTCATGTTCGCGCTGGAAGCGGGGGCATAAACTTTAACCATATTAGACTCCTAACTTCCATGAGAGCGTACGCAGCAGGTCAGCGAATACGCCCGCCGCCGTCACGTCATTCCCTGCGCCATAGCCGCGCAGCACCAGCGGCAACGGCTGATAATAACGGCTGTAAAAGGCCAGCGCGTTCTCGCCGTTTTTCACTTTATAGAGCGGATCGTTGCCGTCCACGGCGGCAATCTTCACGCGGCAGACGCCGTCTTCTTCAATATTGCCGACATAACGCAACACTTTGCCTTCGTCGCGGGCCTGCGCCACGCGAGCGGAAAACTCGTCATCCAGTTGCGCCAGGCGCGCCATAAAGCTTGCCACGTCGCCGGAAGCATCGAAGCTTTGCGGCAACACCGACTCCACCACAATATCGGAAAGCTCAAGGTGGCGTCCCGTTTCTCGCGCCAGGATAAGCAGCTTGCGCGCCACATCCATGCCAGAGAGATCGTCACGCGGGTCCGGTTCGGTGTAACCCATTTCACGTGCAATGCCGGTCGCCTCCGACAGGCTCATGCCTTCATCCAGCTTGCCGAAAATGAAAGAGAGCGAACCCGACAGGATGCCGGAGAAGCGCTGCAATTCATCGCCCGCGTTGAGCAGGTTTTGCAGGTTCTCAATGACAGGCAACCCGGCGCCGACGTTAGTGTCGTAAAGGAACTTACGGCGCGATTTTGCCGCCGCGTGGCGCAACTGATGGTAATACGCCATCGAAGAGGTATTCGCTTTTTTGTTCGGCGTGACGACATGAAACCCTTCGCGAAGGAAATCAGCGTACTGGTCGGCAACCGTCTGGTTGGAAGTACAGTCGACAATCACCGGGTTCAGCAGATGATACTCTTTCACCAGGCGAATCAGGCGGCCCAGATTAAACGGCTCTTTCGCTTCCGCCAGTTCCGCACGCCAGTTTTCCAGATCGAGACCATGCACATTGGTGAGCAGCGCTTTTGAGTTGGCTACGCCGCAGACTCGCAGGTCAATATGCTTCTGCTTAAGCCAGGCCTGCTGACGTTTCACCTGTTCCAGCAGCGCGCCGCCCACGCCGCCAACGCCGATAACAAAGACTTCAATCACCTGGTCGGTATTAAAGAGCATCTGGTGCGTTACGCGCACGCCGGTGGTGGCGTCGTCGTTATTAACCACGACAGAAATAGAGCGCTCGGAGGAGCCCTGGGCAATCGCGACGATATTAATATTAGCGCGAGCGAGGGCGGCGAAGAACTTCGCGGAAATGCCACGCAGCGTGCGCATGCCGTCGCCTACAGCAGAAATAATCGCCAGACGCTCCATGATGGAAAGCGGCTCCAGCAGCCCCTCTTTCAGCTCCAGATAAAACTCCTCTTCCAGCGCCTTACGCGCCCGCACGCTATCGCTTTGCGGTACGCAGAAGCTGATGCTGTATTCCGAAGAAGATTGGGTAATGAGCACGACGGAAATGCCCGCGCTGGACATCGCGGCGAAGACGCGCGCCGCCATGCCGGGCATGCCTTTCATGCCGGGACCGGAGACGTTAAACATCGCCATGTTATTCAGGTTGCTGATGCCTTTTACCGGCAGGCCATCTTCGTCACTGGTCGCGCCAATCAGCGTGCCTGGCGCTTGCGGGTTACCGGTGTTTTTAATCAGGCAAGGGATCTGGAACTGGGCGATGGGGGAAATGGTGCGGGGGTGAAGCACTTTGGCGCCGAAGTAAGAGAGCTCCATCGCCTCCTGATAAGACATGGATTTCAGCAGCCTGGCGTCCGGCACCTGACGCGGGTCGCAGGTATAAACGCCATCCACGTCGGTCCAGATTTCACAACAGTCGGCGCGCAGGCAAGCGGCCAGCACGGCGGCGGAGTAATCAGAGCCGTTACGGCCCAGCACGACCAGTTCCCCTTTGTCATTGCCAGCAGTAAAGCCCGCCATCAGGATCATATGATCCGCAGGGATTTTACTGGCGGCGATGCGGCGGGTTGATTCGCCAATATCGACGGTAGATTCAAGGTAATGCCCCACGGCGAGCAGTTTTTCGACCGGGTCGATAACCGAAACTTTATGGCCTCGCGCTTCCAGCAACCCCGCCATGATAGCGATGGAAAGCTTTTCGCCCCGGCAGATAAGCGCGGCGTTGATACTGTCCGGGCACTGCCCCAACAGGCTGATGCCGTGCAAAACGTGTTTGATTTGAGCGAATTCCTGGTCGACCACCGCCTTCAGACGAGCCAGCGGAAACCCAGGCTGCGCTTCGGCAAGGCCGTTAAGCAGATCGGCAAAAATATGTTCAGCGTCGTTGATGTTCGGCAGTGCATCCTGGCCGCTAATGGTTTTTTCAATCATCGCCACCAGATGGTTAGTAATTTTCGCCGGGGCAGAGAGCACGGTCGCCACCTGCCCCTGTCTGGCATTACTTTCCAGAATATCGGCAACGCGCAGAAACCGCTGCGCGTTCGCCACTGATGTACCGCCAAATTTCAACACTCGCATGGTGGATCCTCTTGATTTTTGGTCGAAAAAAAAGCCCGCACTGTTCAGGTGCGGGCTTTTTTCAGTATTTCCTGTACGCGTCAGCCCGCACCGTTACCTGTGGTAATGGTGGTGGTAATAATTGTGGTAATCAGGCTGATGCGAATCATGGATGTTGTGTGCTCTTAATCAGGACTTTCTTGTGTTAGTGCTCTATTGGTTAAAGTATTGGCTGCGGCAAGTCAATGAATATTTCATTTACGCACCGGTCGTAAATATCCGCCGTTGCGCTGCCTTACCGTCTCCTTTCATCCTGTTCCGTTGTCATTGGCTACGCTTATCCAGCATATAAAACCAATACAGAAAACTTATAAGGCGTTTTATCCGGCGAGCTTTTTTTCAATATCATGCAGCAATCTGTGCAACATTGCGGTGTCGCGTTGCTCAAGCAGCCCAAGACGCTGTTGAACCCAGTCGGCCATTTTTACATCATCCGCCACTTCAAGACGCGTAAGCAGATCGTTCATTCGCTGGCGCAAAGCCTGCAGCTGATGATTGTCGGCGTGTTGCGCTTTAACCGACGCCGTTTGCATTAACGAGGTTAACTGATAACAGTAGACCATCACCGCCTGGCCCAGATTCAGCGACGGGTAATCCGCGACCATCGGCACGCCGGTGAGCATATCCGCCAGCGCCAGTTCTTCATTGGTTAGCCCCGAATCTTCGCGACCAAACACCAGCGCCAGCGTATTCATCCACTGCGCTTTTTCCGCTAAAACAGGCAAAAGCGCCTGCGGGGTGGCATAGTAATGAAACCGGGCCCGGCTGCGGGCCGTGGTGGCGACGGTAAAATCCACATCGGCCAGCGCCTGCTCAAGCGTTTCAAATTCTTTAATATTATCAATGATATCTCCCGCTCCGTGCGCAACTATACGGGCTGCTGGCTCCCGGTGCGCTTCGCTTGCGACGATGCGCAACTCGGTAAACCCCATGGTTTTCATCGCGCGGGCGGCCGCGCCAATATTTTCAGCCCTGGCGGGAGAGACCAGGATTACAGGCAAACGCATAAGCTTTCTCAATTTCAGGTTAACAGGTCAGAAAGACAGCACAGGTCACATAATACGCAGCGCAAATTTACATTAGATCAACATAAACGGGCGAATCGGTGCCTTATTAATCATAAATAGTTTTGATACTTCATTCAAAAAAACGCGGCGTATAAACCCGGCATTTTGTTGTTATCCTTTTGTTTATTATAGATAAAATGACTGCAATACGGCAATTTTATTAGATCGCGAATTGTTTATTAATTATTTGGCGCAACGGCCTGAGATATTAAGAGAATGTAATTAAAGTCAGGAATACGCTACGATGATTTCATTGAACTGTTAACGTGCTACAATTGAATTTGATATATGTCAACGAAGCGTAGTTTTATTTGGTGTCGGCAGCGTCTCAACCTGTTATGTTGCTGTTAAAGTGGTTAGGATGTCAGCCGTTTTTGACACCGTCGGGTCCAGAGGGAAAGTACCCACGACCAAGCTAATGATGTTGTTGACGTTGATGGAAAGTGCATCAAGAACGCAATTACGTACTTTAGTCACATTAGGCCGGACATGTTAATTCGGGACATGTACCAGGCAGGTCAGGGACTTTTGTACTTCCTGTTTCGATTTAGTTGGCAATTTTAGGTAGCAAACATGCAGACCCCGCACATTCTTATCGTTGAAGACGAGTTGGTAACACGCAACACGTTAAAAAGTATTTTCGAAGCAGAAGGCTATGATGTATCCGAAGCGACCGATGGCGCTGAGATGCACCAAATCCTCTCTGATAATGATATCAACCTGGTCATCATGGATATCAACCTGCCGGGCAAAAATGGCCTGCTGCTGGCGCGCGAATTGCGCGAGCAAGCGAACGTGGCGCTGATGTTCCTGACGGGCCGCGACAATGAAGTGGACAAGATTCTGGGCCTTGAGATCGGCGCAGATGATTACATCACTAAACCCTTCAACCCTCGCGAGTTGACTATCCGCGCGCGCAACCTGCTCTCCCGCACCATGAATCTGGGTACAGTGAGCGAAGAGCGTCGCAGCGTGGAAAGCTACAAGTTCAACGGCTGGGAATTGGATATCAACAGCCGTTCGCTGATTAGCCCTAACGGCGAGCAGTACAAACTGCCGCGCAGCGAATTCCGCGCTATGCTGCATTTCTGCGAGAACCCGGGCAAGATCCAGTCCCGTGCGGAATTGCTGAAGAAAATGACCGGTCGCGAGCTGAAGCCGCATGACCGCACTGTAGACGTCACTATTCGCCGCATTCGTAAACATTTCGAATCAACGCCGGATACGCCGGAAATCATCGCCACCATTCATGGCGAAGGTTACCGTTTCTGCGGCGACCTGCAGGAATAAGCCTGTCAGCGCAAAACAATAAAGGGCGGTTAATCCGCCCTTTTTTTTATTTCCACGGCATAATCGGCACCGCGCTCAGCGCATTCTTCGGCGAGCCTTCCACGACTTTGTCAGAGTAAGCAAGGTAGGCAAGCGTATTGCGCTTCTCGTCATAAAAACGCACCACCTGCAGCTTTTTAAAGATAAGCGACGTGCGTTTCTGAAAAACGACGATCCCCTTACCCTTTGCAGATTTGATTTTTTCGCTCAGCTCAATCGGCCCTACCTGCTGACAGGAGATAGCGGCATCCGACGTGTCTTCCGCCAGCCCGAGCCCGCCTTTGATACCGCCGGTTTTCGCCCGGCTCAGGTAGCAGGTAACGTTTTTCACATCCGGATCGTCAAACGCTTCAACGACAATTTTATGGTCCGGCCCAAAGATCTTGAAAACCGTATCAACCGAGCCAATTTCCTCGGCATGGACGCCGCCGGCAAAAGCAAAAAGCAGAACTGACGCTATTAAGGCCTTACATTTCATATTGTTACCATCTTTAAAAATTGATCGGAGTGACTATTCGTCTTTTTATAGAAAAAGTATTAAATATCAGGTTTTTACAAAAAATGTGCGCTGGCGCGGACCTGATAAGCACATTCAGTTAAAAAAAACACGCAATGCTAAAAGAACAAAAAATGCTACTATTCGCTACCTTAATATCGAAGGCACTCGCATTCAGGATGAGGATTAACTATGGATCAGGCTGTGATCATTCGCGATCTGCTTACCTGGCTTGAAGGCCATCTGGATCAGCCCCTTTCTTTGGACAATGTGGCGGCCAAAGCGGGTTATTCCAAGTGGCATTTACAACGAATGTTTAAAGAGGTAACGGGTCAGGCGATTGGCGCTTATATTCGCGCGCGTCGTCTGTCTAAATCCGCTGTCGCCTTACGCCTTACCGCTCGTCCTATCCTGGATATCGCGCTGCAATATCGCTTTGATTCGCAGCAAACCTTTACGCGCGCTTTCAAAAAACAGTTTTCTTTGACCCCTGCGCTTTACCGCCGCGCCGCGGACTGGAATGCTTCCGGCATTTGTCCGCCTATCCGGCTGGGCGATTTCACGCCGCCGCAGCATAAATTCGTTACGCTTGCGCAGACGCCTTTAGTGGGCTTAACGCAAAATTACACCTGCTCGTTGGAAGAAATTTCCGATTTCCGCCACGAAATGCGCGTGCAGTTCTGGACGCAGTTTCTCGCCAATTGCCCGACGCTGCCGCCGGAACTTTACGGCCTGAACGAATCACGCCCAAGCTACGAAAAAGACGACGAGCAGGAGGTTTTTTACACCACCGCGCTTTCACCGGAACTGGCAAACGGCTACATCCAAAACGCCCACCCGGTCATGCTTGAAGGGGGCGATTACGTTCAGTTTACTTACGAAGGGCCAGGCACCGGGCTGCAGGAATTTATCCTGACCGTTTACGGCACCTGCATGCCCGCGCTGGGCCTCACGCGCCGTAAAGGCCTGGATATCGAGCGTTACTTTCCGGCAAGCGAAACGCGCACAAACCAGCGCCCCGTCCATTTACGCTGTGAATATCTGATTCCGCTGCGCCGTTAGCGCTGAAGCTCATCCAGTGCGGGAGCGTCCAGATGCGAGACGTCTCCTGCCGTTTCCACCACCCAACCGGAAGCCAGCCACGGGCTTTGCTGATAATCCACGCGAGAAATTGAACAGTTGCGCAGACGCAACCGGCGCTCCGCATAAGCGGGCAGCCCGAGAATGGTGCTGACCAGACAGCCGAGCGCCATGCCGTGACTGACCAGCAGCGGACGGCTTCCCGGCGGCAGATCCAGACAGGCGTTCAGCGCCGCATGCATCCTTTCGCTCATCTCCTGCATCGACTCGCCATCCGGAATACGTCCATCCGGCGTACCGTTGACAAGCTGCCGGCGCCAGCCCTCTTCTTCTTCAGTCAGCGACTCAATATGGCGTCTTTCCAGTACGCCCATATCGAGCTCACGCAGACGCGAGTCGAGTTGCACATCGCAGCCGCACGCCTTAGCGATAATTTCAGCGGTGCGCCGCGTGCGGCCCAGATCGCTTGCGATAATGTGGGTAATGCCGAGCGTTTTTGCCCGCTCTCCCACTTGCCACGCCTGGCGCTCGCCTTTATCGGTAAGCTGACTGTCAGACTGCCCCTGAATACGGCGTTCGGCATTCCACTGCGTTTCACCGTGGCGAACAAGGTATACCTGTAACATGCTTTTTATCCGTTATACTGCTTCGAAATTTAGTCGTCAGAGTGTTAGTTGATTATGTACGAAGTTGTCTGCGCCACCACTAACCCAGCCAAAATTCAGGCTATTCTGCGAGCGTTTAGCGAGATTTTCGGTGAAGCATCCTGCCATATCGCCTCTGTGGACGTCGAGAGCGGCGTTCCGGAACAGCCCTTCGGCAGCCACGAGACACGCACCGGCGCGCGTCAGCGCGTCATCAATGCCCGTCAAGCGTGCCCGCAGGCCGATTTCTGGGTCGCCATCGAAGCGGGCATCGACGACGACAGCACCTTCAGCTGGGTCGTGATTGAAAATGCGCAACAACGTGGCGAAGCGCGTTCCGCCACGCTGCCGCTGCCTGCGGTGATTCTGGAAAAAGTGCGGGCGGGCGAAGCCCTGGGACCGGTAATGTCTGCCTGGACCGGCATTGACGAAGTGGGACGCAAAGAAGGGGCAATCGGCGTGTTCACCGGGGGCAAGCTCACCCGCAGCAGCGTTTATCACCAAGCGGTGATCCTCGCGTTAAGTCCTTTCCACAACGCGATTTATCGCTGATGATTCAGCAGTTCCTGCTCAAGCCACGCGCGCAGCTCCGGCGGGGCGGCCTTCAGGCTGTTGGAGCCGCGCGTAATCGTGGCGATGCCCGCCCCGAGCTCGTTTTTCAACTCGCGCTGGCTCATTTCGCCGCGCAGCAACTCTTCGATAATCCGCACCCGCGTGCCGAGCGCAGCGCGTTCATCTGGCGTGAGTAAAAGCGTTAACAGAGGAAGATGCAGTTGTTCATCGAACGACTGTTTCAGCAACTCGACGAAGCGAAGCCACTCCTGGTTACTCTGTTCGGCATGCGCCGCGGAATAGGTAGAATGCTGGGTCATGATAGGCTGCCATACTCTTTAACTAGTACGGCAGCATAGCACAAAGCGGAGAGGATCAGTAACGGCGCTCCCATTCTGCGTCGGTCATCAGCACCGGTTTATCGCCCATGAAATAGCGATAATAGGCGTCGTAGGCCAGCACATTTTTTACGTAGCCGCGCGTTTCCGAGAACGGAATGCTTTCAACAAAGGCCACCGCGTCAATGCGCGCCGCACTATTGCCAAGCCAGGTGCGCACCCGCCCGGGACCCGCGTTATAACCCGCTGAAGTCAGAATGCGGTTGTTACCGAACTGCTGATAAACATACTGCAGGTAGCTGGTGCCGATGTTGATATTGGTTTCCGGGTCCAGCAGTTGGCCTGCGTTGCTATAGCCGGGAATATTAAACATCTTCACCGTATGGGTGGCGGTGCCGGGCATGATTTGCATCAGCCCCGACGCGCCCACCGGCGAGCGGACTTTCGGGTTCCAGGCGCTCTCCTGGCGCGCTATCGCCATAGCGTAGCTTGCCGTAACCGCTTTATCGCTGACGTAGCGGGCGAACAGATCTTTGTACGCCAGCGGGAAACGCTCTTCCAGTTGATCCCAAAGTTTACCGGCTATGGTCGCCTGTACGCTGAGATCCCACCAGCGCTGATCAAAGGCGTAACGCGCCAGCGCCGCCTGCTCCTGCTTCGGACGGCTGGTAATCAGGTTCGCCCATTCGCTGCGCGCCGTGTTATCCATGTTCCAGTACATCAGCTCGCGCACGCGGGCCATTTCCGGCCCCTGAAAGAGCGCGGCGTTAACCGCAGGCGCTTTATCGACGCGCAATGGATAATCTTCATTCAGCCGCTGCGCGGCCGCCATCGGGTAGAAACCGCGCTGCTGCATCAGCGCATGCAGGATGGTTTTCGCCTCTTCGTCACGTCCGCGCTCCAGCAATAGATCCGCCTGCCAGTAGCGCCACTCGTCTTTCTCTTTCGCCTCCATCGGCAGACGCGCAAGCCAGGTGTTTAGCCCGTTGCGGTCGCCTGCGCCAAGCGCGATACGAATGCGGCGTTCGATAAGCGAAGTGGATTGCGAACGCATAATCACGTCGTCGCGCCAGCGCGCCTGTTCACTGGTGATGTCGTTGCCCATCAGGCGCCACGCCACAATCTCTTTTAGTTCCTGAGTTTGATCCTCGTTAAGCTGTTGCGCCTGCGCAAGCGAAGGGATTATCAGTCTCGCGTTTTCCGCATCCTGACGCGCCACGCTTGCGAACGCCACGGCCGCCATCTGGCGCGTAAAATCGGTAGCGCCGACGCTGCGGGCGAAAGTCATCACGCTGTTGGGATCGTTGGCGAGACTCACCAGCGCGCTGGAGACAGTCTGGTAATCGGCGGGCAGCTGGTTCGCCAGCGTATTCACCAGCCGAGTATTGCCAGCTTTCATCGCCAGCCGGATACGCTCCAGATAAGCAAGCGGATCCTGTGTTCCGGAACTGCGCCATACCGAGAAGAGGCGGTCACAGGCATCTGGCAGGTTTTTACCGGTCAGCCAGAGGGTTTTGGCTCCTTCCCAGGCGGATTGCGCATCGCCCGTGTTCCATTTCGCATAGTAGTAGTTGCATTGGGCCTCTGTACTGCCCGGCGGCTCAGGGCTGAAGGCAAGCAACCCACGCCAGTCTTCGCGTCGCGCCAGCTCATTCACAAAACGCGATTTCAGCGTGCGCGAAGGCGGCAGCGTGGGGTTAGCCTGAATAAACTGGCTGACAGTCAGCGAAGGCTGATTCATTAAATCATCGCTGAGCTGGCGATATTGCAAATAAGGGTAGAGGGGATAATTTTGCAGTGTGGGCATCAACTGCTGCACCACGTCCATCTGTCGGTTATCCCATGCTTGTTTGATTTGCGCATAACGGCTGCGCTGTTCATCCAGCGAATCAGCGCGTGCAGCCTGGCTTAGCGAAAGCAGGCACATCCCTGCCGTTAACAGCCGCCAGGCAACCTGTTTGGCTTTCCCCACAACAACTCCTCACAGTGAAATGGCATCGCAGCATCTTGCCGCTTTGATAAGGCGATTACTTCATGCTAACCAGGGTAGTGCGGTTGCGCCACGTTACAGACACTTTTTTACCCATCTCACGCTCCTGCACGCCGGGCGCTTGCGCACGCCTTGTTGGCTGGGATTAGCGACGGAAAAAGGCTACACTCCGCAGTTGGGAAACACCTTTATCACGATAAAAGAGGCGAAGTCGCAACGTGGCTCAATTCGTTTATACCATGCATCGCGTCGGCAAAGTGGTTCCGCCGAAGCGACATATTCTGAAGAATATCTCTCTGAGCTTTTTCCCGGGCGCTAAAATCGGCGTGCTGGGCTTAAACGGCGCCGGTAAATCTACCCTGCTGCGCATTATGGCTGGCATCGATAAAGATATCGAAGGCGAAGCGCGTCCGCAGCCTGGCATCAAGATTGGCTACCTGCCGCAGGAGCCGCAGCTCAATACCGAACATACCGTTCGCGAATCTATCGAAGAAGCCGTTTCCGAAGTGGTTAACGCGCTTAAGCGTCTGGATGAAGTTTATGCGCTGTATGCGGACCCGGATGCCGATTTCGACAAGCTCGCCGCCGAGCAAGGCAAACTGGAAGAGATTATCCAGGCTCACGACGGCCACAATTTGAACATGCAGCTGGAGCGCGCCGCAGACGCGCTGCGCCTGCCGGACTGGGACGCGAAGATAGCCAACCTCTCCGGTGGCGAACGCCGCCGCGTCGCGCTCTGCCGCCTGCTGCTGGAAAAGCCGGACATGCTGCTGCTCGACGAACCGACTAACCACCTGGACGCCGAATCCGTCGCCTGGCTGGAGCGCTTCCTGCATGATTTCGAAGGCACCGTGGTGGCTATCACCCACGACCGCTACTTCCTCGACAACGTAGCAGGCTGGATCCTCGAGCTTGACCGCGGCGAAGGCATTCCGTGGGAAGGCAACTACTCCTCCTGGCTTGAGCAGAAAGATCAGCGTCTGGCGCAGGAAGCGTCTCAGGAAGCGGCTCGCCGTAAATCCATTGAGAAAGAGCTGGAGTGGGTGCGTCAGGGCGCCAAAGGCCGTCAGTCTAAAGGTAAAGCGCGTCTGGCCCGCTTTGAAGAGCTTAACAACGTCGAGTACCAGAAACGTAACGAGACCAACGAGCTCTTTATTCCGCCGGGACCGCGTCTGGGCGACAAAGTGGTTGAAGTCAGCAACCTGCGAAAATCTTACGGCGACCGCGTGCTGATTGACGACCTGAGCTTCTCCGTGCCAAAAGGCGCGATTGTCGGCATCATCGGTCCGAACGGCGCGGGTAAATCCACACTGTTCCGTATGATGTCCGGGCAGGAACAGCCGGACAGCGGTACCATTACCCTTGGCGAAACCGTGAAGCTCGCCTCCGTTGATCAGTTCCGTGACGCAATGGACAACAGTAAAACCGTCTGGGAAGAGGTTTCCGGCGGGCTGGATATCATGAAGATCGGCAACACCGAGATGCCGAGCCGCGCTTATGTTGGTCGCTTTAACTTCAAAGGCGTAGACCAGGGTAAACGCGTTGGCGAGCTTTCCGGCGGTGAGCGTGGTCGTCTGCACCTGGCGAAGCTGCTGCAGGTGGGCGGCAACATGCTGCTGCTTGATGAACCGACCAACGACCTGGATATCGAAACCCTGCGTGCGCTGGAAAACGCCCTGCTGGAGTTTCCGGGCTGCGCGATGGTTATCTCGCATGACCGCTGGTTCCTTGACCGTATCGCCACCCATATTCTGGACTACCAGGATGAAGGTAAAGTGGAGTTCTTCGAAGGTAACTTCACCGAATACGAAGAGTACAAAAAACGCACGCTGGGCGCGGAAGCGCTGGAGCCGAAGCGTATTAAGTACAAACGTATCGCGAAATAAATCACAATGGCCTTCTCTGCGAAGGCCATTTTTTATCTGTTCTAATTCGTCTGGATATTTATTTTTAATAAATAGCGAATTTAATTTCAATTAAAGAAAGCAGCATTCAATTATTTTCCTACATATTAAACATCTTTTTTTATATTTTTCTAAAATAATACATTTATATTATACACCTGTCTTTTCTGTACGTTCTGCTCTCTCGACTACAAACAGACGAGCCATTATAGTTTTTCCTTACTTCCTCGCTGGGTCAGAAGCGCGCTATTGCCACTTCGTGATAAGCCTTAGCCATAACAGGAATAACAGGAATAACAGGGATAGCCGCTTCAGGGCGTTGTTAAAACGCGCTGCCAGTAGCGTTCATCAAGGCCGATGGTGTTCCAAATTTGGCAGGTTAGCACACATTAATTGTTACTGGTGTGCTAATAGCAGAGCACCTCTCGACATTACCGCAATCGAGTCACAACAGTCGTATGCGCATTAAAAAACTGACCGCTTCATTAGCCGGGCTTTTTAAAAAAGGCTTATCGGCAATATTTGCTGTTTTGCAACACTATACGGGCCGGGTAATTATTTTAATCCCCATGGTTTTGCTGTTGCTTTACTTAGTTATTTTCAGCCAACCGCGGTACTTAAGCGAATCCAAAGTCGCCATTAAGCGGGCTAGCGATATCGATAACGCCAGCTTAAATATCGGCTTGCTGATGGGCGCATCGAATCCCAGCTCCTCTGAAGATGCGCTCTATCTGAAAGAATATCTGCATTCGCCGGATATGCTGTCCACTCTCGATAAGCAGCTCGACTTTAAAAAAGCCTTTGGCGAAAGCGGCTTAGATTTTTTCTATCATCTTTCACGTAATGCCACGGCGGAGGAGTTTCTTGATTACTACCGCCACCGCATCACCATTAATTTTAATAATAAAAATGGCCTGCTGACCATCCAAACCCAGGGGTTTACGCCCGAGTTCGCCCTGCGCTTCAACCAGGCGGCGCTAAAAGAGGCGGAGCGCTTTATCAACGAGCTTTCGCATCGCATCGCGCGCGATCAGCAGCGTTTCTCGGAAGAGGAGCTGGCCCGGGCGAGCGAGCGGCTGAACCGAAGCAAAGGCGCCCTGCTCGCTTACCAGAACAGCAACAACGTGCTGGACCCGCAGGCGACGGCGCTGGCGGCCAATACGCTGGTAAACAATCTGACCGAGCAGAAAATTAAGCTCGAAACCGAACTGCGCAACCTGCTCACCTATCTGCGTGAAGATGCTCCGCAGGTCGTTACCGCTAAAAACGCGCTTGCGTCTGTCGAGGCGCAGATTGCAAAAGAGCAGCGCAACATTACCGCGCCGGAAGGCGACAAACTCAACCGTATGGCGGCGGATTTCGACGAACTGAAATCCAAAGTCGCCTTTGATACCGACCTTTATCGCCTTGCGCTGACGGCAATTGAAAAAACCCGCGTTGAAGCTGCACGCAAGTTAAAAAGCCTTTCGGTTATCAGTTCGCCGCAACTGCCCCAGCAGTCTCGCTTTCCGGATGTGCCCTGGCTGCTGGCAAGCTGGCTTTTAGTCTGCGGCCTGCTTTACGGCACCCTCAAGCTTTTACTGTCCATTGTGGACGATCACAGAAACTGATTTTTTCAGAGATAGTTATGAAATTACGTAAAACAGGGACGCTTTTCCTGCTGCTGACGGCCACCAGCGTCAACGCAGTCGATCTCACGGCAGACCCTGCCCTGACTGGCGCGGCGCCATTCCCGGCCTTGTTGGCCGCCGCCAGTACGCAGAGCAGCGCCGAGGGGTTTGATAATACCCCGGCTCCCGCCGCGCCCGCACCGTTGAGCCGTATGTTCGGCGCGCAGCTTTTTACGGCGCCGGGCGCCGACAGCGGAACGGGCATCGGTTTCAACCCTAACTACATCATTGGCCTTGGCGACACCGTGCAGGTGCGTCTGTGGGGCGCGTTCGTTTACGACGGCACGCTGACCGTCGATCCGAAAGGCAATATCTTCTTGCCCAATGTCGGGCCGCTGAAGGTCGCAGGCATCACTAACGGCCAGCTCAACACGCTGGTGACTAACCGGGTAAAAGAAGTCTATCAGGCGAACGTTAATGTCTACGCTTCGCTCCTGCAGGCGCAGCCGGTGAAGGTGTTCGTCACAGGCTATGTTCGCACCCCGGGGCTGTACGGCGGCGTCGCTTCCGATTCCCTGCTTTCGTACCTGAACAAAGCAGGCGGCGTGGACAGCGAGCGCGGCAGCTATGTAGATATCACCGTCAAGCGCGGCCAGAAGGTACGCTCGCACGTCAACCTGTATGATTTCCTGCTCAACGGCAGCCTTGGTCTTTCTCAATTTTCCGAGGGCGACACCATTGTAGTCGGGCCGCGCCAGCATACTTTCAGCGTTGAAGGGGATGTCTTTAACGGCTATGACTTTGAGTTTGAAGATGGCGCCATTCCGGTCACTGAGGCGTTGAAATGGGCGCGGCCGAAGCCCGGCGCTACGCACGTTACCCTGATTCGCCAGCAAGGCGCGATGAAGCAGAGCGAGTATTTCCCGATCAGCAGCGCGGCAGGGCGTACGCTGCAGGACGGTGACAGAATGGTGATAAGCTCAGACCGGTATGCAGGGACGATTCAGGTGAGGATCGAAGGGGCGCACTCCGGCGAGCATGCCATGGTGTTGCCTTATGGCGCCTCTATGCGTCAGGTGCTGGCAAAGATCCGCCCGAACGCGATGTCGCAACTTGGCGCCATCCAGCTTTACCGTAAATCGGTCGCCATAAGGCAGAAAGAGATGCTGGATCTCGCCTTGCAGAAACTGGAGCAAGCCTCACTCTCCGCCCAGTCTTCCACCCAGGAAGAGGCGCGTCTGCGCATGCAGGAAGCGCAGCTTGTCAGCCGCTTTGTCGCTAAAGCGCGCACCGTCGTGCCCAAAGGCGAAGTTGTTCTTAACGAAAGCAACCTCGACCAGGTACTGCTGGAAGATGGCGATGTGATAACGATTCCCGAGAAAACGTCACTGGTGATGGTGCATGGCGAAGTGCTCTTCCCGAACGCCGTTAGCTGGCAGAAAGGGCTGGATCCGCAGGATTATATCGATAAATGCGGCGGCATGACGCAGAAGTCGGGTAATGCCAAAGTCATTGTGATCCGCCAGAATGGCGCAGCGCTGGACGCTGATGATGTTGATGAGATGCAGCCTGGCGATGAACTGATGGTACTGCCGAAATACGAGACCAAAAACCTTGAAGTTTCTCGCGGTATTTCCACCATTCTTTATCAGTTAGCCGTTGCCGCTAAAGTTATTTTGACGTTGTAATCAGATACGTTTATGGCGACAGGCATTTACTCAAGGGGGATGTGGCGTATCCCCCATCTCGACAGTTTCCTTCTTACGGAGTGCCGGAAGCTCTGTTTATACAGGCGCTTACCCAAAGACATTCATACCATTGCGGTATGGGGTTATCGACCAGGCACAGCACGGGCTGTGAAAAAAAGTCGCCTTGCCAATCTGCCTGTCATTCGTCTGGAAGATGGGTTTATTCGCTCGCTGCGCCCTGGGGTAACAGGTGAAGCGCCGCTTGCGCTGGTTGTAGATGAAGAGGGAATTTATTACGACGCCAGCCGTCCTTCCACGCTTGAGCGCTTAGTTCAGGATAACACGGGCAACCAGTTGCGCATCGCCGAGGCGAAGCAAGCTATCAGCCTTATCCTTAAGCATCAGCTTTCGAAATATAACCACGCGCCTGCCTTTCGTGCCGACAATAGCGAAGAAGCGGTGCTGGTAGTCGATCAGACTCGCAACGATATGGCCGTACGCTACGGCAACGCCGATGCGCTTTCTTTCAGGCGGATGCTGGAGGCTGCGCTGGCGGAAAACCCGCAGGCGAAGGTCTGGGTAAAAATTCATCCGGATGTACTGTGCGGTAAAAAAACAGGCTATCTGACAGGGCTCGAGGCGCATCCGCGGGTACGCATTATTGCCGAAGAGGTTGCTCCGCTTTCGCTGCTTCGCCATGTGCAGCGCGTATATGTTGTGACTTCGCACTATGGTTTTGAGGCTTTGCTTGCCGGTAAACCTGTAGTTTGCTTTGGACAACCCTGGTATGCGGGTTGGGGCCTGACGGATGACCGCCATCCCCAGGCCGCCACGCTTGCCGCTCGCCGGCAGCCTGCGCCGCTGGAGCATCTTTTCGTAGCCGCCTACTTACGTTACAGCCGTTACATCCATCCGCTTACGGGCCGCCCCGGTACATTGTTTGACGTCATTGATTATCTGCAACGTCAGCGCCAGTTTTGCGCAACGCGCGCTGGCGAACTGTGGGCGCCGGGCTTAACCCTGTGGAAACGGGCGATTCTGACGCCTTTTTTAAAAACGCCTTTTTCCGGGCTGAGTTTTACCAAAGCCAGGCCGCAAACGACCGCTTGCGTGGTCTGGGGCACCAAAGGCGAGCAGCGATGGGAAAGCGCGGCCAGCGCGCGGCGACTGCCCGTCTGGCGTATGGAAGATGGTTTTCTGCGCTCGGTCGGCCTTGGCAGCGACCTCCACGCGCCGCTTTCGCTGGTGCTGGATAAACAAGGCATTTACTACGACGCCACCAGGCCAAGCGACCTGGAGGCGCTGCTGCAACACAGCGAGCTTAACCAGAGCGAAGCTCAACGGGCGAAGCGCCTGCGCCTGCGTCTTACCCAGGCGCGCCTGTGTAAATACAATTTCGGCGAGCCGTGGCGGCTGCCTGAATACGCAAAAAGAGAATCAGTCGTTCTGGTGCCGGGCCAGGTTGAAGACGATGCTTCTCTGCAA
Organism: Franconibacter daqui; assembly: GCF_014644275.1. Taxonomy (NCBI): domain Bacteria; kingdom Pseudomonadati; phylum Pseudomonadota; class Gammaproteobacteria; order Enterobacterales; family Enterobacteriaceae; genus Franconibacter; species Franconibacter daqui. Next base: position 174,547 of record NZ_BMKJ01000003.1, on the reverse strand, counting down.
ACCGGCGCGCCAGGTATCACGACTAACCTTGCGCTGCTACGCGCCGTGCGTCAGGTCCGTCCTGATGCGTTTATCGTTTATAAACCGCATCCGGATGTTTCTTACGGTCATCGCCCTGGACTTATCACGCCGCGGGAAGCGTTGCGCTGGGCGGATGTCATCGCCGAAAAGGCGAATATTATCGACTGCATCCGACAGGCGAATGAAATCCATACCATGACTTCGCTTTGTGGTTTTGAAGGCCTGCTGCACGGCAAAAAGGTGTTTTGCTACGGTTTGCCTTTCTATGCCGGATGGGGGCTGACAACCGATGCTTTTAGCTCTCCCAGGCGCACCCGAATACTCACGCTCGATGCGCTGGTTTACCAGGCGCTAATCGCCTACCCCACCTATATCCACCCTATCAGCAAAAAGGTTATCGCCGTTGAGGACGCGGTGGATTATCTGATTTGCGCTACTGCCAGGGCGCGCCCTACACCGGTGCCGCTCGCTCGTTATCTGCGCCTGGTGCGCGAACTGCTGGCTCTCACCTCACTGAAGCATCGCTAACAACGGAACGCCAGCATGAACAGCAACGCCATGAAAACCCTGCTTGCAGGACAACGTTATTTACTGCTGCAGGGACCTATGGGGCCTTTCTTCAGCGAGCTTGCCCGGTGGCTGGAAAGGCAGGGGCGCCAGGCGGTAAACGTTGTTTTCAACGGCGGCGATAAGTTTTATTGCCGCAAAGTAAAAGCTTACGCCTGGCGAAAGACAGCGGCAGAGTTTCCGCAATGGCTGGAAGAAACCTGGCAGGGATATCGTTTTGATACCGTGATTTGCTTTGGCGATTGCCGCCCGCTGCATCAGGCCGCCCGGCAGTGGTCGCAGGCAAATGGGGTACGTTTTCTGGTGTTTGAAGAGGGCTATCTCAGACCACATTACATCACGCTTGAAGAAAATGGCGTTAACGCCTGGTCTTCATTACCTCGGGATGCCGCGTTTTATCGCAATCTGCACGATCTTCCCCCCTTGCAGGCTGAAGAGATCAAAGCCTCCGCTTTCCGGCGTTGCTGGCATGCGGCCGTCTATTATCTGATGGGCAGCTATCATCGTGATGATTTTCCCCATTACCGGCACCACAAATGTTTTTCTCCTTGGTACGAAGCGCGTTGCTGGTGGCGTGCCGGCTGGCGGAAACAGTGGTACAGGCTGCTGGAAAGTAAAATATTGAAGAGATTAGGTAACGAACTTAGTCAGCATTATTATCTGGCAATCCTGCAGGTTTATAACGACAGCCAGGTAAGCCAACACAGTAACTATGGCGATGTAAGGGAGTATATTGAAGAGGTTATCGCTTCTTTTGCCAAAAACGCGCCGCTGCGCGAACACCTTGTGATCAAGCATCACCCGATGGATCGTGGACACCGCATGTATGGCCCGTTAATTAAACGGCTCAGTGATATTTACGGCGTTAGTGATAAGGTAATTTACGTACACGACCTACCGATGCCGCAGTTATTGCATCATGCCAGAGCCGTAGTGACGATTAACAGTACTGCGGGTATCTCTGCGTTGGTACATAAAAAACCCCTGAAGGTCATGGGCCGCGCAATGTATAACATAGACGGCTTAACCTTTCAGGGGCACCTGGACGCGTTCTGGACGTCAGACTTCAAACCCGACGGCGAACTGTTTTGCAAGTTTCACGCTTATTTGAAAACAAGCACACAGATAAATGCGGTTTTTTATAGCAAGTCACGTTGGCCTTATTAACTTTTCTTCCATAAATAAACATGGCCATTTTGACTGTACACGTCAATAGATTCACTTGAAGCAAGTATTTTGTTATCTGCGCCTGCATCTACCTCTAACGCTTTACGGGCATAGTGCTCCTGACAAGTGATATCTAAAAGAATACGATACCGACCCGCGGGAAGCTCTTGTACATTAAGCCCTTGAAATTTTGCAGTGCAAAACCAGCCTTTATCATAATTGACGAAACCTTCTGCGTATAGCTGTCTGGTTAAAATGGAACGATGAGCTTTAGCTATCCGGAACACCTCTTCAAGTCCTTCATTTTTAAATATTAAATCAATTTCAATATCCTGGTATTCACCGCAACTTACCCCTTTAAGCACAGCTATTCCTTCAGGAAAAATTAACGTATCCATAACAGCTATCTTCTTTAAAATAGCGACAGGCTGCGGCTTTACCGGACGTGACACTAAAGTATTATCGGCAATTAGCTCGCAATAACCATAGTGAGGAACGGCCCCCTGGGATAAGGAGTAAAAAATACCCAGCAATAGCGGCACATGATACGAGGTGACTTGATTATGCTCCCTTATCAACTGAGAGGTAGCCATCAACAGGTTAAAATTACGATATTTTCTGAAGCCGTCAAGATAAGGTTTTATCTCTTTTTCATATTGATAGTCCGCCTCGGATGTCAATAAATAGATGTTTTTTTCTATAGATCCATCATCACGTAACAACTGGGGCAATAATGTATCCAGCACAAAGATAGAATTTTCATTTTCTGGATCTGCCATGTGTTTGAAAACGAGGGGCCATTCTCGCTTTGCAAAAGTACCAATATGAAATTGTGGTACAGTTGAAACAATATTTATGAAGTGATATTTAAGGCCATAATACAATGCCGCAGTGCCACCTTTTGAAAAACCAGCTAGTGTACAACATGAACGATCGAGGCCATAACGCGCCAACATACTTTCAATAAAAGTAATAACGGCTTGCTCTATACTGTAGTTCATATTCTGACAAAGGTAATAAGCGCAGCAATCATTAAAGTCATCTTTAATCCATACAACATGAGCCGGGCAATCCTGTAAGGCATTCTCAAAATCATAAGTAAACATGCTGGCACTGCCGAACCCACAAAAAACAAATATTATATGCTGCGTATCATATTTTCTTTGCTTATACTTATACTTAATCTGAACTCCGTTTATTACTTCTTTTTGTTCCACCATATCAATCCCTCAAAAAAAACAGACGCAAATAAGCGCCTGTTTTTGACAATAACATTACTTTTATTCAACGGATTGCTTCAATGAAAGCTCGCTTAATAACTTTAAACTTTGCAATGTCTCAGCGGCATTTTCTGGGAGATTTTGTGGATAGTGACGTAATAAACTTAGCCAACAATTATAGGCTTCATCCCAGTGTTCGCTTAGCTGAGCCAGCTCGCATCTTAACATCCACGCTTTTTGGGTGTACCGGCTTATCTTGTGACGAATCACCGTCAGCGCCTGATTAAAACGGCCAGCATCTTTAAGTGCGTTGGCATAGATGAGATAAAATTCATCATCTGGCTTATCGGTTTTTTCAAAAAGCATAAATACTTCCGCTATCTTATTTAATGCAAGACAGGCTTGGGCATAAATTTTCACTAAGCCAGCACTGTTTTTTATTTCACTCTTCAGATTTTGATAATCATTATAAATCTCACCATATTTTTCTGTATGAAGAAGCGCCATGAAATAATAATATACGTGCTCATCTGGCAAGTGAGTTATATCGGAGCAAGCCTTATTTAACTGCGTAATGATTTTTTCCCAGTTCTGCCTCAGGAAAGCCAGTCGGGCAATTTTTAAGCGGCACTGTGGATCGTTTTCAATATATTGCTCGTAAGTTGCCAGACAACGATGCGCATCGTTTAGCTTATTCATTTGCTGATAGCAGTAGGAAAGCGTAATCAAAAGCTTGTTGTCCAGGCTCTCTTGCGAAGTGACATCAACGTCCTGCTCCTTAACATATGCAACCGCTTCTTGCCATTGTTTCCTGGCCAGGAGCAAACAAAAGCGAGCGTAGCTGAAACCCGTTACCGGCTGGGATTTTTTACATAGCGCTTCCAGTGCGGAAATCTGACCACTACGATAAAGGCTGTAACAATAACGGGCATTGTCGGCATGCGCCTGACCTGCCTCTTGCCAGTAAAACGCGGCCTGCTGCCAGTGATGCTCCGCCATTTCCAGCAGAGCCATGCTTGCCAATAACACCGGATGGGATTGTTTCGGATACCGCTCCTGCCACCGACAGATGGTATTGTGTGCATCAATCAGTTTGCCTTGCTTGCGCTGAGCTTCTGTAAGACCAGCATAACCCTGCGCCTCTTCTTCCTGAGTAAGCGCAAGCGTCAGATAAGCTTGCCAACGCTGTTCTGCAAGCGCCCAGCGGCGGGCCTCTGCAGCCTGCATCGCATATTGCTGATAAATTTCCGCATCTGCGAAGCCAGTGGGTAAAGGCTTATCCAGCGAAGCAATAGCCTGATAAGTACGTTCACAGTTAAAGCCATCGCGGAAAGGAAACGTTTCGCTGATACGCTTCAGAATTTTAGCGGAAGGTACCGCGTTATTTTTCAAGAGGGTATTAAGCTCTTTAAAAAGCTCTTTTTCAGATTCCACTACCGGGCCAAAGCCATGCTTCCGATAATCAAAATAGCCTTTCGAATAAATGTGCGCACCGCTAAAACATTCCTTCGCATCAAACTGATAATAAATTACCGGCTTGTTTTGTACCGCCATCTCAAATGCGACTGACGAGTAGTCGGTCACCATTAGCGAGGCTCGCTTGAAAAGATTCTGAATCGAACCCTGTGCATGGGTAATAATTTCTATGTAATCAGGCACCTGAAACTGTGACAAATAAGGCTGAATATTAGCATGGGGGAAAAATGCCACTTTAAAATCATATTTTTCCGCAAATTTTTGCAGTAAGGGTGAATGTAAAACGTTGTACCAGCACTGCGCGAACTGAGTTTGCATAAATAATGGGTTGAGCGCCCTCTCTTCCCCATCACCCACCACTGGCCCAACAATAGTCTGCCGCCAGGTTGGCATAATAATTATCAACCGTTCTTTATTATCATTAACAATCAATTTATCGTGGCGTGGGAAACCTGTCAGCACGACTTCCTTTTTAGTGTAATAATAGCGGCTGCCATCTTCATGGATTGACTGGTATTCATAAGGCGATGCAGTGACAAAACAGTTAATATCCTCCTTACTATTAAGCCAGCCAGAGATATCATCTTTAGTTACGCCATGTTGCAAAAAGATGTAGTGCTTACCGGCTAACATCTTAGGGCCCAACAAATTGGTAACGTAGCGATTAGCGTGAGAGCTAATAACTTTACTACAGGACCCAAGCGCAAGCTTATGCTCCTGGGAGCCAAACTCCAGTAGTTTAAAACCTTCCTGTTCGAGTCGAGACCAGTCGTGTGACGACTTTTGCAAGACAAAAAAGATTTTCTGTTGAGGATAATTGTCGCGCACATAACGATAAAGATGTTCAGCATTGTCATCCGCCTGGGTATCCCTATCCATAAAGATCCATGCCTGATGATACTCTTTTTTCGTTTCGTAACGTGGTTTAAGGCTAGCAAAATGTTGAACGATATTAGTAACCTTTATGCCCTCCTTATTCTGTTTTCCACCTAATGAAAGACGTGTAGGCAGCTGACAAACTTTAATATTAATTACTTGAGCATCACCAAGTTCTACCCATAAACGTCGCTCAAAGATTAATGTTTCATCCATAAAATCGTGGCGAATGGTTTTGGCGTAAGCCGGGATAACATCCCGGCCATCCAATGAGATTTGCTCAAGTGCTACAGATTTGGTGAAATACCTAAGTTGCGCCATATGCTTAAAAGCATCATATTTTTCAATATAAACAATTTGAGCATCAGGTTGTTGTTCTTTGAAAAAAGCAAGCATGGCAATCTTGTGAAAAAACCACGCACCTGCCAACTCGAAATCAAGAATCTCTTTCTTATCAAGAAAGGTGAATATTTCTTTTAATTTATTAATGAACGCTGTTTTTTCTGCATGGCTTAAAAAGGCCGCTTTTTCACTGTGATTGAGCAGATGCTTAACGTACCATACCATTTCATAAAGCACAGTTCGCTGAATATAGACGGGAACATATCCTTTAGCCTCTTTAAACTTTCGCAACATATCCAGATAGCCAAATTCGGGAACGTTAAGAAAACGCTCTGGTTTGGTCCATGAGGTATCCAGTGTAGAAGTACCGTCTTCACGCTTGCGGTAATAATATTTGCTATCCTTCAGAAAACCTACAGAACCGCCTTTAAGATTCAAAAGATAATTAGCAATGAAATGGCCATCTTCAAAGTTAGGTTTAACTCGGTTATCAAACATTAAATTATTGCTAGCGATCTCCTCGGTTTTGAAAAACGCCGTGCTGGCAGAAAGCTGCACTTCCTTTTCCAAACTATTGAGCGAAATAAGATGATTACCGTTTTTAAAACGATAAGCTAAAGGATGATTGTCTCTAAAAATACTTTTAGATTCAATATAAAAAATAATATTACAACCTAAGAGCTTTATGTCTTTGTCATTATTATTATTGATAAAATTATCAACGTTATAAAAATAATTGCAATCCAGAAAATCGTCCGGATCAATAAAAGTCACCCATTCACTTTTAACGTGCTGTAAGCCAAGATTTCTGGCGCACGACTGCCCAGCATTCTCCTGGTAGAGATAGGTAATGTTAGCAGGGTATTTTTTTTGCCATTTCTTTATAATGAAAGCAGAATCATCAGTTGAGCCGTCATCTACCATCACCAGATGAATATGCTTTTTGAAATTCAGTTTCTGCCTGACAATACTGGCAAAAAAATCATCCAGATAGCGGCCTACGTTATAGACTGCAGAGACGACGGTATATTGATAATGGCCTTCTACTTTCTTGACGTAGACTTTACCAAGCTTTCTCAGCTGGTTGGCGGCCATATCACTAAAAAACAGCCCAGGTTTTTAATTAGCTTCCGTAGCTTTCCTTTAAACATACTTCTTTTTTCCATTTCCATAATAGCTATTTAAAAATTTCTCAAGTAAAGCGTGATGATTGGCTAAAGCATTCTTCGATGAAGAAAAGTCGTTAGCACAAAAAGAGTGTGGTGAACTACCGTTCATTTTTGATTTAAGCAAAGCTTCATAATGTGTTCTGGCAGAGGGCGAGCGAATATTAAAATAATGACAAATATCCCGCTGCGGCGTTGCTAATCCTTTAATGTACGCCAGCCATGGCACCAAAAAGGTCGCCAGATTAAGATCGTTGTTAGTTCTGAATTTTGATGAAGTAAATGCGGCGATCTCATCATCATATTCTTTCCAGGCGAGAGTAAACATGCTTTTACGTAGCGGTACATAGGTATGGACCAGAGGAGAATCAATGGCCAACCCGTAGCGAGCCATAAGTAACTCTACCGCTTTGCATGAAGCAGAGAGAGTAGGTGTATTTATCCCTTTGCGCGCCATTGCCCTAAGGCTTTTATCTGCTAAAAATAATGAAGCATGGCCATTTCCTTTGAAAAAATGGCTCGCCGGCAATGGACGTGCAACGAAAACATCGTCATTAAAATAGATAAAATGTTCGGCAAGCCCTGGAATATTATGTAAATGCGCCTCGATAACATGTGAATTAAAAGTGGGTAACAATTCTTTTGAGATAATATCCCGGTGATCGATAACTTTTACCTTTTCAGAAACATCAAGCGCCTCAGGAATTTGATTATCGGTGACGATAAAAACTCTCCTTACCCAAGGCATGAATGTAATGACGCTATTAATGGCAAAAATTATTTCATTATTATTGTTATAGCGAGCCGGGTCAAAATCATACTGCGTGCCATCTCCATGCAGATGTCGCTGATAATAATAGAACTTTTCTTTCCAGACTGGATCTTTATCATTTACCCACGTGAATACCACATCTATTGGCAAATCGACCTGAATTTTACGCTCTATATTCAGATCGTTTTCAATAAGAATGGCTTCCTCTCCAATCGAGCATCTTATTTCATTTAATACCAACGGATATTTGCGATTAAAATAATCGCGAAAAAAAAGCCCCGGAGAAGACAAAAGCCTCCGCGTTTTTCGATAAAGCGATGCATTAAGCTTTCGACTACTATCCATAATAATTCGTAGCCTCGTTCTATAAGTGCTCTTGTTCTTTATATTTATTTAGGGCTTCATCGATATCCTCATAAAGTTCCACCAGGTTATCCCTTCCAAGCAGAATGGCAATATCACAATATTGCTTAAGTGAATTGAGATTATGGGACACCATAATAAAACTGGATTCCTGATGCCGCTCATTAAAGACGGCATCACACTTCATCCGAAACCTCGCATCCCCAAAAGACGTCACTTCATCGACCAGATAATAGTCAAATTTAAACGCCATGCTCAGTCCAAAACTGAGCCGGGAACGCATGCCGGACGAATAGGTTCTAATAGGCATATCAAAGTAGTTGCCAAGCTCAGCAAACTCCTCGACAAAAGCCACCTTCTCTTTCAGCTCCGCTTTACTGGCGTAGAGGCGAGCCACAAATTTTACGTTTTCTCGCCCTGTCAGGCTTCCCTGAAAACCGCCGGAAAGCCCCACCGGCCAGGAGATTGAGCGTTGGGAAACAATGCGCCCACAGTCAGGCTTATCAATACCGCCTATCATGCGCAATAAAGTGGATTTACCTGCCCCGTTGCGGCCAATCAGCGCCACACTTTTCCCGGCGGGCAGTTCAAGGTTGAGATCTTTAAATACATAGTGCCTGCCGTTCGGCACGCGATAAGACTTGGTGAGGTTTTCAATTTTAATCATGAGGTCAACATCGCCTCTTCACGGCTGCGGTAAAGCAGTAGTCCAACAAACAGTACAATCAGCGTGCTAAAAGCGAGATAAGCGAGGCTTGCGCCCTCGCTCTGGTAGTTAATAGCCAGCGACTCGCGGGCAAGCTCCACCACATGAAGCAACGGGTTCCAGAGAAGCCAGCCCCAATACTCTTCAGGCACCGAATTCAGCGGAAACATAATGCAGGAGATGAAATAAAGCGGCTTGATAATAACAGGAAGAAATTTTTCCATTTCTGGAAAAGCATTACCCACGACCATGACGATTAACCCCAGGCCGAAAGAGAAGACAACCAGCAGAAATCCTACGGTGCAAAGCTCAATAAGATTAATTTTATCAATAACTTCCCCGTTCAGCAGCAACAACGCCATTAACAGAAAATACACCATGGTATAAATAAATGTTTCAAGAACAGCGCGTGCAATGACAGTATCGACAGGCTTTACCGGGCGATAGTTGAATAACCCCTGGTTTGCCTCAAAAGCATTAATGGACCGCGTGGCGATGTTGCTGAACAAGAAATAGGGAATGAGCCCGTTAAGCAAGAAAACGGGGAAAGAAATATCGGACATTGCCCGTTGCATCACATAGTCAAAAACAACCCATAGTACGAACAAATGCAGGACGGGCTCCAGCAATGCCCAACAGTAGCCGAGTCGGTATTTACCGAAACGGGTTTTAATCTCACGCAAAAATAGCGCAATCACTGTTGATTTCTGAATGTGAAATCCTTTTCTTATCATAAACATAATCCGTATTTAAGAAGGGCCACGCAGGCTACCGCACAGGCAATGACGCATCCGCCACCGCCTGCAGGCAATGAATTAAGTCAATTTTTCGTTAAGAGGAGTAAAACTGCGCCTGAGGAGTTATGCTGCATTGCGCAACATTCATAAATAAAAAATATAACCCATGGGGTTATATTGATTCACGCAATATTCATTTCCGCTATGCGGGCAAAAAGATAACGCTAATCCTTTATTCAGGCAATAACTAAGAAGAGTCTTATTCACCTGAATGATTAATAATAAACAAAGCAGAATATAACCCTGGCAAAAAAATATAAACACCAAGCCATGGCGTATTTATTTATCAGGATCTGCCTTTTTCTATCCCCTATTAAAATTAACTATTTATTTCCATATAAAAATGCCTTACTTCATCGGAGCGCAGGACAAAATCTATATAACGCATTAATGCCGGCGAATTGAGCTTACGCCCTGGATAGATAAGCCAGAGATCGTTGCCCGCGACCTGCCACTGCGGCAGTACAGGCGTCAGCAGCCCCTTCTCAAGGTTATCTTCCAGTAAGAAAGCGGGAAGTAACGTTATGCCCGCTCCGGCAATGGCGCTGCCGCGGGCATAAAGCAGGTTATCGGTCTGGTGAGCGGGGTTCAGCAGGCAGAGATAGTCTTCGTTTTCTCGCTGAAACAGCCATTGCGACCAGGCTTTATGCACAATGCAGCGGTGTTCAACCAACTGGCTCGGGTGGGTAATCGGCGCGTAGCGAGCCAGATAATCGGGCGAGGCGAGCAGATAGCGCGGGCAGTGGCCAATCATCCGCCCCACCAGCGAGGAGTCCTGCGGCTTACCGGTCCGTAAGGCCACATCGAACCCCTCTTCCACCAGATCCAGCACGTCATCCGAAACGCACACGTCCAGCGAAACATCAGGATAGCGGGCCTGAAACTGCGCGTTCATGTGCGCCAGCAGCGTAGCGCCAATTCCCGCCGGACAAGTGATGCGCAGCCTGCCGCTTGGGTTATCGCGCAGGCGCTGCACCGCCAGTTCCGCCCGTTCGCTTGCCGCCAGCATCTCACGACAGTGCACCAGATAATGCTCGCCCGCGAAAGTCAGGTTGAGCTTGCGGGTGGTTCGGTTGAGCAGCCGCAGCCCTATCTGGCTTTCAAGCTGACTGATGCGCTGGCTGACGCTCGACTTAGGCAGCCCCGCTTTGGCAGCCGCTGCGGTAAAACTGCCGGTTTCCGCCACCAGGGCAAACAGGGCCATATCCTGCAGCTGTTTAAACATAATTGTTCATCCTGTATGAACACTTCGTTCGGGATTGTCCATCTTATCACCCGCATCGTCGGCGCGTAGTCTACATTCATCAAGTCACGTACTTCACCGTCTCTATGAGGAGTTCCTTATGTCTGTTAAATCCATTGCCGTTAACCCGCAGGATCCGAAAAGCTTTATTGAAATCACCTCCGGGATGCCGCAACCTGGCGACTACGATCTGCTGGTTGAAGTAAAAGCGGTATCCATCAACCCGGTGGATACGAAGGTTCACGCCGGTCTGCAAAAAAATGGCCTGCAGGAACCGCGCGTGCTGGGGTGGGATGCCAGCGGCATCGTGAAAGCCGTGGGCAGCAAAGTGAACGGTTTCAAAACCGGCGACGAAGTCTATTACGCAGGCGATATTACGCGCCCCGGCAGCAATACGACGCATCAGCTGATTGATGCTCGCATCGTGGGGCATAAACCGGGCACGCTGGACTGGGCGGCTGCCGCATCCATCCCCTTAACCGCGCTGACAGCCTGGGAAGGGTTGTTTGAACGCCTGAACATTCAGGACGCGGCGGAGGATAAAACGCTGCTGATTATCGGCGGCGCAGGCGGCGTGGGTTCGCTCGCCATTCCCTTTGCCCGTCACCACAGCAAAGTAAAAATCATCGCCACCGCCTCACGCGAAGATTCCGCGCAGTGGTGTCGCGACCGCGGCGCCGATCTGGTGGTGAACTATCACGATCTGCCGGGCGAGCTGGCGAAACATGAGATTAAGTTCGTCGATTATATCTTTATCCTCAACGATACTGACGGCCACTGGGAGGCAGTAAGCCAGCTGATCGCGCCGCAGGGCCATATCTGCACCATTGTTGAAAACAAACATCCGTTAAATCAGGATGCGCTAAAATCGAAATCCGCAGCGCTGCACTGGGAGTTTATGTATACCCGCAGCATGTACCAGACCGCCGATATGGCGCGCCAGGGCGAGATTTTAGATAACGTCGCGAAGCTTGTGGATGAGGGTGTGGTGGAAAGCGCGCTGAGCGAAACGCTGCACGGGCTTAGCGTGGAAAGCATCGCCGAAGCGCATGCGAAAGTGCTCGAAGGCCATATGCGCGGCAAGGTCGTGGTGGCGTTTTAAGGTTCAAAAAATAAGAGCCCGCCCTGTTTAAAAGGCGGGCTCTATTTTCAGATGGCGGGTGATGCTTCGCTTACCCGCCACAGGAAAGCCGGACGGCGTAAAGCGCCGCTATACTTGCTCACCCATGAGCTGCTTAACCAGTTCGACGCAGCGCAGAAAACGGGCGTCATAATCCGCTTCTTCAACATGCACAAAATCGACATTGTTCGCTTCCAGCATCGACACCAGCATGGTCTGAAACTCCTTACGGTCTACCGAACTGCCAAGGCTTCTTAACCCATCGGCCACCCACGGAGTGTTGTTTTCCAGCAGGATAACCAGGTCGAAGCGGTACTCGTCTATCAGCGCCTGCACAAAGGGGTGCTCCCTCCCCTCATATTTCTTACAGAACGCCTGCGTGGTGACGAAATCCGTGTCGACAAACGCCACCTTGTTGGCGTATTTCACTGCAAAATCAATGTACTGCGCGTGGCCGAGGGCGATTTTATCGTAATCGGAATATTGCAGCGCCATCTCGTCGCCGCCCAAATGCGAAAAGACATAATCGCGGCCATACTCCCAGGCGCTGGTGGTGTTGAAAATATTGGCTAGCTTATTCACCAGCGTCGATTTGCCGCTTGATTCCCCGCCCAGTATCGCCACCGTGCGCACGAAGAAAGGTTTTACCTCGGTAGGAATGTATTCCCAGTAGCGGAACGGGTTTTCGCGGATCTGCGCGCCGCTGATGTTCATAAACGTGCGTTTCGGGTCGATAAGCACCGTCTCAATGCCAAGGTGCTCGCGATACTGCGGCGCATCCGCCTCTTCAGAGGTGTAAACCCGGTCGGGATGGATGCCCTTTTCTTCAAGAAACGCCTTAATGCCGTTGCTCCAGACATCCCAGCCGTGCGGGTACGGCTCCATGTCCTCTTCGTTAAAGGCGTGAATGCGAATATTCTTTTGATACTTGAAGGTTTGCAACAGCCAGCGCAGGCGGTCAGGCACGGTGGGCTGTTGCGACATGGCGCTCTCTTCGAACAGCTGACGGTCGCGTTTTTCGTCAAAGCCCATAATGATGTGCAGCTCATCCACCTGGCTACAGGCGCGCTGGATAAGATAAATATGGCCGGTATGCAGCGGGTAAAACTTACCGAAGACCACACCGACACTTTTTTGCAGGCGGGGAAACTCCAGCCCGAGAAAGCGATGCAGCGCCTCAAGCTTTTGGGCGCTGGGGCTTTTGATTTTGGCGTTCAGGAGCTGGCTTAAATAACCCTTGGTCATGCCGCAAGCTTCCGCGACTTCCTGCAAGGTGCAGCCCTTTTGACGGATCGCGGTTTTAAGATAGTCGAATGATGACACAAGAGCCTCCTGCTGAATGGTCGTGCCGGAAAATAATGGCTGAATATACAGAACGCAGTAAGGCGGGTCAGCAACATGCCACCCGCCAAAACATGAGCTTATGGATTATAGGTCGTCGAAGACGGCTAATGCATCCGACAGTTTTTTCACGCCAAAGATTTTCATCCCTTCCGGCACTTTTTTCGGCACGTTGGCCGCGGGCACAATGGCGCGACGAAAGCCGTGCTTCGCCGCCTCGGAGATGCGTTCCTGGCCGCTCGGCACCGGGCGAATTTCGCCCGCCAGCCCCACTTCACCGAAGACCACCAGGTCCTGCGGCAGCGGACGGTCGCGCAGGCTTGATACCATCGCCAGCAGCAACGCCAGGTCGGCGCTGGTCTCGGTGACTTTTACGCCGCCCACCACGTTGACGAACACATCCTGGTCCGCCATCTGCAAACCGCCGTGGCGGTGCAGCACGGCAAGCAGGATAGCCAGACGGTTTTGCTCAAGCCCCACCGCCACACGACGCGGGTTACCCATCATTGAGTGATCCACCAGCGCCTGAATTTCAACCAGCAGCGGGCGCGTGCCTTCCCATACCACCATCACGGAGCTGCCGGACGTCACTTCATCGCCGCGGCTTAAGAAGATGGCGGAAGGGTTGCTCACTTCGCGCAGCCCCTGCTCGGTCATGGCGAATACGCCAAGCTCGTTCACCGCGCCGAAGCGGTTTTTATGGCTGCGCAGGGTGCGAAAGCGGGAGTCGGCGTCGCCATCCAGCAGCACTGAACAGTCGATACAGTGCTCCAGCACTTTCGGACCCGCCAGCGAACCATCTTTGGTAACGTGGCCGACCATAACAATCGCCACGCCGCGCGTTTTCGCAAAGCGCGTCAGGTAGGCTGCGGTTTCGCGCACCTGGGCAACGCTGCCCGGCGACGACTGAATGTCCGCCATGTGCATCACCTGAATGGAGTCGATAACCATCAGCTTCGGCTGCTCTTCTTCCGCAATCTGGCAGATGGTTTCGATGCTCGTCTCAGAAAGCATATTCAGGTTAGTGGTCGGCAGGCCCAGACGGTGGGCGCGCATCGCCACCTGCTGGAGCGACTCTTCGCCAGTCACATACAGCGTTTTCATCTGCTCAGCGAGCTTGCACAGCGTTTGCAGCAGCAGCGTAGATTTACCCGCGCCGGGGTTGCCGCCAATAAGAATGGCGCTGCCGGGCACGACGCCGCCGCCAAGCACACGGTCGAACTCTTTAAAGCCAGTGGAGAAGCGCGGCAGCGCCTCCAGGCTGATTTCAGAGAGCTTCTGGACTTTGGCCGAGCCCGCGCTGCCCGCATAGCCTGCCAGCCGTTCATTGCGCGCCGCTTGCGGCGAGGCGGCGATACGCACTTCCGTGATGGTATTCCAGGCATGACAGGCGCTGCACTGTCCCTGCCAGCGCGGATAGTCCGCACCACACTCATTACACACAAACGCGCGTTTTGGAGCTTTCGCCACCTTTTACCTCTTTATTTCTGGTTCAGGCTGCCTGAAAGAATGCAGAACACCCCCATCAGGTCAGCGTGACGGATAGTCACTTCCGTCTTTTCGTTCACTTTCGGTTTGGCGTGGTAGGCGATGCCCAGCCCCGCCGTCTGGATCATCGGCAGATCGTTGGCGCCGTCGCCAATCGCCACCGTTTGCGCCATCGGGATCTCATACTGCTCTGCCAGCGCTTTAAGCGTCTGCGCTTTAAACTGCGCGTCGACTATCTGGCCGATAACTTCACCCGTCAGCTTGCCGTCGCGGATCTCCAGCTCATTCGCCACCACGGCGGTCAGATGGAGCTTCTCGCGTAAATAGTCGGCGAAGAAGGTGAAGCCGCCGGAAGCGATAGCCACTTTCCAGCCGAGCGACTCAAGCTTTAACACCAGCGACGTCAGCCCCGGCATCAGCGGCAACACGTCGCGCACCTGACGCAGGATATCGGCGTCCGCCCCTTTCAGCGTGCCGACGCGGCTGCGCAGGCTGGCGGTGAAATCGAGTTCGCCGCGCATGGCGCGCTCGGTCACTTCCGCCACCTGGTCGCCCGTGCCGGCAAGCTTTGCAATCTCGTCGATACATTCAATCTGGATGGCGGTGGAATCCATGTCCATCACCAGCAGGCCTGGCGTTTTTAAATGAGGAATTTTACCGAGCGGCGCAACGTCGAAACCGGCTTCGTGCGCAAGGCGGGTAGCGCGCGGCGTCAGCGAACCGGCCAGACGGATCACCTGATAATCTTCCACGCACCAGGCGGTGACGATAACCATCGCCGCGCCCAGTTTACGTTGATATTGGGTCAGCGACTGCTTATTTAAACCCCGTCCATACAGGAGCCAGCCGCTGCGGCCGGCATGATAATCGAGCGGCATCACTTCGTCGCCGCTTAAGGAAAGCGGCAAGCCGGGCCAGTGGGATACGTCGTTCGGCAGGTCGCACCAGGTCAGACTGTTCGGCATTCAAGCTCCTGTAAATATAATCAGGTCGGGACAAAACAACGCATGAGGCTACCTTGTCCGCAGCGCTTCTGGCAACATTAAGATTCACATTTTAAGCAGGTAAATTATGACCCGCGCAAAACTAAAATTTCGGCTGCATCGCGCAGTCATCGTCCTTATCTGTCTCGCCCTGCTGGTGGCCTTAATGCAGGGCGCCTCCTGGTTCAGTCAGAGCCACCAGCGGATGCGCAACGTGCAGCTTGAAGAGCTGGCGCGCACGCTGGCCCGCCAGGTGAGTTTTAGCCTCGCACCGCTGATGAAAGGGGAAAACCCCGACGAAAAACGCATCACCGCCCTGCTGCGCCAGCTTACCGAGGGAAGCCGCATCCTGGATGCAGGCGTCTATGATGAAGAGGGCGAACTTATCGCCCGCGCCGGCGAAGGCGTGGAGGTGCGCGACCGCCTGGCGCTGGATGGCAAAAAGGCGGGCAGCTACTTTAACGAACAAATCGTCCAGCCAGTACAGGATAAAAGCGGCCCGATTGGCTATTTGCGCATTACGCTTGATACCCATACCCTGCCCACCGAAGCCAAGCAGGTGGATAACACCACCAACATCCTGCGTCTGATGATGCTGCTCGCGCTGGCGATTGGCATTGTGCTGACGCGAACGCTGCTGCAGGGCAAGCGCACTCGCTGGCAGCAATCTCCTTTCCTGCTTACCGCCAGCAAATCGGTCCCGGAAGAGGAGACCAGCGAGAACGATTCGCCGCCGCGCGGCGGCTCGTAAAAGGCCCTTTTTCGCACCGCCCGCGCCGCGCGGGCGTGATAACCTTGCTTTTCATCTTCACGAATGGATATCGCTATGTCTTCTTTGCGTCTGCTGATTTCAGATTCCCACGACCCCTGGTTCAACCTGGCGGTGGAGGAGTGCATTTTCCGCCAGATGCCTGCGACTCAGCGGGTGCTGTTTCTGTGGCGCAATGCCGATACGGTGGTTATTGGGCGCGCCCAGAACCCCTGGAAAGAGTGCAACACCCGAAGAATGGAAGAGGATAACGTGCGCCTGGCGCGACGCAGCAGCGGCGGCGGCGCGGTCTTCCACGACCTCGGCAACACCTGCTTCACCTTCATGGCGGGCAAGCCGGAATATGACAAAAGCGTCTCCACGGCGATTGTGATTAACGCACTGGCGACGCTTGGCATTCCGGCGAGCGCTTCGGGGCGTAACGATCTGGTGGTGGCGACAGCGGAAGGCGACCGCAAAATCTCCGGCTCCGCCTACCGGGAGACGATGGATCGCGGTTTCCACCACGGCACGCTGCTGCTGAACGCCGACTTAAGCCGTCTCGCCAACTACCTGAACCCGGATAAGAAAAAACTGCAGGCCAAAGGCATCACCTCGGTGCGCGGGCGCGTGGCGAACCTCAACGATCTCTCTCCCGGCATCACCCATGCGCAGGTTTGCGAGGCGGTAACGCAGGCATTTTTTGACTACTACGGCGAGCAGGCGGCGGCGGAAGTGATTTCTCCGGACGCCGCGCCGGATTTGCCCGGCTTTGCGGAAACCTTTGCTCGCCAGAGTAGCTGGGAGTGGAACTTCGGCCAGGCACCCGCGTTTACCCATCTGCTTGACGAGCGGTTTACCTGGGGCGGCGTGGAGCTGCATTTCGATGTCGAAAAAGGCCACATCACCCGCACGCAGGTCTTTACCGATAGCCTTAACCCCGCGCCGCTGGAGGCGCTGGCCAATCGTCTGCAGGGCTGTGTTTATCGGCCAGAAGCGCTTAAGCAGGAGTGCGAAACGCTGATTGGCGATTTCCCGGCGCAGGAAGCGGAGTTACGCCAGGTCGCGGAGTGGATTGCGCAGGTGGTGCGCTAGATTTTCACCTTCCCCCCTTAAAAGGGCGCTGGAGAAAACCGCGGGCGGGTGCGTTCCGCTTTCCCCTGCAAGGCTACAAATCACGCTTTTACCTCCAGGGCAGCTAAACGGAGCGCCAGTCGTTATCCCGCACCCACAAAAAAGGGCGCCGCAGCGCCCTTTTCACTTCCAGTAAACGCTTACTCTTTATCGCCCAGCAGTACGGATTCCAGCGCGATTTTGATCATATCGTTGAACGTGGTCTGACGTTCAGCCGCCGTGGTCTGCTCATGGGTACGAATATGGTCGGAAACGGTGCAGATAGTCAGCGCTTTTGCGCCGAACTCCGCCGCCACGCCATAAATGCCCGCTGCTTCCATCTCCACGCCGAGGATGCCGTATTTTTCCATGACGTCGAACATGGACGGGTCCGGCGTGTAGAACAGATCTGCGGAGAAGATATTGCCCACGCGCGCGTCAACACCCAGCGCTTTCGCCGCGTCCACCGCATTACGCACCATGCCGAAATCCGCAATCGCGGCGAAGTCATGGTCTTTAAAACGCAGACGGTTAACTTTGGAGTCGGTGCAGGCGCCCATGCCGATAACGACATCGCGCAGCTTCACATCCGCACGCACCGCGCCGCAGGAGCCGACGCGGATGATTTTTTTCACGCCGAAATCGGTTATCAGCTCTTTGGTGTAGATGGAGCAGGACGGAATGCCCATGCCATGGCCCATCACAGAGATTTTGCGGCCTTTGTAGGTGCCGGTGAAGCCCAGCATGCCGCGCACGTTGTTCACTTCACGCACGTCTTCAAGGAAGGTTTCTGCAATGTGCTTCGCGCGCAGCGGGTCGCCCGGCATCAGCACAACGTCAGCGAAATCGCCCATCTCTGCATTAATGTGTGGGGTAGCCATTTTTTATTTTCCTTAACGTTTAAAACAAAAAGCAGGGCGGAATAATCCGCCCCGTTAAATCAGAACATCGCCTTGCCATATTCCATATCAGAGAGGCCAAAGTATTTGGCGACGGTCTGACCGATATCGGCGAAGGTTTCACGGTGGCCGAGCGAGCCCGGTTTCACTTTCGGGCCGTAGATCAGTACCGGAATGTGTTCGCGGGTGTGATCGGTGCCTTTCCAGGTCGGGTCGCAGCCGTGGTCGGCGGTAAAGATGATAATGTCATCTTCGCCAACGAGCTCCAGCAGCTCCGGCAGACGGCGGTCGAACAGCTCAAGGCCGCCCGCATAACCCGCCACGTCGCGACGGTGGCCCCAGGAGGAGTCAAAATCCACAAAGTTGGTAAAGACGATGGTATTGTCGCCAGCGTCTTTCATCTCTTTGATGGTGGCGTCAAACAATGCGTCAAGACCGGTGGCCTTCACCTTTTTGGTGATGCCCATGTTGGCGTAGATGTCCGCAATTTTACCTACGGAAACCACCTGGCCGCCCTTCTCGTCCACCAGCTTTTTCAGCACGACAGGTGACGGCGGTTCAACCGCCAGGTCGTGGCGGTTACCGGTGCGCTGGAAGTTACCCGCTTTGTCGCCGACAAACGGACGCGCGATGACGCGGCCAATGTTATAGCCGCCTTCGGTCAGCTCTTCACGGGCGATTTCGCACAGCTTATAGAGCCTGTCGAGGCCAAAGGTCTCTTCATGGCAGGCAATCTGGAAAACCGAGTCGGCGGAGGTGTAGAAAATCGGCTTGCCGGTTTTCATATGCTCTTCGCCCAGCTCATCCAGAATCACGGTGCCGGAAGAGTGGCAGTTGCCGAGATAACCAGGCAGATCCGCACGCTCAACCAGTTTGTCGAGCAGTTCCTGCGGGAAGCTGTTTTTCTCGTCGGTGAAATAGCCCCAGTCGAACAGCACCGGCACGCCGGCGATTTCCCAGTGGCCTGACGGGGTGTCTTTACCGGAAGAGAGTTCATGCGCCCAGGCGTAGGCGCCGGTGATTTCCGCTTCGCCATCCATACCCGCGGGGATAAAACCGGTCGCGCCTTCATGCGCCTTCGCCAGACCCAGTCTGGTCAGATTCGGCAGGTAGAGCGGGCCCTGGCGGCCTTTATCCGCCTCGCCCTTCGCGCAGGCCTCGGCGATATGGCCGAGGGTATCGGAACCCGCGTCGCCAAAGCGTTCCGCGTCTTCCGTTGCGCCAATTCCGAAAGAGTCCAGCACCATAATAAATGCACGTTTCATATGTTCTCCGTACCTTTTGCGCTGTAAAAAAGTGATCAGATCAGTATGCCACTTATTGGCTGATTCTGCGATAGACAACCGGCGAGCTTTCCGGTGCGGCATCGTTAATTTTGATTGCCGCTTTTACCGCTTCCGCCGCCTGTTTCCAGTTCGCTTCACTGCTGGCGTGAATGATAGCCAGTGGACGCTCGCCATCGACCTTCTCGCCAAGGCGCGCCATGTCGGTGAAGCCGACGCTGTAGTCAATGCGGTCTGAGGCCTGGCGACGACCGCCGCCCATGGCAACCACCGCCATACCGAGCGCGCGGGTGTCCATTTCGCTGACGAAACCGGCGCGATCGGCGTAAACCGCTTTGCTCAACATCGCGGTCGGCAGGTAGCGATCGTAATTTTCAATAAAATCGCCCGGCCCTTTCTGCGCCGCGACCATACGGCCGAAGATTTCCGCCGCGCTGCCGTTATCCAGCACCGCCTGAAGCTTGCCGCGCGCATCGGCTTCGTCTTTCGCAAGCTGGCCGGAGATGAGCATTTCCACGCACAGCGCCATGGTCACTTCATACAGACGGGGATTGCGGTACTCGCCGGTCAGGAAGCGCACCGCTTCACGCACTTCTACCGCATTACCGGCGCTGGAAGCCAGCACCTGGTTCATGTCGGTAAGCAGCGCCGTGGTGCGCACGCCCGCGCCGTTGGCAACGCCGACAATCGCTTCCGCCAGCTCTTTTGAGAGCTCCCAGGTCGGCATAAACGCCCCGCTGCCGACCTTCACATCCATGACCAGCGCGTCCAGCCCTTCGGCGAGCTTTTTCGCAAGGATAGAGCCAGTAATAAGCGGAATAGAATCGACCGTGGCGGTAATGTCGCGGGTGGCATAAAAGCGCTTGTCGGCAGGCGCCAGCGAGTTGGTCTGGCCGATAATCGCCACGCCGACCTCTTTAATAATCTGACGGAAGCGGTTGTCGTCCGGGAAAATATCGAAGCCCGGAATGGCTTCCAGCTTGTCGAGCGTGCCGCCGGTATGGCCAAGGCCGCGCCCGGAAATCATGGGAATGTAGCCGCCGCAGGCCGCCACCATCGGGCCAAGCATCAGCGAAGTGACATCGCCCACGCCGCCGGTCGAGTGTTTATCAACAATCGGGCCATTCAGGTTAAGGCTCTTCCACTCCAGCACGGTTCCTGAGTCTCGCATCGCCATGGTCAGCGATACGCGTTCCGGCATCGTCATATCGTGAAAGAAAATGGTCATCGCCAGCGCGGCGATTTGCCCTTCGGAAACCGTATTATCGCGAATGCCGTTGATAAAAAAACGAATCTCTTCATCGCTCAGCGGCTGGCCATCGCGTTTTTTTCGAATAATTTCTTGTGCGAGAAACAAGGTAACCCCCTGACGTCATCAGGTTAAAAGCGGCGGTGGCCCGCCGCAGAAGAGATTAGTACTGGCTGGCGCTTTTGCCGTCGCCGTGGCCGAGCGCTTTCAGCAGGCTCGCCAGCAGGCTGGAAGCGCCGAAACGGTAGTGACGGGCATCAGCCCAGTCAGCGCCGAAAAGCGCATCCGCCACCGCCAGGTATTTAGCCGCGTCTTCCGCCGTGCGCACGCCGCCCGCCGGTTTGAAACCTACGCTGTCCTGAACGCCCATATCGCGGATCGTTTCCAGCATAATGCGGGCGCTTTCCGGCGTGGCGTTAACCGGTACTTTACCGGTAGACGTTTTAATGAAGTCGGCGCCCGCTTTGATAGCGATTTCTGACGCTTTGCGGATTAACGCTTCTTCTTTCAGCTCGCCAGTTTCGATGATGACTTTCAACAGCACGTTAGCCGCCGCGCACGCGTCTTTACAGGCTTTAACAAGGTCAAAACCCACCTGCTCATTGCCAGCGATAAGCGCGCGATACGGGAACACGACGTCCACTTCATCCGCGCCATACGCGATGGCCGCACGGGTTTCCGCCAGCGCTATCTCAATGTCGTCGTTGCCGTGCGGGAAGTTAGTCACGGTTGCGATACGAATATCCGGCGTCCCCTGCGCTTTCAGGGTTTTACGAGCAATCGGAATAAAGCGCGGATAAATGCAGATGGCGGCGGTGTTGCCAACCGGGGTTTTCGCCTGATGACAAAGCGCAATCACCTTTTCATCGGTGTCGTCATCATTCAGGGTAGTGAGATCCATCAGTTGCAGCGCACGCAGGCTGCTTTTGGTCAAATCAGTCATAAAAATCTCCAACAAAAAAACGTATCTCAGAGGAGAAACTCAACACGTTGGAGCGGGCTTGGTTCCATGAAGAGGCGTGGCGCTAACCGCCAACACGTTAAGATCCTTCTCACCGCCGTTCACCACAGGGGATGTTAGAATTTTAACATCAGCGCTGAAGATGATTTTGTGTCGCGTTTCACAATTTGAAAAGCATGGATTGCATTCGTACAACCATTATATGTGATTAACATAACACTATAACAGCCTGTACCCGGGCCATGTATTAAAAATAGCGTGCTCGCCTGCGTCAGATTGAGGCGACGGCAAATGTTATAATAGTAACATATGCTACAGCAGCGAGCGGTTTATCGCCGTTAGAGTGAAGCGTAGCAAACCCGCGTTACGCGCAGGCGAACACTCTTCACAGGAGAGAAGAAAAACGCCAGATTTCAGGCGGAAAAATCGAACAGCTGCAGGGTATTTTGCAAAATGGTGTCGGCAATCAGTTCAGGCGGCTCAGGGCGCAGCTCACAAAGGACGTCAAACACGCCGTTTACTCGTTCCGGACGATTCGGCTGCCCCTGAAAACCGTTGAGCGGCATATCAGGCGCGTCGGTTTCCAGAAGCAGCGCTGAAAGCGGCAATTGCGCAATGACGTTGCGTGTTTTACTGGCGCGGGGATAGGTGATAGTGCCGCCCACGCCAATACGATAGCCCATCTCGACAAAACGCTGCGCCTGTTGCAGGCTGCCCGCGAAACCGTGCACCACCCCTTTACGCGGCAGGTCGTGCCGCTTCAGATGCATCGCCAGCTTATCGTGAGTGCGACGGGAGTGAAGGATAACCGGCAGTTCATAACGTTTCGCCAGCTGCAACTGCGCATCGAGTATCGCTTCCTGGCGCTCAAAAAGCGGGTTCTCCATATAGAGATCGAGGCCAATCTCCCCTATCGCCACCATTTTCTGCGGCCGGTTTTGCAAGTGGTGTTCGAGCAACGCCAGCGCCGCGTCGTTATGTTTGTAAATCACGATGGGATGCAGACCGAGCGCGGCATGGATGCCTTTATGCTCCTCAGCAAGCGACAGCACAGTAGCGAAACGCTCGGCTTCAATGGCGGGTAAGATTATCTTCTCAACGCCTGCCTGTGCCGCCTGCGCAAGACTTCTCGCCTCGTCGCCGGGAAAAGGCGCAAAATCAAAATGGCAATGGGTGTCGATAAAGCGCCGCATCAGGCCAGATCCTCGTTATCAAAAGCCGCATCGTTAGCCTCCGGCGCAAAAAGCGGCGTCGTCGCGACCGCGTCGTTGGCAACGGTAGCTGGCGGCACCACGAGCGTAGGCGGCGTCGCCACCCGATGGCGATGCAGCGGCGGCTTCGAGGTCAGAAGCTTACCGACTGTCGCCAGGAAGTAACGCCCGCACAGACGGCCAGTTTTATAATCCGCCATCAGCGCCGGCAAACGGCTGCCAAGCGCCATGCTCATCAGCGGCTTAGGCGGGTAGATTTCAAAAATACGCAGCTTGCCGGGGGGCTTTTCAATAAATTCCTGAATGGCGCGATAGCTGGTTTCATGGTGCTGCACCAGGTTTAATAGCGGCTGCAGGCTGCTGTCAGTGAGCCAGCGCTCCATGCGCTTAAACCACTGCGGAGTGTAATACATTTGCGAAGGCACGGTGCGGATAACCACAAGCGTGGTTGCCCCTCTGCGCGCCGCTTCCTGCACCGGGATAGCGTCGCTGATGCCGCCATCCTGGTAGCTTACGCCATCCAGCATTACGCCTGTGCGATAAAAGCCCGGTATGGCGCTGGACGCGCGGATAATATCAAGCCATGTCTGGTTTTGCGGCGCAAAGTAGCCGGGTGAGTAATCGTCGCTTCGACAAGCGCACATGTAAAATTCTTTACCGGCGTCAAACAAACGCGCCGCGCTGTCCATCGCCAACGGCATTTTGCTTGAAGTCGCCTCCACCAACCAGTCAAGGTCGATAAGGTTGCCGCCCCGTACAAAACGAACGGGATCAAAAAATTCGCGGGTTGTGGTATAGCGTGTAATGACGCGCCGGGCATAGCCGGGCTGGTTACAGACATAAGCAGAGAGATTTTGGGCGCCGGCGGAAGTGCCGTAGAACGCGTCGAAGGGGTTAAATTCAGCGCGCATGAACTCATCCAGCACACCGGCTGTGAAGATCCCGCGCTGCCCGCCGCCCTCGCATACGATAGCCAGCTTGCCGGGACGAAACGGCTTTAACGCCAGCGGCGCAATGTTGCCGAGCGTTACCGGAATACGTTGTCCCACCCTGCCACCTACTTTTTATTGCGCCCTTGAAGGCGCTTATTTTGCTCCCAAAGCGTGAAAGCCAGTCATAAAGACTGGCCTTCCCGTCTGCCTGTTACAGTTTTATCACACTATGGACGACGACGGCCCATGAAAAGACTGACCAGGAACAGAATAATACCCACAACGAAGACGATCTTCGCAGCGCCTGCTGCCGTACCCGCCAGGCCACCAAAGCCCAGAGCGGCGGCGATTAATGCGATAACCAGAAAAATAATGCCCCAACGAAACATAAGACTCTCCTTTACCATAGTTAAACTTTACCGCTTCTTAGTGAGCGTCTGACCCACTGACGGTGTTTTCTTGGTGGTCATACTTACCTTCTCTCCCGGCCACATCCGGGAGAGTGGGTCTGGGGTGTTACGACTTCACTTTCAGATCGTTTTTGACGCTTTTCACGCCATCAACGGCTTTAGCGATGCTTTCGGCCCGGTCAGACTGTTTCTGAGAATCCACGGTACCGGAGAGCTGAACGACGCCGTCAGTGGTTTCCACTTTAATCTTACGAGACGGCACAATGTCATCAGCCAGAAGTTTAGCTTTGATTTCGCTGGTAGTCGCTGCATCACCTGCGTAACCTTTCACCGACTGGTCTTTACCATCGCGAACATGCAGTTTGTCGCTGACAGACTGTACGCCTTCAACGCCTTTCGCGATTTTGACCGCCTGTTCAGCCTGCCCCTGGCTTTCTACGAAGCCGCTCAGGGTGACCACGCTTTTCTCGGTTTTCACGGAGATATCGGTGCTCTTGATGTTTTCATCGTCCACCAGGGCCGCTTTTACTTTTGCGGTGATGGCGCTGTCATCCATGAAATTACCGACTTTATTCATAGAGCTATCGATTTTTTGCCCTGCGGTATCGGCAGTGGATTTTGTTTTGTCCGCAACGGAGCTTTCAGCGTGAACCGCAGAAGTCGCCATTACAGAACCCAACACAACGGCCAGCAGAGTTTTCGAAATCTTAGTCTTGTTCATCGATTCATTCCTGTAGTTTGCTCAGAATTTGAGCCTTAAGCCATAACGACACTGGCTTTTCCTAAACAGCAGGGCTTGTGGCCTTGCTCAAGGTTGCTCAGACAGTGAAGCGTTCTGTCAACAGCCTCATGCTATTGCAGTAACTCTCGCCACACCGGCTTAAGTCAGTTATTAATATCAAACAAGTGATAAGTTCGCGGTTTAAACACTGCCAAACACGCATTGAATGGTTGTTTAAACCAGCGACCTTGTCATCACAGTGTTAAATATAGATCACTCTCTCAAAAACGCCTGGTGGCGAAGGCGAAAAAACGGCAAAACGGCAAAGAAAGCAGGAATTTAAGAAATTTCCGCAAGCGGGAAAACAGAGGGATAAAGCGCGGAAAAAAGAGGCGGGGCGCGGCTTGCGGCGCGCCCCGAAAGAAAAATTAATGCTCGCGTGTTTTACGGAAAACGACGTCAGGATAACGCTCCTGAGTCAGGTTCAGGTTGACCATGGTCGGCGCGATGTAAGTCAGGTTATCGCCGCCGTCCAGCGCCAGCTGCACTTCGTTTTTACGCTTGAACTCTTCAAACTTCTTCGCGTCTGCGCATTCAACCCAGCGGGCGGTTGCCACGTTTACCGATTCGTAAATCGCTTCAACGTTGTACTCGCTCTTCAGGCGCGCCACGACCACATCAAACTGCAGCACGCCTACTGCGCCTACGATCAGATCGTTGTTAGCCACCGGGCGGAAAACCTGCACCGCACCCTCTTCCGAAAGCTGCACCAGCCCTTTCAGCAGCTGTTTCTGCTTGAGCGGATCTTTCAGGCGGATACGGCGGAACAGTTCCGGCGCGAAGTTCGGAATGCCGGTGAACTTCATCATTTCGCCCTGGGTGAAGGTATCGCCAATCTGAATAGTGCCGTGGTTGTGCAGACCGATGATGTCGCCCGGGTAAGCTTCTTCAACATGAGAACGGTCGCCCGCCATAAAGGTCAGCGCGTCAGAGATAACCACATCTTTGCCGATACGCACCTGGCGCAGCTTCATACCCTTCTCGTATTTGCCGGATACCACGCGCATGAAGGCCACGCGGTCGCGGTGTTTCGGGTCCATGTTGGCCTGGATCTTAAAGACGAAGCCGGAAAACTTCTCTTCTTTCGCTTCGACTTCACGGGTGTCGGTTTTACGCGGCATCGGCGCAGGCGCCCATTCCACAAGACCGTCCAGCATATGGTCAACGCCGAAGTTACCGAGCGCGGTGCCGAAAAAGACCGGCGTGATTTCGCCGCTCAGGAACAGCTCCTGGTCGAATTCGTGCGAAGCCCCTTGCACCAGCTCAAGCTCGTCACGAAGCTGCTGAGCGAGATCGTCGCCTACGGCTTTATCGAGATCCGGGTTATCAAGACCTTTAACGATGCGCACTTCCTGAATGGTGTGGCCCTGCCCTGTCTGATAAAGGTAGGTTTCATCTTTATAAAGGTGATAAACGCCCTTAAAGAGCTTGCCGCAGCCAATCGGCCAGGTGATCGGCGCGCAGGCGATTTTCAGCTCGCTCTCCACTTCATCAAGCAACTCCATCGGGTCGCGGATGTCGCGGTCGAGTTTGTTCATAAAGGTCAGGATCGGCGTATCGCGCAGGCGGGTCACTTCCATCAGCTTGCGGGTGCGATCCTCAACCCCTTTCGCGGCGTCGATAACCATCAAGCAGCAGTCCACCGCCGTCAGAGTGCGGTAGGTATCTTCGGAGAAGTCTTCGTGGCCTGGGGTATCAAGCAGGTTTACGAGGCTCTCTTTATAAGGGAACTGCATCACGGAAGTGGTAATAGAGATGCCGCGCTGCTTTTCCATCTCCATCCAGTCTGATTTCGCATGCTGGCTGGAGCCGCGGCCTTTTACCGTACCGGCGGTCTGGATAGCCTGTCCGAACAGCAACACCTTTTCGGTGATAGTAGTTTTACCGGCGTCCGGGTGAGAGATGATGGCAAACGTGCGGCGTTTGGCCACCTCTTGCAAATAAGGAGACAACGTCATAGTCAAAATCTTCTGTGTAAGCGCGTGGCAAGGCGCCCCGCGGCGTGTGAGTCGAAAAATGCGGCTATTGTACCCATCAGTGGCGGGCAGACAATTATTGTTTACACAGCAGTTGCTCCAGTTCGCTCAATGAGGTGACCTGATAAAGCGGGGCGATATCTTCCGGCAGCGTACGCCCATGGTGGTTTAGCCAGCAGGTCGCTATCCCGGCGTTAATGCCGCCAAGAATATCCGACTCCGCCGTATCGCCCACCATCAACACGCATTCGCGCGGCGGGTTGCCCATGCGCTCCAGCGCATAATCAAACACGCGCGGGTCCGGCTTCGCCACCCCTACCTCTTCCGAAATCACAATGAGATCAAAATAGTCACGCAGCCCTGTGCGTTCAAGACGAATTTGCTGCAGCGCGGTAAAGCCGTTGGTAATGATGCCAAGCTTCGCCTTGCCTTTAAGCGAATCGAGCAGCGACACGGCGCCCGGCAGCGGCGCGCAAATTTCCGCCATCGCGTTGAGAAAAGCGCGGTTGAGGTCGCTTGCCGGCACGTTAAGACGCTCGGCCCAGCTTTCAAAACGCTGGTGTTGAAGCTGCAAAGCCGTGATGGCGCCGTTCTGATAATCGACCCAGAGCGGCTTATTGATGGCCTGGTAGTCCTGATAATCCTCGGCGGTGAAGGTCACGCTGTAGTCGAGAAACATCCGCTGTAAGCCGCCGAAAGCGTCAAAGGTAAACAGCGTTTCGTCAGCATCAAAGAGTATCCAGTCCCACTTCATTACATCACCTTTTCTTTGTTATCAGCCCAGCGGCAGGGCCATGATTATCGCGTCTTCGCGCCCCTCTTTGGTGGGGTAGTAATTACGGCGGATAGTCGCCTCGTTAAAGCCCAGGCTTTCATATAGCGCGATGGCGGCCACGTTAGAAGCCCGCACTTCAAGCCAGAGCGTGAGCACGCCGCGGGTTTCCAGCTCGCTGATTAAATGTTCGAGCAGCTGACGGCCAAGCCCGCGCCGCTGATAAGCGGGGTCGACCGCGATATTAAACAGGGTTGCTTCGTCGAGCACGACCTGGGTAATGGCGAAAGCCGCCATCTTGTCCGCCACATCCAGGCGGTAATTGAGGTAGCGTTCGCCCTGATTGCTGGCGAAAGTTTTCTCGCTCCAGGGAAAGGCGTGACTTCGCGTCTCAATGGCGTAAGCCGCCGCGAGATCAGTCGGCTGCAGGGAAGAAATCGTCATCATTTTCGCAAATTTGTTGCCACAAAGCGGCGCGAGCGGCGCTGCTGCGCCGAAGCCCTTCCAGCCCCGGCGAGACCAGCTTCGCGCCCGGCAGCGCAAGAGGCTCCGTCACGCCAAGACACCAGCTGTTGCAATGCCCGTCGTGCAGCATCGCCACCCGATCCGGCGTAAGCAGCATAACCTCATCGGGACGCAGCTTCAGCGTACGCAGCACATCCTGAATAATCGGCTCGCTCAGCGCAGGAAGTTCTTCCGCCACCATGACCAGACGGACATGAGCAGGCAGCGCGATAGCAATTTCGCCCAGCAGCGCGGCGGGGCGACGTAATACCCACTGGGTGATGCCCAGCTGTTGTAAACGCCAGTCTCGTCGGGATGTCATAGCGGTGCCTGAGTGAATGCCGGAGGGGCGCAAATATAGCAAATCCGTCGAACATGCGCCAACAAACCACTATAATCGCCCCTCAAGTTTCCAAAGGAGTTTTTCATGTCCGCTTTTTCCCCGGCAAGCGAAGTCCTGCTGCGCCACAGTGATGATTTTCTGGAAAGCCGCGTGCTGTTCGCCGGCGATATGCAGGATGACCTGCCCGCGCGCCTCGAGACGGCGGCAAGCCGCGCGCATACGCAACAGTTCCACCACTGGCAGGTGCTCAGCAAGCCAATGGGAGAGCGGGCGCAGTATGGCCTGACGGCTGACGCTGAACTGGTTGGCGACAGCGACACGCTTATCTACTACTGGCCGAAGAACAAACCCGAAGCGCAGTTCCAGTTGATGAACCTGCTTTCCCTGCTGCCGGTAGGAAGCGATGTGTTTGTGGTCGGCGAAAACCGCAGCGGCGTTCGCAGCGCCGAACAGATGCTGGAAGAGTACTGCCCGCTGACTAAAATCGACAGCGCCCGCCGCTGCGGTCTTTATCACGGTCGCCTTGAAGCCAAACCGACGTTCGATAAAGACGCCTGGTGGAACGAGTATCAACTGGACGAACTGACCATCAAAACGCTGCCGGGCGTTTTCAGCCGCGACGGGCTTGATGTCGGCAGCGATCTGCTGCTCGCTACCCTTTCGCCGCATACCAAAGGCAAAGTGCTCGATGTGGGCTGCGGCGCCGGCGTGCTGGCGGCAGTGCTGGCCAGCCACTCGCCGAAGGTGCGTCTGACGCTGTGCGACGTGAGCGCGCCTGCGGTGGAAGCAAGCCGCGCAACGCTTGCCGCGAATGGTTTTGAAGGCGAAGCTTTCGCAAGCAACGTCTATTCTGAAGTGAAAGGCCGCTTCGATATGATTATCTCCAACCCGCCGTTCCACGACGGGCTGCAGACCAGCTTTGAAGCCGCTCAGACGCTGATTCGCGGCGCGGTTAAGCACCTTAACAACGGCGGCGAGCTGCGCATAGTCGCGAACGCTTTCCTTCCTTACCCTAATTTGCTTGACGAAATGTTTGGCAACCATGAAGTACTGGCGCAGACCGGGCGCTTTAAGGTTTACCGCGCGGTCATGGGCCGTAACGCAAAGCGTTAATCGCTCCGCGTCACAAAAGTGCCGCTTTTTGCACCATTCAGAAAAGCGGCACGCAATTAACTGTTGACGAAGCCCAGAAAACATCTAGAATGCGCCTCCGTGGTTGCAATACTTCCCGGTATTGCTGGTATGCGAAGGTGGCGGAATTGGTAGACGCGCTAGCTTCAGGTGTTAGTGTCCTTACGGACGTGGGGGTTCAAGTCCCCCCCCTCGCACCAAAGACCACATGATATTGCTCTCACCGGGCGAAGGTGGCGGAATTGGTAGACGCGCTAGCTTCAGGTGTTAGTGTCCTTCGGACGTGGGGGTTCAAGTCCCCCCCCTCGCACCAACGAGGCGATATCAAGATTCAGAATACAGTGCGAAGGTGGCGGAATTGGTAGACGCGCTAGCTTCAGGTGTTAGTGTCCTTCGGACGTGGGGGTTCAAGTCCCCCCCCTCGCACCACTTTCTGAATACCTCTTCTCTTTTTCTTTCCTTGAGTTGCCTTCCTTAAGCTTTACCCTTTCAGGTTCATTACCATCAGCATGAGTCCGCTTGCGAATGCAATGCACGACGGCAGCAGCAGGAAATGGCGTAACCGTTTGTGAAAAAGCATTAGTGACGTGGAAAGCAGCGCCAACACCACAATCAAGCGCCACTGCGCAAAGCTAAGATCGCTCAACGCCAGCAGCATCACCAGGATGCCGGGCACGATAATTCCCCATCCGCTTTCCAGCCGCTTTTGCAACATGTCTCTGTCTCTCGCATCGATAATGATAAACAATATCATATGATATTAATTCTCATCTGTCAGCGTTTACAATGAAGCGGGTTATCCTTTGCGCATGGCTAATGACATGCCTGCGCTAAGGTGATAAATTGGACATCATTACAGCAGCATTAAACTCTTATTTAACTTTTGCGAAACTATTGTTTCGCCCGTTATTTCTTTCACCTGGCTTTTAAATCTGTTACGGCGCTGATAAATAACGACTTATATATGACAGCTCAAACCTGGCGAGCCCTGCTTAAAGAGAAATATCAACTCTCTCTACGCTTGTTTCTGTTTCTTAACGCTTTCTCCGCACTGTTTAGCATCGTGAGCCCGCTCTATGCCGCTCAACAAGTTACACTGCCTTTAACTGGCGTGCTTGTCGGCAGTACAGGGCTGCTTATCTGGCACGCGCTGAACAGCCAACGACGCATTAATATTAACCTGGTATCTTTACTCTTCGGGCTGATGTGGGCTGCGCAAATCGCCCTTAAATTCACGGTGATTCCGAAACCCGACCTCTC
The DNA here is from genome assembly GCF_014644275.1 of Franconibacter daqui. Taxonomy (NCBI): domain Bacteria; kingdom Pseudomonadati; phylum Pseudomonadota; class Gammaproteobacteria; order Enterobacterales; family Enterobacteriaceae; genus Franconibacter; species Franconibacter daqui. Next base: position 143,326 of record NZ_BMKJ01000003.1, on the reverse strand, counting down.
GTACCTGCTGGTGGCGTTGCTCACCGTACTGTTTATCGGCTCGTTATCTTTTATCAATAACCTCATCGCTTTTACCTGCCACTGCCTGCCGGTTATCGTCACTGTTATCTGGCTTGATCAGGCACAGCATTTGATGCGCATGGCTTATGCCGTCGCGCTGCCAATGCTCGGCATCGCCATTCAGCACCTCATTCAGAAACGCAGCGACACCTTTTCGCAGGGTCTGATGTTAAAGCTGCTGGAAGAAAAAGAGACGCTGACTGATTTAAGCATGATGGACCCGCTTACGGGTCTTTATAACCGACGCGGCTTTCAGAACCGGCTGGAGCATGTGCTGGCGCTCGGCACCGGCCAGCATTTCGTCATGCTGATGGATATCGACCATTTCAAAGCTTATAACGACCACTACGGGCATATGATGGGCGACCAGGCGCTGACGCGGGTTTCCGCCGCTATTCGCGATTCGGTGCGCTCGCGTGATATCGTTACCCGTTACGGCGGCGAAGAGTTTCTGGTGCTTCTGACGAATTCCGATCCCCAGAGTGCCCGCCAGGCTGCGGAGCGCATTCGTCAACGCGTTTATGATTTACGTATCCCACATATGTTTAACGAAAGCGTGGCGACCAATGTGACGCTAAGCATTGGCATTGCGCCACTGGAAAATCAGGATATCGATTCGGCGCTGCGTCAGGCGGATGCCGCGCTTTATGAAGCTAAAAATCAGGGACGTAACCACATTCTTTTCTCTGAATCTCGCCACGCTGCCTGAGCATTTTGCGTCAGGCTCCACATCTTGAGGAATTACGGATACCCGCTTCGGCGAATCCGCTTGCTATCGGCTCCGCCTATAGTTAGGATTGGCAATCATTATCATTTAGATTTGCTATTAAGCAGGGTCATGGCTTACCACTCCTTTCACATTGCTGATGATCTTATCTGGCGCGCCCCGCTTTACCGGCCCTCTTCTGAGCTGGCGGAGGCGTTACGCGAAGCATTTACCACCCATCGCGCGCATTTTCATGACATCATTCGATTGAATGAGACGCCGCCAGACGCGGCGATGACGCTGGAACAATGGGCGCATCCCACCCGCCTTGCTTCTCTGATGGCTATCTATTCCGATCATATCTATCGTAACCATCTTACGCAGCCGCGTGAGGCCAAGCCGCTGGTTTCGCTCTGGGCGCAGTGGTATCTGGGTTTACTGGCGCCGCCGCTCATGCTGGCGCTACTGACGCAGCCGCAGGCCATCGCCGTTACGCCTTCGCATATCCATGTTGAATTCCATGAAACCGGTCGAGCCGCCTGCTTCTGGCTGAACGTGCAGGAAGATCACCTCGCCAGTGCGTTATCCGCACGCGAACGTATTGAGAAGCTGGTGACAGAGTGTTTGCAGCCGGTTGTGAAAGCGCTTGAGGCGACCGGCGATATCAACGCGCGGCTTATCTGGAGCAACACAGGCTACCTGATCAACTGGTGCCTTGGCGAGTGGAAGGGGTTTCTTGGCGAAGAGACGGTAAACGCCCTTCGCAAAGCCTGCTTCTTTGAAAAACAGCTACGCAACGGGCAGGATAACCCACTTTACCGCACCGTTGTGCTGCGTGAAGGTTTGCTGGTTCGCCGCACTTGCTGTCAGCGTTACCGTCTGCCGGACGTGCAGCAATGCGGCGACTGCACCCTGAAATAGATAACGGCGGGTCTCCCCGCCGTCTTTAATTACGCCACCTGGCGCCCCTCGGCTTCCGCCTCTTTTTGTGCATCCGCTTCCGCCGCTTCCTGCGCCAGCAGCTGTTTTTCATACACTTTAAAGAACGGGAAGTAGATGACGGCGGAAATGACCGCCAGCACTACCACCAGGATAGCCGCACGAAAATCCCATCCCAGCCCCCAGGCGGCGCCAATAGGCGCAGGCGCCGTCCACGGCACGACCGAAATGACGCGCCCAATCAGGTCAAGCTTCATCGCCGCCCAGGCAATGATAGCGTTAACCATCGGCGCCAGCAGGAATGGGATAAAGAAGACCGGGTTCATCACGATAGGCGTACCGAAAATAACCGGCTCGTTGATGTTAAAAATGCTTGGCACTACGCTCAGACGGCCAATCGAACGCAGATGCACCGAGCGACTGCGCAGGTAGCAGAGCACCAGTCCCATGGTTGCGCCCGAACCGCCCACCACGATAAAGAAAGTCCAGAAAGCTTCCATAAAAATATGCGGCAACGGCGCGCCCTGCGCCAGCGCGCTCTGGTTCATCCCAAGGTTTGTCAGCCAGAACATCTGCAACATGCCTGAGACAATGGCTGCGCCGTGAATGCCGGCAAACCAGAGCAGGTGGCCAATCAGCACCGCCAGCAGGATCGCAGGCAGCGAGTCTGCTGCTGAAACCAGCGGTTTAAAGAGGGACATGATCGCCTGTGGGATCAGCATATCGAACTGCGTCTGGATAAACAGGCTCAGCGGATAAAGCGTCAGCACGACCACCAACACCGGTATCAGCAGGTCGAAAGAGTTTTTAATCATCGGCGGCACCTGATCCGGTAAACGTATGCCGATGTTGTGCGCTTTCAGAAAACGCATCATCTCTACACAGTAAATCGCCACCAGAATGGCAGTGAAAATGCCGGTACCGCCCAGGCTATCGACGGGTAAGGTGCCTTTGGTTTTCGGCGCCGCAACCAGCAGAAAAGCCATCAGCGACAGCATGGCGCACATAAAGGGATCGAGCTGATGGGATTTAACGTAATGTTTGCCCAGGTTATAGGCGATAGCGGCGCAGATATAGATAGACATAATGCCCATCGTCATATCAAACGGCGTCAGGATTTGCCCTTCAAATTGCTTTGCGAGATCAAGCCAGCTGCGCGCGAACCCCCAGGTGGTGTCCGGCGAAAAAGGCGGATAGGCGAAAACCAGTAAAAATGACCCGACAATCATAAACGGCATGGCGGAAATAAAACCGTCACGAATGGCCATTACGTGACGTTGGGAAGAGATGCGCCCAGCAATAGGGCTAACATAATTTTCTACAAAGCGAAAAATCACATTAAAGGCGGCATGGTTGGCAGACATAGCGGCTCTCCTGTCAGGCTAATAACGCGAGTGCGTCAGCGAGAATTTTGTCGCCGCGCATCATTCCATAGTCCATTGAGTTAATTACAGATACAGGTATCTGGCTGGTGGCTGCCTGTGCCCTGCATGCCTCAAGATGTGTTTTAACCTGTGGCCCCAGCAGGCAACAGTCATAACGGGAAAACGACTCCGTGAATACGTTAATGCCCGCCGCGTTAAGCTCCACAGCGATATTCTGCTGCTCTGCGGCCTGCCTCATACGATTCACTACCATGCTGGTCGACAAACCAGCGGCACAGCATACAAGGATACGTTTCATAGACGGCTCTTATTATTTAAGGGATACAGAGGGTGGTTACGGAACCAGTATTAATCGCCCGGAGCCGGGCTGCAACCGGTTACAGTAACCGGTTTCTGTGATTGTGAAGAAGATCCAGAAAACACCGACTTGTTACCGGTGGGTTAATCAATAACAATCATCAGCCCATTCTGGTTTATATCAGCAAAGGAAAGTCTTCAGCAGGAGAAACACATGAGTCTGGAATCTGTACGGCAGTTTTTCGCCGAGAAAGCCCCCGACATCGACATTATTGAACTCAACGAAAGTACGGCGACCGTCGCGCTGGCCGCCGCCGCGCATAACGTTGAACCAGGACAGATAGCCAAGACCCTGTCGTTAAAGGTAAGGAACGAGATTATCCTTATCGTGGCGAAAGGCGATGCCCGACTGGATAATAAAAAGCTCAAAGCCGCCTTTGGCGCTAAAGCGCGTATGCTGAGCAGCGATGAAGTGATCACCTGGACTGGCCATCCGGTCGGCGGCGTTTGCCCTTTCGGCCTGGAACACCCGCTTGCGGTCTATTGCGATGTATCGCTTAAGCGTTACCAGGAAGTGTTACCCGCCGCTGGCGCCATTCATAGCGCCGTGCGCATCTCCCCTTCTCGCCTTGCAGAACTGACCGAGGCGCAGTGGATAGATGTCTGCCAGTAAAAAACGATGTTGCCGCGCAGCCTGATCCTGAACCCTTCTGAATGGGCAGGAATAAAAGTGGTGAGAAAAAAGCTCCGGTCAGATCCCCTGCCGGAGCCTGAAAATCAAAAAGGGGTAGCGCGATGAAGCAGCATATCTGCCGCGTTAAGCAGGCCAGCATCTGTATTGACGCCGAGTTTGAGCATAGCGTTGAACTTATGAGCGCGAATCGTCTTGATGTTACGCTCCAGCTGAGAGGCAATTTGTGAAATAGAGTAGCCGTCTGTCAGATAACGTAAGATTGTACGCTCTGTTGGGCTTAAAAGGCGCGGTGCCGCTTTTACCGGGTTAGCCTTATTAGCGCCTTCACTGTTTTTGGGATTGTCACCCAGCGCTGCGAAAATATTTTCTGCAAAGCTATTAAGCGGCACGGATTTATCCAGTACGCCATGAAATGAGGTTAAGGAAAGTTGGTTTATCAGCCGCGCTTCCGCTTCGTTGTTCGCCATCACCAGCCGCTTGACTTTCGGGTGGTTTTTTACCATTTCACCAAAAAAGGTAAGACATTCGCGCCGATGCTCACGCGTACCCGGTAAAGAGAAGATAACGGCGGAAAAAGATTCTGCTTCTTGCGCCGCAAGAAATTCTGCCGGCGTCGTAAAAGTGAAAACCTGATAACGCGGCCTGCGATTTTGTTGCAGCAATACACTGACCCCCGCTGCGCTCATCACGCAGCTTTCAATAAGGGCGATTTTCACTTCTGATGTGATAAATTCCATTCTGCCTGTTCCTTTTGCAGTGAAAGCAAATTCAGTTCTTTGACGCCCTGAAAGCTATTAATCCAGGCGTACATTTCCGCATTACCTTTTAGCGATAAGCGTTTCATAGCGCTGTTCTTCTGAGCGCTGATGGTTTTATTACTTTTCTTAAGCAGTTGGGCTATCTGGTTAATACCCCAGCCTTTTCCCAAAAGGCGTAATACTTGTCGTTCTGAAGAGGTTAAAGTACAGGCCGTACTAACTTGACCAGATATTTTTACCTCGTGAGGAGAAAGCAATAACTGACTGATACGTTCTGCGCGCTCGCTGCCAAGACGTATAGCTTCAATCAAGCCTTCAACCGATTCCGTCGTCGCCAGCAGCGTAGTTTGAGGACGCATTAAATACTCTACCGCCAGGCTGAATACGTTCTTCGGCACCATAAAAATCCAATGGATGCCCGGCAGTTGGGCGATAAGCCGATAGCAGGCTTCACATTCCGCCCGGGCATCGTCTGCTACTGGCGGGATTTCCTGAATAATCAGGTTGGCGCACCGCATTACCAACGGAGAAAGCCCACAACTGCTCTGATAATGATGTAATTCCATGTCAGGGAAATGGTGGGTAATAATGGCTTTAAGCCCGTTATGCATAACGGGTAACGCGCTGATAATAATTCCCTGCTTGCAACGTCCTGGTATCATATATCCTCCGGCTAAACCCTTCCGGCAAAAGCATGACGACTAACTAATAACAACGCTTATAATAATGAGATGATTAAATATAAAAAGAAAAGCCATTAGGCGTTATTGTTAATAAAACGCGCCAGGGCTTTTATTCAAAACAGACAATTAAAATTCATCCGGGATGAGCGTCAGTAGTTTATGAAGCCTCCAGGTGAGTGTCAATGCGTTAAAAATAACAAAACCGCCCTTCTCTACACACTGATATACTCTTATTTAAAATAGTCAAAACCATGTGGATTAATACACATTAAAAAAGGAAAGTTTTAATAAGTAATATCGCAATTAGATTATCTAAAACAGAGTTTTTAGTTTAATTATTTCTTTAGCAAAGCGTTTACCGCGCCCGCATCGCGAAACGCCTTCGGCGTAACGCCAACCGTACGGCGAAAAAAACGGGAGAAATAGGTGGCGTCGCTAAACCCCAGATAATCTGAAACCTGGCTTATCGTCATGCTGGTATAAAGCAATGTGCGGCGGGCTTCCAGCGTGAGGCGCTGGTGAAGAAGATTTAACGCGCTGGCGCCATGAAACTCGTGACATAACGTATTGAGGTGCGTGACGGAGAGCCCAAGCTTTTGCGCATATGCCGTTACAGGCCATTGCTCACGGTAGTGGCGTTCCAGCAGCTTTGAGAACTGGCGCATCGCCGCCTTGTTGCGTTTGGGCCGCTCCGGCAGCGCCTCGCTCTGGGCGCACTGTCGATTTAGCCAGACCAGCAGCGCGCTGATAAGCGAATGCAGCATCATCTCGCGCGCCAGGTTGTCGCCTTCATATTCGCTCTGCAGCGTGCTGAATAAAGCATTAATGCGATGGCGCGACGCTTTTACCGGCAGACAGCGCGGCCGGGTAAGCACTTCCAGCGGTTGTCCGAAACGTTGCTCAAAAAGCGCGACCAGCGGAGAAGAAAAGGAGAGCGAGTAACCCTGCGCGCCCGGCGAAAATTTAAAGCTATGCACGCAGAGCGCAGGCACGACCTGAATACAAGCCTCAGAAACGCGCCGCTTTCCTCCCTCAATTTCGATTTCCGCACTGCCTGTATGCAGATAAAGCAGTTGAACGATATCCGCATGCTGATGGATGCGGATATGCCATTCATAAAGGCTGCTGCGGCTGTGAATGGATTCACAGTGCAGCAGATCCGGCGTTGGCCAGTTAAGGCTTTCGCCATAAAGCGTAAATACGGGAACCGGCGTTACAGGCTTCATGTTCTGACTTCTTCGCTCATTTTTAAAGAGTGTAGAAAAGATCCTGCCGATCACCGCACCGCTTCAAACGGCAGCCCCACGTAGTTTTCAGCGATGGTGGTAAGCCCGGCCTGCGATCCCAGGAAATAGTCGCGCTCAGCCTGTTGCATCCGGCGGTCAAAACCGCTTTGCTCCTGAAAATCATGCAGCAAACGCGTCATAAACCAGCTGAACCGCTCCCCCTTCCATACCCGACGCAGCGCCAGTTGCGAGTAACAAGCCAGCAAGTCCCGCCTTCCCTGATGGTAAACGCCGCATAAAATGCGGTAGAGATAATTAACGTCTGACGCCGCCAGATTTAGCCCCTTCGCCCCTGTCGGCGGAACGATATGCGCCGCGTCGCCCACCAGAAACAGCGAGCCGTACTGCATAGGCTCCACCACAAAACTGCGCAGCGGCGCAATGCTTTTCTCAAGCGAAGGGCCGGTAACCAGCTTACCCGCAAGATCTTGCGGCAGGCGGCGCTTCAGCTCATCCCAGAAGCGATCGTCGGACCAGGCTTCGGCTTTATCGGTAAGCGGCACCTGCAAATAGTAGCGGCTGCGCGTTAGCGAGCGCTGGCTGCAAAGCACAAAACCCCGGTCATGGTGGGCGTAGATAAGTTCATGGTGAATGGGCGGCGTATCGGCAAGCAACCCCAGCCAGCCGAACGGGTAAACGCATTCATATTCCCGCAGTACGTCTGTGGGTATCGCTTTGCGCGAAACGCCATGAAATCCGTCGCAGCCGGCAATGTAATCGCAATCAATGCGGCACGGTTCGCCGTCCTTACTAAAAGTGACATACGGCTTATCACTTTTAAGGTTATGCAGCGCAACGTCACTGACATTGTAAAACGTTGGCGCGCCGGCTTCGCTTCGCGCCTGCATCAAATCACGCGTGACTTCAGTCTGGCCGTAGACCATGACCGATTTGCCGCCGCTCAGGGCTTTGAGCGGCACCGGAATACGCCTGCCCTCGACCAGAAATTCAACGCCGTCATGCACCAGACCTTCGGCGTCCATACGCTGATGCGCGCCCGCTTCCCGCAGCAGCTCGACAGTGCCGCTTTCCAGAATGCCGGCGCGAATGCGGCTAAGCACATAGTCCGGGGTCTGGCGTTCAAGAATAATGTTGCTGATGCCAGCATTATGCAGCAACTGGCCAAGCAGCAGGCCGGACGGACCGGCGCCAACGATCAGAACCTGAGTCTTCATAGGGTCGCTCGCCTCGGAAAGGTGATTGAAATGTTATTTTTATGTTTCACAAATGAGTGAAAATGCATTTTTCACCGTTCTCCATGCGAAAAGAAGGTCAATTTCGGGTTAAAAGTTGCACTTTTCGACACTCACACAATTTTGCGGACGGGTTCAAATTTTCCACCTCCAGGTAAAAACATCTGCAACCCGCTGAAAATTTGATCTGCCTGCGCCCGTGCCGTTTCAGCCCTGTGCTACAACCTTTTTTCGCCTTTTCGCGCCCCGGGCGCCTTACTTAACGGCAAGGGTCAACTATGGAAGTTGAGTCTTCATCGCAACGCGATATCACCCGCCTCTGTATTGAGTGCGGACTTTTCCTTTTACAGCACGGCGCGGAAAGCGCGCTGATAGATGAACTCTCTACCCGGCTTGGGCGCGCGCTCGGCATGGATAGCGTCGAGAGCGCCATCTCAGCGAACTCCATCGTGCTGACTACCATTAAAGACAACCGTTGCTTAACGACCACCAGAAAGAATGTCGATCGCGGCATTAACATGCATGTGGTAACCCAGGTGCAGCGCATCGTCATCCTGGCTGAACATAAACTGCTGGATTATCGCGATGTGGAAAAGCGCTTCGCGCAGATTAAACCGCTGCGCTACCCGCGCTGGCTGGTCGTGTTGATGGTAGGCCTCTCCTGCGCCTGTTTTTGCAAAATGAACAACGGCGGCTGGGACGGCGCGCTGGTCACGTTGACCGCCAGTTCCCTCGCCATGTACGTTCGTCAGGTGCTGACCAGCCAGCACCTGCATCCGCAAATCAATTTCTGCATTACCGCTTTTGTCGCCACCACCGTATCGGGGCTGATGCTACGGCTGCCGCTTTTCGCCCAGGTGCCGACCGTAGCAATGGCGGCCAGCATCCTGCTGCTGGTGCCCGGCTTCCCGCTTATCAACGCGGTAGCGGATATGTTTAAAGGCCATGTGAATACCGGACTTGCGCGCTGGGCTATGGCGAGCATGCTGGCGCTGGCGACCTGTATTGGCGCGATAATCGCGCTGGCCTTATGGGGGCTGCCAGGATGGGCATAATAAATATTGCGCTGATTCTGCTGCAGGATATGGTGCTGTCGGCAATTCCCGCGGTGGGCTTTGCGATGGTATTTAACGTGCCCTTGCGCGCGTTGCCGTGGTGCGCGCTGCTCGGCGCTATTGGCCACACGTCACGTACGGCGATGATGCTTTGCGGCCTCAACATTGAGTGGAGCACTTTTCTCTCGGCGATTCTTGTCGGCAGCATCGGCATTCAGTGGTCCCGCTGGTATCTGGCGCACCCGAAAGTCTTTACCGTCGCGGCGGTGATCCCGATGTTCCCCGGTATTTCCGCCTACACGGCGATGGTCTCCGCCGTTAAGCTCAGCCACTTTGGCTATGACGAGGTTTATCTTATCGCGCTCGTCACCCACTTTCTGAAGGCGTCGTCCATTGTCGGCGCGCTTTCCATCGGTCTTTCGTTGCCGGGTTTATGGCTTTATCGTAAACGTCCGCGCGTGTGAGCCGCCCGACTCTCTTTTTGGTTTAACGCAGAGAATTGCCATCGCGGGCTTGTGCATCGCGCCCGCGCTGCCATAATCGCCCTGCTCATCCCTGCGGGACCAAGGAGTTGTAGTGGAAAATCATGATGTTTACCTGCCCACGCGCTTTGACGAAGCGAGCCTGAAAGAGAAGATTTTCTTCAGCGCCATTGAGCTGTTTGCCGAATACGGCCTTAACGGCGCGCGCATGGAGCAAATTGCCGAAAAGGCGGGCACCACCAAGCGCATGGTGGTCTACCACTTTAAAACGAAAGAGCGGCTCTATGTGCAGGTGCTGGAGTATGTCTATACCCAAATCCGCGCCAGCGAAAAAGCGTTAAACCTGTCGGCAATGCCGCCGGTTGAAGCAATGGTGCAGTTGGTGGAAGCCAGTTTCGACTACCACGCCGCCCATCCGGATTTTGTTCGCATCATTTGCATGGAGAACATGCAGCGCGGCCGTTATATGCGAGAATCGGCCTGGATCCGTGATATCAACCGCAGCGCCCTGACGCTGCTGGAAGAGATCCTGGCCCGCGGCCAGGCGCGCCAGCTCTTCAGCAAACAGGTTAACGCCCGCGACGTTCATCGCCTGATAAGCAGCTTCAGCTTTCATCACGTCGCCAATAGCTATACTTTTTCTATGCTGTTTGAAGAAGAGACCGACAGCCGCGCCCAGCTCGACTATTACCGGGAGATGGCCGTCCAGGTCGTTCTGCGCTACATCTGCCCGTAAAAAATAACTTGCAATTAAATTGTGCGCTATCTATATTGAAAACCATGAAAACGACATTACCTGCTGACGAAGAGACAACGCTCCGGCTGGATAACCAGCTCTGCTTCGCGCTTTACTCCGCGAGCCTTGCGTTAAATAAGCTGTACCGGCAATTGCTGGCGCCGCTTGGCATTACCTACCCGCAGTATCTGGTGTTGATGGTGTTGTGGGAGCAGGATGACATTACCGTCTCGCAGATTGGCGAGCGACTGTTTCTGGACTCCGCTACGTTGACGCCGCTGCTGAAGCGGATGGAAAGCGCGGGTTTGTTATTGCGCCAGCGCTCACGCGAAGATGAACGCCAGGTCGTCGTCACCCTGACCGGGAACGGACGCGACCTCCAGGCGAAAGCGCTATCGCTGCCGGAATCGGTGCGTTGCGCCGCGAACTGCGACATTGATACGCTGGTTAGCCTGAAGACCCAGCTTGAAACGTTCCGTGACAGCCTGAATAAAGCTTAACGCCCTCCTGCGGGAGGGTTTTAAAAAAAACACATGTATAGCGCGCTATTTTATAGCTCGATATTTTTGCCCTAAAACGAAACGACGAGGAACCTGCCATGTCATTAGAAAAAGTGATCTACACCGCTAAAGCAAAAGCCACCGGGGGCCGTGACGGCCGCGCCACCTCCTCTGACGGCGTGCTGGACGTGAAGCTTGGCGTGCCAAAAGAGATGGGCGGTATGGGTGGCGACGTTACCAACCCGGAACAGCTTTTTGCCGCCGGCTACTCCGCCTGTTTCCTGGGCGCGATGAAGTTCGTTTCTGCGCGCGACAAAATCGCCATGCCGAAAGAAGCGTTTATTGAAGGTGAAGTGGGCATCGGACCGCTGCCGACCGGCTTTGGCATCGAAGCGAAGCTGAATATTCACCTGCCGGGAATGGACGCAGCGGAAGCGAAAAAACTGGTCGATGCGGCGCATATTGTTTGCCCTTATTCCAACGCGACCCGCGGCAACATCGACGTTACGCTGAACATCATTAGCTAACTCGCTGCATTACTTTAAAATACTGCCCTGCCGGGGAAATACAGGCGCGTAAGTCGACTTGCGCGCCTGCGTTTTTTTTCAGCATATCTGCCCTTTCCTGCGCCTGCGGCCTCAAACACGCAGCCCGACTGTGCTACTATGAAGCCATAAACGCTATGATGCGTTCCCCCTCAAGCGAATCTTAGCTAACCCGTTGATTGAGATAGTTTTATGTCTTCCAGAGTATTAACCGCAGACATCGTCGACATTAACGCCTTCCGGCGCGATCCCGACAGCGTGCTGGCGCAGGCCGAACGCGGCGCCGTGGCGGTTTTCGATAACAATGCGCCCGCTTTTTACGCCGTTACGCCGGAACGCATGGCGGAACTGCTGGCCAAAGAAGCGCAACTTGCCGCGCCGCAAACGGATGTCGTCCTGGATGCGCAGCTGTATGAAGAGTTTGTCGACCCTGCGCAGCCTGTCCCTGCGCCGGCGGGTAAATTTCGCATGTACCTGGGCTGGCAGCCTGACGCGGAGTTCCAGCGCATGGCGGCGCTATGGGGCATCCCGCTTGCTCAGCCAGTCACGCCGCAAGAGCTCGCCTCTTTCGTTACCTACTGGCAGGCGGAAGGCAAAGTGTTTCACCATATCCAGTGGCAGCAGAAGCTGGCGCGCAGCGTGCAGATGAACCGCGCCGCCTCTGGCAATGGAGCGCGACGCGATGTGAATACCATCCCGCAACCAGACGACCACATTCCTGACGGATTCCGAGGTTAACGATGAAAAACGTCACTGACCTGATGGCGCGTCTTAAGCGGCTTATGCCGCCTGACGTGACGCCCGCGTTTAAAACCGGCGAAGAGCTACTCGCCTGGCAGCAGGAGCAGGGACGTCTTCGCTCAGAAGCCATCGAGCGTGAAAACCGGGCGATGAAAATGCAGCGTACGTTTAATCGCTCCGGCATTCGCCCGCTGCACCAGAACTGCTCCTTCGACAACTACAGAGTTGAAAATGAGGGGCAGATGAATGCGGTTAACAAGGCGCGCCAGTATGTCGAGGCGTTTGATGGCAACATTGCGAGCTTTGTGTTTGCAGGCAAGCCAGGAACCGGTAAAAACCACCTTGCCGCTGCTATCTGCAATGAGCTGCTGCTGCGCGGCAAGTCGGTCATGATAATCACGGTGGCCGATATTATGTCCGCGATGAAAGATACCTTTGGCAATCGTGAAACCAGTGAAGAACAGCTGCTTAAGGATCTCAGCAACGTTGACCTGCTTGTCATTGACGAGATAGGTATGCAAAGCGAATCGCGCTACGAAAAAGTAATAATCAACCAGCTTGTGGATCGCCGTTCCTCCTCCAAACGTCCCACCGGCATGCTCACTAACCAGAACATGGAAGAGATGACCAAGCTTCTGGGTGAGCGCGTGATGGACCGTATGCGCCTTGGCAATAGCCTGTGGGTGAATTTCAACTGGGACAGCTACCGCAGCCGCGTCACCGGCAAAGAGTATTAATTTTTACGCTCCCGCCCACGCCTGGCGCTTATCCCCCCCGATGTCGCTGAATACGCTTCGCCCGCACCGCCCGCTGCCCGCGGCGGGCGAAGGCGTGAGTATCAGCATCGCTCTGCGCGAAGCCGATGACCAGCGCCGTTTTGGTAAAACGCGCCCTGCCGCCTAAGAAAAAACTGGAAAGTGCCGTTGTGCAGGCCGTTTTGCGAATTAGCGCGCAGTGAGAGCTTATTTACGCCGTCAGCGTCGTTATACTCGGGCCAGTTTTCCGGCGTTATTGCCATAAAAGAGAGTAAGCGTGATGAAAGCAGTGAAAAGTATTTGCCTTGCGGCGATCGCCGCTGGCTTTATGTGCGGCAATGCCCAGGCCGCCAGCTGGCAGGAATCCCTTTCCAGCGCCGCCAGTCAACTCAGCCAGCAGAGCAGCAGCGGCGCAACCGCCTCCACGACCCAGCAGGGCGGCCTTTCGCTCTCCTCGCTCACCGGCCTGCTTAACGGCGGCGCCTCAACGCTGAGCGCCGAAACCATGCCTAACGCGGCAGGCATTCTGCAATATTGCATTAAGCAGAAGCTGGTCTCCGCCACCAGTACGGAGAATATTAAAAATCAGGTGATGGAGAAGCTTGGCATCACGACGCCGCAGGAGCAGCAGCAGGAGCCCGATTTCCTGCAGGGCGCTCAGGGCCTGCTTGATACAGGCGACGGCCAGCCTTTAAACCTGAACAACATCGGCACCACGCCGCTTGCCCAGAAGGTGAAAACCAAAGCCTGCGACATCGTGCTAAAACAGGGCGTGAATTTCCTCTCCTGACGCCTCTTCCGGCGCGCGTCGCCGCGCCGGGTTCGCTTTTTCTCCCCTCGCTTATCTGGCTTACCACGCGTCCTGAAGCCCCTGCTTATTTCGTATTGACCGCATGGTGCAAACCGCCAGACAGGAAAAAGGCTAACAGGCGGCAAAACGCCGCCGCACAGCGATGCGATACGCGTCAAAAAATAACGTATCTAAACCAATTCCGAACAACAGCACAAAACCATGACACTAGAATTGCAGGAGCGTGACAGCAAAGTTAGATTGTAGCGCTAAAAAAGTGGAATTAAGCCTGTCGGCGTGAGCCGTCTGTGAGGGTGCGGTAGTGTCAGAATTGCTTTCCGTGGTCTTTTTTCTCGCCTCCGTGGCGATTTACGCGCTAAAAGCGGGCCGCAATACCTGGTGGTTTGTCGCCACGCTGGTGGTGTTAGGGCTGTTTGTCATCCTGAACATTACGCTTTACGCCAGTAACTATTTTACCGGCGACGGCATTAACGACGCGGTGCTTTACACCCTTACCAACAGCCTTACCGGCGCAGGCGTGACCAAATACATTCTGCCCGCCGTCGGGCTTATCGCCATCCTGGTGGCGGTGTTCGGCCTGCTCGCCTGGATATTGCGCCGCCGTCGCCATCCGCATCACCTTGGCTATAGCCTGTTGGCACTGGCGCTGGCGCTCGCCTCGGTGGACGCAAGCCCGGCGTTTCGCCAGATAACCGAACTGGTGAAATCGCAAAGCCGCGAAGGCGACCCTGATTTCGTCACGTATTATAAAGAGCCGAATAAAACGATCCCCGACCCGCAGTTGAACCTGGTGTATATCTACGGCGAAAGCCTGGAGCGCACCTATTTTGACGATCAGGCGTTCCCGCAGCTTGCGCCGGAACTGGGCGCGTTGAAAAACGAAGGGCTGGATTTCAGCAAAACGATGCAGCTCCCCGGCACCGACTACACCATCGCCGGTATGGTCGCCTCCCAGTGCGGCATTCCGCTTTTTGCGCCGTTCGAGGGCAACGCCTCGGCCTCAATGTCGAGCTTCTTCCCGCAAAATATCTGTCTTGGCGATATCCTGAAAAACTCCGGATACGAAAACTACTTTATGCAGGGCGCGAATCTGCGCTTCGCCGGCAAAGATGTCTTCCTGAAATCCCATGGTTTTGACCACCTGTACGGCGCGGAGGAGCTGAAAGGCGTGGTGGCGGACCCGGCCTATCGCAACGACTGGGGCTTCTATGACGACACGGTGCTCGAGCAGGTCTGGAAAAAGTATGAAGAACTGTCGAAAGCGGGCAAACGCTTTTCCCTTTTCGCGCTGACGGTGGACACCCACCATCCCGACGGCTTCGTCTCGCGCACCTGCCAGCGTAAAAGCTACGCGTTCGAAGGCAAACCGAATCAGTCATTCAGCGCCGTAACCTGCAGCCAGGAGCATATCGCGGCGCTTATCAACAAAATCAAAGCCTCGCCGTACTTCAAAAATACGGTCATCGTGGTCTCTTCCGACCATCTGGCGATGAACAACACGGCTTATAAATACCTGAGCAAGCAGGACAGGGAAAATCTGTTCTTTATCCTGCGCGGCGATAAACCGCAGCAGGACGTGGTGGCGGTGAAGCGCAGCACCATAGACAACGGCGCAACGGTGCTGGATATCCTGGGCGGCGACAACTTCATCGGACTGGGGCGCAGCAGCATCTCCGGCCAGTCGCTCTCGACCGTGTTCCTGAACATGAAAGAGAAAGTGCTCGCCTGGAAGCCGGACATCATCCGTCTGTGGAATTTCCCGACCAAAATCGATGACTTCACGGTCGATCAGCAGAAAAAAACCATCGCGTTCTCCGGCAGCCGCTTCCACTTGCCGCTGCTGCTGCGCGTTGCCGATAAGAAAATAGAGCCGTTGCCGGAGAGCGAATACTCCGCGCCGCTGCGCTACCAGCTGGCGGATTTCGCCCCGCGCGATAATTTCCTGTGGGTGGATAACTGCTACAAGATGGCGCGCCTCTGGGCGCCGGAACTGGCGCTCTCTACCGACCTCTGCGTCTCGCAGGGCCAACTGGGCGGCGAGCAGAAAGTGCAGCGGGTGGATAAAGCCATCTGGCAGGGCAAAGCGGCGTTTCGCGACACCGTCATCAGCACCGACCACTACCAGCGCAACGTCGACCTGCTGAAAATCGTCGATAACGATATTCGCTACAAAGCCGACAGCTTCGTCTTTAACGTGGCGGGCGCGCCGGAAGAGGTGAAGCAGTTCACCGGCATTTCGCGTCCGGAATCCTGGGGGCGCTGGTCAAACGCGCAGCTCGGCAATGAAGTGAAGATTGAATATAACGCGCCGCTGCCGGAGAAATTCGACCTGGTTATCACCGCGAAAGCCTTCGGCCCGAACGCCAACAAACCGATTCCGGTGCGGGTGGGAGACAAAGAGCAGACGTTGACGCTTGGCAACGATGTCTCAACCACCACGCTGCATTTTGAAAACCCATCGCGCAGCAACACGCTGGTCATCGTGCCGCCGGACCCGCAAACCACTAACGAGGGTAATATCCTCGGCCACTCGCCGCGCCAGTTGGGTATCGGCATGGTGGATATCAAAGTGGTGAATGTCGAAGGGTGACAGACCGCGCCGCTGGCCCTTTACGCCAGCGGCCTGACGCCGTTTCTGCCTCGCCGCACATGCTGCTATGCTGCTCTTTTCCTTTTCGTACGCGAGAACGCCATGACCACGCCTTCCCCTGCCGAACTGGCCGCTGCTTTTCCCTTACTGAACGATCTTATCGCCCTGCGCGAAACCGCCTGGTTTAACCCCGCCGCCACTTCCCTTGCTGAAGGGCTGCCTTACGTCGGGCTGACGCAAGCCGACGTGCGCGACGCCGAAGCGCGGCTGGCCCGCTTTGCGCCTTATATCGCCGAGGTGTTCCCACAAACGCGCGCCACACAGGGGATCATTGAATCGGAGGTGGCGCCAGTGCCCGCCATGCAAAACGCGCTGGCGCAGCGTTACGGTCAGCCGCTGCCCGGCGCGCTGTGGCTGAAAAAAGACAGCCATCTGCCTGTCTCCGGCTCCATTAAAGCGCGCGGCGGCATCTATGAGGTGCTGGCTCACGCCGAGAAGCTGGCGCTGGAGGCGAAGCTGCTTAGCCTTCAGGATGATTACCGTAAACTCGCCACTCCCGCCTTTCGTCAGTTTTTTAACCAGTATCGCATCGCGGTAGGCTCTACCGGCAATCTGGGGCTGTCCATTGGCATCATGAGCGCAAAGCTCGGTTTTAACGTGAGCGTGCACATGTCCGCCGACGCCCGCCAGTGGAAAAAAACGCTGCTGCGCGAGCATGGCGTAGAGGTAGTGGAATACGAGCAGGATTACAGCGTGGCGGTCGAGCAGGGGCGCAAGGCGGCAGAGCGCGATCCGCGCTGCTTTTTCATTGATGATGAAAATTCCCGCACGCTGTTCCTTGGCTACGCGGTAGCAGGGGAAAGGCTTAAACAACAGTTTATACAACAAGGCGTGACCGTGGACGCCGATAACCCGCTATTCGTCTACCTGCCCTGCGGCGTGGGCGGCGGCCCAGGCGGCGTCGCCTTTGGTCTGAAGCTCGCTTTTGGCGACAACGTTCACTGCCTGTTTGCCGAACCCACGCACTCTCCGTGCATGCTGCTTGGCGTGCACACCGGCCTGCATGAGGCGATTTCCGTTCAGGAACTGGGCATTGATAACGTCACGGCGGCCGATGGTCTTGCCGTTGGTCGCGCCTCCGGCTTCGTGGGGCGGGCGATGGAACGGCTGATAGACGGTTACTTTACGGTAGCCGACGAAACGCTGTTCGCCCTGCTGCGCCAGCTCCATGAAGCAGAACATATTACGCTTGAGCCTTCCGCGCTGGCGGGCATGCCAGGCCCATGGCGGCTGACGGCGGATTACCTCTCCCGTTTCACCACGGCGCAGCTTAACAACGCCACCCATTTGGTCTGGGCCACGGGCGGCGGCATGGTGCCGCAGGCTGAGCGGGAAAAATACCTGCAAGGCCAGCGTTAAGATCATCACGCGATCCTGGCGGTGTAGCCGGGATCGCGTTTTTTATCGCCAGCAATGTACATTTGTATTCATTGATGTACATTCATGAACATTCCATACCAATGAAATGGCGATATGAAACTCTTTCCTGATGAACGGCAGACCATCATTCTTAACATCCTGAAAGAGGATGGCAAAGTGATGGCCGCCGACCTGGCGCTGCGCCTTGGCGCCACCGAAGCGACCATCCGCCGCGACCTGCGTGAGCTGGCCCGCCAGGGGAGATGCAAACGCACCTACGGCGGCGCGCTGCTTCCCTCCCCCGCCAGCGGCACGCCGCAGATGCGCCTTGCGGTAAGCGCAGATGAAAAGCAGGCGCTGGCGCAGGCGGCGCTGCACATTCTCTGCCCCGGCCAGCTGCTCTATCTCGATGCGGGCAGCACGCACCTGCTGCTGGCGGATTTGCTGCCGCGCGACAGCGACCTGACTGTCGTCACCAACAGCGTCGATATCGCCGCCCGGCTGCTGGCGAAACCGGGTATCCGCACCATCATGCTGGGCGGAGAGCTGAACGAGCAGGTCGGCGGCGCGGTGGATATTCGGGCGCTTGAGCAACTCAGGCCCTTTCGCTTTGATGTCGCTTTTATCGGCGTCTGCGCCTTTGAAACGCAGAGCGGCTTCGGCGCGCTGCATTATCAGGACGCGCAGTTTAAGCAGCAGCTTCTGGCCCATACAGGAAGCGTGGCGGTGTTGTGCAGCAGCGACAAACCCGGCCGCTTTGCCCCGTACCATTTCATGGGCGCAGCCGATGTCGATTACCTCATTACCTCACGCAACGCGCACCTGGAGATGGAGCTGGACGTTCGCCAGCACGGCGGCGCGGTGCTTCATGCCCTCTTACCTTCGGGAGAAAATGTGAATGAAAATCGCCCATGTCGCACTGTGGACAACTGATCTCGACGCGCAGGCCCGCTTCTGGGCCGACTGGTTCCATGCTGAAGCAGGCGAGCTTTACGTCAGTAAAAACCGCCCGGGCTTTACCTCGCGTTTTGTAACGCTGTCGGAAGGCGCCACGCTTGAGTTGATGTCGCTGCCCGCGCTCCCCGACGGGCCTGCCGATAAAGAACATGGCGGCTGGGCGCATATCGCGCTGGACGTCGGCGATAAACAGGCGGTAGACCGGCTGGCGCACCGGGCGAAAGAGGCGGGCATTCTGCTGAGCGGGCCGCGCATGACCGGCGACGGTTTTTACGAAGCGGTATTGAAAGACCCGGACGGCAACCTTGTCGAGATCACCGCAGGCTAAAGACAATAAAAAACCCGCGCTGCGGGGCAGCGCGGGCCGGTTTTGCTGAAGCAAGATTATTTGCGCAGCAGCGGATCGTCATCCTCTTTCAGACGGTCGCTATCGGTATCGGAAAGGCGGTCGGCGCCAGATTTATCCACTTCCACCTCCTGGCGGCGCACCGTATCTTTCACCGTTTCTACCCGCTCGTTGCCTTCGGTGCGCAGGCCTACTTCTTCACGCACGCGGGCGGTTTTGTTCACCGTCGGCACTTCATGAGACTCTTCCACTTCGATGGTTTTTTCCGACCAGTCAACGTCGTTCAGGTAGGCGGGTTCGTCTACCGCATGGCGGAATACGTCGGCATGCTGATCGAAAAGCGAAATATCCTCCGAGACATCTTCTTCCACGGTGTAACGACGCAGACGCACGACACCATCGCTCACGCGTCGTTTGCCAATTTCCACCTGCTCTTCTGCAAGCTTCAGCGTCTCATCGCGGTCGGCACCGCTTATCGCGCCAGCCGCTGTCGGTACGGCGCTGCCCGGCGTGCCGTAGCCGCGGTTAGCAATATCGTCATCATCCGCTATGCCTGTGCGGCCAGTCAGATCGCGGTTGCTAATGTCATCATCATCCACCAGCCCCGCGCCAGTACGGCCCGTGACATCGCGATCGCGCAGGGTATCGTCATCCACGTAATCCGCGCTGCCCTGGCCGGTCAGGGTGCGATCGCGGGTTAAATCATCCGCATCCGGCACCGTATCGTCGCTTGTGCCGGGCACTTTTTCAGACGGATCGTTAATGGTGCCGCCCGCCACGCCTGCGCCTGCTGCGCCGATGCCCGCGAGGCCGCTGTTCAGGCTGCCCGTCGTGCGGCCGGTGCCGGTCACATCATCGGTTTCGCCCATAAATTCGCGGTCGCGGTCGGCATTTTCCGGGCTTTTACCCACGCCGTAGCCGCCGTAAGTGCCGGAGGAAGCATAATCAGATGAATATTCATCCAGCAGCGCCTCAATACGATCTGCGTCATCTTTATCCACGCGCGCTGTCAGCAGCACGCCGCCCGTACGAATCGCCTGGTTGTACTCTTCTGCGTAATCATCATCCACGTCGTCGCCAAACAACCGCTGCCAGAAGCTTGGGTGGCGTATTTCTTTGTCTTCAACCCGCAGCCGTTCACCTGAGATGATATCGATGTTGTGTTCCGCGATACCCTCTGCAATCAGTTTCTCTTTTGCCACTTCCGCCTGCTGAAGCTGTTTAAAAGCAGTAACGATTTTCTCATGTGCCATAACAGATTCTCCTCGTGCTTCGGTTTTGGGTTACGTTCCGTTTATTCCTCATCCGTGGAAATATCAAACTCCTGGCGTCGTAAAATCACTTTTTCCTGATAAGGCTCGGTCGTTTTCACTTTGCGAATATGAACTTCCTCTTTCAGGACATAACGCCTGATAATTTCGACCTGCTCTTCTATTACCGGGATAATTAATGTATCCCCCTGCTCACGAACCTGCGGAATGTTATTTTCATCAACGGGTTCATTTTTTATGACATGCTCGATGAATACCTGTTCCTGAGATAATTCCGTTTCAAGCATTTTCTCTTCTGAGTGCGTAGTTCGGGTTAAGCGAATACGGCGATCCACAACTTTCGTTTTAGTGATTTCCGCCTGCTCTTCGGCCAGCGTCAGCGCCTGCTCTGCGTCCGGCTTTGTCGTTTCGTTATCATCATGTTTATCTGACATAGCGTTTCCTGGCTCTGGTCGATATTCCCGAACAATATTCGCGTAATAAATAGTCATTATTCAATCACATAGTTATAAGCATAGACTACGGCACGGGGGAAAAATAAAAGCGGAGCGAAAGAAATTGTTAATAAATATAAAAACGCTGTTAGCTTACGTAATTAATAAAAAATCAGAGGGGAAATTTTATTTTTATCGGCACGGAAGGCGAGATTTTACCGCCACGCTTATACATTAATCCGCACAAAAATAAGCGAAGCGAAGAAGCACGCTGTGTGGAAATTATTTCAACGAAACCAGAAAAGCGGCTAAGAATATTCCGGCAATAGTTTTATCGCTGGGCTGAAAAAAGAAAACCCCCGTCACAGGACGGGGGTTGATGGACTTAGCTGAGAGGAATCAGAAGGTTTCCCAGTTGTCACCGCCATCGGCCACTACCGGCTTGCGCGGAGCGACCGGGGCGACAGGCGCTTTGGGCGCAGGCGTCGCCTGAACCGCTTCACGGGCGTCCTGCTTGATGCGGAACACCGTGACAGCCTGCGTCAGGCGGCTCGCCTGCTCTTCCAGCGCCGCCGCAGCCGCAGCGGACTCTTCCACCAGCGAGGCGTTCTGCTGGGTCACGCGGTCCATTTCAGACACCGCCAGGCCGACCTGGTCGATACCGCGGCTCTGCTCATCAGAAGCAGAAGCGATTTCGCCCATGATGTCGGTTACGCGCGTCACCGCGCTGACGATTTCACCCATGGTTTCGCCCGCGCTTTCCACAAGCGTTGAACCCACGTCGACTTTGCTCACGGAGTCGTCGATAAGGCCTTTAATCTCTTTTGCCGCCTGAGCGCTGCGCTGCGCCAGGTTGCGCACTTCGCCTGCGACCACCGCAAAGCCGCGGCCCTGTTCGCCCGCGCGCGCCGCTTCTACTGCGGCGTTAAGCGCGAGGATGTTGGTCTGGAAAGCGATGCCGTCGATAACGCTTGTGATGTCGGCGATTTTCTGCGAGCTGCCCGCGATATCGCGCATGGTCTGCACCACATTATCCACCACTTTGCCGCCTTTCTGCGCCGTTTCAGAGGCGCTCAGCGCCAGCTGGCTCGCCTGACGGGCGTTTTCGGCGTTCTGCTTCACGGTTGCGGTCAGCTGCTCCATGCTGGCTGCAGTCTCTTCCAGCGAAGCCGCCTGCTGCTCGGTACGGGAGGAGAGATCGTTATTGCCGGCGGAAATTTCGCTGGCGCCGCTATAGATAGCGTCCGCGCCGGTGCGCACCACGCTTACCGTGCGTACCAGTTCGCCCTGCATATGGCGCAGGCTATCGGCCAGCTGGCCCATTTCGTTGGTGCCTTCCACGTCGATACGACGCACCAGGTCGCCGCTCGCGATATGGCGAATGCTCTCAATCAGGCTGTGAAGCGGCGCCAGCAGCGCTTTCTGAATGCCGAACCAGACCGCGATAATCACCGCAAGCACAACCGCCAGCACGCCAATCAGGATCCAGATAGCCAGGCTGTAAGAGCCGTTATTGCCATCTACGGCCAGCTGATAGAGGCTGTCGTTCTGCTGCATGTAGTCGTTATATTCTTTCTCGAAGCCATCCTGGTATTTCTGGGTCGGCTGATCGAAGAAGTCATTAATTTTGCCCGCGCCCAGCAGCTGGATAAGCTCGGCCAGCGCGCCGTGATAGATATCGTAGTTGCGCTTGATCTCCACCGCCGCCTGCTCGCTCTGGCGAGGGTCGCGCGGCAGCGCCTGATAGGCCGCCCACTTCTCTTCCGCCTGCTTAAGCGAGGTGGTGGCAATCTGCATCAGTTCGTTAACGGTCGCCCCGCTGCCCATGTTGTTGGCGTCCATCATGTAGCGGATGCCGGCGCGGTTCAGGGTGTTGCGGGTCTGGAGCAGGGCCACCCAGCTGGCATTCAGCGTAGACTGCTGCTGGCGGATGGTTTGCAGAATTGTGAAGTTCTCTTTGTCATTTTTGATGGCATTGAAGAACAGACCACCGGAAGCCATTTGTAAAATCCCAAATAGCCCCAGCACAAATAATAAGCTGGTAACAACTTTGACTCGGTTTAACATGGTTTCTCATTTCCGGTACGACAGAATCACTGGTTTCGGCACATACCGGGAAAACTTTATACAAAATGAAGGGTTTTCATGACGTATCGCCTGTGGTCAGGCCTGTAAACAACCGCGTTCAGATGACGATATAACAAAATGGCGTATCTTCAATGGGTTCCAGCAGTACGTGCCTGTCCCGGCTTTTCGTCTGGTAGTACTTATCTATCAGGTAGCGATCGATTAGCGTTTCCAGCCTTTCGCGTTCAATCGTACGGGTAATGCCAAGCGTCCAGAAGCTGCGCAGATCGATTTCCGACGCTTTGATGCGCGCGCTTTTCTCAAGGTCGAGCACCATGTTGCGCACGCAGCTGGTCGGATCGTTATTCTGCTTAATCTCCAGCGCGATATAGCTGTCCAGGGTCCAGCCTTTCTTGCGCAGCAGGAAGTCGGTGCGCAGCGAGTTGCGTACCGGGTTTTTACGTAAATCGGCGTTCAGCGTTTGCTCGCGCCACCACTCATGCCCGGTGGAAACCAACAGGCTCGAAAACTCAATCTGCAGCCAGACTTCCCAGCCGGTAATGTTGTTCTGGTCGATAATATTGAGCTTCTGGCGAATATCTTCGCGGATAAAAAACGGGTGAAGAAGCGTGCAGAGGTGGTCAAAATCGCGGTTAATCATTTTACTTTTCTGCTGTGCTGATAAAAAACAGCATGTTACGAGCCCAGACTGACAGCGAAAAGCGCGGATAAACCCCTGGCGTTAATAAGCCATCTTCCTCTTCCCTGAGGAAAATTTGCCTGACGATATGCTAAAAACCGCCGCAGGTTAGATCCCCAGCGCTTTTTTCACCGCCGGCTCCGCAGGTTTCCCGTCGCGGGTCGTCACGCCGTTAAGCCAGCCGGAGAGCAGTTCCGGGCGCTTCGCCAGCTCCGCTTTCGCCGCCTCGTTCACATCCTGTTTGTCGTCCAGCACGCGGGCGATAACTGCGTTTTCCAGCGCGACATCGAACTTCAGCTGGGTAAAGAAGCGGTTAAGGTTCGGGCACTGCGTCGCGTAGTCCTTGCGCGTCACGGTGTTTACGGTGGCGCTGCCGTAGTTCGGGCCGAAATAAGCATCGCCACCGCTCAGGTAGGTGAGCTTAAAGCGGGTGTTCATGGCGTGCGGCTCCCAGCCAAGGAACACCACCCACTGTTTGCGGTTCACGGCGCGGGTCACCTGCGCCAGCATGCCGCTCTCGCTCGATTCCACCAGGTTCCAGCCCTGCAGGCCAAAGTCGTGTTTATCGAGCATCTTTTTGATGTTCTGATTAGCGGGCGCGCCGGGAGCGATGCCGTAAATCTTATGGTCGAACTTATCGGCGTTTTTTTGCAGATCGGCAAAATCCTTCACGCCAGCGGCGGCGACATAGTCGGGAACCGCCAGAGTAAATTTCGCGGCAGGCAGGTTCGCGCCTACCACCTTAACCGAGCCATCTTCGGTAAATTTGCTGATAACCGGCTGCTGGGCGGGCATCCAGTTGCCAAGAAAAACGTCGAGCTGGCCGGTTTTTAGCCCCTGATAGGCCAGCGCCACGGAAAGGTTCTGCACCTTCTGCTCGTAGCCCAGCGCTTTCAGCACCGTGCCGGAGAGCGCATTGGTCGCGGCGATATCGGTCCAGCCCGGGTCAGACTGACTGACGGTGGCGCAGCTTGCCGGCTCGGCGGCAAAGCCCGGGAAAGCGGTGAGCAAGGCGATGCCAGGCAACAGCATGGCGGCGAGTTTTTTCATTTTCATTATTTGTCCCCGGCTGGGTGGGTGTAAGGACGCGGGTAGCGGGCGAAAGCTTCCTGCTCGTCCAGCGTCTGGTGGTTGCGAATATAGCGCTCTGAGGCTGCCCTGAAGGGCTGAAAGTCCCATTTCGCAATGGCGTCGCGGCCTGCTACGCGGGTTAAAAACAAACGCTTCTTCTGGCTTGCCAGCACCTGCTGGTTCAGATCTTCCACGTTCCAGTGCGCGGCTGCGCGCGCGGCGAACTCGCGAACGACGTCCTGATGCGAAGCCTTGCCGGCAAGGTTGTTCAGCTCAAACGGGTCTTGCTCCAGGTTGAAAAGCTGCGGCGCGTCGCTCAGCGAATACATGTATTTCCACGGACCGCGACGCAGCATCAGCATCGGCGCGATAGCGCCCTCCGCCAGATATTCGCTCACCGCCCCGTCCGGCCCCGGCTTGCCGCGCAAATGCGGCACCAGGCTCTGGCCGTCCAGCGGCGCGACAGCCTCATCGCGGCGGTCTTCGCCGCTCGCAAGCTCCACAAGCGTCGGCAGCAAATCTACCAGCGACACGCTCGCTTTTATGCGCCCCGGCGCAAAGCGCGACGGGCTGTGGACAATAAGCGGGATGCGCGCCGCGTTCTCAAAGAAAGACATCTTGTACCAGAGGCCGCGCTCGCCGAGCATTTCGCTATGGTCCGAGATAACAAAGACCACGGTGTTATCCGCAAGCCCCGTCTCCTCCAGCGTGCGCAGCACTTCGCCAAAGCAGTCGTCAACGTAAGCCAGCGCGCCGTAGTAAGCGTGGCGGGCGCGTTTGATTTGCTCTTCGCTCAGCAGCCCCTCTTCTGACTGGTACATGGCGCGCAGCCGCGCCGAGTGCGGATCGTTTTCTACGTCCCGGGCCTGAACCTGCGGCAGATCGATATCGTCTTCCCTGAACCGGTCGAGGTAGCGCTTAGGTATCGCGAAAGGATCGTGCGGGTGCGTCAGCGAAAGCGTCAGCAGGAACGGCCGCTCGTCGGGCTGGCGCGCGGCGTCGTAGAGCCGCTGGCGCGCCATAAAGAGCGCCTCGTCGTCAAAATCAAGCTGGTTGGTGCGCACGCACTCGCCCGCCTCCAGCACTGAACTCATGTTGTGATACCAGTCGAGGCGGCGCTCCGGGTGTCGCCAGTCCGGCGTCCAACCGAAATCGGCAGGGTAAATATCGGTGGTAAGCCGCTCGTCAAAACCGTGCAGCTGGTCCGGGCCGCAAAAATGCATCTTGCCGGAAAGCCAGGTGCGGTAGCCCTGTTCGCGCAGGTAGTGGCAGAAGGTGGGCGAATCGGCGCGAAACTCAGCGGCGTTATCAAACACCTTGTTGCGGGAGATAAACTGCCCTGTCATCAGCGAAGCGCGTGAGGGCGCACAGAGCGGGCTGTTGCAGTAGGCGGATTCAAATACCACACCTTCACGCGCCAGCTTATCGATATTCGGCGTCAGGCTGACTTTATTTCCATAGGCGCGCAACGCGCTCGCAGTTAACTGATCCGCCATCAGAATAACGATATTCGGTTTATTTATAAGCATTATTAACTCGCCACAGAAATAAAAACATGGCAGGTTTATCACACGCCATTTTCATTCTGTGAAGAGGCTATTTTATTATCATGACATAAGGTCAGTTTATGGCAGGTAAATTACAGCTTCCGCCTTTACAGGTATTAGTCGTATTTGAAGCCGCAGCCCGTCACGGTAATTTCACCGCGGCGGGAAACGAGCTTGGACTTTCGCAACCGGCGGTCAGCCAGCGTATTCAGCTGCTGGAAAATCTGCTCAACGCGCCGCTATTTGAACGTCGTCATCGGGGGGTGCAGCTGACCGAGGCGGGCAGCGGGCTTTACCAGATAGTGCGCGCAAGCCTCAACGAAATAAGCGAGCAGATTGAGCGCACGCGCTACCAGCGCAGCGTGCTTCGCATCGACACCGATATGGGCTTCGCCAGCTACTGGCTGCTGCCGCGCATGAACGCCCTGCAGGCGCTGATTCCGGGCGTGGAGGTGCAGGTATCCACCTCGCCTAACGACTATAACTTTCGCGACAGCAACGCCCATCTGGCTATCTATTTCGGCGCGGGGAACTGGCCGGGAACCCAGGCGCAGCGGCTCTTTCCTGAATCGGTCATTCCGGTTTGCAATCAGAGCCTTGCACAGGAAATCGGCGGCAACCCGACGGCGCAGCGGCTGCTTGATTTCCCCCTGCTGAAGCTTCCGGAAACCCGCCCGCAGCGCTGGCTTAGCTGGGAAGACTGGTTTCGCCACCACCAGATCAGGGGCCAGAGCCACGGCGCGTCGCGCACCTTCAACGCCTACTCGCTGGTTATCCAGGCGGCGATTGAAGGACAAGGCGTGGCGCTTGGCTGGCGGCCTCTGGTTACGCCGTTTCTGGCAAGCGGCCAGCTTCTTCAGTGCGGGCCGGAAGTGCGTACCGAGCGCGGGTACTATTTAATCTCCGCCAGCGGTAAACCTTTATCCGCACAGCAGGAGAAAGTCCGCGCCTGGTTATTAGATGAAGCCTGGCATTTTCACCTGAACCATAATCCATTGCCGGAATATAAATAAGCTAATGCGGAAATTGTCTATTGCCTGCATTAAAAGCATTAACTTTATTTTGCTTTTTTAATGTAGGGTGTAAACATTGCTGAAAAAGATAATTACGCCATGTCTGAACCGATAATTGAATTACGCGGGGTAAATAAACATTATTACCCAACGGCGAAGCGCGCATTTTTTTCACGCCCGGAAAACGCGCAGCCGGTAAAAGCCCTGAATGCGGTTTCGCTGTCGATATTTCCCGGCGAGATTTTTGTCATTGTCGGCCTTTCCGGCTCCGGCAAATCTACGCTCTTGCGCACGCTTAACTACCTGATACCGCCGAGCAAAGGCGCGGTGCTGTTTCAGGGGCGCGAGCTTGGCTCGCTGACGGCCGCGCAAACTGTCGCTCTGCGCCGTGAGCACATCGGCATGGTCTTTCAGTCTTTTGCGCTTTTTGATGAGCGAAGCGTGCTGGACAACGTCGCCTTCGGGCTGGAAGTGGCAGGCATGGCGCGTGCAGAACGCCACGAGCGGGCGCGCGCCATGCTTGCGAAAGTAGGGCTTGGCGACGTGGCGAACCAGTACCCGCACCAGCTCTCCGGCGGCATGCAGCAGCGTGTGGGGCTTGCCCGGGCGCTGGTGGTGAACCCTTCGGTGTTGCTGATGGACGAGGCGTTCTCGGCGCTCGACCCGATTATCCGCCGCGAAATGCAGTCGCTGCTGCTGACGCTTCAGGCCGAATCTCGCCGCACCGTTGTTTTCGTTACCCATGACATGGAAGAGGCGCTGCGCCTCGGTACGCGCATCGCCATTATGGAAAAAGGCGAGCTGGTGCAGGTGGGCGCGCCGGAAGCGCTGATCAACGCCCCTGCCACCCCTTATGTGCGCCATTTCTTCTCCGGCGTGGACACGTCCCGCTGGCAGATGGCGGAAACCTACACCGACATCTGGCAACCGCGCTGAGGAGCTTATGACCTACCCGCTTGATTTCAGCCGCCAGATTGACGAGGCCATCCACTCGCTGCTCGCCCACGCGGGCGGCTTTTTTGATGCGCTGGCGGTGGTGATTGATACCTTCGCCGGCGGCCTTGAAACCGTGACCGCCTGGCTCACGCCCTGGGGGCTGGTGATACTGGCGACCGGCATCGGCGCCTGGCGCATCGGCAAGGGCTTTGCGCTTTTCGCCCTGCTCGCCACGCTCTACATCATTTACAGCGGCTACAGCGAGCACGCCTCAATTACGCTTGCGCTGACGCTCTCCTCCACCTTTTTCAGCCTGCTTATCGGCATTCCGCTTGGCATCTGGAGCGCCCGCCGGGCGCGGGTGGGAAGCGTGGTGCGCACCCTGCTCGACTTTATGCAGACCATGCCCGCCTTCGTTTACCTTATCCCGGCCACCATTCTGTTTGGCCTTGGCAGGCCGCCGGGCATCTTCGCCACCATTCTTTTCTCTATGCCGCCGGTGGTGCGCCTGACCGATTTGGGCATTCGCCAGGTCAGCGCCGCGCGCCTTGAAGCGGGCATCGCTTTTGGCTGCACTCCCTGGCAACTGCTGTGGAAGGTGCAGTTGCCCGCCGCACAGCCTTCCATTATGGCGGGCGTGAACCAGACCATCATGATGGCGATGTCGATGGTGATTATCGCCTCGATGGTCGGCGCAGGCGGGCTTGGCAACGATATTCTCAGCAGCATCCAGCAACTGGATATCGGCCTTGGCTTGCAAAGCGGCATTGTGGTGGTGCTGATGGCTATCCTGCTCGACCGCCTCTCGGCGAGCTTCGCCCGCCGCAGGGAGAGATAAAAATGAAAAAAGGCTTTCACCTGATGGCCAAGCCCGCCAGCTTTCACTGCAACCTGGCGTGCGATTACTGCTTCTACCTGCCGAACGGCGAAACGGTGCTGCACGGCCAGCCGCCGTCGCGGGCGATGTCCGAACCGGTGCTGCGCCAGTTTATTAAGCGCTATATCGAAAGCTCGCCTGGCAATGAAGTGGCGTTTACCTGGCAGGGCGGCGAGCCGACGCTCGCGGGGCTGGACTTCTATCGCCGCGCCGTGGCGCTGCAAAAGCAGTACGCGGGCAACAAGCGCATCACCAACAGCATGCAAACCAACGGCGTGCTGATTAACGACGAGTGGGCGCGCTTTCTGGCGGAACATCATTTCCTGATGGGCATCTCTGTAGATGGCCCGCAGCCGCTTTACGACGCCTACCGCAAAACCCAGTCGGGCGGCAGCGTTTTTCACAAAGTGGTCGACGCTATCGGCCACCTCAAGCGCCACGGCGTGGCGTTCAACCTGCTGGCGGTGGTCAACGACGTCACCGCGCAATACCCGCTGGAGATCTACCGCTTTTTGACTCAGGAGTTAGGCGGCCAGCACCTGCAATTTATCCCGGCGGTGGAGCCGATGCCGCGCGCGGCGCAAGCGGCCCGCTTTGGCGAAACCATCGCGCTGGAGCACGGCAGCGCGGTGGCGCCGTGGTCGGTCTCCGGCGAAGCGTATGGCCGTTTTCTGATAACGCTCTTCGATGAATGGGTGCGCCGCGACGTAGGCCGCGTTTTCGTGCAGATGTTTGATAACACGCTGACGGCCTGGACCGGCAACACGCCGGAGCTGTGCGTGATGCAGCCAACCTGCGGCGCGGCGCTGGTGGTGGAGCAGAACGGCGATGTCTACAGCTGCGACCACTTCGTCGCGCCCGAACACCACCTCGGCAACATCCTGCGCGACGCGCCGGACAAGCTGGTCGCCAGCAAGCAGCAGCGGCGCTTCGGCAATGCCAAAACGCCCACGTCGCCCACCTGCCAGCGCTGCGAATACCGCTTCGCCTGCCAGGGCGGCTGTCCGAAGCACCGCCTGGCGCGAGACGGCAAGCACCGGCAAAACCACCTGTGCAGCGGCTACTACGCCTTTTTCCGCCACGCCGCGCCTTATATGACATGGATGGCGCAGCAGCTGGCCCGGCGCCAGCCGCCGGCAGAGATTATCAACGTCGCGCCGTTTATCGCGGCAAAGCAGCGTGAGCGCGACCAGGCGTAAGCCATTGGCGCAAAACGCTATAAGGCCTGTTTTTTCACTGTCAGACAAAGCAGAAGCCCCTTTTTATGCTCGGGCTGTTTACGAAAACCTATAACTATTTCACGAGAGGGATCGATTTTGGCAAGGTTAATCAATGTATTACAACTCGCTTCGCCGTCTTTTCTGAAGGCGGCGCTGGTCGGCGGCGCGGTCGTGTTTTCCTCGCTGAGCCTCGCGGACGATGTGCTCAAAGAGGGCATTACGCCCGCGGCAGACGCAAGCCAGCTCCCCGCTGCGGCAAAGCTTCGTAAAGACACGGTGGTGGCGGGCATCTCTGAACCGCAGGGGATCTTTAACCCTTACTTTTTTGTTAACGGCTGGGATGAGAACGTGACCAACGTCATTTTCTCGCGCCTTATCGACTGGGACAGCCAGGGCAAACTGGTGCCGGGACTGGCCGAAAGCTGGACGGTAAGCCCCGATGGCAAAACCTATACCATCAAGCTTCGCCCGAACCTCGCCTTCAGCGACGGCTCGCCGCTCACCGCCGAAGACGTGGCGTTCACGCTCACGCTTTTGCATGACCCGAAATATGACGGCGACACCGACATCACGCTTGCCAATATTGAAGGCGGCGCAGACTACAAAGCCGGCAAGGCGCAGCGCGTCAGCGGCCTGAAAGTGCTCGACCCGCTGACCTTGCAGGTCACCACCACCCAACCGGGCGCCACCACGCTTGCGAAAATCGGCGGGCCGGTGCTCTCGAAGGCGTATTACGGCAAAGGCTACCAGCCCGGCCAGCTTGATTATCTGCGCACGCTGCACGTCAAGCCGCTCGGCAACGGGCCCTACGTGTATGAAAAATACATCCCCGGCCAGGAGATCCGTTTCCACGCCAATACCCATTTTTATCGCGGCACGCCGCCTACCCCGCGCTTTATCTACCGTGTGACTAACCCGTCCACCAACTTCCAGCTGTTCCAGACCGGCGAGACGGATTATGACGCCTTCACCTCGCGCCCGGATGACATCGAACAGCTCAAGCTGCTGGGCTTCGCTAACATCAACCTTTATGGCTCAAGCGACTACAGCAAGGTGGAGTTCAACCTCAAGCGCCCTGCCCTGCAGGATGTAAAAGTGCGCCAGGCGCTGATCTACGGGCTGGATCGCCAGAAGCTGATTGACGTGGTCTACCAGGGCTACGGCTCGGTAGCCATCGAACCCATCGCGCCTATCTCCTGGGCCTACGACACAAGCGGCGTGAACCCGTATAAATATGACCCGGCGCAGGCGAAAAAGCTGCTGGAGGAAGCAGGCTGGAAGCCCGGCCCCGACGGCATTCGCGTGAAGGACGGCAAGCGTCTGGAGCTGAGCCTGCTGGTGAGCAAGAAGGTGCTGAACGACGCGCTGGTGCCTGTCGCCAAAGAGAACTACCAGCAGATTGGCGTGCTGCTCAAGCCGCAGGTGGTGGACTTCAACGCCCTGATGGCGGCGCGCAAAGCGGGCAACTATGACCTGGCCTCTTTCAGCACCAGTACGCTGAACGATCCGCACGACGGCGTCTGGGATTATTACAGCAGCGAGGCGGCCGTGCAGGGCTACCACAACGCCGAAGTCGACAGGCTCATCACCGAAGGCAACGCCACGCTGGAGGTGGAAAAACGCAAGCCGATTTACCACCAGCTCTACAAGGTGCTGGCGGAAGACCCGCCGGTTATCCTGCTCGGCAACCGCAAAATTTTGTCGGCCAGCAGCGCCCACGTCACCGGGTTTAAGCCCGACATTTATAACGGCCTGACCGGCAGCCTGCCGGATGTGAAAATCGTTAAGTAAGATCCGTTGAACCCCCGGCCGCCGCGTCTTACCGGGCGCGGCGGCGCTGAGAACGTCATGAGAAACTTTATTCTGCGCCGGCTGCTGCAAACGCTTCCGATGCTGTTCTTCGCCTCGTTCATTATCTTTCTGCTGTTCGCTAAAACGCCCGGCGATTTTATTGACGGCAACGTGACGCTGACCGCCCAGCGTGCCGCCGAGCTGAAGGCGCTCTACGGCCTCGACCAGCCGCTGCTTTCGCGCTATCTGCACTGGCTGGGCCAGCTGCTGCGCGGTGATTTAGGCTTTTCGCTGCAATACCAGATCCCGGTCAGCCAGCTGTTGAACCAGTACATCTGGAATTCCTTTCTGCTGGCGAGCATCGCCATGATCCTCTACTGGGTTATCGCGCTGGCGGTGGGCATTATCTCGGCCATGAAGCCCGGTTCGCTGTTCGACCATCTGGTGAGCGTGGTGATTTTCGCCGCGATGTCTTTTCCCACCTTCTTTCTCTGCCTGCTGCTGATTAAGTGGTTCGCAGTCGATCTGCACTGGCTGCCGGTGGGCGGCATGACCAACACCGGCAGCGATGCGACGGGCTGGGCGTGGGTCGCCCAGGTCGCGGCGCATCTGGCATTGCCGGTGCTGGCGCTGGTGATGCTGCAGGCGGGCAGCCTGACGCGCTATTTTCGCGCCAGCCTGCTTGATGTGGTGAAGATGGATTTTATCCGCACCGCCCGCGCCAAGGGGCTTCGCGAGCGTACGGTTATCCTCAAACACGCCCTTCGCAACGCCCTGCTGCCCATCATCACCCTGCTCGGCTTTGAACTGCCGGGGCTTTTCTCCGGGGCGTTGATTACCGAAAAAGTATTTAACTGGCCCGGCGCCGGGCATATTCATATCGACTCGCTGGCCGCCCGCGACTACCCGGTGCTGATGGGCTTCACGCTGTTTCTGGCGGTGTTAACCATTCTTGGCAACCTGCTTGCCGACGTGCTTTACGCGTGGGCCGACCCGCGCATTCGGGTGAGGTCGTGATGCTCAATTCGCTTTTTTCCACTCAACGTCGCCTGCGCAAGGCGGGGATCCCGGCGCTGGCGCAGGCCGCGCCCTCTCCCTGGCGCCAGGCATGGCAGCGGCTTAAGCGCAACCGGCTGGCGATGCTTTGTCTCGCGCTGCTGGCGGTGATGGCGCTCTGGTGCGTGCTGGGGCCGCTGTGGTCGCCCTGGCGCAACGACGCCACCGACGCGCTGATGATCAACAAAGCGCCGAGCGCGGCGCACTGGCTCGGCACCGATTTTCTTGGCCGCGACATTTACACCCGCCTGCTGCTGGCCGGGCGCATTTCGCTGATAGTCGGGCTGCTGACGATGCTGCTCTCCGTCACCCTCGGCTACCTGCTGGGCGCGCTTTCCGGCTACGTGGGCGGCGTGACGGACAAGCTGATTATGCGCTTTGCCGACCTGGTGATGACCATCCCCAGCCTGCCGCTGTTAATTGTGATGGGAGCCATGCTCTCGGAACTCGATTTCTCCGCCGATGCCCGGGTTTATATGGTGATTATTATGCTAAGCCTGCTGGAGTGGCCGAAGCTGGCGCGGCTGGTGCGCGGGCAAATTCTCTCGCTGCGCGAGCGGGATTTTATGCAGGCGGCGAAAGTGCTGGGCTTAAGCGCCCGCCGACGCCTGTTCGGCCACCTGCTGCCTAATACGGTGCCGATTCTGGTGGTGATGGCGACCATGGCGGTGGCCAACGCGATTCTCAGCGAATCGGCCTTAAGCTACCTCGGCCTTGGCGTGGTGCCGCCTACCCCTTCCTGGGGCAACATGATGGACGCCGCCAACAGCCTTATCGATTTTCAACGTCGCCCGTGGCTGTGGATGCCGCCAGGCGTGGCTATCTTGCTCACCGTTATCGCCATTAACGTGCTGGGCGACGGTCTGCGCGACGCCCTCGACCCAAAAATGCAGCGGAGGATCAGATGACCGAACCGCTTATTCGCTTTAATCAGCTCTCCCTTTCTTTCGCCGCCGACCACGGACGGGTGCGGGCGGTGCAGGAGGTCTCATTCGGGGTGAAGGCGGGACAGATTGTCGGCATTGTCGGCGAGTCCGGCTGCGGCAAGAGCGTCACGGCGATGTCGCTGATGGGCCTGCTGCCTCCCCAGAGCGCGCGCATCGACGGCGGAGAAATCCTTTATCAAGGCAGCGATCTGCTTAAGCTGCGCCCGTCTCAAATGGCCGACCTGCGCGGCAACCGGCTGGCGATGATTTTCCAAGAGCCGATGAGCGCGCTCAACCCGGTGCTGACGCTTGGCGAGCAGTTGGTGGAGCCGCTTATCCGCCACCGGGGCGAGTCGCCTAAGGCCGCCTGGCAACACGCCACGCAGCTTCTTCGCGAGGTGGGGCTGGCGCGGGCGGAAAGCCTGATGGAGAGCTATCCCCACCTGCTTTCCGGCGGCATGCTGCAACGGGTGATGATTGCGATGGCGCTTAGCTGTAAGCCGCAGTTGCTGATAGCCGACGAGCCCACCACCGCGCTGGACGTAACCGTGCAGGCGCAGATCCTCCGTTTGCTGCGCGATCAGGCAAGGCAGCAGCAGATGGCCTTAATGCTGATCACCCATGATCTGGGGGTGATCGCCCAGATGGCGGAGCATGTGGTGGTGATGTATGCCGGCCGGGTCGTGGAACAGGGGCCGACCGCCGACGTGCTGCGCCAGCCGCAGCACCCTTACACCCGCGGGCTTATCGCCGCGCGCCCGGTGCCGGGCACGCGACGCCGCCGCTTAGGGTCGATTCCAGGTCAGGTGCCGGATCTCGCCGCCCTCCCGCCCTGGTGCGCCTTTGCGGACCGCTGCGCGCGCGCCACCCCGCGCTGTCGCGAGGGCATTCCGCCCTTAAGCGGGCAACGACAGCAGGCGGCCTGCTTTTATCGCGGTCAACTTTCCCCTCAGGAGCAAGCGGAACAGGAGGCGCGCCCGTGAGCAACGATTATGTAATTGAAGTCGAAAACCTGGTGAAGCACTTTCCCGTCTACGACGGTCTTTTCGGCGCGGCCACCGGCCAGGTGCGGGCGGTGGACGGCGTAAGTTTCGCGATTCGCAAAGGAACGATTTTCGGGCTGGTGGGCGAATCGGGCAGCGGGAAAACCACCGTGGGCCGCACCCTGCTCGGGCTTTATGCGCCAACGGCGGGCAGCGTGAAGTTTCACGGCGAGCCGCTGCACGCCTTAACGCCCAAAGCGCGCAAAGCGTTAAGCCCGAAGCTGCAAATGGTGTTTCAGGACCCGTACAGCTCGCTCAACCCGCGCATTCGCGTGGGCGACGCCATCGGCGAGGCGATGCTGGAGCATAAGCTTTGCAGCAGAGCGGAGCTTGCAGGCAAGGTGGCGCAGGTGATGCAAATCTGCGGCCTGCCGGCGCAATACGCCAGCCGCTTCCCGCATGAGTTTTCCGGCGGCCAGCGCCAGCGCATCGGCATCGCCCGGGCGCTGATTTTACAGCCGGAGTTTATCGTCGCCGACGAGCCGATTTCCGCGCTGGACGTGTCGATCCAGGCGCAAATCATCAACCTGTTTGCCGACCTTCGCGATGACTTAGGCGTGACGTTTCTTTTTATCTCCCATGACCTCGGGGTAGTCGAACACCTGTGCGACGACGTGGCGGTGATGTACCTGGGGCAGCTTGTGGAAACCGCAAGCCGCGACGCCCTCTTTCGCCAGCCGCTGCACCCCTACACCCAGGCGCTGCTCGCGGCGGTGCCAACGCTTGACCCGAACAGCGAGCCGGTGGCGGCCGTCCAGGGCGATATCCCGGACCCAACCCGCCCGCCGCCGGGCTGCCGCTTCTCCTCACGCTGCCCCAACGCCACCGACCTGTGCCGGCGCGAAGCGCCGCTTTTGCGCGACGTCAACGAGCCGGGGCACCGCGTGGCCTGCCATCACGTGTAGCGGTTTTACGCCACCGCGCGCTTTCCGCTTAACGCATCGAGTCGCCTTACTCGACGGCCCGCCAGCACCGCACCGCGCAGCCGCCCTCGCCTTCGCGCAGCGCCTGGGGTTGTTCGCAGCCGCTTGCCGCCATGGGGCAGCGGTCGCGAAAATAGCAGCCCTGGGGCAACCGGCGGTTGCCAGGAAGCTCGGTTTTGCGCGGGGCGTCGTCCAGCAGCGGGCGCCCGGCCTGCGGTACCGACTCCAGCAGCAGCCTCGTATAGGGATGCTGCGGCGCGCCCAACACCTGCTGCGCCTGGCCCAGTTCGACAATCTGCCCGAGATACATCACCGCCACCCGGTCGCTCATGTGGCGCACCACCGAGACGTTATGAGAAATCAGCACATAGGTGAGGTTGCGCTGCTGCTGAAGCGTCACCAGCAGGTTGAGGATTTGCGCCTGCACCGAGATATCCAGCGCCGACGTGGGTTCGTCCAGCACGATGATATCGGGCTCGGAAGAGAGCGCCCGGGCGATGGCGATGCGCTGGCGCTGCCCGCCGGAAAAGGCGTGCGGCAGCCGGTCGAGGTATTCCGGGCGAATGCCCACCTGCAGCGCCAGCTTCTCCGCCAGCGCCCGACGCTCGTTTTCGCTGTTGTGCTTTTGGATCCACACCGGCTCGGTGATGATGCGCCATACCGGCAGCCTGGGGTCAAGGGAAGAGAGCGGGTCCTGAAACACCATCTGCATGCCGCTGCCCGCCCAGGAGTTGGGGCCGCGGGCGCGGCTGCATTCGCCCGAACTGGGTTTCAGCATGCCCATCAGCAGCTGCGCAAGGGTGCTTTTGCCGCAGCCCGACTCGCCGACGATGCCCAGCGTTTCGCCGCGACGAATCTGCAGGTCCATCCCGTTTAGCGCATGAACCCGCTCGGTGACGCGCCCCAGCCAGTTGCGGCGCGCCGGGAAATTCACATGCACATTATCAAGTTCCAGCAGCACGTCAGACATGAGTTACCTCCCCTTGTGGATACCAGCAGGCGGCCTGTTGACCGGGCGACGCGCACGGGCGCAGCGCGGGCTTTTCGCCGCAGCGCGGTCCCGCCGCGAAACAGCGGTCGCGAAAGGCGCAGCCGGCGGGCAGTTGAGTGAGATTAGGCACCGTGCCGGGAATGGCGGGCAGCGGCGCGCGCGGTTCGCCATTCTCCGGCGCGCAGCGCAGCAGCCCCAGCGAATAGGGGTGCGTGGGATGTTCAATTAGCTGCGCCGTCGGGCCGCTTTCAATCACCGCCCCGGCGTACATCACATACATACGGTCACAAAGCTGCGACACCACCGCCATATCGTGGCTGATAAACAGCACCGCCGTGCCGCTCGCTTTCGCTTTTTGCTTCAGCAGGCGCAGCACCTGACGCTGCACGGTCACATCAAGCGCGGTGGTGGGCTCATCGGCGATAATCAGCTGCGGCTCGCAAGAGAAAGCAAGCGCAATCATTACCCGCTGGCGCATGCCGCCGGAAAGCTCGAACGGGTAGCGGGCCAGCGCCTGCTCCGCGTCCGGGATCTGCATCTCGTCGAGCAGGGAAATCGCCTTTTGCTTCGCCGCCTCGCGGGAGAGCGATTGATGCTGGCGGATCACTTCCACCATCTGTTTGCCGATGCGCCGCGTCGGGTTCAGCGCCGTCATCGGCTCCTGGAAGATCATCGATACCCGCGCGCCGCGCCACTGGCGCAGCTGTTTCTCGCTCGCGTTCAGGATATCTTCGCCAAGCAGCGTGACGCGCCCGCCGCGAATGCGGTAGCTCTCCTCCGGCAGCAGGCGCATCGCCAGCATCGCGGTCACGGATTTACCGGAGCCGGATTCCCCCACAAGGCCCACTATCTCGCCGCGCTTCACCTCAACCGAGACGCGGTTGAGGGCGCTTACCTCGCCGCGCCACACCGGAAAGCTCAGTTGCAGATCGTCGATGTGCAGTACGGTATCGCTCATCAGTGTCGTCCTCCCGCTTTCGGATCCAGCAGGTCGCGGATGCCGTCGCCAAACAGGTTAAAGCCCACGGCGGTGATAAGGATCGCCGCCCCCGGAAAGGTGCAGTACCACCACTGGTCGAGCACGTAGTTGCGCCCGATGGCCACCATCGCCCCCCACTCCGCCGAAGGCTGTTGCGCTCCCAGGCCGATAAAACCGAGGGTGGCGGCCATTAAGATGGCGCTGCCGATATCGAGTGACGCCTGCACCACCAGCGGCGGCAGCGCGTTGCGCAGAATATGCCAGCTGATGAGGTGCCAGCGCGATGCGCCGAAGGTGCGGCTCGCCTGCACGAAGGTGAACTGACGCACCACCAGCGTCTGCCCCCGCGCCAGGCGCACGTAAAACGGAATGCGCACAATGGCGATGGCGAGCATGGCGTTGAACAGGCTCGGCCCGAGCGCCGCCGCCAGCGCCATGGTCAACACCAGTGACGGAATGGAGAGCATGATATCCATCAGGCGCATGATGGCGGCGTCACCGCGCCCACCGAGCACGCCGGAGAGGCAGCCCAACAGCGAGCCGAGGCCGCCCGCAATCACCACCACCACCAGCCCGGCGGTGACGGACTGCTGGCTGCCCACCAGCACCCGGCTGAAGAGATCGCGCCCCACTTCGTCGGTGCCGAACCAGTGCAGCGCCGAGGGCGGTTGCAGCCGGGCGGTGAGATCCAGCGCGTTCGGATCGTAAGGTGTCAGCCACGGCGAGAAGATCATCAACAGCAGCATCAGCGCCATAATGACGCCGCCCGCCAGCGTCAGCGGGCTGCGTCTGAGCAGCCAGAAGGTTTTCGCCCAGTCGATGCGGCGACGGCGCGACGCGATCGCAGCCGGTCTCTCTTCGGTCATCATCATTGCGTCTCTCCCCGACCGATGCGCGGATCGATCCACAGATAAAGCAGGTCCACCAGCAGGTTAACCAGCACGTACGCGAACGACACCACCACGGCGAACCCCATCACCGCCGGGAAATCGAGCGCCTGAATGGAAGCCACCACGTAAGCGCCCATTCCCGGCCAGGCGAAGACGGTCTCTGTCAGCACCGCGCCGTAGAGCAAGTCGCCCAGCGCCAGCCCGAGCACCGTCACGGACGGGATCAGCGCGTTCGGCAGCGCATAGCGCAACACGATGTACCAGCCCGGCAGCCCGCTCGCTTTGGCGGTGCGGATGTAATCTTCGCTAAGCTGCTCCAGCATGGCGGAGCGGATCTGCCGCGCCACTATTCCTAAATGGACGAAGGCCAGCGTCAGCGAAGGCAAAATCAGGTGCTGGAGGGCGTTAAAAAAGACCTCGCCATCGCCCGCCAGCAGCGAATCGATAAGATAAAACCCGGTCACGCGCGCGGGGGGATCGAGCCAGTCATCCAGCCGCCCGCTGCCCGGCAGGATCTGCCAGTGGCCGTAGAACAGCACGATGACGCCAAGCCCCAGCCAGAAGGCGGGGGTAGAGATCCCGGTGATCGCCATCAGCCGCACCAGGTGATCGAGCCAGCGGTTGCGGTAAACGGCGGAGAGAATACCAAGCGGGATGCCGATGACCATCGCCAGCACCAGAGAGCAGAGCGCCAGTTCAAGCGTCGCCGGGAAAAAGGTTTTGAGATCCGCCAGCACTGGCCGCCCGGTGCGGATAGACGTACCCAGATCGCCCTGAAAAAGATCGGTCACATAGCGATAAAACTGGATATAGAGCGGTTGATCCAGCCCCAACTGCTGGCGGATGTGCTGCACTATTTCATCCGTCGCTCTGTCGCCCGCCAGCAGGCGCGCCGGATCGCCTGGGATCAGATGCGAAATAATAAACGTAATAACGCACACGCCCGCCATTACAAGAACAAGCCCCCAGCTGCGCTGGCGCAAAATGGTCCAGAAAGTCATAGATCCCCCTCGCGGAGCCGCTGCTTCGGCCCCGCGTTTCAGTGCTTACTTGCTCATGGTGGCGACATTGAAGACCTGCTCCAGCATCGGGTTGAAGACGAAGCCCTTCAC
Organism: Franconibacter daqui; assembly: GCF_014644275.1. Lineage (NCBI taxonomy): Bacteria > Pseudomonadati > Pseudomonadota > Gammaproteobacteria > Enterobacterales > Enterobacteriaceae > Franconibacter > Franconibacter daqui. The sequence goes on along the minus strand of NZ_BMKJ01000003.1, from coordinate 103,541 downwards.
CTCTTTGTTCATCGCCAGCTGGTAGTTTTTCTGGAACAGATAGACATAGGCCGCCTCGTCGATAACGGTTTTCTGCGCCGCTTGGTAATCCTTCGTGCGCGCCGCCTGGTCAGTGGTGGCGAGCGCCTGTTGCAGCAGCTTGTCCACCTGCGGGTTTTCATAGAACGAGCGGTTGCCCGGCAGACCTTTTTTATCCGACTCGAACCAGTAGTTCATAAACATGTACGGGTCGGCGAAGTCCGGGCTCCAGTTGCCGATGGCGATGTCGTAGTCGCCCTTGCCGACGCGGTCGCGCATGGTGGCGTTGGCGAGCTTCTCAAGCTTCACGTTAATGCCAAGCTTGCTGAGGCTCGCCTGGGTGGAGAGCGCGATAGGTTCCCAGTTCGGGTCGTTGTCGGAGTAGAGGAAGCTTAAGGTTTTCGGCTTATCCGCCACTTTCTCGAAGGCCGCTTTCGCCTTCGCTTCATCGAACGTGTACTGCATCGCCCCAGCGTCATAGCCCCACATCCCTTCCGGGATAGGCCCGCGCATCTGCTTGCCGTTGCCGCTCAGGATGCCTTTCACCATCCCCTGATAGTCGGTGGACCAGGAGATAGCGCGGCGCAAATCCGCCTGGTTCAGCGGCGCTTTGCTGTTGTTGAGATAGAGATAGGTCACGCGCAGCGCCGGGAACTCCGCCACCGCGACCTTGCCCTCCTGCTTCAGCGCGGTGAGCTGATCTGTTGGCAGAGAATCCGCGATATCAATATCGCCGCGGGAAAGCTGCAGGCGACGCGAGGCGCTCTCGCCGATAATCTTCACCGAAACGCGCTTAAAGTTGGGCTTCGGCCCGGCGTAGTGCGGGTTCGGCACCAGCACCAGCTGCTGCCCTTTCTGCCAGCTTTTCAGCATAAATGGCCCGGAGCCGGCGGTGTTCTCCGCTAAAAAGCCGCGGGCGTCGTCCGCCGCGTGCGCTTTTAATACCGCCGGGTTGATGATGGAGGCGCCGTCGTTGGCCAGCGTGTAGAGAAACGGCGCAAATGGCGTCGCCAGCGTGAACTTCACGGTGTGTTCATCCACCGCGTCCACTTTCAGGTCTTTGGGAAACGCCTCTGACGGCCCCTGGTTGATTTTCAGCAGCCGCTCGAATGACTGTTTCACCGCATCAGCCGTCACCGGCGAACCGTCGGCGAACTTCGCGTTTTTGTTAAGCGTAAAAGTCCAGGTTTTCTGGTCTTCCGAAGCCTGCCAGCTTTCCGCCAGGTCCCCTGTCACCTCTGTCGACCCTTTGCCCCCGTCGGTTTTGTACTGCACCAGACGCTGGTAGGCGGGATAGGTAATCGTCCAGTCGTTGTTGTCGATGGTGACCGCCGGGTCGAGGGTTTGCGGGTCCGCCGCTTTGCCGATAACCAGCATATCTTTCGGCACCGCCGCCTGGGCTGCGGGCAGGCAGAGGGCGATAGCGGCGGCAATCAGGGCCGGACGTAACAGCGAAACGCAGGTGTGTGTTGTCTTCATCACAAAGCTCCGGATCAAAGGGGAAGTGTCGTTATGGTTTTTGGCGCATAGCAGCCGAACAGGTCGTTCAGCAGTGGATAACTGGCGGCGTTGGGCAGCTCAAAGTGCCACCATTCGCTTTCGATGCCGACAAAGCCGCCGCCGTACATGATGGCGTTCAGCAGCAGGCGGTTGCGCTGGGCGGCGGGCGGCACGGAGGGGTGGTACGCGTGCGAGCGGTCGTGCATTTCGTCAAAGCCCGCGCCCATATCGAGAATGCGGCCCTGCTCGTCCATCAGCGTAAGGTCTATCGCGGTGCCCCGGCTGTGGTTGGAGCCGATATCCACCGCGACGACATATTCCGGGTTCGGGCAGGCCTGCCAGAGCAGCGCCTGCGCCTGCTGCGGGCGATACGCGTCGTAGACCATCAGCCGCAGCCCCGCCAGCGCGGCGATGTGGATGCTTTTTGAAAGCGCCTGCGCGGCGTCCGGATGCAGCAAACAGCGGGCTTCGCGATAGATTGGCGCGCCGGTGATGTTATCTGCGCTGGCGTATTTCAGGTCGATACAGAGCGTCGGGAAAACGGCGTCCAGTTCGACCAGTTCATATGGCTGAGTCATAGCACCTGTCCTGTTTAGCGTTCAAATTGACCAAATTCCTGCTGCAGCTGGCGGTTCGCCGCAAGACGGCCCGCCAGCCGCTCGCCCAGCTCATCCACCACGGCGGAGAGCAGCAGGTTGAAAAGACAGCTCACCGGCGCGAGGGAATCCCAGAAATGGCCGGTGTCGGTTTTGACCTGCAGCAGATCGAGCTCAAAATCCCGCGCCCAGGGGCACCAGAGATCGGTGACCAGCGCAATCCCGATGCCGCGGCTGCTCGCTACCCGACAATACTGGCGAGCCACGGTTGAGTAAGCGCGGGTGTCCGTTACCACCACATAGGGGCGGGCGTATTCGGAGTTCAGCGACTCAAGCCAGCTGCCGGAAAGCCCTTCGGCGTAGCTCACGCGGGGGCGCAGGTATTCCAGATGGCTAAAGAAGGCGTTGGCGATGCCGCGCGTGGACTGAATGCCAAGAATAAAAACCGCATCAGCACTGGCGAGCCGCCCCGCCACGCGGCGAAACGCCTCGCCCTGCGCCAGCTGGTAAACGTGATTGATGGCGTCGAGTTCCAGCGCCAGCGACTGGCGAGCGCGGTCCGGCAGTCCGCGCTGCTGCTGCCAGGAGTCGAGCCGCTCGTTGATGCCCCACGGCTGATAGGGCGCCTGCGGCTGCTCGCGCAGGCTGCTTTTCACATCTTCCAGATTGCGGTAGCCGAGCTTGCGCAAATAGCGCCCGACGGTAATGCCGCTGGTGCCGGTGGCGCGCGCAATGCTGTCTGCCGTTTCAAACGGGATTTGCGCCGCGTGGTTGAGCAGCCACCCCGCCACGCGTTTGCCGCTGGGGGTTTGCTGGCTGAATGTCGCTTCGATTCGGGCAATCAGTTCGGGTTTGCTCGCCATTACCGCCTCGATGTTATTTCGCTGTCATCGCTCGTCACGCTGTTACATGACTAACAATGCACGGCGTGTGCCAGGTTTACGCCGAAGGCAAAAACGGCGCGCTGCAGCGGGCTGGCAGGGTCATAAGAAATACTTCTGGTTAACAAAAGATCAACAATTGTGCAGCATAGTGCAGTTTTGGTGCAGATAAACGGCAAGGCGCAGGTTTCGTCGGCGGGGTCACGGTTCAGGCCCGGGCGAAGCAAGAAGAAGTGATGAAGGCGGCAAAACGGACGCGCTGTAAGCGTTGTTTCGGATTATATAAATAGTCCGTTAAATTTAACTGTATATAATCACAGTATTTTAAGGGTAAGCCGCAGCTCGTTTTGCAGCTTACCCGTACCGCAAACCGCTTCAGGAGGGAAAGGATGATGTCAGTGGATGGGAATAACATAACGTCAGAGCCGGGCGTGGAAGAGGCTTCGCTGCATCGGATTAAAGTGAGCTACGCCACCCGCCACAGCGACCACGTGCCTGTTCCGGCGCTGAACCTCAAAGGCAAATGGCTCGAAGCCGCCGGATTTCCCACCGGCGCCGAAGCGGATATTCGCGTTATGGCGGGCTGCCTTGTCATCACCGCCCGTCCCGCCGCGCGGGAGCCGGAAGAGCCGGAGCTGATGAAAGCGCTGCGCAAGGTATGCAAGCTTTCGGCGCGTAAGCAAAAGCAGGTGCAGGAGTTTATCAGCGTGGTGACGGGAAGCGCGGCGAGGAAATAAACGCGGAAGCGCGTTTTACAGGTCGTGCCCTGCCAGAATATGGCGTATTAAACCTAAAGCGAATTCTCTAAGATGACGCTTTTAGCCGGGCTGCAAAGTCCGGCACGCCGCGCCGTTAAGGGAATGCCCGAATGAAAAAACGCTATGTTCTTTTGCCTACCGTAGCCATTGTTGTTATCTGGCTGCTGGTTTACATCCTCTCTCGTTATATTGCGATGTCGGATGTCAGCGAACCCACAAATACCCTCTTTAATATGTTTAACGTGCTCTTTACGGCGCTTGCCTTTACCGGGGTGATTGGCTCTCTCTATTACCAGACGGCTGAATCCCGACGCGCCTCTAAAGAGTTGGTGGAACGCTCCATTCTAGAGCTTTTTACGCTTTATACCGCCAGCGATTTTCAAAAAACAAAAGACAATGCTTTTTTCTGTCTGCTATTGGCGGTGAAAGACAGCCAGTATGCGCGTTTTCTTACCAGCCGACTTTTCCCGATTGAACGCAAACCGTTTCCGGATTCGGTGCTGGCGCATTACAGGGCATTTAAACCGGAGCTGGCGACTAAAAGCCGCGAAGAGATCATCGACTATGACCGCGCCGCCCGGCTGAAGCTCGACGATGCGCTTAACTTTTTCGCCATGCTTTCCCACAAAGAGGCGGCGAAAGAGGTCATAAAACATGTCGATTTCGCTTATGACTGGTGGCGTCCTACTCTCTGGCTGATAGCGCAGTTGCAAAAAGAGAACCGCGAACAGCATGCGTCTATTCAGCGATATTGCCGTAACCCGCTGCTGCACGTCACGCTAAGCCAGCTCGATGCAATATACGGCTACCCTCTCCTCACTACAGAGGAAGAGATCTATGGCTATCTTCGCGCCCACCCGTGGTTGCAGGAACAACATATCGACCCGGCGTTTTTTGCAGGAAGACCGTAAGAAGAACCGGTAGCATTGCCGTTATATTTAAAGGCTCAAAAAACTTATTACAGCTAATGGTTTAATCCGGATGTGCTGTTTAGCATCTGAGATCAATAACAAGAGTTCCCTGTAAATTTAAACACGCAGCAAGGACGTTCCTATGTCGACTTTCGATAGCACTAAGCTCCCGCTGAAAGATCTTCTTAAAGAGATTGTGAGCGGCAAAATACAGTTACCCGACTTTCAACGCGGTTGGGTGTGGGATGACGAACATGTCCGCAGCCTGCTGGTAAGCCTTGGCCGCTCGTTTCCTGTCGGGGCGGTAATGTTGCTCGAAACCGGCGGCGAGGTGCGTTTTCAGGTCCGCCCCGTAGAAAATGTTCCGCCGCAAGGGCTTGCTGCTCCGGAAAAACTGATTCTGGACGGACAACAGCGCTTAACCACCCTGACGCAAGTTTTGAAGCTTTCAGGCCCGGTAAAAACCACAACGGAAAAAGGAAAACCGGTCGACCGCTATTATTACATTCATATTCCAACGGCGCTGGCGGGGCCGGACAGACTGGATGACGCCCTGATAGCGACTGACGGCAGCCGCCAGATCCGCAGCGATTTTGGCCGCAACATTGTTCTCGATCTTTCCACGCGAGAGCTGGAATGCCAGCAGCTTTATTTCCCTTGCGCGGAAATTCTGGAAGCTATGGGATGGCTACAGGATTTGTATCAAATGAATAGCGCTGCTGTACCGCAATTCTTTGAGTTTAAATCGCAGGTGCTGGACGCTTTCAACGATTACCAAATCCCGCTGATCGTGCTGAAAAAAGAGACCAGCAAAGAAGCGGTGTGTCTGGTATTCGAAAAAGTGAATACTGGCGGCGTACCGCTTTCCGTCTTTGAACTGGTGACGGCAAGCTACGCTGCCGATGGCTATAACTTGCGCGATGACTGGTACGGTAGCGAACTACGCAACGTTTCATCCCGCCGGCAACGGCTTGCCGTTGAGCCGCTCCTGCGCGGCGTGGAGAATACCGACTTTCTCCAGGCCATAACCATGCTCCACACGCTGGAAAAAAGAAGAGCCGATCTGGCAGCAGGCAAAACGGGTAAACAAGTGTCTCCCGTAAGCGCCAAGCGCGCCTCCGTACTGGAGTTGCCGCTTTCAGCGTATCTGAAATGGACGGATACTGTTGAGCAAGGGTTCCTGCGGGCAGCCAAGTTTCTGCGCCAGGAGTGTTTTACATCACAACGGGACTTGCCTTACCGCACACAGCTGGCGCCTCTTGCGGCCGTGCTGGCGGTCATGGGCGATAACGAACGGTGGCGCGAACCACAAATTTACCAGAAGCTGGCGCGCTGGTACTGGTGCGGTGTTTTAGGCGAGCTTTACGGCGGCGCGGTTGAAAGCCGTATGGCTAACGATGTTGAAGAATTACTGGGCTGGATTGAACACGCAGGAGATGTGCCTCGTACCATTAATGATGCCACATTCCAGATCGATCGCCTCAGTTCTCTTACCTCTCGCTTAAGCGCGGCTTATAAAGGGATTAATGTTCTTGTCTTAAGAGAAGGCGCGCACGATCTTTTCTGGAAATCGCAGATCCGCAATCTTGAAGCGGATGAAGTCGCATTAGATATTCATCATATTTTTCCTAAAGACTGGTGCGAGAAAAACGGCATTACACGACGCCTGTACGATTCGATCATCAACAAAACGCCGATCTCTTATAAAGCGAACAGAATGATTGGCGGCTCGGCTCCTTCGGTTTATCTGGCGGCGCTGCAATCCCACCCGCAAGTTCAACTGGACGATGCCTCTATGGATAAGCTGCTGGCAAGCCATCACATGCCGGTTGCCCCATTGCGTGAAGATGATTTCATCACCTTTTATGAACTGCGCCAGAAAGCGCTATTAGCCCTGATTGAAAAAGCGATGGGCAAGGCGTCTAACCCAGCGTAGAAGTGGTTTTTCCTGCAAGTGAAGACCGGCCCGGCAAATTACTCATGCCGGGCTGCTGTATATCCTTCTGGTTCACTGCTGTTTTTCTCTATGCGCTCATTGCCCAACCTGAACGAGAGGGGGTTTTGCTTTACTTTGCGCTCTGGCAAAACCGGTCTGCCGGGGTAGCCGTACATTTCCCCCTTTGCACCATCCCCCCCTTCGCCTCTATGCTTACCCCATGGAAAAATTAGCTGAACTCAAACGAACCAAGCGCCTGGCGCTTTCGCTGCTGCTGGTCGCGATAGCGACCTTTATCACGACCCTCTTTCTGCCGCCAAACTTCTGGGTGAGCGGCCTGAAGGCGATTTCAGAAGCGGCGATGGTCGGCGCGCTGGCGGACTGGTTCGCGGTGGTGGCGCTGTTTCGCCGCGTGCCGCTGCCGTTTATCTCTCGCCATACCGCTATCATCCCACGCAATAAAGACCGCATTGGCGACAACCTCGGGCGCTTCGTGCAGGAGAAGTTTCTCGATACCCAGTCGCTGATAGCCCTTATCCGCCGCCACGAGCCGGCGAACATTATCGGCGCCTGGCTCAGCCAGCCGGATAACGCCCGGCGAGTGGGGCAGCAGCTGTTGCAGGTGATGAGCGGCTTTCTTGAGCTGACTGACGACAGCCGCATCCAGGGGTTGTTGCGTCGGGCGGTGCACAAGGCGATTGATAAAGTGGATCTCACCCACTCGAGCGCGCTGGTGCTGGAGAGCCTGACGAAGAATAACCGTCACCAGGTGCTGCTGGATGCAATCATCGCGCAACTCATCAAGCTGATTCAGAAAGAGAGCTCGCGTGAATTTATCGCCCGCCAGATTGTGCACTGGCTTAAGACCGAGCATCCGCGTAAATCCAAAATTCTGCCTACCGAGTGGCTGGGCGAGCACAGCGCCGAACTGGTATCGAGCGCGGTAAACTCCATGCTCGACGACATCAGCCAGGATCAGGCCCACCAGCTGCGCCAGGCGTTTGACCGCGCCACCCTGAAGTTTATCAACAAACTGAAAAGCGACCCGGAGATGGCGGCGCGCGCGGAAAGCATTAAAAGCTACCTGAAAGAAGACGAGGCGTTTAACCGTTATCTGGGCGAACTGTGGGGGGACCTGCGAAACTGGCTGAGGGCGGATATGCACAGCGAAGATTCGCGCACCCGCCAGCGCATCGCCGACGCTGGCCAGTGGTTCGGCGAAACGCTGGTGAACGACGCCACGCTTCGCGCTTCGCTGAACGAACACCTTGAGCGGGCCGCCACCAACGTCGCACCGGAATTCGCCGCGTTCCTCACGCGCCATATCAGCGACACGGTAAAAAGCTGGGATGCGCGGGATATGTCGCAGCAAATCGAGCTGAATATTGGCAAAGATCTCCAGTTTATCCGCATCAACGGCACGCTGGTTGGCGGCGCGATAGGGCTGATGCTTTATCTGCTGTCGCAAATACCGCTGCTGCTGCGCATGGCGGGCATGTAAAAATAGCGTGACCCTGCGCCGTTTTATTTTCCTGACTGCATTACGCGAGGCGAAAAGGAATTAAGTAAATCCTTTTCGCCTTTATTTTTGCGGCGTAATCCATTTTATAAAAAATGCCACCATGCATTTTCATGTCTTATCGATAAGCCGTTGCACAACCCCGTGTGAATCCAGTCACAAACGGGGAAAACAGGTTTTTTATCCATATCTGTAGCAGCTTATTAACTATCTCTGTTATAGCGGCCTGTTTACTCTCAAATATATTCATTAAAAAAATCTTATAGATACCCCTGGAAGCGGGACGTTATTTCCCCCCGCACCTCTGCTCCCTGATAAATCACGAGGCAACGCCATGAATAAACGTTTGGTTGTGAACACGGTTTCCTCTTTATTACTCGGCATTGCGTTTGCCTCTGCGCCTCTTTATGCAGCGGAAAACGCGGCGCAAAAAACGGTGGTGAATATCTCCAAAGTGGACGGCATGCCCTGGTTTAACCGCATGGGCGAAGGCGTGGTTGAAGCGGGCAAAGAGTTTAACGTCAACGCCTCGCAGGTTGGCCCCGCCAGTACCGACGCCCCGCAGCAGGTGAAAATTATCGAAGACCTGATTGCCCGCAAGGTCAACGCTATCACCATCGTGCCGAACGACGCCAACGTGCTCGAACCGGTCTTTAAGAAAGCGCGGGATGCGGGCATCGTGGTGCTGACTAATGAATCTCCCGGCCAGCCGAGCGCCAACTGGGATGTGGAAATCATCGATAACGAGAAGTTCGCCGCCGAGTATGTGGAACACATGGCGAAGCGCATGGGCGGCAAAGGCGGCTATGTGATTTACGTCGGCAGCCTGACGGTGCCGCAGCACAACCTGTGGGCCGACCTGCTGGTGAAATACCAGAAAGAAAAATACCCGGAGATGCACGAAGTCACCAAACGCATGCCGGTGGCGGAAAGCGTGGACGACTCGCGCCGCACCACCCTCGACATGATGAAAACCTACCCGGACCTGAAAGCCGTGGTCTCCTTCGGCTCTAACGGCCCGATTGGCGCCGGCCGCGCCGTGAAAGAGAAGCGCGCCAAAAACAAAGTGGCGGTTTACGGCATGATGATCCCGTCGCAGGCGGCGTCGTTAATCAAGAGCGGCGACATCACCGAAGGCATTACGTACGACCCGGCGACCGCGGGCTACGCGCTCACCGCCGTGGCCAGCACGCTGTTTAAAGGCGAAGAGATCAAGCCCGGCTTTGAGCTGAAAAACCTCGGCAAAGCGGACGTGGATACCGACAAGCGCATCATTCGCTTCCACAAGGTGCTGCTGGTTAACAAAGATAATATTGATTCACTCTATTAATCCATTTTCGGGGCGGGCGACCGCCCCGCGCTAACACCAGGGGATGCCATGGAACCTTTCCTTTCCCTTCGTCACGTCAGCAAAACCTTTCACGGCACCCGCGCCCTTAATGATGTCTCGCTCGACTTTATGCCGGGCGAGGTGCATTGCCTGGCGGGGCAGAACGGCTGCGGAAAATCGACGCTGATTAAGATTATCTCCGGCGTTTACCAGCCGGATAACGGCGCGCAGATAACGCTTGGCGGCAAAAGCTGGCCGCGCCTGCACCCGGCGGCCTCTGTCGCGCAGGGCATTCAGGTGATTTACCAGGACTTATCGCTGTTCCCGAACTTAAGCGTCTGGGAAAACATCGCCATTAACCATTATCACCACGGCGTGCTGGTGAAGCGCCGCCAGCTTCGCCAGACGGCGCAAGAGGCGATGGCGAGCATCAATGTGCATCTGCCGCTGGATGCGCCGGTGGAGTCGTTGTCCATCGCCCGCTGTCAGCTGGTCGCCATCTGCCGGGCGCTGGCGCAGGACGCACGGCTTATCATCATGGACGAGCCCACCGCCTCGCTCACCCACCAGGAGGTGGAAGGCTTGCTGCACGTGGTGCGCCAGCTTCGCGAGCGCGGCATCTGCGTGGTGTTCGTCAGCCATCGCCTTGAAGAGGTGATGGCGGTGTCAGATCGCATCTCGGTGCTGAAAGACGGCAACCTGGTCGGCACCTGGCAGGCAAGCGAAATCACCACCAAACGCCTGGGCTTCCTGATGACCGGCATGGAGTTCGAGTACCAGGTGCGCGAGTTGCGCCAGGGCGCGCAGAGCACGCCGGTGCTGGAGGTGCGCAACTTAAGCCGCCGCGGCGAGTATGAGGATGTGTCGCTGAAGGTCGAGGCGGGGGAAGTGGTTTCCATCGTCGGGCTGCTGGGCGCGGGGCGCACCGAGCTTTGCCTGAGCCTGTTCGGCATGACGAAGCCCGACAGCGGCGAGATCCTGATTAACGGCCACCCGGTGCGCTTTCACAACAACCAGGACGCCATCCGCCACGGCATCGGCTACGTGTCGGAAGACCGCATGTCGCGCGGGCTGGTGATGAGCCAGTCGATTGAGAACAACGTCATCAGCACCGTGTTTCACCAGGTGAAGGGGGCGTTCGGGCTTATCAGCGAGTCCAGAACCCGCGCACTGGTGGACAGGCTGGTGAAGGCGCTGACCATCAAAACGTCGGACACCGGGCTGCCCGTCAACACCCTTTCCGGCGGCAACGCCCAGCGCGTTTCCATCGCCAAATGGCTCGCCATCACGCCGAAACTGCTTATTCTCGACAGCCCCACCGTGGGGGTGGATATCGCCAACAAGGCGGGGATTTATCACATCATCAGTGACCTGGCCTCGCACGGCATCGCGGTGCTGATGATTTGCGATGAGATTGACGAGGCGTGGTATCAGAGCCACCGCATTCTGGTGATGCAGAAGGGGCGTATTACCCACAGCTTCCTGCCGGACCAGAGTTCACAGGAGCAGATTGCCGGGGTGGTGAATGGCTGAACTGAGAAAAAGGCATGAAGTCTGGCTGGCGTTGCTTATCGTCATCCTGTTCGCCGCGCTCGCCTGGCGCACCGATGAGTTTCTGACCTTCGGCAACCTTTATGATCTGGTTAACAACTACGCGATGCTGACCATCCTGGCGTGCGGGCTGTTTGTGGTGCTCATTTCCGGCGGCATCGACATCTCCTTCCCCGCCATGACCATCATCGCCCAGTACGGCATGGTGCTGCTGTTGCAGAAGATTGGCGGCAACTTCGCCGTGGCGTTTGTGATAGCGGGCGGCATTGGCGTGCTGCTCGGGCTTATCAACGCGCTGCTGGTGAACCGCCTGCGGGTGCCTTCCATCATCATCACCATCTCGACGCTGAACATCTTTTACGGGCTGCTGCTGTGGTTCAGCAAAGGGGTGTGGCTGTATGATTTCCCGCCCTGGTTTGAGCAGGGGATCATGCTGTTTAAGTTCACCGACGCGGACGGCTACGACTACGGGCTGGGGTTGCCGCTTATCGCCATGATTGCGGTGGTGGTGCTGACCGCCTTTATCATGAACTTCACCGCCGTGGGCCGCCAGATTTACGCCATGGGCGGCAACCGGGAGTCCGCGAGCCGCATCGGCTTTAGCGTGCTGAAGCTGCAGCTCTTCGTTTACGGCTACATGGGGCTAATGTCTGGCGCGGCGGGGGTGGTGCAATCGTGGACGGTGATGACCGTGGCGCCCGATTCGCTGCTCGGCTACGAGCTGACGGTGCTGGCGGCGGTGGTGCTCGGCGGCACCAGCCTGATTGGCGGGCGCGGCACCCTCACCGGCACGCTGCTGGGGGTGGTGCTGCTCGCCGTGATGCAGAACGGCCTCAACCTGCTTGGCGTCTCTTCCTACTGGCAGACGCTGATTACCGGCGCGATCATCGTCTTTAGCATCAGCGCCACCGCATGGAGCCAGCATCAGAACCGGAGCCTGTTATGAAGCGATCGTGGCGTAATAACGTTGAAACTTACCTGATTGGCCTGCTGGTGCTGGTGGTGATTGCCTTCAGCATCACCATGCCGGATGTTTTCTGGTCCGCCAGCAACTTTCAGTCTATCGCCTCGCAGATGCCGGTGCTGGGCATTCTGGCGCTGGCGATGGCGGTGACCATGCTGTGCGGCGGCATTAACCTGTCGATTATCGCCACGGCCAACGCCTGCTCGCTGGTGATGGCGTGGGTCGCCACCAGCTATCCGCCGGGCGTTGGCACCGCCATCGCCACGCTGCTGGCGGGCGCCGGCGCGGCGGTGATCATTGGGCTTTGCAACGGCGTGTTGATTGCTGGCATTCGCGTATCGCCGATTCTGGCGACGCTTGGGATGATGACGCTGCTGAAGGGGGTGAATATCCTGATAACCGGCGGCAGCGCCATCGCCAACTACCCCGACTGGGTGCTGTGGCTGAACGGCGCGCAGTGGTTCGGCATCCCGCTGCCGATGTGGCTGTTCGCAGTAGTGGCGCTGGGGCTGTGGGTGCTCCTTGAGAAAAGCCCGCTCGGGCGCGCCATCTACCTGATTGGCGCCAACGAGCGCGCCACCTGGTACTCGGGCATTAACACCCGCCGCGTGCTGATTTGGGTTTACGTCATCTCCGCCCTGCTCTGCTGCGTGGCGGCGTTTCTGATGATGTCGAAGCTTAACTCCGCGAAAGCGTCGTATGGCGAATCTTACCTGCTGGTTTCGATTCTCGCCGCGGTGCTTGGCGGGGTGAACCCGGATGGCGGCACCGGGCGCATCGTCGGCATGGTGCTGGCGCTGTTTCTGCTGCAAACCATTGAGAGCGGTTTCAACATCCTCGGCATCAGCCCGTACCTGACCATGGCATTGTGGGGGATACTGCTGCTCTGCTTTATCCAGGCGAGAGGGATGCTGGGGCTGGAGCGGGTTTAAGGTAAAAGATCCGGGCAGGATGGAACGTGCCCGGTTTATTTTCGAAAGAAGTTACTGAAGAGGCTCATTCAAAATAATCGATATCCAATTTTGGAACACGAAGTAGACGCGACGATACGCCTACTTCGTTTTCAATCATAAGATGAACCAGCCGCTCTCCATCTACCAGCACCACACCTTCTACTGAATGCGCGAAGTCGCGAGCCTGAGCGGTAAAACCCGAGGTCGTGATAAAAACGCCTCGCTTAGCTTTTTGCCCCGCCAGCGCGCCGTAAAAAGCCTGCAGCTCAGGACGGCCGACGGTGTTCTGCCAACGTTTAGCCTGTACATAAACTTTTTCCAGCCCCAGTTTGTCGAGGGAAATAATGCCGTCAATACCGCCATCCCCCGATCCACCCACACGCTGCAGGTCGTCGCGATGACCGCCATAACCCAGCCGATGAAGGACATCCAGAACGATAACTTCAAAGCGCGCGGGCGTAACCTGCAACAGATTTTCTAAAAGCTCATCAGCAACGGCATCACGCAACTCTTTTAAAGCTTGATCCAACCGATCGTCCGGACTGCTTTTGGCAAGATCCTCCTGAGCAAGCGGCGCAGGTTTCGGATCGAGATCAACTGCATCAGGCTGTTTTAATTTGACGTTCATAAAATCAAAAGCCAGATGGTTAACTTCTTCCTCTGTCAGAGGCTGAGGATGCGCATTAACCCAATTAAACCCTTCCGGCGTCAAACACCATTTTCCTCTGGATAAGCTTTGCGACAACCCTGCGCGCTTAAGACGGTCATGCGCCCAGCCTGCTCGGTTTTTATAAACAAGCTGACCGCTGGCGATAACTTCCGAACGCTGATTTTCATCAAGAAGTAATGTATCCGCTGCCGCTTCGTGAGCGTCGCGTGCAGGTACGCCATCGGGTTTGTCTGCGAGATATCGTAAAACTGGCTCAATAAATTTGTCGTATGTCGGCACCGTCATAATATGTCCCTGAATATGTTTGGTTGTTGACCATTTACCGTCCGTATGGCTCTTGATTATACCACGCGTTAATATTCAACAATATCTTATAGATTAATACTTTACTGGCTAATATCGCATTGGTCATTATCTGTAGCAGGCTCTTTTTTACAATGATGTGTTAGATGCCTGCGTAGTTATTATTTTGAAAGTTAAGCCGCCCGCCTTTTCTGGCTCAGACAATTTCGCTTTTTGCAGGAAACTAAGCGCGTTTAATTCAGGCAGATAAAAAGGCGCGACGATGCGATTCGCTCAGGCTTTTAACATTGACTATGAAGTTAACCTGTCTTTCAAGGTGCTGGTTTTTTTGTTACCGCTTTCTTACTGCTTCGGTGGAATAACGAATAGTCAGAACCCTGCCGGTGAATAAGCTGGCAACGCTCTGTATAACTGAAGTGGATCTGGGAGCCTTTTCTGTTATAGACGACCCGAACACGAAAATTAAAATAAGCGACGGCGCGATCCATCTCACCGTTCGCGGGAACATTTATCAGTTCCGCAATTTTCCATCGTATCTGTCCAGCGGCGTAGCGTACGCCCACCATCAAAAGCCAGCGATGCTGGCTTTTGCTTATTCCTGACGCGTTAAGATCTTCTCCAGATAGTCATCCGCAAGATTGTGCTTTTGCAGGTAGGCGGTCACTTCCCGCGCCCAGGCTTCGCCGTTGCCTAAAATGGCGCGGCTGTGGGTGGGGGCGTAGAAGTAGCGGTTGTCGTAGAGGTTCATCAGCGTCTGGTTGATGCCGTCGACGTTGTACTGCGGGTTTTTACGCTGCTGCATCTCGAGCGAGCGCAGGATGCGCGCCTCGTGCTCCGGGTCGAGCGGGTAGTTGTGCTCGCCCAGTTCGCTCAGCACCAGGAAATCGGGCGGGATGCCCTCTTCTATCGCCGCCTGCAAGCGGTAATGGCCGTCCAGCACCACGAACGACGCGAGGCCCGCGATATACCAGACCAGCACCGGCGGCAGCGTCCCTTCGCGGCACTTCTTGCGCCACCACTTCAGCCGCCCCGCTTCAGGCGTAATGGCGTAGCGCCCCAGCAGCAGGTTGCCGCCCCACCACCAGTCTACCAGCTTCACCTTTTCAGGTTTGGTCAGGTCCGGAAAATCTTCGCCGTAGAGCGTCCAGTCGCACCAGATGTGCTGGCTGCTGGCGGGCGAGTTAAAACGCCACTGCGCCAGCGGCAAAGCGGTGTTCACCACATAAGGCGCGGTGGGCTTCACCTGCGTCATCGGACGCAGCAGCCAGCGCCGGGCGGGCAGCAGCGCGGCGGGGGAGTCTATCAGGCGCTGTGTGAAGTAGCGGCACCACTGCGCAAGCCAGGCCTCCTGCCCCGCTTTTTTGACGGCTTCGACATCCGCCGACGTCACGGGCGGCAGCAGCGCCTGCGCGCACGGGTTATTACTATTGAACACCAGCCAGACGCCGGAGTGGTCTTCCAGCACCGAGGCCCAGAACAGCGGCGTGCCGTGGGCGGTGAGCGCCATCCGACCATAGTGGCCGCTCAGCATCTCCATGGCGAGCCCCGTGGCGGGGTTATCCTGAATCGTAAATTCCAGCCCCTGCCAGCTGTTGTCTCTGTCGAGAAGATTTTTCCAGTAACCCGCCATCTATTATTCCTTTTATTCAGTTACGGGAAGTGTAAAGCAAGCGGAGGGAGAGCGACATTCATCAATTCAGGGAGGGGAATAAGCGGCCCGTAAGGCCGCCTGATGTCATTACGCGCCGGAATAAATATCGAAGCTGAAATATTGCGAGGCCAGCTTTTTATAAGTGCCGTCCGCCAGGATCTCGGCAATGGCGCCGTTAATCGCCTCGCGAAGCGCGGCGTCGTCTTTACGCAGGCCAATCGCCGCGCCCGCGCCGAACAGGTCGTTATCCTGCAGCGCGCCGCCCACGAATGCGTAATCTTTCCCCTGCGGCTTTTTCAGGAAGCTGTATTCCGCCATCACGCCCGAGAGCACGGCGCCGTCGATACGCCCGGACTCCAGGTCCTGAATCACGCGGTCTGCGCCCTGGTAGGCCACCACGTTCACGCCCGCGTTGCGCCAGTATTTATTGGCATAGGTTTCCTGGGCGGAACCCTGCTCCACGCCGATGGTTTTGCCTTTCAATACTTTCACATCCGGCGCGGTAAACGCGCCCTTGCGCGCCACTAAAAATACCGGGCCGTTATAAAGCTTGTTGGAGAAATCAATTTGCTCTTTGCGCTTATCGGTGACGTACATGCCGGAGAGAATGGCGTCGAACTTACGCGCCTTGAGCGCCGGAATAATACCGTCGAAGTTATTTTCCACCCAGACGCATTTCGCCTGCAGCTTCTGGCAAATGGCGTTGCCTAAATCGACATCGAAACCAATTACCTTGCCGTCGATATCTTTCGATTCAAACGGCGCGAAGGTTGGGTCCACCCCAAAACGAATCTCTTTAATATTGTTCGCAAGCGTGGGCGCGCTGATTAACAGCGCGAGCAGCGGCAGCATAAACGTTTTCATAGCAACATCCTGTATTAGCGGCAGTAAGATTCAACCAGGCGCGAGAAAAAGGAGGCGCCGGTAGAGATGATTTCATCGTTAAAGTCGTAGCCCGGGTTGTGGACCATGCAGCCGCCCTTCTCCCCTTTTTCGCCATTGCCCAGCAGAAAATAAGTGCCGGGGCGTTTTTCCAGCATGAAGGCAAAATCTTCACTTCCCGTGGAGGGGTGGATTTCATCCAGCACCGCGTCGGCGCCGAACACCTCCACCGCCAGCGCGCGGGCGTACGCCGTCTCTTCATCGCGGTTAATCAGCACCGGGTAGGAGTCGTACACTTCCACATCACACGTCGCGCCATAGCTTTTGGCGGTGAGCTCGGCGATTTCCTGGATGCGTTTGATGAGCAGGTTGCGCACGTCTGGCTTCATGGCGCGCACGGTGAGCTCCATGACCGCGCTTTCCGGGATGACGTTCGAGGCGATGCCGGACTGGAAGGTGCCGACGGTGACGATGGCCGTCTCGCCCGGCGTGACGTTGCGCGAGACGATGCTTTGCAGCGCCATGATGATGGCCGCGCCGGTGACTATCGGGTCTACCGTGCGGTCCGGGTGCGCGCCGTGGCCGCCGTAGCCGTTCACGGTGAGCTTCACCGTATCCGCCGAAGCCATAAAGTTGCCGGCATAGAAGCCGAACTTGCCGACTGGCAGGCCGGGCATATTGTGCAGGCCGAAGACGCAGTCGCACGGGAAGCGCTCGAACAGGCCGTCTTTGATCATGAGATCCGCCCCGCCGATGGCCTCTTCCGCAGGCTGGAAGATAAGGTGCACGGTGCCGTTAAACTGACAGGCGGGCGACGCGATGTATTTGGCGGCAGCCAGCAGGATGGTGGTGTGGCCGTCGTGGCCGCAGGCGTGCATTTTGCCAGGCGACGTGCTGGCCCACGGCAGGTTGGTGGATTCGAATATCGGCAGCGCGTCCATATCCGCCCGCAGACCGATGGACTTGCCGCCCGCGCCTTTGCTGAGCGAGCCGACGACGCCCGTTTTGCCAAGGCCGCGCGTCACGTTATAGCCCCACTCTTCAAGCTTACCGGCGACCAGTTCGCTGGTGTGAAACTCTTCCAGACTTAATTCTGGGTGAGCGTGCAGATGATGACGGATGGCAATCATTTCATCTTCAGACGCTTTTATTTCTGGAATAACGAAATCAGTCATGCAGGTCTCCGGCTGGATTTATTTTTTAGCGCAACAGGTAAATTATCTTTATCGGTTATTTATGCAAGCAGGATTTCTTATGACGAGGCGGTAAATTATCGGGATTATTAATGATGCAGTTAAAAGTGCATAACGTGCATTTTAAATAATTTTTTACTTCCTCCTTAATTTACGTTGTGTTTATTTTGTTTATTCTTTGCGTGTGAAATTTTGCAGAGGTAACGGCTGACCTGATGCAAATTCGACGTTGTTTCAGAGGCATGGGCAGGCGGTGTTTCCTGGCGTGGAAAATGCATAAACAGCTGAAGGCGAATGATATCACAATGGAATAATAACGCTGCGTAAAAGTTAATGCTGCACAGGTAAACCTTGTTAATCAAATAGCCTGCGTCCGGCTTCTGTGAGCTCAATCAGTAATTGCAGAGTGGATAACGCGCCTTCGTGATGATTCAGTTTTATACAGGCTGGCGCGATAGCGTTCGGCAGGAACCCGAGCCCTCATCCGGGAAACAGGTAAAGAAGGTAAACCCGGTTAAATCCACTACCAGCGATTCGAAATACTCTTCAGCTTCCTTCGCCAACACGGCGATTTTTCTGGTGCTAAGCGGCGCGTTCCCCTCCATTTTCGACAGGTGCTTTTTTATTAGCGTGCGGACGGCTTCGGCTTTGGTGATATCGGGGTTCCGGATAGTGGGCGATGGAAAAGGTTATTAAGAGGATACAGGATCAATTATTAAGGTATGCGTTAAAATTTAAAGCTTAGTAATTCTGGTTACATAAAAGCGTAATTGAAGAGGTCTGGAAAAAGGCTTGCAAAAGAATTAACCTAAACTAATCCCTTTTAAGGTTCGAGCTCTCAGGGCTTTCAGGAAGGTATTTATATGGATGTACAAAATTTAGATTTACAGGCACGGCTTCGGGTTGTTCTCACTAAAACAGCAGCTTTACTGCCAGCCGACATTGGGCAGCAGCTACTGGCTATTATCTCCCCGCAATCGCTGGCTGTTATGGCTTCAGTTATTACTATTTGGGCAGGAGCCCATTTCTTTGGCATCGGCGAAATCGCTGATCTCATTTTGCTTATAGTGGGCTGGGCGGCAACGGGAGGAATAGCTCTGCAAGCAGGACAAAAACTCTACAGCTTTGCCATCAAAACGAATGAAGCGCATACAGAGGCAGAACTCGATATTGCGGCCAGTGAACTTGCTGAAGCCATTACGCTTATTGGTGTTAATACTTTTCTCGCGCTTTTGCTTAAAAAGAAACCAAACGACACGTTTAAGAAGCCTTTTCGAGGCGTGTCCATGCCTACTTACAGTAAATCAATCGCGGCTCGTATGAACCTGCCGAAAAATGGAGGGTGGCGATATACCCCAACGATAAAAATAAGCAAGCGCAAAGATGTCAATCAGGGGGCAACTAAGCCCTGGGGTGATGCGGTTGTCGGACGTAATTACTACCCTGCTGCTATGCCGAAAGATGAAGCTTATCTGAAGATGCTTACCACGCTTTATCATGAGCAGGTACATATGGCCCTAGCGCCAAAATTCTATTTGTTACGTGAATTGCGCGTATTCCTGAAACAGAGTGGATACAACAAGTCTTACCTGCTCCGTTACCTTGAGGAAGCTTTTGCAGAAACGGTTGGTTTAATGCGCGCAAGAGGTATGAGCGCTCAATATATTATTGAAGGCTTTAAATTTCCCCTGGGCAATACTTACGAGATTACCTTTTCCTTGTTGAGGCATGAAGCGGCTGGCATTCTTCTTGGGCCGGTTGTTGTCGGTGGATTGATGTATAACGTGTGGTATGGGGTGCAGAGATGATTACGAAACAACAGGCCTTAGCCATAGCCAAATCTTGGGCGGAAACGAGTGGCAGAGGATGGGATGAGCATTTCCATGAAGCCACAGCCATAACGTTAGAAGGCGAACCGGTATGGATGATTGCCACGTCAGCTATTGCTTACTCAACAGAGCTTCCCTGGATGATAGAAGAAATGCCTGAGCCTTCTTACTATTACATCAGTATGGTTGAAGGAAAATGCATAGCCGTAGGGTCAAGGCAACATGAAATACAGCGCGTTAAATCTTAGTGCTCATTAATTTAGCGAACAATGAGCTTGAAGATAGCGTCTTTTGTTTGCTGATCGAGCTGTTTCCAGTGAAGCAGTAGCGTGGCCAGCTCATCATCTTCAGTATAAAAGTAGGCAAGCGGAACATTCAGAACGTCCGCTAGCTGTTGTGCAACTTCAATACTCGCCTGATGCACACCTTTCTCGTAACGGTTTATACGTGTACTCGCGACGAACTCATCTATCCCGGCGAGTATGCCGAGTTTCTTTTGAGATAGCCCTTTCGCCTCACGTGCCGATTTCAGACGCAGACAAAAAATTTGAGGGTGACTAGTCTGTAAGTATCCTGCATATTCGCGCCATCCACATATAGAGATCATCCGGCATAATCAATCTGCCAACGAATGAGATCGCTATGCGTAAAGCCCGTTTTACTGAGCATCAGATCATCGCCATGATTAAGTCGGTTGAAGTCGGATGAACTGTTAAAGATTTTTGCCGGGAGGCCGGTATCTCTGAAGCCACCTGCTATAACTGGAAGTCCAGATACAGCGGCATGGAAACCTTTGATATTAAAAAGATCAAGGATTTTGAGGATGAGAGCCAGCGCCTCAAACAGAGGTTTGCCGACCTGAGCCTTGAGAATCGGGATCTGAAAGACGTTATCGAAAAAAGCTTTAAAACCAGGCGTTAAGCGTGAGCTGATCACTCATCTGATAACGATATTCGGTTTCAGTATCCGTCAGGCCTGTCGCAGTCTGAATCTGAGCAGAACAGTTTACCATTACCGCCCAGCTACCACGCGTGATGAACCTGTTATTGCCGCCCTGCAGGCGGTGGCTGAACGATACCCACGGTACGGTTTTCCGAAACTTTTTAGGTTGTGCGACGGCAGGAATATTCGTGGAATCACAAAAGGCCCACCGTATTTACTGTCTGCTGAAGCTGAATTTTCGCCGTAAGGAGCAAACAACGGTTGCCGGTGAGAAATCCCTCACCACTGGCCACGCCGGAAGCGCTGAACCAGAGTTGGTCTGTCAATTTTATGCATGATACTCTGGCCTGTAGTCGTCGTTTTCGCACGTTCAATGTCGTTGATGACTCTAACCGCGTGGCGTTGTCGATTGAAATCGATCTCAATCTGCCAGTTCCGCGAGTGGTCCGTGTACT
Organism: Franconibacter daqui; assembly: GCF_014644275.1. Taxonomy (NCBI): domain Bacteria; kingdom Pseudomonadati; phylum Pseudomonadota; class Gammaproteobacteria; order Enterobacterales; family Enterobacteriaceae; genus Franconibacter; species Franconibacter daqui. The sequence continues at coordinate 82,699 of NZ_BMKJ01000003.1, read as the reverse complement.
CGACAGAATCGCGGCAAACCGCGGCTATCAGATCATGCTGCGCATGGATAATGGTCCAGAATTTATCTTTCTGGCGCTGACTGAATGGGCAGAGAAACATACAGTAAAACTGGAGTTTATCCAGCCAGGGAAGCCGACGCAGAACGCTGAATGAAGTGCGGGAAATGACGGGAAAATGGTTGTCAGAATATAACTGTGAACGCCCGCATGAATCACTGAACAATATGACACTGAAGGAATACCGGCAGCACCATTATTTGGCCGGCATCTCAAAAAATGCATGGAATTGAAACGGGTCTATTTACAGACTGGCAACACATGACAAATGCCTGACAGGCCCCCTCCCTTTGCTTCTCATCTTTTAATTTTATGATCTTATATCTGTAAGGTTAAAGTAACTAAAAAAACTATTAAGAATAGCTGATCGCATAAGAATTGATATGCGGGCCAGGAAAGTTTACCCCTCATAGCCCATACAAAAAAATATTACTCCGCTGTTAATAATGTACTTGGTACGCCGTACGAAGAAACAAACAGCCCTTTTACCGCACGGGTTGCTGCAACATGGAGTAGCGCACGTTCATTAAATAATGCATCACGTTGTTCAACAGGATCGTCAGAGGATATGGCTTTCACTTCCGGCACGACGCCATCGTTGATACCCGCAAGGAACACATACTGGAACTCTAGCCCTTTAATGCGGTGCATTGTTGCAATGCGAACACCGGCCCGTTGATCACTGTCGCCACTATCATTCCCTAAATTAAAAGTTTCAATTCCCGCTTCATTCAGAGCTGACGCATAGCGCTCATTCGTATGCCTCGTGCGGGAAGTAATGCAGATATCCTGGGAACGGACATCATTGGCTAACAACGCCTGAATTTGCTTGATAATCGTCTCAGCCTCTTCCTTAAAATCTGAAGCATGAGTAATCATGGGTTTTTCACCATGAAGCAATGATAAATAATCGTTGCAGGAATCAGTTTCACCATCAAGGTTGTCAACCTTAACCCCGGTTAATAACCCGACAGCAAACTGTCGCGTCTCTTCTGTAGTCCGGTAGTTAATTTTCAGTTTTTTACTACGACGCCCACGAACATTAATCCCACACTGACCGAGCACGACTTTATTGCGGTAAATACGCTGATGTCCATCACCCACGATAAAGAGATCGTTAGGAGACTCAGGAACCAGGCTACGAATAAGGGTAAAAGCCGGTGCGCCTATATCCTGAGCTTCATCGACTACGATACTGCTATAAGGCAATTGCACCTGTTTTTCTTTAAACAGAATGATAGCCTCATGCATGGCATCACCCATCTCTCGCAGTTTGGCTCGCGCCATTTGTGCCCGGAACTCTTCGAACACAGGCCAGATTTTCGCACGCTGAATACGGGATAACGCCGTGCCACGACCAATACGGCTCACCTTCAGATATTCTTCACGGCTGTAAACCGCATTCGGCTGAACAACACGTTGCCACTCTTCAGAATAAAAGTTATCCGGTAATCCCAATTCAGCAGGGACTTGCTGCAAGGCATAGTTCCAGCATTTACGTCGCCCTTCATCGCTGTCATAGACCACGCGGAAATCATATCCATGGCGTTTAAGCTGCTCGCTCATCCAGGCATCAATGTTAACAACTTCAATACGCGCCATCTCCTCACGGCTACACAAACGCTGGAGGTTGGCGCGAATATCCGCCGCTAGGTTACGGGTGAAGGTTGTGAACAGAACTTTTTTACCGGGTTTATCGGCCAGGCGTTGGGATAACCAACGTGCACGATGCATCGCAACAACTGTTTTACCCGTACCTGCACCACCTAATACTCGCACCGGACCATTTGCCGGAGACTCCACCAGTTTTCGCTGGCTCGGGTGCAGGAATACACGCCATTTTTCCAGTGGCGCATTGAGCATTTGCAGTAGCTCCTGTTCATTTTCAACGACATGGAAACGACGTTTACTTCTCTCAATTGCCTCAATAAAGTCGTTGGTATCAACAGGCTCATCACGGTGATCGTTAAACTCCTCCAGCACTTCCTGGTAATCCAGACCTTCTGCCAGCCAGTGTAGGGGCTCCCAGGCTTCTGCAGGCATCACGCTTTCCAGCTGATTCAGCCCTGTGGTATCCACAAGAGCCATCACCTGCTCAATAAACACAGGAGGAACACCCAGCGCGAGGATCTGCTCTGCCGTATACGCAGCAAAGAGTTTGGGTTTATCAACAACAGTCGGCTCGGGGGTAGGTTTGATATAGCTGGTATCAATCACCTGAATCGCACCGGTTACCGGGTGAATCGCACATTCGTGTCGCCGCGCCCAGTCGTAGGCTTCGTCGTGCTTATCCACCCACATCAGCATATACAGAGCACCCTGCTCAGGTTTCAGGACGATCCCCCGGTAGGTTTGGTCTATACGCACGGAATGCACATTATTGCTGCGTGCATCGTGGATCTTTTCGTAGTTCAGCCCATTACTCGTCGGATCCTGGCGGAACTTAGAGATGAATTCCTGGACCTTTTTTTGCTGCGCTTTAGGAATCCGCGCAAAAGCCCCCAGAAAACCATCAGAAAGTGCCACCTTTGGCGTTGGAATCGTCATTTGTCACCTCCGGACAGATGCTGCAATGTATTTTCGTCAATTGGCCCGAATGCAACGTGCCAACCCTTACTTGCGAATAAAGCAGTAAACTCCTGATTATCAATAATCAAGGCTTGCTTTTGTAATGGCCAGGCGAGATCGGCTTCTGCAATAATTTCGCCATCGTCATCCTGCAATTCATATCCAACCGTCGGTGCCGGTAGTGATAACGACTGAAGCAAAGCGATTTCTTCTGCGCCCAATAAGCCAAACTCAAGTATTTCTGCCCAGCTCTCGTCAGGCTGAATATCCACTACAACCGAAGTCTGCATTTTTACCGTTTCAGCCTCCTGCGGTAAATGAACCGCTTTACGGCTGGTAAATGTCATATCTGGCAGGAACTGCAGTAAATTCACCATCCACCAGAAACCGTTAAATCCGGCTTCATAGCCATCATCCTGGGAATAACGATCGTCAAAGCAAATATGCAGCCTCAACCAATTTCGCATTTGTTCAATGCTTGTCGTTGATTTAATGGCTTTTTGCGGTACAACAGCTGCCAGCTCAATGAACTGTTGTGATGAACTACAGCTATCCAGTAAACCACCAAATACAAAAGGTTCATCAGGCAAAAGTGCATTCAACCGATAAGCGGGAGCGTTCTCCTGCATTTCATAGGCGTACTTTTGTTTGGCTCCAGTATCCTGCGACTTTTTAGGATCCAGCCACACCCAGGCAAAGGCAGCGGCCATTTTCTGCCATAGCATAGTTTTATTACCGGGATCAGAGAGATAATCGAGTAGCAGTGCAAAACTGTTTCTCTCCCGGAATGAACCTTCAAGCGTAGCAAAGTTTGTATCATGGAACAGGTTATAAAACTTAGGCTGTTTCATATCCGGATTATGGCCAAGCCCCATAACATTCTGTACATGTTTAATGCCTTGTTCTTGAAGGTCAGCCCAGGTCAGTGTCCATACCCAAAAATTACCGCTGTCTTTAATCGCCTGCCGTTTTTGGACATCATCCGACACGCTATCTTTATGAAAAGCAAAACCATCCAGGAAAATTGCTACCGGTTTTATCTTTTCTGACTGCATCAGAGGGTAGAGCACATAATCTGGTCGGCTAAGGATGCCAACCCCTTCTTTAACCCCTAAATCAATCTGTGCTTTGAGATGCCAGCTCATCGCCGGTTCTGTACGGGTATTAATAATCCAGCCTGCATTCTGATGGGCATAACTCCGGCTCACGAGAAGATTTTTGTTATCCTGCAGGCAGTGAATGAACCGTTTTTCCAGTTCACTCCCCATCATGGCATCAAGCGAAATGTTTTTGATGGAATCAATAACGCGTATAGCAGCACTGGCCTTCAGGATTTTCGCCAGTAAGAGACGCGCCTGATCTCTTGATACATACTTCATACGCCCGCGGTCACGGTAAGCGTAAACACAGCGATAGCAGCCGTCTTTATGCGTATCATGGTTGCAGCTGCATTCCACTAGCGCCTTGTAGGCCAGCTCAAGTAATTTCAGAAGGTTGTCAGGTGTACGCATCAATTCTTTGAGTGAGCCAGTCCCCCCTGGTACGGTGTCGTAAATCACCAGATACTGACGCCAGGATTCGCCCTCATTTTCCGGCTCGCGATACACCACGCCTTTCAGATGATCCACGTTACCTTTGAAGTAATGTTTAAGCCCAAGCTGAATGGCTGCACCCAGGGAGGCTTCCACCACGCGATCGTTGCTGTAGCTGGTCACTGGCAGCAGGATACGCAATGCCTCAGATTCCAGTTGGCGATAAAGGTAGAGATAATCTTCAAACTTCGCTTTTTCGGGTTCAGCGCGATATTTACAGCTCAGGTCATGACGAGGTTCATGATCGCGAGGGCGCTGCACCATGCCGCAGCCGAGGCAAACTTTAAACCCGGTGCGTTTCTTTGCCTCTCCTGCGATCATCAGTTCATTGGCATCATCCGCCATTTTGCCAAAGTTGATATCTCGCAGAGTCACTTTGCTCAAAAACTCAAAGCCAAACGGGATTTCTCCTTCATCAATGGCATAAGCGGCCGATACATCCTCTTTTTCGAAGCTGACCAGCAGCTGTCGCTGGAAGAATGCCGGTTCTCGGCTATCGCTCTCATCACTGATCTGGCTGTCCCGGGCGCTTGAGCGGGCATAAACCTGGCGAAGCTTCAGTAACGTCGTTTTTTGTCCGGCATCAGCCCAACCTGGTGTGCCGCATTTAGGGCAGTATTTATGCTGATCGCCGGTCTGATCGATATTCTCGCTGTAGTTACAGTGGCTGCAAATACGCCAGTTTTCAGGCTCAGACAATTTAAGATCAATCTGTTCGATTTCAACTTTATGCCCGCCCGCATAGAAGTTATTCAACGGGGCCAGTTCAGCCAGCGCCGTTGATGCCGGACGTTCGTATTCGTAGGTCGTGTTCTGATACTCACGCGTCTCCCTACCGTCTTTACGCCGCCACAGCACAGAACGCAGCGTAATACCGGCCTCCGGGAAGGCATAGTTGGGAAGTAATCCTTCATCGGTGAGGAAATTAAGCGTTTGCTTGTTATTGATCTGGTTCACCAGGGCCATCAGCGCCTGACGTTCCGAAGTCAACTCGCGCATATCGCTGTCAAAGTTTTGATCGTGCGGATCGCTCTCCAGCTTGTCGATACTGCGCTTGAGTTTATCAATCCGGGAACGCAACGATTTGCGATCTTCCACCAGCAGTTTTAATGCTTGTTCGATACGTTGAACCAGAGAACGCTGCCCTGATGCCCCTTGCAAATATGACAGTAACTGTAGACGAGTGTCTTCCGTAAGATCCGGGAAGATGGACGAGAACTGCTGAGCAATATCCGCATGATGTTGTTCAACATAACGCAGGAAGTTATAAGGGAACCCAGACTTGTGTCCAAACTCCAGCTCGTCCAGCATCTGCTTCACGTTTTTGCTGATAGCAGATGCCGGGACGCCGGTTTTCACCCAGTTGTCCATGCAGAATGCGGCCAGCTGACGCTCCAGGATAGCCGTTGCGTTCAGGAACACACCAGGGGCCTGTACCTGCCCTTGCATCATCTCCAGAGGCTCTTCAAAGAAGAACTGATCGTGCGGGTTCCCCTCAGCCACCGTGATGTTAAGTGCATTGCCGTCTTTACGCCCGGCACGACCAATACGCTGTAAGTAATTAGCCTGCGCGGGTGGAACAGAACAGAGTAATACCGTAGAAAGGTCACCCACATCGATACCCATCTCCAGCGTCGGTGTTGCCGAAAGCAGGTTTATATTCCATGGCTGATTACCGCGGTAGAACGATTGTTCCGTAGCCTCACGATCTTCACGGCTCAGTAATCCGGTATGCTCTGCCCCCTGAACACGAGCGATGTCCATATTATCCCAGTGCCATGTCACTGTATTTTCAGTTTCCTGATAGCGGCCTTCACAGCGCAGAGAAAGACATGGAGCGTTTCGCCAGTGCCACCCCTGATCGGCCGGTGCCCGAACAACCTCACGACAGCAAGAGCAGTTTAGCTGAACAACATCTCGGCTCACTACCAGCGCTGAAGGTACTAGCCCCCAAGCTTCTTTGCCTTTTGTGTCAAAGTCTTTTACCAACCCGGCCATTTTTAGTGTCGCAAACAGACGTCGTAAAACCGTCTCGGCCAGGCTGCTGATAAACAGATTATTGCCGTTGCTGAGCGTTCGGTTGATCCAATGCTGATACCAGCTGGGGTTGGATTTCGCACCAATCAGGCGATGGAAGCCATTTATTTTTTCAAACGAGGCATAGGCCGGTTTACGCGTTTTCGGACCAATAGATGGCATATAGCGTGAAGTTCGCTCCTTCTGCGTCATCATAAAGGTCTTGCCCTCACGACGATAACTTTCGAAAGCCGGATGCAGAACAGCTCCCGCCTGCCGCTGATGCCAAAGAACGCCAATCACCAGGTGTGCCACCTGCTCAACGCTGACCCCAACCATTTCATCACCCAGCTCTTCGACAAGCTGTTGGTGAAGCGCCGTTATCGCTGAATTGAAACGTGCAACATCAATTCCTGCAGCTGCGTAACCGGTGGCCTCCAGCGTACGTCCAATTCGTGCGCGTAGGGTAAATTCGCTGTATACCTCCCAGTCGAGACGAAGAGAAACCAGCTCCGGTAAATCGGAACTCTCTGCCAGCTGGCCTTCGTTCTTCAACGTCTGGTAATCGTTCATCCACTGCATGTTGGGCGCGATGAAGCTCGCGGCAAAATGAGCATCATCCGGTGAACGTTCACGCGTCTGCTGGCAGACACGTGCCGCAAAGGCATCCAACGGTAACGTTTCTTTTTCACCCAACACGCTGGCGATTTGTCCGCGTACCATCAACGGCCAGGTTCGGGCGGTAAAGAAACTGGCGCGGTGTGCGGCATCCTGTACCGAGTCAGAAAACGTAATCAGTTTTTTATGTTCGTTGAACTGGCTGCCATAAAGCTGATGGATCATCACCGCCGACAGGCTGGCTGCCTGTGACCCAAGAATCGAAATACCCTGTTTGCTGTTGCAGTACGGGCATTCGTTGGCAAATTCCAGCTCATCCTTACGCTCTTTGTGCATATCCGGGATAAGTACTTGTAGCAGACCAGTATGGCCACAATGCCCGCACTGCACGTTAGATTGCTTATTGAGCTTTAAACAGGAAGGGCACAGCTTCTGGTGAACACCGCTGACAGGTTTATCGTTGTTATCCGGGAAGGCCAATACAATAGAACGGCCTTTTTCGAAGAACTGACGATAAATACCGTCCAGATCAGTTTCGAGTTGAACGCTCTGACCATGGCGCAGGCTCGCCCACCCGGTAGCATGGCAGTCACGACAGTGAATAACGGGAAGATAATGTTCGCGATCTTCCACCGCGACATCATCAGCAAAAACAAGCTCAGGTGTTTTTGACACGCTGGCAACCAGGCGGCGCATCTCGCGCAACCACAGCTGAGAACGTAGTTGCACAAAAGGCAGTACGGGCCGCGCTTTGTTCACCTGTAGGCGCTTTTCCCGATCTTCCTGTTTTTCTGGAACCTCCAGGCGTGCCTGGGCAATTAGTGCCAAAATGCTTTGCAGCACGCGGGTTGCATGCCCGGCGCTTTCCGCCAGCATCACCTGGAGATTTTCCAGGCACTGCTGTTCCGACAAAATTCCCCCCTGCAAATCCTCAAGGAGTACGTGCAGGATGCTGTGGCGACGTAACAATGAGCCCAACTCAATACGCTTTTCACGTCCGAGATCGCTGTCCAGATCGGCAGGTAATTGCAGTGAACTATCCGGAAACCATAGTGGAATTTGTCCGTTCAGATAATCTACCGGGCTGGCGTACGTTTGCGGATCCAGCGCAGCGCTGACATCCTGGCCCGGATACTGACTGTACTCGATGGTATAACCTTGCAGATATTCCGCCGCCGTGTAGCGATCTTCGCGAATAACCGCGTCATCGCTAAACGGCTGATCAAAGATCGTTTTCGCATAATCGAGTAGTTGTCCCAGTTCGTCACCTACGGTAGCCGACGTCCCCACACAGGCAAAACGCTTGTCATCGACACCAATATGATGCTTTAAGCGACGCACCAGACAGGCCAAATCCGACCCCTGCGCACCATCAAACGTATGCAGTTCATCCACCACCAGATAACGCAGTGACCCAGGCTGGTTATAGCGCCAGAGCTTCTGATCGCCGGGGCGCATCAGCAGGTAATCCAGCATCTTATAGTTGGTTAGCAGGATATCCGGCGGGTTCTCACGCAGGGTATGTTTGCAGGTGATGACTTTATCCGCAGACATCTTTTTGCTGGGTTCGATTTCACTGTCGCCAACAAACAGGCCGACGGTCACTTTGCCATGCAGTTGCGGATCGCTGGCGATGGTTTTGGCGAAACGGCTGGCCTGATCGGTTGCCAGGGCGTTCATCGGGTAGATGATGATCGCTTTAACACCGGCCTCTGATGCCCCAGCACAATGGTTAAGCAGCGGGAACATAAAACATTCCGTTTTACCGGAACCCGTACCGGTCGCCACCAGCGTCGGCTGAGGCGTCTCGATACCCAGGCGCTGAAACGCCTGCGCCTGATGCGCGTGCGGTGGGAATGGCAGCGTCAGGTTAGGGAAGAAGTTCAGGGATAAATCACTTTTACGAAACGGCAGCTGAGCGGAAAGATACGGTCCTTTCAGCAACGTTTCCGGCTGGGCCAGAAATTGCTCCAGCATCGAGACGTTATTATTTTCTTCACCATTAAACAGCGGGCTGTTAAGCGGGAAGGCTGCCCGTAAAAAGGAGGCAACGCTGTCGGCAACCTGCTGACTGACAACGGAAGGCAGCATCAGGCGCTCTCCTTATCTTGTACAAAGAATGACCAGGCGACTTTATAGTCGTCTTCACGGTCAGGTTTGATAAAAGGTGCCTGCCAGGTGACGGTTCGGCGCTCGCCTTCGTCGCTGCGGGTATAGTCATCAAAAGTGACGCTGACGGTACCGGTTTGCAGATGCTTGACATCATCCCAGCCGATGGCTTGATCGGTACAGTCGCCGCCGGTCCAGTCTGGGCTGCCGACGTTAAAGACAAAACCATTTTTCAGGTCCGCTTTACGCGCGGTACGCGGCAGGCCAACGCCCACCAGGCCTTTACTTGGGGTAAAGATAATGCGGCCGTTTTGATCGTACCAGGTATCGGCTTCATACTGGCGCATGACCGGGAACTGAACGCGATAGATAGTAAGCAGTTCTTCGAGGGTTAAACCCAGTGCCTGTGCCACCAGCACGTCGATTTCCACCAGCGCCTGACGGCGACTGTAGTCGGAGCGTAAAGCGCAGTTACGCTGCCACTCTGGGGTCAGGTTGGCGAAGAAATCTTGGGGTAGTTGTGGGAGATTGCGGCTCCAGCGCTGAGTGTTGAAATCTGGGGTATAGCAGGATTGCCAGAGCTCGGCGTATTCACTTGAAAGAGCATTTAATAATAAGGTCCTTATTTTTACACCAAATATTTCTGTATAAACGAACCCACCGAGTTGCGCACCATACAGATCTGATTTTCCAGTTGATTTCAAAATGAAATCATAAACAATTGAATGTGAAAGGCCGGTGAAATTAACCAGAATATTAGTTGACTCAAACGCTGTCGCGACACATGTGTTGATGTTTGCAAATCCCTTGGGAAGAATTGTAGAGATAAAAGATCTCTCAGAAGACCCACCAAACATTCTCCTGTTAACAAAACGATAATAATCCGTCACCTTTCTCGGTTCATCTTCACCCGGGTCAGTCCATGTAACGCGTGGGGTACGTTTGGCATACTCCTGCACATCACATGCCGGAATATAGTTAGTACGCGGCAGGTAATCGTCGGGCAAAGTTAGCAGGTCCAGGCAGTCATAATCGCTGTTTAACGTACAGTTTTCTCGTGGCGTCTTGTAGAACGGTGTTCCAACAAAGAAGTGCGGGCCAGACAATACCCATTGTGATGCATCCTCAGGGAACTGCGTCTTACGTTCAATAGTGCCGTCTTTCTGCTGGTTTGTTTCATGCCACATTTCCAGGGATAAATATTGCCCCTGTAAATCACCCAATCTCTTCGGCTGATTAGCAAACTTTTCCAGTACAGCAACAAGTTGTTCTGCGTGTAAAGCTGGCAAACGAGCCTGCCAGGCTGGCGTTCCTTTGCTGTCATAAAGACGAGCAAATAATTCTAGCTCATGAGTGGCGATATTTATCAGCCGAGAACGGTGGCCAGATGTGTTCCATACAACTTTTAATTTTCCCTCGCTCTCAATCTCGTCTTTGAGACCGGGAATGTCCCCACTACCAGAATGTTCAAAACATGCATCAATAGTTTGCGGAGCATACAAATTAGATATGTGTTCAAATCCCACAGAGCCAGGGCTAGCAGAATAAATATTGCTGCTGAACTTCGCATGGTGATCAACTTCAACAAACAAATTTAACTCATTCTGAAATTGAAAATGCGCCCTCAGCCTCGGATATACCGACGCACGCAGTTGCCCACCTTTCGGATCGTCATAAATCCCTTCCGGGTGCAGGAAACCTGCCACGCCATTCTGCGATCCTAAACGCCATGCCTGCGGCAGGAAGCATTTATACAGGTTAGTCTGCACACCACGCAGTACCGGGTAGTTCTGCTGCGCATTCAGGAAGTTTTGCATCCCTTCACAACCTTCATACTCGCTGCGCCAGGCCGCTTCCAGCGCCGGAATCTGATTAAAGGTATCAACACGCAACATCGCCAGCTTCGAGGCGCTCAGCTTACGCAGCATAAACTCCGGCTCGTAGTCGCCCAGCACGCCGGCTTCCTGCCATTCCACTTTCAACCACGGCGGGTTTCCGAGCATCAGGTCAAAGCCGCCACGCTCGGCGAACAGATCGCAGAATTCCAGATCCCAATGGAAGAAACGGTGCTGCTTCTTCAGCGCATCAACAATCGCCAGACGCGGCAAATGACGGAACAATACTTCAGTTTTCAGGCGGCCTGCACCGGAAAACAGCGAAGATTCTTCACGAACAATATCCTCGTCGGCAAACAGATTGCCGGTGGCCTGCTCTGCAACTTCAGTGACTCTTTCCGTGACGACAATACCGTCGATCAGCGTCTCCATCTCCATCAGCCACATACCGCGGTCCGGCAGTTCATCCGCTTTGTCGATCGGCCAGAACCACAGCGCGCACCAGTAGTCCATCACCCAGCGCAGTTTCTGATAGGTACTGTTATCTTCGAGGCGACCGCTGAAGGTTTCATCTTTGCTGCTTAAAGAAGAGCGGACTTGAGCCGTATTTTCCGCAGGCCATACCGGGTAATTGTCGGCGGTTTTCTGGCGCTCGGCTTTCAGCTGCTGACGAAATGTGTTCCAGAGCGCTTCCACTTTGCCGCTAATGCGCTGCACATCAGCAATCTCATGCGGTGCAAAACTTTTGGTAAACTCTTTGCGCCAGCTGTCCAGCGCTTTGAAATCATCCGGATAGCGCTGTTTGACGGTTTTGTCGCTGTAGTTGGCCATGCCGCTATCCGGCAGCAGGAAGTGGAAAATCTGCTTCTCTTCGCGCGGCGTATTCATCGCCAGCTCGGCCGGTTCGCTGTTAAGCCAGCTCGGATCTTTCGCTTTTTTGTAGGTCAGCTCGCTCTTGTTGAACACCTGACGGCGTGCCCCCACCAGCGAGTTGCCGCAGTGCAGCTGGTAGCCAAACCACGGCACAAATGCATCGCCGCTGATGGCGTTCAGCCACAGCGACACTTCCGCCAGCTCCACCGCCACCGGGTTTAAGTCCACGCCGAATACGTTGTTGTCGGCAATGTACATCTTCACACGTTGCAGCTCCTGGGTGTAGCGATCCTGAGGAATGCGGCGACCTTCCGCCTGCTGTTTGTGGAACAGGTAAGCTTCCGCGAGCTGATTGATGGCTTCGTTAAGGAATGCCGCGCTGCCCATCGCTGGTTCGCACACGGTGAGGTTTAATATGGCGTCGGCTTTGGCGTGCGGATCGGTAATCGGATCAATTTGCTCATTAAACAGCTCTTTCAGGGCATACTTGACTAACGAGCGGGTCAGCACTTCTGGAGTGTAGTAAGAAGCGGATTTTTCGCGGTCGCGCCCGGCCATGCGATAGATAAAACTGCCTTTACGGTGAATACGCAGGCTGCCGTCTTTTTCGTAAACCTTCTCGTCTTCATTGTATTTGCCGATCTCGTCTTTGCTGACGAAATAGCCCGTCTCCAGCTCGTTAAACTCTTCTCCGGCTTTTTTCACCTCGTAGAGATCGTCGCTGGCGAAGAATCCGCGGTAGGAGAGCAGCGCTTCATACACTGCACCTAACTGGTTGATACCCAATTGGCGATAGGAGATACGCCCCCGGCGATTAAAACGTCCTTTACCCGGTCGGCTTAACGACATCGCCTGAATAATTTGTTGCAGGGTTTCGTTGCGGAACACCACACGGTTAAGAATACGGGTGTTATTCGCTTCAAACAGATGGCTTTCAAGGCGCGGTACGCTGAACTGATGGCTATGAATAGTGATCCGGTCGCCGCTCTCCAGGTCGCCCTGCATTTTCACGCCGCCGCTGTAGCCGTCACGCACCAGTTTGAACAGCATATTCAGGCTATCGTGAAAGTAGCGCCCGTTGCGATCTTCTTCGCTGGTCAGCGGGATCATCTCCAGATCGCGCAGCGTTTCCAGGCTGTATCCCTGCAGATAGGTTTTGGCGGTCATCGGCGCATAGCCCAGTTCCGGGCGCGCTTCGATATAGAACAGGAATAACAGGCGATACATATACCGCAGGCATTCGCGGCTCAACTCATCCGGGTTAATAGCTCGTTTCCCGGTGTAATAAGCCAGCTCGTTGTTGATGAGATAACGCATCGCTTCATTACCCAACAGCTCAATGCTCTCACGCAGGGCATATTTCAGATCTTCCGACACGCCAAACGCATGTTTGTGCGAATTGTCATCCAGCGAATCGAGGTACGGCGCACCGCTGCCTGGCAACAGCGAATCTTTGTGTAGCAACACCGACGTCGCTTTCAGGGTATCTATCTCGCGACGACTTAAAATTTCTTCAAAGTCAAAGCGCAGCAGACGGTTTTGCGCCCACTTAGTACGATCCAGCAATAACAGCTGGCGGTTACCGAGCAGCAGCACAAAACGCGGCGGTTCATTTTGTGTAAAGACCACCGTGGAGAGCAGATCCTGCCAGCTGCGGTATTCGCCGTTCGCTTTTTTACGCAGGCTGTCGCGCTTATGTTTATCGGTATCTGCCGGGAACTGCGCGGTCAGTAGCGACAGCGCCAGCGGATCCAGCGTTCCTTCATCCTGATCATGTGCTTCAACAATCCACAGCCACGGGCTGCCGTCGGTACTGTTGTAACGAGCCAGTACCGGCAAAGGCGTATCGTCATCCAGCATCTGAATGTGCGGATTGAGTTCATAACCCAATGCCTTTAACAGCGGCTGCCAGCGACTGCGCTGATCGGCTAGACGCAGCGGGATCTGGCGCTGTTTTTCATGTTCAGTGAGTTTACGGAAAAACTCTGTCGCCAGGCTGTTAAGCTGGTTCCACGGTGCGCGGTAGCCCGCCTCAACCTCTTTGCCCTGTTCACGGGCTGCGCGTTCAGCTTCGCGAGCGGCATTTTCCTGCTCAATCCAGGGTTCCAGTACATCGCGAATATCGCTGGTAAAGACTTCGCCCAGATAGTGGTTAGAGTAAAACTCGTTTTCGTTATTAATACCGACCAGCGCCATGATTAGCCCTCCGCTCCGGTGATTACAGCAATAACCTGGATGTAGGGCTCTTTTTCGGTGGTCATGGTGTCCTCAATCCATTGTATGTAGCTGTCAAAATTGTGTTCGATTTCGCGCTGACGTTGTTCTTTGCGACTCTGTTTCACTGAAAGCTGCTGTTTATTATCGGCAAAATCCAGCTCCAGTTGATTCAGCTGACGCCCACGCAGAACGTCCAGCTTTTGCAGATGCTCATTGAGCTGCTGATTGATATGCTCCTCAAAAGCATTTCGATCGTGAACAAACACATCCCGCGCATGTACGATTGCCGCTTCCAGCAGATCCTGCTGGCGCTGGTGGTTACGATCTTTACCGCCACTGTTAGTCAGTTTGCTTCTCAGTTGCGGATGTCGTTTCAGGAACTCAGCAAAAGGCAGGCTACCGCTTAACGTTTCGCGGTTAAAGCTCACCACCAGCCACGGGTTCACCATCGGGTGCGACTTACGGTTCGGGAACAACCCGGAAAGGATGAAATGATCTTCATCAGGCTCAAACAGGTGCGGCAGGCGCATCACCGGAGCCTGGTGGCGACCAAAGGCGGACTGAATTTTGTCGTCTAACCATTGCACGACCGGGTTAATTTGCCAGAGATACTGCACATCGGGCCAGGCGTGTTGTTCACCACGCGCACGCGAAATGGCCTCTGCGATAACCGTTTTGTCCTGACTTAGATAAAGCTGCCAGTTTTCCGGCACGATTTCTGGCGGTAACTGGTTAAAGCGACGACGTAACTCCTCCGGTGCGACCAGCGATAAGGTGTTATCAGGCAAGGTATCGTATTGCACGGTCTGGCCGCAGGCCTTCAGATAGCCCAGCGCTTTTTCGCAGTATGCCTGCTCATTATCAAACAGACTAATGTCGCTTTCGGTCACGGTCGAAGCATCGCTGGACACTGCGCTACAGATTTCGCCAAACAGGTCGTGTTCAGAATTTTCAGTGACATTGCTATTCAACAGATCATCGAACAGGCTGGCACCATCGTCTTGCATCATGAATTCAGCAACCTGCTCTTCTTCCTCTTCCTGGGTAAATTTGCCGGTAAATTCGGAGCTGTCTCCGATATTCTTCTGCGCCTGTTCGTCTTTATTGATCAGCACTTCCAGCACGCGCATATCGCCGTTGATCTGCGGTTCACAGGCTTCAGTCAGCAAGTAACGGATCTGTGGCTGGTGTTTTTGCCCGTAGCGGTCAATACGTCCGTTACGCTGCTGGAATACCATCAGCGACCACGGAATATCGAAGTGAATCATTTTATGGCTGAGGTGGTGCAGGTTGATACCTTCAGACGCGACATCCGAACAGATGAGCAGGCGAAGCGGAGACTGGGTTTTACCAAACGCTTCGACGGTCTCCATGAGAACTGTATCGCCCTGATCGCCTCGCAACGTGGCAACTTGATCGTCTTTCAGCTTGAGATCGGAGCGCAATTGCTGCTCAAGGAACTCGAGCGTTTTGATACTCTCGGTAAAGATCACCAGACGATCTTCCGTGTTATTCGCTTTCCAGCGGAGATCGTTACGGATGGTCTCCAGCAACAATTGATACTTGCTGAACTGGCTGGCATCAATATTATTGAGCGCCAGCAGCAGTGACTCTAATTCGTTAATCTGGCTCTGACTGTTTATTTCTTTGCGGTTCTCAAGCCGCTTCAGGCGGTTAGCCACCACGCTGGCACATGCCATTGGACTGGAGAACAACGCTTTTTCGAGCGTAATTTTGAACAGGCGGCCTTTATTTGACCGCGAGTCTTCATCATCATCGTCACGGAACTGACTCTCAACCAATCGGCGGTAGGCTTCCTCTTCAGCTCCGGTTGCCGGGCGCATCAATTTGACGATATTACGTTCCGGAAACTCGCCAGCCATCTGATCTTTTACGTCTTTTTTGAAGCGACGCACAACCAGATTTTTATCGGCAAAATCGGCGTATTCATACTCTTTCGGATTGGCAATGGCCGTCGGGTCGAGCATGTTCATCAGGCTGGCAAAACTTTCAGCCTTACCGTCATGCGGCGTAGCTGAAAGCATAATCAGCGTATCGCTGCGCCCGGCGAGCAATTTTGCCAGTTTGCTGCGCAAAGAGCTGGTCCCACGTTCAGCAACATTATGCGCTTCATCGATAACAATAATATCCCACCAGGCGTTTTCCAGGTGATGGCGATATTCGATGTCCTGTTTCAGGGTATCGATGGAGATAATGGTCTTATCGAAATAATGGAACGGATTGTGGTTGGTTGGGATGCGGTTACGCACCTTTTGTAAACCAGCGGAGTCAAGCCGCGTCAACGGAATAGCAAAACGGCTCCAGAACTCTTTCTGGAATTGCGTGAGCATGGATTTAACCGCCAGCACCAGAATGCGTTTGCCACGTCCACGACGAATCAGCTCTGAAACCAGGATACCGGCTTCAAGCGTTTTACCCAGCCCTACCGCATCAGCAATTAATATCCGCTGGCGCGGCTGCGCCAGCGCCATGCGCGTGGGATCGAGCTGAAATGGCATGGAGTCCATCGCAGCCTGATGTCCAAAATGGACTTTGCTGTCAGTCGGGACGCGTTGGCGCAGTTGGCTCTCTATGTACAACTGAGCCGCCTGGTAATTGGCTGACTCATCTTCCATCAGATTTGTTTTTGCAGGATCGAGAATATCGACTTTTTGTTCCAGCTTTGTCAGAAATAGCCCTTCTTTACCGCGCACAAGCTCCGAAATACCATCACAGGTCAGCAGGTTGCCACCATCTCCGCTGTCATCCGCCCGGCGAATGCGCCACTCTGCATCACGAATAACCACCCGCATTCCAGGTGCATAATTTTGCTTATTCATCGGTTTTTCTGTCTGAATGAGGCAGTGGTGATAACACTATCCCGAGCGATATGTCGCTGCACACTGCGATAAAAAAGAGGGCTTTAAAGATAACATGAAGGGTGGCGTCAAGGGGGATAAAATGGAATGTAATACGCAGAAATAACGCATAAATTTCAAACAGCGATAGTTAAAAAGTGAGCCGGGTCAACTCCCCCACCATGAGTCGGTGGGGGAGAATTCGTTTAGCCTGCGATGATATAACTCTTCAATCCATTATCCGGGGCTATAACCAATGCCCGGCATGTTGCCAGGCGCTCGACCTGATTCGGTATTCGTCCTGAAAAATCGAAAAATGTGTCACCCGTACAACGCCAGTAACTTAGTCCCATATCGAGCAACACATAATGTTCACTGCCATCGCTGAAGGTCACGGTCAGTTCACGTCCGTGATCGGTGTTCTGATTATCTCCTGCTAACCATGAGATTTTCCCTGACCAGGCTGGCCCAAGGTAGCCCTCTTCCAGCAACGTGGTCATAACTTGCTGGCGATCCTGCTCATCAAGCCATGCGTTATAGAGTGAATCGTGTTGGCGAGAACTGTACTCTAACTTTTTAACTGAAACAGTGAGTTCGGCGCGTTCTGCCAGCCCCTGTTCAACCAGTTCCGTCAAAATTTCACCTAACAAACGTACAGTAAACGGGCTATTGAGATAACGATCACTATAATGGACGTGAGTAATTTCGCGTCGATTAGCAAAAACCTTCTTCCAGCCAGCATGCTGCTGAGCTATCAGTTCCCAGAAACGCGAACCGAAACCTTCCACCTGACCGTCAAGTTGTTGGCTGAGATTGATGCGTACCGCCCCGGCGGGCAATGCTGGCAGTAAGTCTTCTGCACTCAAAGTCTGACCCGAGAATGTTTTTCTGGACGCCCCTTTAATCGTCACTACCGGCGATGCTGAACTTTGTCCCCATAATTCACCGGGCGAAACGGTGGCACTGTCGGCAGCGGCCCACTGTTGGGTTTGCCCCTCACGAGTGACCTGTGCCAGTAAGTGCCCTTTCCCTTGCACAAGTTGCGCAGTGGCTATAGATTTCACTTGCAAGCGTTCACCCGGTATCGCCGCTAGCGCGGAAAGCTGATGTCTGGTGCTATCAGCTAAGTTTTCCAGCTGCGTGGCAATCAGCAACTCAACATTGCCCCCAGAGGAAGCAAACTGGAGTAACTCTTTAAATAATGGCCATTGCGCAAAACTCCACTGTTCCTGCGACCCAGCAAGAACCAACGAGCAAGAATCATAAACCTCGCTGTTCAGGCATTGCACAATACGCAAACTGAGTGGGTTGGTTTCAACCCGACTACTTTCCCCGAAGTACTGATATTCTGGCGCGAGATTAAGCCGCTGTAGACGAAGATTAGTGAGCAGGGTTAATGCCTGGTGACGATCTAATTTACCGACATAATGCTGACTGTCGTAGCTGAGCAAGCAGTGGTGACAGAATTTATCACAGCTGCAATCGAGCAATTTTCTGGCGTAATTAAAGACATCCGACCAATTATCGATCAATTGCACTGCATAACCCGCACCACCAGCATTATTATCGTAAATAAAGATAGAATATCCAGTGAAGCCATCGATATCGCGCGCTTGCTGCGTCGTCACGCCCAGCTCAGTATTTTCGATACCCAATTTATGCGCTAATCCTTCACGCAAAGCAACCGCAAGGGAACGCGCGGCAACATCATCCCTGATCAATAAGCCACTATCATCACTGAGTTGCAGCTCAACCATATCTGTACGGCTGCTATATCCCAACCACAGATCTTTATGAACATGACCGTGGCACAATTTATTGTTCCCCTGCCGATCATTACTACCACCTCTCAACAGGTAGTGTGTATTTTCCTTCTCCGGGTTCTTTAGATTCTCCGGAGTACGCTGGGGCTGGGTTTGAGATTCTGCCCGGCCACAGGAAAGACAAATTGCGTAGCCATGACCAAATTCCCCCTCACTGAAGTGGAACAATTCCCCGCTATGACTAAAACGGTAACGCCCGAGTCCAGCATCGGGTAAGGAGACCCACACCGAAGAAGGTACAAGAACACGAGGATCTTTCCAGGGAAGTTGCGCAGGCATGGATACATCATTATGTGCCTGATAACGAATGTCTGTCGCAAAACCGACAGGCTGTAAATACCGCTTCACATCAAGCGGCTGTAGATCTGCCTTGCAATGACTACATTCGATAGGGCGGGTGGCGCTGGTCGCTCCCGCGCCGCATTTACGGCAATGCCAAAACCACGGAATATGATGATCGCCAGACAGCTCCTGCCCGCTGGCAAGTACTTTACCAAGCATAATACCCGAGGAACGATACACTTTTCCGCCCAATACCACATCAGCACCAGGAGCATATTCACGTAATGCTGTGGGCAGGTCACGGCTGGGCAGTTTTTCAATGCGGCGAGAAAAGTTTTCTCCCCCTTCATTAGGGTCAGCCTGAGTGGCTTTTATTGCGCGACGTTTTTCCAGTTCATCCGCGGTCAGATAATTGAAATTGACCACGCCAACCGGGAAACCATGACCCGGCAGGAACGCTTCACTGATGAGTTTAGAAAACAGATAAGCACCGCGATAATCACGAAGCTGATAAGTGATTGCTTTACCTGCTGGCGTTTCTTCCCACGCGCTGTTATCTGCTTTCAACGCTTCGATGTTTTCCAACAGTATGGCAAGTTGGCTTCTCCAACGAGTATCAACCAGCTGCATCATCGTTTGCGTACGAGTCAAGAGCTGTGTCGGCGTCAATGACATCAGAACAGTTCCCTGGGTAAGGCGTTTAAGTTTATCCGCCAGCTGATCGGCCTGATGATTTAACCAATGGAGAAAACGAAGACACTGGCTATCATCACCTTCAAAGAACCATTTACAACTCAGTTTTGTCGCATCAGGAACTTCAGCTCGTAAAAACGCACCTAAAACCAATGCGTTAACATGCCGCTGAACAATACTACTGCTACCAAAACGAACCCGTGGGGCACTCGCAACGGTGTTGAATGCCCAGAGGGGGTCTTTGAATACCTCCATTCCATGCGCGGTGTTTTTACATAACGTAATGGCGGCAGATGCACTCTCACCACGACGCCCCGCGCGGCCAGCACGCTGCAGATAATTTGCCGGGGCTGGAGGGACGTTGTTCATTGCAACCAAACTCATACCGCCAATATCCACACCCATTTCCATGGTCGTGGAACAGTTCAACACATTGACTTTCCCTGCTTTAAATTGTTTTTCATTGAGCTGGTTCTTCTCAGGTGTTCTCTGCGCTGAGTGTTCCTCCAGACGATACCAGTTATCTTTCAGGGCCAATCTATCGCTGCGAGTTGACCATACCCCCTCCTCCCGAGCATGTTGAATTAGCTCATTACTTTCCAACCAGTGCAGGCGCTCTTCTCGCGCCATTTCTCCACCACCGGATAAACGCCAGTGACGCACAGGAAGCTCGGGCATTTCAATCACTACAGCTTTTTCAGGTGCTATCTCTTTGCTACCTGGTAAATACGGAGAATAACCCAATAAAGTGACATCTAACGCACGGCGAGTATAGGGGCAACGCCAGACTTGCTTTGGACTGTAAAATTCAGCTTGTTGTTTAATGTCCAGTTGATAACCAGATTCAAACTGACGCAGACATGGTCGAATAGCTTCCCAGACTTCAATCATTAAGTAATTAACCAACGCTTTCCAGTGAGCCTGCTCAGGCTGTATTGCCGGAAAGACGGCAATTAAAAGCTTAATTACCCGGTTATAATGGCGATCGCGTATTTGTGGCCAAAGTTGATCACGTTTCTGCCCTTTGTATTTTTTATCTGGTCCCTGCAGCATTTTTACCGGAAAACGTGCCCCCATCCAGCGAGGGTACTCCTCGTTTTCGTAAAAAACGGCACTGTTTTCACGGATAAAGAAATCAAGGGTAATCTTCAATAAATTACGCCATTCCGGTAATTGCTTATCGGGGTCGGGTAATAATGTTTTCCAGTCCTGCGGGCAGGTTTTGACTTTATCAATGAATGGATAGTAAATGGCCACCAGCCCCAGACTTTCGAGGGTCCAGGCATTTTTAGGGCGGCGACCAAACTCACTGTATAAACAAAAATCAGCAAACTGTTGTTTAGTAAGCTCAAGTCCAGACAAGTCTTTAAAACTGCCTCTCATTCTGTCCGCAAGGTCCACACTGCCAACAAGTTGTTCAGACAGAGTTTGCCACGACATGGTTTTCTTCTGCTGATTGCCTGAATTGACGAGGAGTATTTGCATCGCTTCAGCATGTTCCTGACTTAAGGAACTAACCATCGGCTCGATAATTCTAAGCGCCTGAACATCTGCAGGGCTAAGCTTCTCATTCGAAACCATCGCTTTTCTCAGTGCGTCGATGGAATTTTTTAAAGGAGGGATAGAAAACTGGCTAATAAAACTCTCTAACAATGCACAATGTGACGGACTGAGCTTTACTGATGGCTCATTAATATTTGCCAGTTCCTGATAACAAAGGGTTCGTAACGTAGCTTTATCTGCGTCCTGCTGTAATCGGGCAGAGATACGGGCGGTTCCCTGACGTGAATCCGTAAAGGTGAGCAAGCGTCGACCATTAAACGGTCCTAACTGCTCTTCTCTTGTTTGCGGTAAAGGCGAAAATTCAAGCAGAGTAGGAATAATTTCATTTAAAAAAAAGGGCGCACCGAGTCGAAGCGGACGGAACAAAGGATTATTTTTCCGTTGGGTGTCACCACAACAAACACAAGCAAAGGAATTATTGCGTCCCTCACCTCGAGATTCAGGTCTTATCAGATTTAACTCATAGTGCTTTTGCGCCTCGCGGTCGATTTTACCCGCCGTCGCTTCCTCCAGTGAAATGATATATTTTTCACCATCGCTCGCTATAAGACGATCAAATTGGGAGTTATTTTCTAATTCGTTGTTATCTTCATCTTCAGAATAAACATCGAGATCAAGAGCAAATTCATCCTCTTCGGCAGCAGCAGGTTGCGCCACCAACCAGTTCGTTCCATCACCGCGCACTTCCTCTTTGGCAGACAAATAAGCTGAACCGCACCCTGAGCAACGTAAAACTTCAAACACAGGCGCACCGCAGTCGCAATATTGGCGTTGTTCAAACCATACCTGACCAAATGGCCAGTCACTCTCACCTAATTCACTCGCTTTATGTGCGCATTGTTTATTTGAACATGCCCATAGGCCCGCGAGTGTTCGGATAAACCCATGCATACGTAATGGTATAAAAGCTAGTGAAAATTTAGATTCACCCTCTCGCGATTTCGCCATCAGATCGAGAAGCTGCAACAGCTCACGGTGATTAATGTCTGGCCAGGTTCTTCTGGCAACATTGAGCAGTTCTCTCAAACGTACCGCCTGGCATCCAGGGCGAGTTAACGCCTGACGCAATTGCTGGGCCACCCGATAATGACAAAGCTGTTGGTAAAGTTCCTGAGAACTCAGTGAGTTAAGCGATGCTAAAGAAGTGGGATATTCATGACGAATAAGCGACTCCGATATCGACGGTATTTGTCTATAGCCGCGAACTACTTTTACATCACGTTCTGTGACGCCCGCGAGATCGGCAACAAATTTAGCAAGTTCTTTATTACCTTCAGGAGAATCTTCACCAATGGTGGCCGAAGTTGCAATGATTTGCACAGGTTTATCTGTACCAGGTCCAACATTGAAGGCCTGCATGACGCGACGTAAAAGCAGCGCCAACTCAGCTGCCTGAGAGCCAATATAACTGTGAGCCTCATCAAGAACGATATACTTCAGCATTCCCTGGGACTTTTCAATGATAGGGGCATCTTTGCGACGAATCAGCATATATTCCAGCATCGTGGTATTCGTCACCATGATGGATGGTGGGGCTTCATAAATGGCTTCCCGACTCAATGCCTGTTCAGGTGCTTTGAGCTGGTCTTCCTGAACTTCAAATTTGGTATGCCGTGTTTCGCCATTATATAGTGCGAAACGTATTTTTCCTTTAAACCCGCGAGTCAACTCGCGAAGCCGCTCCTGCTGGCTATTTATTAACGCATTCAACGGATACAAGAAAATAGCCTGCGTCCCTGTTAGTGACTGTCGGGTCAAATTTTGCTGACGAATAAGATCTTCCAGCACCGGCACCATAAAACATTCTGTTTTTCCTGACCCTGTACCACTGCTCACTAATAGGGACTGCTTGTCTTCAAGAATCGTTCGCCACGCAGTTAGCTGATGACGAAACGGCACTGGCGCATTGCTCAATGCATCAACTAGCGGGCTGGATATCAGTTTGTCACGCAAATCCTCCATTGTTTCATCCGCAGGCATCCAGCCAAACGTGCTTTCAAATACCGGATCTGCAAGCAGTGATCCCCCCTGACCTGGAGGCTGGAAATATTGAGATTCCAGATATTGACTCAACGACTTGCTCCGCAATGCCAGCTGACTTGCCACCGACCTCACCGCACGCTGATGAAGCTGATTTAGAAGTGGCGCATAATGCAGTTGCTGAACGTTCATCAATGACATACTCCTGCTTGTTCAAAATAATACTGATAAATAACCCCCAATTGCTGCGGGGCTTGCTGATAGTGAAATTCAAAAAGCGCAGTTAGCTGATGCATAAGTTTATTGTTTCTTTGGGAGAGCAGCGCCGCGACTAACATCAAATTAAACCGTTTTTCAAAACGAGTGTGATAAGTGTTTTCGATCCAAAATTTATTAAAAAAAGATTTAAGATCTGGAGCAATAGCACTATCCCAAAGCTCTTTAGGAAAAATAGTGACACGTCCAAAACTATCTGGGTTTCTTAATAGCATCTGTTTGGCATCATTAAACCGCTCACGGCTTACCGATGGCAATACAGTGCAACCTACAGGTAATATTTCACTATGTGTTAGCAACATATTAGCGATGGGAACTAATCGGCGATCGATATGCGCTCGATGATTTATAAATGCAATAAATGGCTGTAGTATATTTAATGCAAACGCTTTATCATTAATCTGATTTTCTAGAGAATACCAACACTGTTCAAAGACGTCTTTCCATATCGAAACAGGAATCCACCCCCATGAGAAGGGCAATTCCTCCTGTATATCATAAATAGTATCACTATCCCCAGAAAGACATGCCGATATTAGCAACTGAACAACCACGCAATAATTACTCGAAATCTCTCTAAATAAATCCAGTTCAAGTAAAGGCAAGTTATTATTCAACTTGTATTTTTTAATGTATTCAACCAACAAAGAACAAGAGTTTTGCAAAGGATTATTCTTCACTTCCAAAAACAGAGCATTATAATATTCCTTACGTTGTTCTGGCTCTGTGTTGCATATAGCATTTAGAAATAAATCATCTGTCTGTAATGTTGGTAACATCCATTTAATCACTGGTGCAATACGAATTGCATCATCAATTTTACCCACAATTAGCCATGGGCCACCTTGAATATTCAACATCGAGAAATCATAACCAGACTCATCTTTGTTCAGCAGGACTGTGCATAAGTCAGGAGTAATAAGAGAAACGGCTTCAATAACCATGTCGTCTATTTTATGGTAAGGTAAAACAATAGAATCTTTTATATCAACCAGCAATCTTTCATCGCTCTCAATAAAACAGCCATCGTAGCGTTTAATATTGAGTGTCGTTTTGTCCTTACCAAATCTGTCAGAGTAAAAATCAACACGTAATGTACTATCATTTTTCCATGCACATGCAAGCATGGCGCTCAGCAGATTATAATTCTCATAAAGTGAAATTTGTTGCAACTTTTCATTACGGCCAGATAGCAATGGAATATCCGCATGTAAATAATGAAATTTTTCAGACATCGGGTTTTCATCCAACAACTCGATATTAAGATATCCTTTCCCGGCACAACATATTGTTAACAGCTCAGCGTCCACGCCATGCAAATGTGCTATAGATGCAACACCGCCAAAATGAACAGAACCATCATTACTTACAAACCGTCCACCGCTAACGGGCTTAGGTAATAATAATTTAAAATTAGAACCATCTTTCCAGGATACTCGTAAATTGATGGTGCTCTCTAGCATCTGTGATGAATTACAATCAATAACACACTCGTTTTGCAAATAATCTGATTTAAGTGTTACCTTTTCATTGTTTGAATATTTATCAACTCTTGCATCCGTTATACCAGAGAGTACAATAACGCCTTGCTGAGCAGTCTCGGGAATAATTTGAATATCGAAATCTGCTGGCAAAATCACAACTTTACCGCTAAATAAAACTTCACCATTGACTATTCGCCTGACTTCTATCTGCCCTTTCGGCATTACTGATGCGACAGAAAACCAGGAGTTGTTACCTGAACGAATGGATCGCCAAAAAAGTTCGTTCTCTGGGACAATGCCATGCTGCATATCCTTTTTCCAGCCGATCTTTGGCCAGGCACGATGGACAGGATAATCAGATTTTACCAGATCGATCTCTGTCGGTTTTATATAATACTCAATCGCAGAATCATAAAGTTGCTGCGTGCGAATCGTACAAACTGCGCCATCATGTAAAACAACGCTGAATACTCCGCTTATTTTAGTTAAGCTCCGTTCACTATTTTTCAGCAACCTCGGGATATCAAACTCCCCTTCTCCACTAATATCCAAATGACTATTTGTCGGTAGCGAAATAAAAAGAGAGTTTTGCCTGGAGCTAACAGAGCCCATGCCAACAAGTTTTAACTGTGACTCGCTCTCATTCATCGCTTCAAAAACCCATGGTAAATCTTCAGTAAGCTCATAACCCCCTTTGGGAATTACGTGACCTACCAGAATCGGCCCTTCATGGAGCGACAACGAGATTTCGGTCATCGCATCTGCCCCAGAGAGTTTTTGCATAGCGAAGGGTAATAACTCTACTCGCCAATCTTGCTGTTCATAACGGCTTAGCATTGCTAACCGGGCACCACCATTTCTCCATTTTGCAGAAATGATGAGTCGTGTCTGTTCCGGCTGAATATTGCATTCAAACAGGGATATTAACTGTTCAGTACGCATTGTGGCCGGAAATCGAAACCGGGCATCGCAATACCAACTGTCATCAACATCAATCCATATCCTTTCAACCAGCACATTGCTTGATATACGGGGCTCTGAAGATTGAGAAAGTAGTCGTCTTACAATCTCTGAGGCATTCTCTTCCGGGAGTACCAACGGAAGTTGAAGATGCCAGTCAGGATATTGTTTGCGTAGTGAGGAAACGGGGTCCTGACCATGAGTGGTATGCTCATTGAGTAACGTATGAAGTGTCTCGCAAAATTCACCAGCTATTTCATAGACGAGTTCATTTTGCATTGTCACAGGAATAGTGTCGCCCAGTTCTTGTGCGATTATCTCCGCAGGACGCCTTGACGATTGCCCACGTAGTGCCTGATAAATTCGTCTGAAATAGGTTATTAAATAGCCACTTTCATTTTCAATCATTCGGATGGGCAAACCGCCTTCGCAAGCCAGAGTATGCAGATAACCCGATGCTTGACCCAGGCTTCTCACCTTTCTTTTCCAGTAACGAATCCCATCATTTACCAGCTTTTGCCGATGTGCGTAAGGTACCTTCCAGCCAATCGATTCTAAAATAACGTCCCATCTTGGATGTCCTGCAGTATGGTTACGGCGGATAAACTCAGCGGCGTATATGCTGAACAAAACATCACTGTAAGAAATGAAAATGGTTTTGGGATAGTTACGTGGAGCATGGGCACGAAGAAGAGCAGCCATACTTTCATACTCTGCATCATTACAACGGTAAGCATACAGCGCTCTCCCATCAGCTCCGGGTAATGAACGACTGCTAAAAAACACATTGAGCCATCGCAAAAGTGGGTTAACTGGAGTTTTCACAAGCAACCTGCCTTCGATTGATACAATTAGTAACAGATTACTATGATTGCAGGAAAGCTCAACGCCTGAGACCAACCAAATATGATAGAAATCATGTATATCTTGGCGAAAGTTGATACAATCAACGAAGATTCACTGG
The DNA here is from genome assembly GCF_014644275.1 of Franconibacter daqui. Classification (NCBI taxonomy): domain Bacteria; kingdom Pseudomonadati; phylum Pseudomonadota; class Gammaproteobacteria; order Enterobacterales; family Enterobacteriaceae; genus Franconibacter; species Franconibacter daqui. Next base: position 55,931 of record NZ_BMKJ01000003.1, on the reverse strand, counting down.
CTTAAAGGCCATATATATTACAAGGTGTACATACAATTTTTACACCAGCATTAATAATTGTGATTATTACAGGAACAACGATGTTAGCTCAGCTTTTTGAACATTTGTTTCAATCAATTGATTCCACACTCGTCACAAATATTTTTATTTGGGCTGTTATCTTTGTATTTTGTGCTGCATGGTGGTGTGATTATAAAAATATTCATAACAAATTCCGAGAGTATGCTCCAACATTAATGGGAGCATTAGGCATACTGGGTACTTTTATCGGTATCATTATTGGATTGCTTAATTTTAATACTGAAAGCATTGATACCAGCATCCCGGTATTATTAGGAGGTCTTAAAACAGCATTCATTACTAGTATTGTTGGAATGTTTTTCGCAATTTTGTTTAATGGATTAGATGCTTTCTTTTTTGCCAATAAACGTCGCCTATTGGAGGCGAATATACCAGCGTCGGTTACTCCTGAGCATATCCATCAAGAATTAAAAGAACAAAATAAGCATTTAGTGAGATTAATCTCTGGTATGAGTGGTAGCGAAGAGGGTTCTATTGTTGCCCAAATAAAACTGCTGCGTAATGAAATCAGTGATGCCTCCCGGGCACAAATCTCTAACCATTCTAATTTCAGTAATAAGCTCTGGGAACAATTACAGCAATTTGCAGACCTGATGGCAAAAGGAGCAACCGAACAAATTATAGATGCCCTTAGGCAAGTTATTATTGATTTCAACAATAATTTAACTGAACAATTCGGTGAGAATTTCAAAGCGCTTGATACTTCTGTAAAAAAACTTGTCGACTGGCAGGAAAACTATAAAAACCAAGTTGAGCAGATGGGTGAGCAATACCAACAAAGTGTTGAATCTTTAGTCGAAACCAGAAAAGCTGTCGCAGGGATCTGGGAAGAATGCAAAGAGATTCCTCTTGCGATGGCTGAGCTTCGTGACGTGCTGCAAGTGAATCAGCACCAAATTGGTGAACTCTCCCGTCATCTGGAAACCTTTGTCGCCATACGCGATAAGGCAACTGATCTTTTACCTGAAATTCAAACAAAAATGTCTGAAGTAGGTGAACTCTTAAAATTAGGTGCCGCGAATGTCAACGCGTCTCTTGAACAAACCAGTCAGCAGATACTTATCAATGCTGATTCGATGCGAGTTGCGCTTGATGAAGGCACTGAAGGTTTCAGACAATCAGTGACTCAGGCACAGCAGGCTTTTGCAGCGATGGCGCATGATGTCAGCAATTCCTCTGAAACTCTTACCAGCACGCTTGGAGACACTATTACGGAGATGAAACAAAGTGGTGATGAGTTCCTGAAATCACTGGAAACACACTCAAGAGAATTGCATCGAAATATGGAACAAAACACGACTAATATTATTGATATGTTCAGTAAGACAGGTGAGAAATTTAATCAACAATTATCCAGCAATGCCGATAAAATGTTTGGTTCAATGCAATCTTCGTTTGATAAAGCAAGCGCGGGACTGACATCTCAGGTGAAAGAGTCAATTGAGAAATTTGGTAGTTCAATTAACGAGCAGTTACATGCTTTTGAGCAAGCAACAGAGCGCGAAATGAATCGTGAGATGCAATCACTAGGGAATGCTCTGCTCTCAATCAGCAAAGGTTTTGTCGGTAACTACGAGCGGCTACTCAAAGAGTATCAAGCTGTCATGGGACAACTGCAAACATTGATTTCTGCTAATCAAAAACGAGGATAATTGCTAATGGATAAAATCCTTGGCAAGCAGGCCCCTAAAAAAGATCAAGATAATGAACATTGGGTTTCAATGTCAGATTTAATGGCAGGTCTGATGATGGTATTTATGTTTATTTCTATCGCCTACATGCACTATGTGCGTATTGAAAAGCAAAAAATTAAAGAAGTGGCTGTTGCCTATGAAAATGCTCAACTTCAACTCTATAATGCACTAGAAACTGAATTTACAAAGGATTTGCCAGCTTGGGATGCTGAAATTGACAAACAAACTCTTGAGGTCCGTTTTAAATCACCCGATGTCTTATTTGGTTTAGGTAGTACAGAGCTTAAGCCAAAATTTAAACAGATCCTTGATAATTTCTTCCCTCGCTACCTTAAAGTTCTTGATAACTACCAGGAACATATTACTGAAGTACGTATTGAGGGACATACAAGTACTGACTGGAGTGGAGCATCCAATTCTGACATGGCCTATTTTAATAACATGGAACTCTCGCAAGGGCGAACACGAGCATTACTGCAATATGTCTATGGTTTAAAAGATAGCGCAGCACACCAGAAGTGGGTAAAAAGTAAATTTGCTGCCGTTGGATATTCTTCCGCACACCCTATTCTTGATAAATCTGGTAAAGAAGATCCCAATCGCTCTCGCCGAGTAACATTTAAAGTTGTAACAAATGCCGAGTTGCAGATTCGAAAAATAATTCAGGAATAAGAGATGAAATTATCTATCGACATTACTGAACTTATTCAGTTAGGAAGAAAAATGTTGCCGGAAGGCGTAGATTTTTTTCTTGACGAAACGCCTGTAGTTTTTGATCCAATTGATATCGAACTTTCTGCAGGTAAAGAAGTTAGAATTGAAGATCTTGATCCCGGCAGTGGTCTTATTTCCTACCAAGGGAGACAGGTTCTTTTATATATTAGAGACCATACCGGACGTTATGATGCTGCTATTGAAGATGGAGAGAAAGGGAAGCGGTTTCATATTGCCTGGTGTAGAACATTAGATGACATGCGCCAAAAAAATCGATTTGAACGGTATCATGCAACAAATCGTGTTGATGGCTTATTTGAAATTGATAATGGGCTCGGTCGGAGCCAAGATGTCGCTCTTAAAGTTTGTATGAACTGTCTTGAACGCCTTAATTACAAAGGAAGTATAGATAAACAACAGAAGAGAGTAATATTTAAATCATTTTCTTTGAATGAATTTTTTTCAGATTATAGTACCTGCTTTCGCCATATGCCGAAGGGTATCTATGATAAATCAAATAGCGGCTACGTAGAAAATTGGAAGGATATATCCAGAGCTACTCGAGAACAAGCTAACTACAAATGTAGTGATTGTGGTGTGAATTTAATGTCCATGAAAAGTCTATGCGATGTTCACCACAAAAATGGTATTAAATATGATAACTCAGCTGAAAATCTACTCGTCTTGTGTAAAGACTGCCATCGAAAACAACCTTTTCACGAAGGAATATTTGTCACTCAGGCTGACATGGCAATCATTCAACGCTTACGTTCCCAACAAGGGCTTTTGAAGGTTGAATCCTGGAAGGATATTTATGATCTGACAGATCCATCGATTCATGGTGATATAAATATTATGCAACACAAAGGATACCCGCCACCAGTTCCGGGGTTAGACTTACAAAACTCGGGGCATGAAATTATTGCCACCGTAGAAGCTGCCTGGCCGGTTTCAAAAATTGCAGTAAATTTAACACCGGTAAAAGTCGATGGTTGGAAAGTATTCTCCGTGGGTGAACTCGTTAAAGAAATACAATCCGGGGTTATTTTCTAATTATATAACCCAAGTCTGAAAAAAAGCAGTTAATTATTTATATTAATCTCTGTAAATTTTTGATTTGGGTTCTCTTAATAATTCATATTTATCTATCGTCAAAAGACTGTTTGTAAATCTTAGAATAATCAAATGGTGAAATCTGCTTCTCCCGGTTCACATCAAGATAATCAGCCCATCACTGCAGCATCAATCTTCGTTCATCCAAATGCTCCGCCTTATGAATATAAGCCGCCCGCACAGAGTTACGCTCCATATGGCTCATCTGACGTTCTACCGCATCCCTCGGCCATAACCCTGATTCAATCAATGAACTACAGGCCATTGTCCTGAAGCCATGCCCGCAAACCTCAACCTTTGTGTCATATCCCATCACGCGCAGCGCCTTGTTTACCGTATTTTCACTCATCGGCTTACGGGGATCGTGATCGCCAACGAAGATCAGCTCTCGGTTTCCATTCATGCTTTTGATCTTTTCCAAAATAGCTAAGGCCTGACGCGACAAAGGAACAAGATGAGGTGTCCGCATCTTTGAACCACGCTGAGAATGCTTAACACCTTCCAACGGCTCACGCTCCCCCGGAATCGTCCACATGGCCGTTTAAAAATCGATTCAGACCAACGGACAAAACGCAGCTCGCTTGAACGGATGAATACCAACAAAGTGAGTTCAACCGCCAGTCGAGTTAAAGGCCTGCCAGAATAGTGATCAATGCGATGAAGTAATTCAGGAATACGGTTAAGTTCTAATGCAGCACGGTGCTGTCTTTTTGCCGTGGCAACCGCACCGGCAATCTCTTGCGCGGGGTTGTAGTCGATTAAGCCGCTCTGAACGGCAAACCGCATAATCGCGGTAGTTCGCTGTTGCAAACGAGCCGCAACTTCGAGACGCCCGGATTACTCCACCGCTTTGATGGATACAAGCAAATCTCGTGTCTTCAGCTCCGCAATGTTCCGCTTACCGATGACAGCAAAGAGATTATCTTCGAGGCTTTTCAATACACGAGCACTGTGCGATGCAGACCACTTCTGATTGCTGGCGTGCCATTCTCTGGCTACCACTTCAAACGTTATCGCCTCTTGCTCCTGCTCTACCTTAACGACTTTTTTGTTCTCACCAGGATCGACGCCATTAGCTAACAGCTTACGGGTTTCATCCGGGCGTACCCGGGCATCCGCCAATGACACTTGAGGGTATTTCCCCAATGCCAGCATCTTTTCTTTGCCACCAAAGCGATAACGAAGCCGCCAATATTTCGAACCGTTAGGGTGAACCAGCAAAACCATGCCATCACCGTCAGTCAGTTTGTAGGCTTTTGCTTCAGGCTTTGCCGAAAGAACCTTCACATCACTCAGAGCCATGATGAGTATCCTTTCAAGGGTTCTGTGTAGGTACAAACATTATCGAACCGGGATATACCCGCAGTTATACCCGCATCAGTAAGTTGATGTAGATTGAACCAGGTTGACTTAGGTTGAGTGAAAAGCGAGGAAGGCCTTGCGGGTACTGAATTTCAGGCACAAAAAAAGCCGCCCTGAGGCAGCTTCTTTTTCTCACATCGCTTGGTGCCGAAGGCCGGACTCGAACCGGCACGTATTTCTACGGTTGATTTTGAATCAACTGCGTCTACCGATTTCGCCACTTCGGCACTGAAGGGGATGCGGAAACGTGTGGATTATACCTGCCATACGCAGCCATGCAAGCAGCGTCGCCCTTAGCGGGCGTTGAGTGCTGAAAATTTCAGCATCGTCGCCACTTTACGCATAGCCTCCCTCGCCTCTCGCCCATAACCTGTCCTCTCCCTCACCACCGCCCTCGCGCTTCCCCGCCAGCACGGCGCTATCCCCCTGCCCTGCCTCACAAATTCCTCAAATCAATCATTCTTCGGTTTACATCACGTTTCATTTGCTATGTGATCCTGTTACGGGTTCTTGTACCCCTCTCCCTTCTGCAAAGCTAAACCGTAACAGAGAAAGCCTATGCGTTTTTACCAGGTCGACCCCGCGCTGGAAAACTACTGGCGCGGCGTGATCCTTTTTGGGAACAACTTCGCAACTTACAAGTTTGCGCTTGCCCATGCGCTGTATGAGGTGGAACACCGCACTCCCCTCATCACGCTGGAAGCACTGGCGCTGCCGTTCAGCCGCCATATCTGCGAGCATCTTAAGCAAGCGCCGAAGCAAACCCTCAACATGGCGAAGCCCGGCCCGTTCCTGAAGGCCTGCATCCAGTTTAATAACGGTGAGATAACGCTCGAGCAGCTTTTACAGGCCACGGTGAAGCACGGCTTTAAGGTGGTGCTGGATGCGTTTCACAACGTCGGCGGCGGCCCCCTCGACAGGCAGTTCTTCATCAACGAAACGCGGGAAAGCAAAGGCATCCGCCTGACGGATGATTTCTACCGGCTGACGGAAACGTCGCAGTTCCTTAACCTGGCGCACGAAACGGACGCCCGCTGGAGGCTGGTCGAGAGAGCCTGGGAGATGAACCTGCCGCCGCAGTTGCTGGATGTGCATTACGATGCCCAGGAAGAAGTGCTATTCACCCGGCTCAGCTCCTCACGCATTACGTTAACCAGCTGTCGCAACAGCCTGAACGGCTACCAGAAAGGCCACTGCTTTTACTGCAACGCTCCCGTCAGCCTTGAGCGCGGCCATCCGCTGCTGGCGGATGTCGACCACTTTCTGCCGCTGGCGGCGCAAACCGCGATGCCGGGCGTGAACCTCAATGGCGTATGGAACCTGGTGCTGGCCTGCCAGGAATGCAACCGCGGCGCGAACGGCAAATTCGCCCGCGTGCCGGACCTGCGTCTGCTTTACCGCCTGCACGACAGAAACGAATATTTTATTAACAGCCGCCTGCCGCTGCATGAGGCAATCATCAACCAGACGGGCAATAATGAACCCAAACGCAGAGCCTTCCTCAATGACCGATGGAACGAGGCGCTGCAATGTCGGCTACAGAAATGGGACCCGCCCGTTCAGCAGGAAGTCATACTCTGATGACGCTTCACTATTACCAGAACAACGCGCAGCGCTTTTTTGAAGAAACCGTGAATGTCGATATGTCTTCACTCTACGAGGCGTTTACCCGGCACCTGCCTGCGGGCGCCTGGGTGCTGGATGCGGGCTGCGGCTCCGGGCGCGATGCGCACGCGTTCAGCCAGCAAGGTTATAAAGTCGATGCGTTTGACGCTTCTTCGGAGCTGGCTGCACTGGCCCGCCAGCATACCGGTTTGCCAGTCAGGCAGATGACCTTTACAGAGTTAAACGAGAAAGAGAAATACGACGGCATCTGGTGCTGCGCGTCGCTGCTGCACGTCTCTCTTCATGAACTGCCTGAGGTGATGCAAAAGCTGGCGAAGGCGCTGAAGCCCGGCGGCATCTGGTATGTCTCATTTAAATATGGCGAAGGCGAGCGTGAAAAAGAGGGGCGACGTTTTACCGATATGACGCAGGCGAGCCTGCTGGCGCTGCTGAGCGCCGTGCCGGGTATCCGCGCCGAAACGCTCTGGGTAACGCAGGATAAACGGCCCGAACGCCGCGAGTTATGGCTGAACGGGCTGCTGAAGAAGCGGTAACCCTTCCCCCACTTTCACACTTCGAGCCATGCGCAGCGCCTGAACAGCCTCTGTCATGTGAATGTTCTACAATCACGGAGCTAACCACAACAAAGGAAAACCGGGATGACCATCATCAAAAGTTACGCCGCTCATGAAGCGGGCGCCGCGCTTGAGCTCTATGAGTACGATGCAGGCGAACTGAAGCCTGAGGATGTGGAAGTCGAGGTTGAGTACTGCGGCATCTGCCACTCCGACCTTTCCATGATCGATAACGAATGGGGTATGTCGACCTATCCGCTCATCGCTGGCCACGAAGTGATTGGCCGCGTCAGCGCGCTGGGCGCAAGCGCACAAAACAAAGGCCTGAAGGTGGGCCAGCGTGTCGGCATCGGCTGGACGGCGTCAAGCTGCGAGCACTGCGACGCCTGCATCAGCGGCAACCAGATAAACTGCCAACAGGGCAGCGTGCCGACCATCATCAACCGCGGCGGCTTCGCCGATAAGCTGCGCGCCAACTGGCAGTGGGTTATCCCGATGCCGGAAGGCATCGACGCCGCCTCCGCAGGCCCGCTGCTCTGCGGCGGCATCACGGTGTTCAAACCGCTGCTGATGCACAACATCACCGCCACCAGCCGCGTGGGCGTTATCGGCATCGGCGGCCTTGGCCATATCGCCATCAAGCTGCTGCACGCCATGGGCTGCGAGGTGACGGCGTTCAGCTCCAACCCGTCTAAAGAGCAGGAAGTGCGGGCGATGGGCGCCGACAACGTGGTCAACAGCCGCGACCCGGAAGCGCTGAAGGCGCTGGCCGGGCAGTTCGACCTCATCATCAACACCGTTAACGTGTCGCTGGACTGGCTGCCCTACTTCCAGGCGCTGGCCTGGCGCGGCAACTTCCACACCGTCGGCGCGGTGATGAAGCCGTTCGAAGTGTCGGCGTTCTCGCTTATTCAGGGCGACCGCAGCCTCTCCGGCTCCGCCACCGGCTCGCCGCACGAGCTGCGTTCGCTGATGAAGTTCGCCGCCCGCGCGAAGGTCGCGCCGCAGACGGAAGAGTTCCCGATGTCGCGCATCAACGAGGCGCTGCAACACGTTCGCGACGGCAAAGCCCGTTACCGCGTGGTGCTGAAAGCGGATTTTTAAGATGACAACGGCGCCGCAAGGCGCCTTTTTGTTGAGACGCCCCTCGCCCCGCAAAACCGGCCATCACGGCTATCTTAGCTGCGCCAGCTGTTGAAACAGGTCGTGCATCGGCAGCATGCCGAACAGCATCTCGTCCTGCGTTATCCAGACCGGGAAAAAGTAAAACAGCAGCAGGGTGGCCGCCAGGGTGAACAGCGTGCCGGTAACCCAGCGGTTGCGCACCCGCTTCTGCTCAAGGCTCCAGGCCGCCAGATGCTTGCCGAAGCGGCGCTTCAGCCAGCCGCGTCGCCACAGGTAGCCCAGCACCGTTCCGCATAGCGCGGCGGCCACCATCGGCAAACCGTGCAGAATGGCCACCGCTTTGAGTGAATAAAGCAGCTGGTCGGTGCTTGCTGCCTGTATCGGGAAGGTGAGGTAAATGCGCGCGCGCTCGAAATCCATCACCCCCTGCTGCTGATACACCACCAGCGCAGGCGCCAGCAGATAGATAAACAGCGCGGTGAAAAGCCCCCACTTGATAACCGACCAGCGCTGCACCGCCCCGACGATGTTCCCAAGGCTTGTAAGCGCCTCATCAAGATAAGGCGTGGCGAAGGCGCGGTTCAGCGCTTCGCGAAGCATATCGCCCTTCTTGCCCCGGCTGTTCTCCACCAGCATCGCCTGGTGCGCCTCAGATTCCATAAACGTTCTCACCGTTTTACGGCTGGCGCAGGCGACCCACGGGTTAAGCAGCTTGCCCGGCGTCGCCTGGCGCACCAGCATGTCGAGGTCGCTTTTTAAGAGCGTCTGCAGCACGTGCCCGGCATCCAGAATGTGCGGCGTTACGCCGTAGAGGATCCAGCGAATCGGCTCGTCGGCCTCCGGCAGCGGGCTTTCCAGGCGGCCAAAGGGGAGGCTTGCGTCATACATCACGGTTACGTCGCGGCGGGCGTAATCCACCTCATCCTGCGCGTGCTGGACGTTGCCATACTTCGCAAGCTCCGGCAGGCCCGCTTTGTACAGGCCTTCGCGGATGAAATTGGGCACGTCGGCCTGCGGATAAATGAGCTGGTAGTCGGGGGTGCCGACCGTCGCAATAGAGGTAATCTGTGAAACCACGCCGGTGCCGTTGCAGGGCGAGCAGCGCTCATCCCCCGAGCCGCCGCAACTGCTGCACCGCACTCTGCCGCTGCCAGTGCAGCCTGAGCAGCTCTCGTAGTAGTGCTCAATGCGGTTCTGTTTGGTGAAGTGATCGTAATAGCTGCGCTGGCGCATCACCTGACCACTGCCGCTGCAGCTGTGACAGGTGGTCTTGCCCGAGCCGCTGCAATGGCGGCAGTTTACCGAGCCTTTGCCGCGGCAGCTGTCGCAAGAGTCCGTCAGGCAAATGCGCGTTGGATGCGAGTAAACCACCTCTTCCTTGCGCCAGGCGCCGTAGGGGTTGGCAAGCAGCCTCGCGCGCGCGTCGTCCAGGGTTTTGTCCCGCGCCAGCACCGCGCTGGTCTCGGCCTGTAGCGCCCGTTCGTAATCGGGCCGCGTGCGGTAGACCTGCGTATCGGCGTGTGCGGTAATGCCTCCGGCCTGGTGTAGCGTTGAGGTTTGCGCTTTAAAGAGAAGGCGCAGGCCAATCTGGTAATGGAAGTCGATGTATTCAACAGGAGTGACGTTCAGCGCGTTGGGTTCAAGGCGGGTGGAATCCCTGACAAACGTTTGAATGGTGTTATCGCAGGCGGAGAGCCAGGCGTCTTTCATGGTAAATCCTCTGCGGGGTGGCTCCGTCAATGCAGGATGCCGCCGGGCATGGCCGCCCGCTTACGTTTAGTGGCGTAAATACAGGATGTTACCATAGCGAAGCGCTGACCCTGCGCCCCCTATTCTGGTGGGAAGCGGGGCGGCGGTTCAGGGCGGCGAAAAGAGAGGGGGCTTACCCGCCATGAGGGAGTTAAGCGTTGATGGGAAGGGGTTATCCATCGGCCCGTGTCAGGCGCTGAACAGCCTGCGCCCCTCCCCCCAACCCTCTCCCCAAAGGGGTGAGGGAGGAAACCCGGCGAGTAATGTTGCGCTTGCTCACCCTGCAAACCACGAAGACTGTTCCGTCTTTACAGCAACACCACCACGACTGTTGTAATCAACCTGTCAGCGATGACGTTTATCCGGCCTCAAAATCGCCTTCCGGGCGGACAGATGGCCGGGGCACGCCGGAGGGACAAAAACGCCGGGAGCGTTTTTGAATAACGCAAAGCGTTGGCCCCGAAGGGGCGAGGCCCATGGATGGGCCGAGTAACCGGCGTGAGGTCATGTCGGTGCAGGGACAAAAACGCCGGGAGCGTTTTTGAACAACGCAAAGCGTTGGCCCCGAAGGGGCGAGGCCCATGGATGGGCCGAGTAACTGCCGTCAGGACCGACCCGAAGCCAGATGACAGAACGGGAGGTCTGCCCCGAAGGGGTCGATTTTGCGTGCCGGGAGCCGGGATGGTTAAGGGGGCGGCGGCGAGCCCCCTTAACACGTTCGCGTGAAGGAAGGGTGCATATGAAAACAACGCTCCGGCGAACGGAACCTTTCACCGCCCGTGCATATATTCTGAGAGAGTAAGGCTCAGCGCATGAGCAGCCTGCCCCCTCATCCCGGCCCTCTCCCCAAAGGGGCGAGGGGAAAAAACCAGGCTCTTCACAAAGAAGTCAGAGGACAACCAGCCCTCCCCCGGCAAGGAAAAACGTCATCTACTGCAACTTCTTAAACACTTCCGCCACGGCCACCGCGCCCGGATCCTGCACCCCTTCCAGGCTTTCACGGTTAACGTAAGAAGAGCGGCCCGCGCCAGCTTTGTGCATCGCCGCCGTCGCTTGCGCGCCTTTCTCCGCCGCCGCTATCGCCGCGCTCAGCCCTTCGTTCGCCAGCGCTTCCAGCGCCGGTTGCAGGGCGTCGATAAGCGTGCGGTCGCCGAGATCCGCGCCGCCGTAGTGCTTCATCTGCTTAAGGCCGGTGAGCAGCGCGTCGGGCAGCGGTTTGCCGTCCGCCACGCTCTGGCCCGCGGCGGTGAAGAATATCGACATCAGCACGCCGCTGGAGCCGCCCATCACCGTCGCAAGCCGTTCGCCAATAAGTTGCAGCAGCGCGGCCGTGTCGTTCAGCGGCAGGCGGTTCTGCGCCAGCAGTTGCGCTATCTCCCGCGCCCCTTCGGCGAAGGTGGAGCCGGTGTCGCCGTCCCCCACTTTAGCGTCCAGCGCGTTCAGGCGGTTCTCAAGGCTTATCAGCGTTTCAACGGCCCGCTTCACGCTCTGGCGCACCTGCGCGTTCTCAGAAGGCGTCGCCTCGTCGCTGCCGCGAAGCGGCGTGTGCGGCTGGGTCTGCATCGGCGCGAAGGCCACCGGCGGCTGCCAGCCCACGGTCTCCACGTCGGCTTTCAGCGCCTGCTCGAAGGTCTCGTTCAGCGCGATAACCGAAAGCGAGAAGCCTTTCATGTCGAGCGCGCTCACCAGCGGCGCGGGGCCAATCAGGTAGGCTATCTGGTCTTTCAGCGCCGAATGCGCCAGCTCTTTGGTAAGCAGCGCCATCTCCAGCGCCGAAACGCCGCCGAGGTTGTTGATAAGCACCGCAAGGCGCGCTTCGGTTCCCGCTTTCTCCTGCAACCGCGCCGCCAGCTCGGCGATTATCTCGCGGCTGTTGTGGCTCTCTACCGTGCTCGCCCCCGGTTCGCCGTGAATGCCAAGCCCCAGCTCAACGTGGCCAGGCTTGATGCGCCCCTCTTCGCCGCCGCCCGGCAGGTTGCAGGTTTGCATCGCTACGCCCAGGCTCCAGACGCTGTCGCACGCCTGCTGGGCAATCTCACGCACCTCGCTTAAAGATTTCCCCTGCTCGGCGGCGTAGCCCGCAATTTTGTGCACCAGCGCCGTGCCGGCGATGCCGCGGGGCTGCTTGTTGTCCGGCAGCGCAATGTCGTCGGCGACGATGACCATCTCCACTTTCAGGCCATAGCGCTTCGCTTTCTCTGCCGCGAGGCCAAAGTTCAGGCGGTCGCCGGTGTAGTTTTTCACCACCAGCAGGCAGCCCCGGTCACCTGTTACCGCCACAATGGCGTTGAGAATGGCGTCCACGCTCGGCGAGGCAAAGAGGTCGCCGCACACGGCGGCGGTCAGCATCCCTTTGCCGACAAACCCCACGTGCGCTGGTTCATGGCCGGAGCCGCCGCCGGAAATCACCGCCACGCGGCTTTTGTGCCAGTCGCTGCGCACCACCACGCGGATGGCGGGGTCGATATCAAGACGCGTCAGGTTATGGTGGCGGGCGCTAAGGATAACGCCCTCAATGGCGTCGTTGACCAGCTGCTTGCGGTCATTGAAGAAGAATCTGGACATGGTTTCCTGCTAAAAAGTAAGCCGTAGGGAAAGCATAGACGGTGTGACAGTCCTCGCATTACGAAGCGCGCGGAATCAGAAAGAGGTATGAGAATGCAGGCGCAAAATAAGATGGCGCCTTACAGGCCGTACTCCCCGTAGCCGCGCTGTTTGCGAACCCTGCCGAGCCACCGCTCCGCGCAGTAGAGGCCGATACACAGCGCCGCCAGCAGCCCGTTATGCAGCCAGAAGCCAAACCGCCCGTCAAATATAAAAAAGCTCATGATGAAGAACCCCAGCATGGCGTAGAGCAGCATCTCCAGCAGCCATTCCGCCAGGCTAAAAATACGCAGCACCTTATCGGCGTCTTTCTCCTGTGGCGAACCGCGCCGCACCGTCCCCACCGCGAGGCTGCGCCGGGCCGCCCAGCGTCCGGTAAGCAAGAAAAGCAGCGTAAACAGCCCAAGCGTACCCGCCTCAAGCCACAGGATCTGCTGAAGGTTTTTAAGCCAGAAGCACGCACCCACTATCAGCACCAGAATGAGGGAGTCGAAGGCGAACATCAGGCGGTTAAAGAAGGCGAAAAGAAAAGCAGCTATCCGTTTCATCCGGCGTCCATGCTGAAGGGGTGAAAAATGTTAGTAAGCACTCCCCCCTCCGCAGAGGGGGAAGCCGCAAGCCGTCAGGCGCGCCGCATCAGCAGCCAGAAGCTTATCAGGAAGAAGCTCGCGCTTGGCAACAGGGCGCCCAGGATAGGCGGAATGTTATACACCAGGCTCAGCGGGCCGAAGATCTGGTCCAGCACGTAGAACAGGAAGCCGAAGCTGATGCCGGTGATAACGCGCACCCCCATCGGCACGCTGCGCAGCGGGCCAAAGATGAAGGAGAGCGCCATCAGCATCATCACCGCTACCGACAGCGGCTGGAAGATTTTGCTCCACATGTTGAGCTGATAACGGCTGGCGTCCTGACCGCTCGATTTCAGGTACTTCACGTAGTCGCGAAGCCCCGTTATCGAGAGCGCGTCCGGGTCCAGCGCCACCACGCCGAGCTTGTCCGGCGTCAGGTTGGTTTTCCAGGTGCCGGTTACCGTCTGCGAACCGGTAATCTGTTTCGGGTCGCTGAGGTTGGACTCATCCACCTGTGAAAGGCGCCAGGCCTTTTGCTGCGGGTCGAAAGTCGCCGTGGCGGCGTAGCGCACAGACTGCAAACGGCGCTGGTCGTTAAAAGCGTAAATGCTCACGCCGCCCAGCTCGTTCTCGCCCTTCACGTTCTGGATGTAGACGAAATTGTTGCCATCTTTCGCCCACAGCCCCTGCTGCGTGGAGAGCAGCGAGTTGCCGTACATCATCTGCGCGCGGTAGTTGCGCGCCATCTGCTCGCCCTGCGGCGCCACCCACTCGCCAATCGCCATGGTCAACAGCACCAGCGGAATGGCGGTTTTCATCACCGAGAGCGCCACCTGCATGCGGGTGAAGCCCGAGGCCTGCATCACCACCAGCTCGCTGCGCTGCGCCAGCATCCCCAGCCCCAGCAGCGCGCCAAGCAGCGCCGCCATCGGGAAGAAGATCTGAATGTCTTTTGGCACGCTGAGGATGGTATAGAACCCTGCGCCCATGGCGGAGTAGCTGCCCTGACCGGCCCTTTTCAGCTGGTCGACAAACTTGATGATGCCCGAGAGCGACACCAGCATGAAGAGCGTCATCATGATGGTGTTAAAGATAGTCCGGCCGATATACCGGTCGAGTACGCTAAATCCCAGCATCGATTAACCCCCGACGCGCAAAACGGGCGCGAATGCGGCGCACCGGCACGGTATCCCACAGGTTCAGGCCCACCGCCAGCGCCAGATAAAGCAGGTTCACCGCCCACATCCAGATAAGCGGGTCCAGCTTGCCCTTCGCGCCGTTAGAGCGCAGCGACGTCTGCAACAGGAAGAAGACGAGGTAGAGCAGCATCGCGGGCAGCATTGAAAGCACGCGGCCCTGGCGCGGGTTGACCACCGAAAGCGGCACCACCATCAGCGCCATGACCACCACAGCAAAGACCAGCGTCAGGCGCCAGTGCAGCTCCGCGCGGGCCGAGTTTTTATCAGACTGCAGCAGCGCGCGCATGTCCATCTGCTCGGCGTCGCTCGGGTCCAGCGCGACCGTCTGATGGCCGACAATCGCCTGGTAATCCTGGAAGTCGGTAATGCGGAAGTCGCGCAGCAGCGCGGTGCCTTCAAAACGGGTGCCCTGGTTGAGCGTTACCACCTGCGAGCCGTCTTTACGCTGGGAAAGGTGGCCGGAATCCGCCACCACCACCGACGGGCGGGCGTTGCCTTTTGGCCGCAGCTGCGCCATGAAAACGTTGTTGAAGTTGCTGCCGTCCACGCTCTCGATAAAGAGCACGGCGTTGCCGTCGGTCGCCTGCTGGAACTGCCCCTGCGCCAGCGCCGCCATGCCGGGGTTCGCTTTCGCCTCCGCCAGCACTTCATCCTGATGGCGCGAGGACCACGGGCCCGCCCACATCACATTCACCGCAGCAATAAGACTGGTGAAGAGCGCCAGGATCATGGCCGCCTTCACCAGCACGGCTTTGCTGAGGCCGCAGGCGTGCATGACGGTAATTTCACTTTCGGTATAGAGCCTGCCGAGCGTCATCAGCAGGGCGAGAAAAAGGCTTAACGGCAGGATGAGCTGCGCCATTTCAGGCACACCCAGGCCTAACAAGGAGAGGACCAGATTTGTCGGGATTTCGCCATCTACCGCCGCGCCCAGAATCCTCACTAGCTTCTGGCAAAAGAAGATCAAGAGCAGGATGAAGAGGATCGCGAACTGGCTTTTGAGCGTCTCCCGGACCAGATATCTTATGATTATCACATTAAATACGCCTGTGAATACGAGTCTTTTTGCAGGAAAATCGCTTGTTTCATGGCTTAAACGTCATTTATCCTCTTGAGTCTTCGAAAGCGTCGCTAAGATGATACTCAGCGGACCTGTGCTCAAGGGGTTGGCGACGCGCCGAACCATAACAATACTCGTTAAGATTAACACGAAGTCATCGCAACAGCGGAGCAAGCGTTACGAAAGCGTTCAATTCTATCCGCAGCCGCTGCCGTTGTCTTTAAGATTCAGGAGCGTAGTGCATGGAGTTCAGTGTAAAAAGCGGAAGCCCGGAAAAGCAGCGGAGCGCCTGCATCGTTGTGGGCGTGTTTGAACCGCGCCGCCTTTCTCCGATAGCCGAACAACTCGATAAGATCAGCGACGGCTATATCAGCGCCCTGCTCCGCCGCGGCGAACTGGAAGGGAAAGCGGGACAAACCTTGTTGCTTCATCACGTGCCCAACGTGCTGTCCGAGCGCATTTTGCTCATTGGTTGCGGCAAAGAGCGCGAACTCGACGAGCGCCAGTATAAGCAGGTCATTCAGAAAACCATTAATACGCTGAATGATACCGGTTCAATGGAAGCGGTCTGTTTTCTGACCGAACTGCACGTTAAAGGCCGCAACACCTACTGGAAAGTGCGCCAGGCGGTGGAAACGGCGAAAGAGACCCTTTACAGCTTCGACCAGCTGAAAACCAACAAAAGCGAGCCCCGTCGTCCGCTGCGTAAAATGGTCTTCAACGTGCCGACCCGCCGCGAGCTCACCAGCGGCGAGCGCGCCATTCAGCACGGTCTGGCCATCGCCGCCGGTATCAAGGCGGCGAAAGATCTCGGCAATATGCCGCCGAATATCTGCAACGCCGCCTACCTCGCCTCTCAGGCGCGCCAGTTAGCGGATGCTTACAGCAAAAATGTCGTCACTCGCGTGATTGGCGAGCAGCAGATGAAAGAGCTCGGCATGCACTCCTACCTGGCGGTAGGCGCAGGCTCGCAGAACGAATCGCTGATGTCGGTGATGGAATATAAAGGCAGCAGCGAGCCGGACGCCCGCCCTATCGTGCTGGTGGGCAAAGGGCTGACCTTCGACTCCGGCGGCATCTCCATCAAGCCCGCCGAAGGGATGGATGAGATGAAGTACGACATGTGCGGCGCGGCGGCGGTTTACGGTGTGATGCGCATGGTGGCGGAGCTGCAGCTGCCGCTGAACGTCATCGGCGTGCTGGCGGGCTGTGAGAACATGCCGGGCGGGCGCGCTTATCGTCCGGGCGATGTGCTCACCACCATGTCCGGCCAGACGGTAGAAGTGCTGAACACCGACGCCGAAGGCCGTCTGGTGCTGTGCGACGTGCTGACCTACGTAGAGCGTTTCGATCCGGAAGCGGTTATCGACGTGGCGACGCTGACCGGCGCCTGCGTGATTGCGCTGGGGCACCACATCACCGGGCTGATGTCTAACCATAACCCGCTGGCGCATGAGCTTATCGGCGCCTCTGAACAGGCGGGCGACCGCGCGTGGCGCCTGCCGCTGGCCGACGAGTTCCAGGAGCAGCTGGAGTCGAACTTCGCGGATATGGCGAACATCGGCGGGCGTCCTGGCGGGGCGATTACCGCAGGCTGCTTCCTGTCGCGCTTTGCCCGCAAGTACAACTGGGCGCATCTGGATATCGCGGGCACCGCCTGGCGTTCCGGCAAAGCCAAAGGCGCGACCGGCCGTCCGGTAGCGCTGCTGTCGCAGTTCCTGCTCAACCGCGCCGGGATGAACGGCGAAGAGTAAACCTGCGTCCCTCTCCCCCACGGGGAGAGGGAACCGGCTGGCGAGCGAGATGAGTAAAGCTTCGGCCTGCACGCTTTCCCCCTTACCCGGCAGGGAGAGAGCCTGGTTGAAGGGCAACCCCTGACTCGCCGCGCATCCGACGGGCATTTAAATCCACCACAAGAGCCCACATATCATGAAAAACGCAACGTTCTACCTGCTGGACAACGACACGCACGTCGACGGACTGAGCGCGGTGGAAGCGCTGGCCTGCGACGTGGCCGCCGAGCGCTGGCGCTCCGGCAAACGCGTTTTGATCGCCTGCGATGACGAAGCGCAGGCCGTCCGGCTTGACGAAGCGCTGTGGCAGCGCAACCCGGACAGCTTCGTGCCGCATAACCTGGCGGGCGAAGGACCGCGCGGCGGCGCGCCGGTAGAGATAGCCTGGCCGCAAAAACGCAGCAGCGCGCCGCGCGACATCTTAATCAGCCTGCGTCCGGCGTTCGCAGATTTTGCCACCGCTTTCACTGAAGTGATAGACTTCGTGCCTTACGAAGAATCCCAGAAACAACTGGCGCGCGAACGCTATAAAGCCTATCGCGTGGCTGGTTTCCACTTGACCACGGCCACCTTTACGGCGCCCGGAACGATATAGCAGAAATGGAAAAGACATATAATCCCCAAGATATCGAACAGCCGCTTTACGAGCATTGGGAAGAGCAGGGCTACTTCAAACCCAATGGCGACGAAAGCCAGGAAAGCTTCTGCATTATGATCCCGCCGCCGAACGTCACCGGCAGTTTGCATATGGGTCACGCCTTCCAGCAGACGATCATGGACACCATGATCCGCTACCAGCGCATGCAGGGGAAAAACACCCTGTGGCAGGTCGGCACCGACCACGCGGGCATCGCCACCCAGATGGTAGTAGAGCGTAAAATCGCCGCCGAAGAGGGGAAAACCCGCCATGATTACGGCCGCGACGCTTTCATCGAAAAAATCTGGCAGTGGAAAGCGGAATCCGGCGGCACCATCACCCGCCAGATGCGTCGTCTGGGCAACTCCGTGGACTGGGAGCGCGAGCGCTTCACCATGGACGAAGGTCTTTCCAACGCCGTAAAAGAAGTGTTCGTGCGTCTTTATAAAGAAGACCTGATTTACCGCGGCAAGCGTCTCGTCAACTGGGACCCGAAACTGCGCACCGCTATCTCCGACCTGGAAGTGGAAAACCGCGAGTCCAAAGGCTCCATGTGGCACATCCGCTACCCGCTGGCGGACGGCGCGAAAACCGCTGACGGTAAAGATTACCTGGTTGTCGCCACCACCCGTCCGGAAACCCTGTTGGGCGATACCGGCGTGGCCGTTAACCCGGAAGATCCTCGTTATAAAGACTTAATCGGCAAATTCGTGGTGCTGCCGCTGGTAAACCGCCGTATTCCGATCGTGGGCGATGAGCACGCCGACATGGAAAAAGGCACCGGCTGCGTCAAGATAACGCCAGCGCACGACTTCAACGACTACGAAGTAGGCCGCCGTCATAGCCTGCCGATGATCAACATCCTGACGTTCGACGGCGATATCCGCGAAAGCGCGGAAGTCTACGACACCAAAGGCAACGAATCGGACGTTTATTCCAGCGACATTCCGGCGCAGTTCCAGAAGATGGAGCGTTTTGCCGCGCGTAAAGCTATCGTCGCCGCCGTTGACGAACTCGGCCTGCTGGAAGAGATCAAACCGCACGACCTGACCGTCCCTTACGGCGACCGCGGCGGCGTGGTTATCGAACCGATGCTGACCGACCAGTGGTACGTGCGCGCCGACGTGCTGGCGAAGCCGGCTGTTGAAGCGGTAGAAAACGGCGACATTCAGTTTGTGCCGAAGCAGTACGAGAACATGTACTTCTCCTGGATGCGCGATATTCAGGACTGGTGTATCTCCCGTCAGCTGTGGTGGGGCCACCGCATTCCGGCCTGGTATGACAACGCCGGCAACGTCTACGTTGGCCGCAGCGAAGAGGAAGTGCGCCAGGAGAACAACCTGGGCGCCGACGTTGCGCTTCGCCAGGACGACGATGTGCTCGACACCTGGTTCTCCTCCGCGCTCTGGACTTTCTCCACCCTCGGCTGGCCGGAGAACACCGACGCGCTGCGCCAGTTCCACCCGACCAGCGTGATGGTCTCCGGCTTCGACATCATCTTCTTCTGGATTGCCCGCATGATCATGATGACCATGCATTTCATCAAAGATGAAAACGGCAAGCCGCAGGTGCCGTTCCACACGGTCTACATGACCGGGCTTATCCGCGACGACGAAGGGCAGAAGATGTCCAAGTCCAAGGGCAACGTTATCGACCCGCTGGATATGGTCGACGGCATTTCCCTGGAAGCGTTGCTGGAAAAACGCACCGGCAACATGATGCAGCCGCAGCTTGCCGAGAAGATCCGCAAGCGCACCGAGAAGCAGTTCCCGAACGGCATCGAGCCGCACGGCACCGACGCCCTGCGCTTCACCCTCGCCGCGCTCGCCTCTACCGGCCGCGACATCAACTGGGACATGAAGCGCCTTGAAGGCTACCGCAACTTCTGCAACAAGCTGTGGAACGCCAGCCGCTTCGTACTGATGAACACCGAAGAGCAGGATTGCGGCTTTAACGGCGGCGAGATGACCTTCTCGCTGGCGGACCGTTGGATCCTTGCGGAATTCAACCGCACCGTGAAAGCGTACCGCGACGCGCTGGATAACTTCCGCTTCGACATCGCCGCCAACATCCTGTACGAGTTCACCTGGAACCAGTTCTGCGACTGGTATCTGGAGCTGACCAAGCCGGTGATGAACGGCGGTTCCGAAGCCGAGCTGCGCGGCACCCGCAATACGCTGGTGAACGTGCTGGAAGGCCTGCTGCGTCTCGCGCACCCGATCATTCCGTTCATCACGGAAACCATCTGGCAGCGCGTGAAAGCGATAAAAGGCATCACCGCCGACACCATCATGCTGCAGCCGTTCCCGGCTTATGACCCGGCGCTTGAAGATGACGCCGCCGCCGCCGACACCGAGTGGCTGAAGCAGGCGATCGTCGCCGTGCGTAATATCCGCGCCGAGATGAACATCGCGCCGGGTAAACCGCTGGAGCTGCTGCTGCGCGGTTGCAGCGCTGACGCCGCTCGTCGCGTAAACGACAACCTGAGCTTCCTGAAAACGCTGGCGCGTCTGGAGAGCATCACTGTTCTGCCTGCCGATGAGAAAGGCCCGGTCTCCGTGACCAAAATCATCGACGGCGCGGAGCTGCTGATCCCGATGGCGGGGCTTATCGACAAAGCGGCGGAGCTGGATCGTCTGGCAAAAGAAGTGGCGAAGATCGAAGGTGAAATCAACCGCATCGAAACCAAGCTCGGCAACGAGGGCTTTGTCGCCCGTGCGCCGGAAGCGGTTATCGCCAAAGAGCGTGAAAAACTGCAGGGCTACCACGAGGCGAAAGCGAAGCTGGTAGAGCAGCAGGGCGTTATTAGCGCGCTGTAAACAAAACCATAAAGGCCGGGCGACCGGCCTTTTTTATTGCCATAGATACGCTTTTATTTTTTCAAATAAAGTCTGTCTTGTTAGTTAAATGTCACCGCAGTTATCAGTCAATCCACTCGTTAACGTAAACGCTTAATATCATTACCCGCCCTGGTAATAATCATAGATATTATCTCAAAATATCAACATCGCTTTTTTTGTGCGTTTATTTATCAAACGATACGCTTACGCTAAGCGTATCGCTAAATTTGAATGTTAGAACTGTCGTGAATAGATATTGTAGAGTAACTGGAGCAAATTTTCCCCACTGGACTTTGCTCGACTTTTTACGTTTTTGGGCCTTACCAGACAATCATCGTTTCATTACCGGAAAAAGCTTACCGATGAGCAAATCATCGTCGCGGGATCGCGTTATAACAGAGGCGTTCAGCGCAACAAACAAGACTTCCTTGATTCAATCCATGCCAAAAAAGGACGTCCGGAAAGAGAATATAGTTCTTATGGCAGACGAATCCTTGAGAAAAGAAAATCAATTGAAGAAATATTAAGGCTTGCGATATGAATTTCAAAAAAATAACGCTAACGCTTGTTTATAGCCTGTTCGCTTTTACGCTTATCGCCTTCTTATCTTATCTCAAAGAAGAAGAATATATTGATGGAGATGAAGTAAAAAATGTCTGTGACGCGGTGCGAATGTTGCAAGTTGACGATCCACGCGCTTTTACCGCATCGCTGGGTTTTTTGCTGCTGATGCCCTTGCTCATTGCTTGCCTCAGTCGAAAACATCGCCATGTTTTTCTCATCGTTGTTACGATAGCGCTGTTCTTCTGGTGGGTATGGCGCTTTTATGGGCGTCTGGCGGTTTGCCTGTAGCGCTGATAACCGGCCTTTTTTACGTCCTCAGCATCCTGCCTGAAAGATCCTCGCTTGCGCCCTGATAAACGTAGTGCTATTTACTGCGCCTATGTGTTCAAAAGTAAATAAGACGTCTATGAGTGTTGCAACGCCCCTTCAGTTAACCATCCGCCCGCTGACCGTCCGGGATAACCCCGCTATTGCCCGCGTCATTCGCCATGTTTCCGCCGAATTCGGCCTGACCGCCGATAAAGGCTATACGGTCGCCGACCCGAATCTGGATACGCTCTATGAGGTGTACAGCAAGCCTGGCCACGCCTACTGGGTGATCGAACACGAAGGTGAAGTGGTGGGCGGCGGCGGCGTGGCGCCGTTGCAGTGCAGCGAACCGGATATCTGCGAATTACAGAAGATGTATTTTTTGGCGCAGGCCCGCGGCCAGGGGCTGGCCAAAAAGCTGGCCTTGCAGGCGCTGGATTTCGCCCGCGAGCAGGGCTTTCGCCGCTGTTATCTGGAAACGACCGCCTCGCTGACCCAGGCTATCGCGCTGTATGAGCGCCTTGGCTTTGAGCATATCGACGGGCCGCTCGGCTGCACCGGCCACGTGGACTGCGAAGTGCGGATGCTGAAAAACCTCTGACCTCACCCTTCCCTGTTCGTTTTGAACAGCGCCAGCAATGTCGCCACCTGCTCATCAGGCGGCGACATCGCTTCTTTGACGATAAGATGCAGCGGCGTGGCGCGCCTGGCGCCATGGGCCAGCGGCAGCCTTTTTAACGTTCCTGCCGCCAGTTGCGCTGCAATACGCGCCTCGGGCAACCAGCCGTAACCTACCTGATACATTACCGCCTCTATCGCCGCATCGGCGGTGGAAAAGGTCCACTGCTCCGGGGTACGCGACTCGCGCGCCGCCTGCTCGCTTTCGCGCCCGGCGATACGAATTTGCGGATAACGCGACAGCGCGTCGTCCACCTTCGCAGAGGCGAGCTGATGCAGCGGATGGTCGCGGTGAGCTACCGCGACAAAATCAACGTTCATCAGCCATTCGCCGCGCCCCACGCGCTCTTCACGGCGCGTCAGCACCAGCACGTCCGCCTCCTGGCTTGCGGCGACCGCCTGCGGGTCGCTCTCCAGCACTTCGGTGAGGCGAACCTGCGTTGCCGGATAACGCTGCTGAAACTCGCGCAGTATGGCGAACAGCCGCTCGCGCGGAAACACCGTATCCACCACCAGGTCGAGGCTGCCGCGCACGCCGTTATGCAACCCGGCGGCCCGCGTCTCCAGCGCGTGAAAGGCCGCCAGCAGCGGTTTCGCCTGGTCCAGCAGCAGCCGGCCTGCGGGCGTCAGCGCCGCCTTTCGCCCCTCAATTGTTAACAGCGTAACGCCGAGGCGCGCCTGCAACTGCGCCAGGTTATAGCTGACTGAGGACTGGCTGCGGTACATCGCCTCCGCCGTACGAGCGAAGCTGCCAAGCTCCACTACGCTTTCAAGGAGACTCCACTGTTCGAGGGTGGTCTTGTGCATAAATGTTCTATTTTTTGAATGTATTTAATCCAAAATTAGCGTTATTCATTCAAAAAATGAAGCAATAAAATAATCTCATCCAAACAAAGGAGGTCGGTTATGAGTCAGTTCGATAAACATGATTTGAGCGGTTTCGTCGGTAAACACCTCTTGTACACCTACGACAATGGCTGGAACTATGAAATTTATGTGAAAAACGAAACCACGCTGGACTACCGCATCCACAGCGGGCTGGTAGGAAACCGTTGGGTGAAAGACCAGCGCGCTTACATCGTACGCGTGGGCGAAAGCATCTATAAAATTTCCTGGACCGAGCCGACCGGCACCGACGTCAGCCTGATTGTGAACCTGGGCGATCGCCTGTTCCACGGCACGATTTTCTTCCCGCGTTGGGTAATGAACAACCCGGAAAAAACGGTGTGCTTCCAGAACGAGCATATCGCCGAGATGGAATCTTACCGCGAAGCGGGCCCGGCTTACCCGACCGAAGTGATTGACGAATTCGCCACCATCACCTTTGTACGCGACTGCGGACCGGATGATGACAGCGTTATCAACTGCGCGGCGAGCGAGCTGCCCGCCGACTTCCCGAACAACCTGCGTTAATCCCTGCGCCGCACGCCGCACCGCCGCGTGCGGCGTTTTTTATCGGCTGCTGACCGAATAGCGAATGATGCCCGCCGCGCTCGCCATCGGCAGACTAAAGACCTCTTGCCAGAGCCCCTGCACCATATTGCATAGCTGCCCTTCTTTCCCCTGCGCCTTTTCCGGGTGCGCCATCAGGTCGAGATCCGCGCCGTAGCGCTCGTTCATGCGCAGCAGGATGGGTTGTAAATCGTGGTGCGCCTTCTCGCGCTCCGCTTCCGTCACGCTGTGCTTGTTCGCGCCGAAGGAGGCGTTATACATATCGGCGTCCGCCGCCATGCGGCTGTTGATTTGATCCTGCGTCAGGTAGCGTACCGGGTTCACGCCCCCTTTTACTGCCGGGAAGAGATAGCGGAAACAGACATCATCGCCCTTTTTTTGCAGCGCGGCGGTCATTTCCATATTCGAGCGCATATAAGCCACCGCTTCGGCATCGGGCGTTTGCTGCAGGCGCTGCATGGAGATAAGCAGAATTTGCTGTTGAATGGCGTCGATTTTCTCCTGCTCGCTGCGCCCCTGGCGCTCCATCGCCACTACCTGATCCCGCAGTTGCTGGGCGGTGGCGGGATCGTGGTCGAGAATGGCGCGGTAGAGCGGAATGCGGCTCATGGTGGCGTCGAAAGCGCTGTCGCTCACGGTTTGCGGCGCGGCGGGCTGCTGCGCGTAACGCAGCCAGGCGCTGAGCGCGACCACAATGGCGAACGCCGCCACCAGCGCGCCGATGCGCAGCGCTTTCGAGCGCTTACGCGTCAGCAGGTAAGCGGCGACGATAATTATCGCGCCCAGCACGGAAATAAGGGGAATAAAGGCCATCATGGCTCCTGAATCATATTTGATGCGTTAAGCATAGCGCGTGCCGTTAT
Organism: Franconibacter daqui; assembly: GCF_014644275.1. Taxonomy (NCBI): domain Bacteria; kingdom Pseudomonadati; phylum Pseudomonadota; class Gammaproteobacteria; order Enterobacterales; family Enterobacteriaceae; genus Franconibacter; species Franconibacter daqui. The sequence goes on along the minus strand of NZ_BMKJ01000003.1, from coordinate 31,345 downwards.
ACCGGCAGGCCGCTGTGGAAACGAAACTCGCTGTCGGGCGAAGTGATAAGCGCGGCTTCCACTTCGCCGAAAAAGCGCACCCGGGCGTCTACCTCTTGCGGCGCTATCTGTCGGGCCAGCGCCAGGTAGTCCTGATAGTGACGCGCTTCCGAGCGCAGCAGCGACAGGTAGAACTTCTGCAACTCGTCGTCCAGATAAGGCGCCAGAGCGGCGAAACGCTCGCAGGAGCGCGCTTCAATGTACGCGCCGCAGATAAGCTTATCCACCAGCGTCAGGGGTTCGTGAGTGCGCACTTCGCGCAGCATACCTTTAGCGTAGCGGCTGGCGGTGATCTTCACATAAGGGATGTTACGTGCCGCCATCGCCTCCCGCACCTGCCAGAAATGGTGCAATTCTTCTTTGATAAGCAGCACCATGCTGTCGATAAGCGCCTGGCTCCACGGGTCGTCCGTTTCCGGCATTACGCTTTTGCCAATGCGCTTATGCAGGGCGATAAAGTCGGGCTCCGGCCCTTCGCGAAAGGCAAAGGCCTCATAGGGCTGGAGCCAGCCCAGCAGTTCGTCGGAACCGCTTTTATCCGCCACATATTTACGAATGAGCAGCATGGCAGTTTGCGCCGCTTTCAGTTCGCAAATCATGTGGTCGGTGAGCAGAAGGGGCAGGTTTTCCGGCGCGCGCGCCTTTTCAATCCAGGCCGCAGGCGTGGCGCAATGCAAAAACTCCCGGACGGGAGCGAGCAGTTCTTCGTAATTCATGCAGGGTCCTTGCGATGCGGCAGCGCGACGCTGCCGCCCTGAACGACTTAGTGGCGAATGCCGTCGTCGTCTTCGTCCACGTAGTCTTCGTCGTCCTCTTCGCCTTCGCCGTTCGGATCTTCGTAGTAGGTGCCCCAGCCGTCGTAATCGACCTCATATTTTTCTGCGAGGTTAAGCAACTGTTCGACCTGAGCGTCGATAAGCTCGGCATTGAGCGCGCATTCGCTCAGCACGTCGCAGCAGATCACGGTTTCGCCCTCTTCAACTTCCAGCTCTTCCGGATCGGTCACTTCATAACCCAGCTTAAACGCCTCCACGGCGACCTTTTCCAGCGTCTCGAAATCATCGGCGGAAAAGTGATGTTCGATAGTATAAAGCGCGTCTGGATCGCTGCCGTCTTCCAGCAGCTCTTCAATGATCAGGCGCGTCTCTTCACGCTGCTCTTCCAGTAATTCCGGGTTTGCCATGGCTCGTTCCTCAGTGTGTCGGCGAATATCCTTTATTTTCACATACCGACGCCAATGCCTCCACCTTTCACCGCAAAGTTTTATTACGCGGGGTTGCAAATGAATATTCATACATATAGATTGAATTTTAATTCAATAAGTGGCGTTGGCCATGTGAGGAAAAGATGTCGACCTTTTATAAAAAACATTTTCTGAAACTGCTCGATTTTACCCCCGCCCAGATAGCTGACTTGCTCGCGCTCGCCGCAAAGCTCAAAAGCGATAAGAAACAAGGGAATGAGCAACAAAAGCTGACCGGTAAAAACATTGCGCTCATCTTCGAAAAAGACTCTACCCGTACACGATGCTCTTTCGAAGTTGCCGCTTACGACCAGGGCGCCCGCGTGACTTATCTTGGTCCGAGCGGCAGCCAGATTGGGCATAAAGAATCAATTAAAGATACCGCCCGGGTACTGGGCCGCATGTATGACGGCATTCAGTATCGCGGCTACGGCCAGGAGGTGGTGGAAACGCTGGCGCAGCACGCCGGCGTGCCGGTCTGGAACGGCCTGACCAATGAGTTCCATCCCACCCAATTGCTGGCGGACCTGCTTACCATGCAGGAGCATCTGCCGGGCAAAGCCTTTAATGAGATGACGCTGGTCTATGCGGGCGACGCGCGCAACAACATGGGCAACTCCATGCTGGAAGCGGCGGCGCTGACGGGGCTGGATTTGCGTCTCGTGGCGCCGAAAGCCTGCTGGCCGGAAGCGAGCCTGGTGGCGGAGTGCCAGGCGCTGGCGGCGCAGACCGGCGGCAAAATCACCCTCACGGAAAATGTGGCTGAAGGGGTGAAAGGCGCTGATTTTCTCTATACCGACGTCTGGGTCTCGATGGGCGAAGCCAAAGAGAAGTGGGCGGAGCGCATTGCGCTGCTGCGGCCTTATCAGGTGAACCGCGACATGGTGGCGCTGACCGGCAACCCGCAGGTGAAGTTCCTGCACTGCCTGCCCGCGTTCCATGACGATCAGACCACCCTTGGCAAACAGATGGCGGAACAGTACGGCCTGCACGGCGGCATGGAAGTGACGGACGAAGTGTTTGAATCGCCCAACAGCATTGTCTTCGACCAGGCCGAGAACCGCATGCATACGATTAAAGCGGTGATGGTGGCGACGCTGGCGCAATGATTCGCGATTGTCGCTCATCCCGGTTCTTTTTCCAAAGGAGAGTGGGGAAAGGAGGCAGGCTTTTTCCCTATAAAAGCCAGCGCTGAAGTAGAGAGCCTGTTCCCGCTTCAGCGGGCGATTCTCCGCCGGGAGCCAGGATTACAAAGGGGGCGGCGGCGCCCCCCTTGCACGTTCACAGGATGAGAGATTCCATAGCTGCGTAATGTAACAGTGAACAGAATATTTCACTGGCTGCGCATATGCAGGAAAGTGAAGCGCCTGTGCAAGAAAACTATGCCACCAGCAGCTTCACCACCACTTTACGTACTGGCGCGGCCTGCCCTACAGCGCACAGCGGCTTATGCACTTCCCCCGGATAGAAGACCACGAAGTCGCCCTCTTCCAGCACCACGGTTTTTTCCTGCGCCCCTTCCGGCAGGAAAGCGATATCTTTCTCCGCCAGCCAGTCGGTCTCCGGCGCGCCCGCAGGCAGGCAACTGAAGGTCATCCCCTCCACGCCCTGCATCACAATCTGAATATCCAGATAGCGAGCGTGATATTCCGCACGGCGCTCGGCAATCGGCTGCGTGGTGTCGTTGGAAACGAGATAAAAAAGACAGTCGCCGTCGATGTCATGCTTACCGAGCGGGGTTTGCGCCGTGACGTGCCGCTTCACATACTCAATCGCGTCGCGCAGCTCCGCAGGCAGCCAGCACTGCAAATGGTGGATGTTGCCGATAATCATCTGAATCTCCTTTATATAAAACACTGTTTCATTTTTATGTTTTATACGAGGAATTCGCCTGCGGAGCTACCGCTTTCTGCGAGAAACCTGCGTCAGGACAACATTCTTCTTTGCGTAGCCGCGCCCTGCCCCATTTCCTTGTGAACATCTAAAATAAATATGCATTTTTAACGCTTAATTATTCTACGTAATCGATTCCTGTCCTCAAAATGTGCATCCGGCCCCTTGCGAAGCTAACGCGCGCGCGTATAATGCCGGGCAATTTGCCGGGAGGAAGCATGGTCAGGTCTGTTCGACAAACTCGCTTACCGCGTCGCCACAACGCTGGCGGCGGCCACGCCGTTTTTCTTTCCGCTATTCAATTTCTACTGAAAGCCCCTCATTGAGGGGCTTTTTTTTCGTCCAGCGTTTACCCGCCGGCCTGAAGAGGAGACAGAAATGGCTAATTCGCTCTATAAGAAACATATCATTTCCATTAACGATCTCAGCCGCGAGGAGCTTGAGCTGGTGCTGGAGACGGCGGCGAAACTCAAGGCGAACCCGCAGCCGGAGTTGCTCAGGCATAAAGTTATCGCCAGCTGCTTCTTTGAAGCCTCTACCCGCACTCGTCTCTCTTTTGAAACGTCGATGCATCGCCTCGGCGCTTCGGTGGTCGGCTTTTCCGACAGCAGCAACACCTCGCTTGGCAAGAAAGGCGAAACCCTGGCGGACACGATTTCGGTTATCAGCACCTATGTGGACGCCATTGTAATGCGCCACCCGCAGGAGGGCGCGGCGCGTCTCGCCACCGAATTCTCCGGCGGCGTGCCGGTGTTGAATGCGGGCGACGGCGCTAACCAGCACCCTACGCAGACGCTGCTCGATCTCTTCACCATTCAGGAGACCCAGGGACGTCTGGAGAACCTGAACATCGCGATGGTGGGCGACCTGAAATATGGCCGCACCGTGCACTCGCTCGCTCAGGCGCTGGCGAAGTTCAACGGCAACCGCTTCTACTTTATCGCCCCCGACGCGCTGGCGATGCCGCAATACATCCTCGATATGCTGGATGAAAAAGGGATTGTCTGGAGCCGCCACGAGGCTATCGACGAGGTGGTGGCGGAAGTGGACATTCTCTACATGACCCGCGTGCAGAAAGAGCGTCTCGACCCGTCTGAATACGCCAACGTCAAAGCGCAGTTCATCCTGCGCGCAGCGGACCTCGAAGGGGCGCGCGCCAACATGAAGGTGCTGCACCCGCTGCCGCGCGTGGATGAGATAACAACCGATGTCGATAAAACGCCGCACGCCTGGTACTTCCAGCAGGCCGGCAACGGTATTTTCGCTCGCCAGGCCCTGCTGGCGCTGGTTCTGAATCGCGATTTGGCTCTGTAAGGAGGATGCTTAAATGACACACGACAATAAATTACAGGTAGAGGCTATCAAGCGCGGCACGGTGATTGACCATATCCCGGCGCACGTAGGCTTTAAGCTACTGACGCTGTTCAAGCTCACCGAAACCGACCAGCGCATCACCATCGGCCTGAACCTGCCCTCCGGCGAACTGGGCCGCAAGGACTTGATTAAAATTGAAAATACGTTCCTGACCGATGAGCAGGTTAACCAGCTGGCGCTTTACGCGCCGCAGGCGACGGTTAACCGCATCGACGAGTATGAAGTGGTAGGCAAAAGCCGCCCGAGCCTGCCTTCGCGCATCGAGAAAGTGCTGGTCTGTCCGAACAGCAACTGCATCAGCCGCAGCGAGCCGGTGGACTCCGGCTTCGCCGTGAAGCAGCGCAACGATGAGATCCTGCTGAAGTGCAAATATTGCGAAAAAGAGTTTACGCACCACGTGGTGCTGGCGGATTAATTCACACTGGCAATGACACAGCGGCTCCCTATAATGGCGGGAGCCTAATCGCTTAACTCAGGAGAGACTATGTCCCGCACACTCGCGACGGAAAATGCACCCGCAGCTATCGGCCCTTACGTTCAGGGCGTCGATCTGGGCAATATGATCATCACCTCCGGCCAGATCCCGGTCGATCCAAAAACCGGCGCCGTGCCGGATGACATCGCCGCTCAGGCGCGTCAGTCGCTGGAAAACGTGAAAGCCATCGTTGAAGCGGCTGGCCTGAAAGTGGGCGATATCGTGAAGACCACCGTTTTCGTGAAAGACCTGAACGATTTCGCCACCGTCAACGCCACCTACGAAGCGTTCTTCACCGAACATCAGGCGACCTTCCCGGCGCGCTCCTGCGTGGAAGTGGCGCGTCTGCCGAAAGATGTGAAGATCGAAATCGAAGCGATCGCCGTGCGCCGTTAATCGCCGTACTCGCATTAAAAAGGTCACTCCGGTGGCCTTTTTCTTTTTTAGCGCTGGCAAGACGCAGCCGCGTCACGCGCCTCTCGTCTACCTGATGGCGGCAAGCCAGGGTATTGAAAAACGAAGCGCGACGGGCGAAGGTAGCGGGGACGCTTTCACCTGAAACCCAGGCCTGGGTACGCCTGCGCCAGCATCGGCCAGACAAACCAAACCTAAACCAGACTATGCTCATTGTGTCCGGCAGAAAAAGCGATAACCTAAGCCGTTGAATATAAAATCTTAATATGCCAGGGGAATGGACCGATGCAAAACCGCCTGACCATCAAAGACATCGCGCGTTTAAGCGGCGTGGGAAAGTCGACCGTTTCGCGCGTGCTCAATAACGAGAGCGGCGTCAGCGAACGCACCCGCGAGCGGGTGGAAGCGGTCATGCGTCAGCACGGTTTTTCCCCTTCCCGCTCGGCGCGGGCGATGCGCGGCCAGAGCGATAAAGTGGTGGCGATTATCGTCACCCGTCTCGATTCCCTTTCAGAAAACCTCGCGGTGCAGACCATGCTTCCCTGTCTCTACGAACAGGGCTACGACCCGATCATGATGGAAAGCCAGTTTTCAACGAAGCTGGTGCAGGAGCATCTGGACGTGCTGAGCCACCGCAACATCGACGGCGTGATCCTCTTTGGCTTTACCGGCATCGACGAAGCGATGCTCACTCCCTGGCGCGACACGCTGGTGCTGATGGCGCGCGATGCCGAAGGCTTCGCCTCGGTCTGCTATGACGACGAAGGGGCTATCCGCATCCTGATGCAGCGACTCTTTGAACAGGGTCACCGGCATATCAGCTACCTCGGCGTGCCGGAGAGCGACATCACGACCGGCCTGCGCCGCCACGAAGCCTATCTTAGCTTTTGCCGGCAGCATGAACTGACGCCCAACGCTGTCCTGCCGGGGCTCGCCATGAAGCAAGGCTATGACCACGTGGCGAAAGTGCTCAATGAAGAGACCACCGCCCTGCTCTGCGCCACAGACACGCTCGCCATCGGCGCGAGCAAATACCTGCAGCAACATCCGCGCACCCCGCTACAGCTGGCGAGCGTTGGCAATACCCCGCTGCTGAAGTTTCTTCACCCTGAAATTCTCACCGTCGACCCGGGTTACGCGCAGGCCGGCAAACAGGCCGCCTTGCAGCTTATCGCCCAGGTAACCCAGCACGCTGAACTGCGTCAGATAACCATTCCCGCCGCCCTGAGTTAACCCCTGCCTGCGGATATATTGTGATCGCCGCCCTGTTTCGGGAACGTTCCCTTTTTCCCGCTGAAGGGAAACGGATAAGCTTGGCCCGTCTTACCCTCAGCCTACTTTTACTCCGTCACGGGGCGTATCATGCGAAAAATAAACCAACAGGATATCGACAGACTGATAGCACTCGTGGGTGGCCGTGAAAACATTGCCACGGTCAGCCACTGCATTACCCGGCTGCGTTTTGTGCTCAATAACCCGGCGAAAGCGGACCCGAAAGCCATCGAAACGCTGCCGATGGTCAAGGGCTGCTTTACCAACGCCGGTCAGTTTCAGGTGGTGATTGGCCCGGAAGTGGGCGAATACTACCAGGCGCTTATCGCCACCAGCGGCCACAGCAGCGCCAATAAAGAGCAGGCGAAGCTGGCGGCCCGCCAGAATATGAAATGGCATGAGCGTCTTATTTCCCATTTTGCGGAAATATTCTTTCCGCTGCTGCCCGCGCTGATTAGCGGCGGCTTGATCCTTGGTTTTCGCAACGTCATCGGCGACCTGCCGATGAGCGACGGCAAGACGCTGGCGCAGATGTTCCCGGCGCTGAAATCAATTTACGACTTTCTGTGGCTGATTGGCGAAGCCATCTTCTTCTACCTGCCGGTGGGTATCTGCTGGTCGGCGGTGCGCAAGATGGGCGGCACGCCGATACTCGGCATTGTGCTTGGCGTCACGCTGGTCTCCCCGCAGCTCATGAACGCTTACCTGCTCGGGCAGCAAACACCGGAAGTGTGGGATTTCGGCCTGTTCCAGATAGCCAAAGTGGGCTACCAGGCGCAGGTGATCCCGGCGTTGCTGGCGGGCCTCGCGCTTGGGTTCATTGAAACGCGGATCAAACGGCTGGTGCCGGACTATCTTTATCTGGTAGTGGTGCCGGTTTGTTCGCTGATCCTCGCGGTCTTCCTGGCCCACGCCTTTATCGGTCCGTTCGGCCGCCTGATTGGCGACGGCGTGGCTTTCGCGGTACGTCACCTGATGACCGGCAGCTTCGCGCCCATCGGCGCCGCGCTGTTTGGCTTCCTCTATGCGCCGCTGGTGATAACCGGCGTGCACCAGACGACGCTCGCCATCGACATGCAGATGATTCAGAACATGGGAGGCACCCCGGTGTGGCCGCTGATTGCGCTTTCCAACATCGCCCAGGCGTCGGCGGTGGTAGGCATCATCATCACCAGCCGCAAGCACAACGAGCGCGAGATCTCCGTTCCGGCGGCTATCTCCGCCTTCCTCGGCGTAACCGAGCCCGCCATGTACGGCATTAACCTGAAATACCGCTTCCCGATGCTCTGCGCCATGATTGGCTCCGGCCTCGCCGGGCTGCTGTGCGGCCTGAACGGCGTTATGGCGAACGGTATCGGCGTTGGCGGCCTGCCGGGCATTCTCTCCATCCAGCCGGGCTACTGGCAGGTTTTCGCGCTGGCGATGGCGGTAGCGATTGTTATCCCGATGATCCTGACCTCTTTCCTCTACAAGCGTAAGTTCCGCCAGGGCACGCTGCTGGTGGTGTAATTTTCCGTGATGACGGGCGCGGGTAGCCGCGCCCTTTGCAAAGCAGGACAGTGCGATGAATATGACTCCGCCGTGGTGGCAACAAGGCGTTATTTATCAGATCTACCCGAAGAGCTTTCAGGACACGACCGGCAACGGCACCGGCGACCTGGCGGGCGTTATCCAGCGCCTCGACTATCTGCAGACGCTTGGCGTGGACGCCATCTGGCTCACGCCTTTTTACATCTCGCCGCAGGTGGATAACGGCTACGACGTCGCCCACTACACCGCCATCGACACCGCTTACGGCACGCTGGACGATTTCGACCGGCTGGTGGCGGGCGCCCACGAGCGCGGCATCCGCATCATTCTCGACATGGTGTTTAACCACACCTCCACGCAGCACGCCTGGTTTCACGAGGCGGTGCACAAAGAGAGCCCGCGCCGCGATTTTTACATCTGGCGCGACGGCTCGCCGGAGGTGGCGCCGAACAACTGGCGTTCCAAGTTTGGCGGCAGCGCCTGGCGCTGGCACGCCGAAAGCGGACAATACTATCTGCACCTTTTCGCACCGGAGCAGGCGGACCTCAACTGGGAGAATCCCGCGGTGCGCGCCGAGCTTAAAAAGGTATGCGAATTCTGGGCCGACCGCGGCGTGGACGGGCTGCGCCTCGACGTCATTAATCTTATCTCCAAGGATCAGGATTTCCCGGATGACGTTAACGGCGACGGACGGCGTTTTTACACCGACGGGCCGCGCATCCACGACTATTTGCAGGAGTTCAGCCGCGATGTGTTCACGCCGCGCGGGCTGATGACGGTAGGCGAAATGTCCTCTACCACGCTCGCCAACTGCCAGCGCTACGCGGCGCTCGACGGCAAAGAGCTTTCCATGACGTTTAACTTCCACCATCTGAAGGTGGATTACCCGGCCGGGCAGAAATGGACGCTGGCGGCGCCCGATTACGTGGCGCTGAAGGCTATCTTCAACCACTGGCAGCAGGGTATGCATAACGTGGCGTGGAATGCGCTGTTCTGGTGTAACCACGACCAGCCGCGCATCGTTTCCCGTTTTGGCGACGAGGGAGAGCTGCGCGTCCCGGCGGCGAAAATGTTAGCCATGGTGCTGCACGGCATGCAGGGCACGCCCTATATCTATCAGGGCGAGGAGCTGGGCATGACCAACCCGCACTTCACCCGCATCATTGACTACCGTGATGTGGAGAGCCATAACATGTTCGCCGAGCTGCGGGCGCAGGGGCATAAGCCGGAGCATTTGCTCGCTATTCTTGCCAGCAAGTCGCGCGACAACAGCCGCACGCCGATGCAGTGGGACGACAGCGACAACGCCGGGTTCACCACCGGCACGCCGTGGATAGGGCTTTGCGATAATTACCGCGCCATCAACGCCAGGGCCGCGCTGAACGACCCCGACTCGGTCTTTTACGCCTATCAGAAACTGATCCGCCTGCGCAAAGCGCACCCTGTCTTTACCTGGGGCAGCTATCAGGATCTGCTGCCGGAGCATCCGTTTATCTGGTGCTATCGCCGCGAATGGCAGGGCCAGCAGCTGATGGTGGTCGCCAACCTGAGCCGTGAAAGCCACTGGTGCATGCCGGGTGAATGCGGCGACGGCTGGCAGGTGCTGATGAGCAACTACCCGGACCCGGCGCCCCGGCCTTGCGAAGGCACGCTGCGCCCATTCGAGGCGGTCTACTGGCTGCAGGCGCCGGGCGCTTCAGGCGCAAAGCGCGTTGATGCGGCTTAACCAGCGGCTGACGCCCGCGTCGAGATCGTCATCCGTCAGCACATGGGTGCCCTGAATCAGGGCGGGCGGCTGCCAGATCATCCCGGTCATGTTCGCGGTGGCGTTGAAGGGCAACCAGAAGGCGTCAATAGGATAGCGATTATACCCCTCCGGCGAATAGGCCTGCTCGCTGCCGCCGGTGGAGACCATCAGCAGAAACGGTTTGCCGCGCAGCCTGTCGCCGCCCGTGCCGTAGGCGAAGCCGTGCTCCAGCACCTGGTCCTGCCACTCTTTTAAAATGGCGGGCGAGCTGTACCACCAGAAGGGAAACAGCATCACAACCGCGTCATGCGCCAGCAGAAGCGCCTGCTCGCGCTTCACGTCTATCTGAAAATCCGGGTACTCGCGCATCAGCTCATGCACCGTGACCTGCGGCAAGGCTTTAAACGCCTCGACGGCGGCGCGGTTAACGCGGGATTCATCCGGGGTGCGGTGGCCTGCCAGAACCAACACTTTTTTCATTCTTCGTTCCTCGTTATGGGGTGTTGGTTTTATGTTGTCACGCCGGCAGGCTAACCTGTAGGCTGGGCTTGAGCATTTCTGTTTCAACGAAAGGTATCAACCATGGCGCTGACTTCCGATGTGCATCGTCTGCTGCCCGCTTTTCTGGCGGCGGCGGAGAGCCAGAGCTTTTCTGCGGCGGCGCGTATGCTGGGCGTGACGCCCGCCGCGGTAAGCAAAAGCGTGCGGCTGCTGGAGCAGCGGCTGGGGCGCGTGCTGTTTCAGCGCAACACCCACTTTGTGATGCTGACGGAAGAAGGCGTGGCGCTGCGCGAGCAGGTTTCCCCGCTGTGGCACACCCTGAATCAGGCGCTGGAGAACCCGGCAGACGAGCCGGAAGGATTGGTGCGCATAAGCGTTATTCCCGGCTTCGGCCGCTACCGTTTAATGCCCGAACTGGCGCGTTTTCAGCAGCGTTACCCAAAAGTCCGGCTCGATCTGGCGATGGATCCACGCCGCGTTAACCTCATCGGCGAGCGCATTGACGTCGCCATCGGCCAGCGCAGCGTACAGGACAACCGCGTAGTAGCCCGTGAAATCGCCCCGATGCGCATGATGATGGCCGCCTCGCCCGCCTACCTGGCGCAGTTCGGCGCGCCCCGTTCGCCGCAGGATTTAGCCCACCATCGCTGCCTGGTGCATCGCAACCCCGGCAACGGCCGCCTGCAAAGCTGGCTTGCGCAAGAGGTAACGCTTGAAGAGCAAAACGCCTGGCTTATCAGTACCTATCCGGACGTGCTGGTGGACGCCGCGCTCGCGGACATGGGCATCGTTTCGCTCGCAGACTGGTACCTGGAGCCGCACATTGCTCAAGGCCGCCTTCTTCCTTTACTTGAAGATGACTGGGCCGCGCCACAGCCGCTATGGGTGAAGTACCCGAGCCACCAGCTGGCGCCCCGCGCGCGCGTGTTTGTTGATTTTTTGCTCAACACATTTACAAAGTGAATTCCCGCGCGCTACCGCCCATCCTTTGCGCCCTGCCCGGTTTGCTTTGTCCTGCATCAATAAAAACGCAAACATCTTTGATGCAAAGCACTATATATAGACTTTAAAATCCCACCCGGCCCAATATCTTGTATTTTTCGTCTACTATTTCAACAATCCGCGCCGTCCTGAGCGGGATTCAGGCTGTGGATAAAAGGGGCCGGAATGCCGGAAGCGGCGGGTGAAAAAAACAAAAATCCCGTCCATGCCTCCTGTACGCCTCTGTGGATAACCTGTTTAAAATGGAGAGATCATGACACCGCATGTAGTGAAAAGAGACGGGTGCAAAGTACCTTTCGATTCAGCGCGCATTCAGGAAGCCATTCTTCGTGCCGCAAAAGCAGCGGGAGTCGATGACGCCGATTATTGCGCCACCGTCGCCGCCCTGGTAAGCCAGCAGATGCAGGGGCGCAGCCAGGTCGATATCCATGAAATTCAGACCGCCGTGGAAAACCAGCTGATGGCGGGCAACCACAAGCAGCTGGCGCGCGCCTACATTGAGTACCGCCACGACCGCGATGTGGAACGTGAAAAGCGCGGCCGCCTGAACCGCGAAATTCAGGGGCTGGTGGAGCAGACAAACGCTTCGCTGCTCAATGAAAACGCGAACAAAGACAGCAAAGTCATCCCGACCCAGCGCGACCTGCTGGCGGGCATCGTCGCGAAACACTACGCCCGTCAGCACCTGCTGCCGCGCGACGTGGTGCTGGCGCACGAGCGCGGCGAAATTCACTATCACGACCTCGACTACTCGCCCTTTTTCCCGATGTTCAACTGCATGCTGATTGATTTAAAAGGCATGCTGACGCGCGGCTTTAAGATGGGCAACGCCGAAATCGAGCCGCCGAAATCTATCTCCACCGCCACCGCCGTGACGGCGCAGATTATCGCTCAGGTGGCGAGCCATATTTACGGCGGCACCACGATTAACCGCATCGATGAGGTGCTGGCGCCTTTCGTCGCCGCAAGCTTTGAAAAACACCGCCGGGTGGCGCAAGAGTGGCAGATAGCGGACGCGGAGGGCTATGCCCGCAACCGCACGGAAAAAGAGTGTTACGACGCTTTCCAGTCGCTGGAATATGAAGTCAATACGCTGCACACCGCCAACGGCCAGACGCCCTTCGTCACGTTCGGCTTCGGCCTCGGTACATCGTGGGAGTCGCGCCTCATCCAGACGTCGATTCTGCGCAACCGTATCGCAGGGCTGGGTAAAAACCGTAAAACGGCAGTCTTTCCGAAGCTGGTGTTCGCCATTCGCGACGGCCTGAACCACAAATTCGGCGACCCTAACTATGACATCAAGCAGCTGGCGCTGGAGTGCGCGAGCAAGCGCATGTATCCCGATATTCTGAACTACGACCAGGTGGTGAAAGTCACCGGCTCCTTCAAAACGCCGATGGGCTGTCGCAGCTTCCTTGGGGTGTACGAAGAGAACGGCGAGCAGATCCACGATGGGCGCAACAACCTCGGCGTTATCAGCCTTAACCTGCCGCGCATCGCGCTGGAAGCGAAAGGCGACGAAGCCGCCTTCTGGACGCTGCTGGATGAGCGTCTGGCGCTGGCGCGCAAGGCGCTGATGACCCGCATCGCCCGTCTCGAAGGGGTAAAAGCGCGCGTGGCGCCCATTCTCTATATGGAAGGGGCCTGCGGCGTACGCCTGAAAGCGGATGACGAGGTGGCGGAGATCTTTAAAAACGGCCGCGCTTCAATTTCCCTTGGCTACATTGGCATTCATGAAACCATCAACGCGCTTAGCGGCAATCAGCATGTTTATGACAGCGAAACGCTGCGCGCCAAAGCCATCGCCATTGTGGCGCGGTTGCGTGACGCGGTGGACCAGTGGAAAGAGGAGACCGGCTACGGCTTTAGCCTCTACAGCACGCCGAGCGAAAACCTCTGCGACCGCTTCTGCCGTCTTGATACCGCCGAGTTCGGCGTGGTGCCGGGCGTAACCGACAAGGGTTATTACACCAACAGCTTCCACCTGGACGTGGAGAAAAAGGTGAACCCTTACGACAAAATCGACTTTGAAGCGCCCTACCCGCCGCTCGCGAACGGCGGTTTCATCTGCTACGGCGAATATCCGAACATTCAGCACAACCTGCGGGCGCTGGAAGACGTATGGGATTACAGCTATCAGCATGTGCCTTATTACGGCACGAATACGCCAATCGATGAGTGTTACGAGTGCGGCTTTACCGGCGAGTTTGAGTGCACCAGCAAAGGGTTCACCTGCCCGAAATGCGGCAACCACGACGCCGCCCGCGTCTCCGTCACCCGCCGCGTGTGCGGCTATCTCGGCAGCCCGGATGCGCGTCCGTTTAACGCTGGCAAGCAAGAAGAGGTAAAACGCCGCGTGAAGCATTTAGGCAACGGGCAGATTGGGTAAGGCCTGATGATGGGTATCGGCTCGCTAACCCGCCCTGCATGGCTCACGCCGCGCTGATGGTGACCGGGACGAATGAGCGCAGCCAATGCCGTTATGGCGTCAATTGAGAAGCGGTTCCGCAAAGCAACTGACGTCAGAGCAAGGCGGCAAACGAACGAGTCCCCGGCAGCTTACTCCGGTAAGTGACCGGGACGAATGAGCGCAGCCAATGCCGTTATGGCGTCACTTGAAAAGCGGTTTCGCAAAGCAACTGACGTCAGAGCAAGGCGGCAAACGAACGAGTCCCCGGGAGCTTACTCCGGTAAGTGACCGGGGCGAATGAGCGCAGCCAACGCCGCTATGGCGTCACTTGAGAAGCGGTTCCGCAAAGCAACTGACGTCAGAGCAAGGCGGCAAACGAACGAGTCCCCGGGAGCTTACTCCGGTAAGTGACCGGGGCGAATGAGCGCAGCCAACGCCGCTATGGCGTCAATTGAGAAGCGGAATGAATTTTCATCAGTACTATCCGGTTGATATAGTCAACGGGCCGGGCACCCGCTGCACGCTGTTTGTCGCGGGGTGCGTTCATGAATGCCCCGGCTGCTATAACAAAAGCACCTGGCGGCTTAACTCCGGCGCTCATTTCACGCCAGAAATGGAAGCGCAGATAATCCAGGACCTCAACGATACCCGCATAAAACGCCAGGGGTTGTCGCTCTCTGGCGGCGACCCGCTGCATCCGCAAAACGTGCCGGCGATTTTAACGCTGGTGCGTCGCGTGCGGGCTGAATGTCCCGGTAAAGATATCTGGGTCTGGACCGGCTATAAGCTTGAGGAATTAACGCCAGCGCAGCGTGAGGTCGTTGACCTTATCAACGTGCTGGTAGACGGGAAGTTCATGCAGGATCTCAAAGACCCGGCGCTTATCTGGCGCGGCAGCAGCAATCAGGTGATTCATTATTTACGCTGAGCCGCCTGTGCAGGAACCAGCCAGCCCGCAGCGAACGGGCTGGCCTGGCAATTAACGGTATTTCTTGTGGTAAGTGTTGCGGGTGGTTTTGAAATCTTCAGCCGCCGCCTGCGCTTCCTTCACCTTGCCTTCATTAGCCAGCTTCAGCGCACCGTCAATCTGGCTTACCAGCGTATCCAGACCGTGACGGAAATCTTTCAGCTCCGGGCTGTCCGCCGGTTTGTCCTCAAGCTTCGGCGGCGTCGATTTTTTCGCATCCAGCGCGGCGGCGCGCATCTTCGTTAAGGCATCCTTCATCTCTGCCGCGTCGGTGGTTTTCTGCACCGTTTTTAAATTGTCGTTGAGGATGTCCATATCATCCTCCAGATCCGCCGCCAGAACTGTAGTGCTGGCAAACAGCACGGAGGAGACGGCTAACATTGCTAACAAGGACTTACGCATCGGCTTACCTTCTTATTATGGTGACGAAAAAAGGGCGCCGCTGCGGGCGCCCCTGGGAATTATTGCCCGGCTATCTTCATCTCCGGCAGCAGTACGGAGCCGCACTGAATGTTGCTGCGCGTTTCGATATCGTCGGCGATAGTGACCATGTTGCGCCACATATCCTTCAGGTTGCCGGCGATGGTGATTTCGCTTACCGGATACTGGATCTCGCCATTTTCCACCCAGAACCCGGCCGCGCCGCGGGAATAGTCGCCGGTAATGCCGCTCACGCCCTGGCCCATCAGCTCGGTGACCACCAGTCCGGTGCCCATCTCTTTGAGCAACTCATCAAAGCTCAGTCCGCGCCCCTGGATGCGCCAGTTATGGATGCCGCCCGCGTGGCCAGTGCTTTTCAGCCCCAGCTTGCGCGCTGAATAGTTAGTCAGCAGCCACTGTTGCAGCACGCCATCCTTCACGATATCGCGACGCTCGGTGCGCACCCCTTCGCTGTCAAACGGCGTAGAGGCGAGCCCTTTCAGCAGGTGCGGATGCTCTTCAATCGTCAGCCAGTCAGGCAGGATCTGTTTACCCAGCGAATCCAGCAGGAAGGTCGATTTGCGGTAAACCGCGCCGCCGCTAATGGCGCCCACCAGATGACCGAACAAGCCGGTCGCCACTTCATGGGCGAAAATTACCGGCGCTTTCATGGTGGGGAGCTTACGCGGCGACAGGCGGGACAGGGTGCGCTTAGCACACTCTTCGCCCACCCACTCCGGCGAGCGCAAATCTTCGATTGCCCGGCCGATGGTGTAGGCATAGTCGCGCTCCATGTCGCCGTTCTCTTCGGCAATGACGCAGCTTGAAAGCGAGTGGCGGGTGGAGCAGTAGCTCTGCAGCATGCCGTGGCTGTTGCCAAATACTTTAATGCCGTAATGGCTGTTGAAGCTGCCGCCCTCGGTATTGGTAATGCGCTTATCGGCTTTCAGCGAGGCCTGCTCGGCGCGCGCGGCAAGCTCAATGGCGCGATCCGGGTCCACTTCCGCCGGATGGAACAGAGAGAGATCCGGCGCGTCAAACGCCAGCAGATCTTTATCCGCCACGCCCGCACACGGATCCGGCGAGGTGTAACGCGCGATATCCAGCGCCGCCTGCACCGTGCGGGCAATCGCCTGCGGGCTTAAGTCGGTGGACGAAGCGCTGCCTTTACGGTTCTGATGGTAAACGGTAATGCCGAGCGCCCCATCGCTGTTGAATTCCACATTTTCCACCTCACCGTAGCGGGTGCTGACGCTCAGACCGGTGGTTTTGCTCACCGCCACTTCCGCGCCGTCCGCCTTGCCCGATGCCAGTTCCAGCGCAGTGGCGACGGCCTCTTCCAGTGTTTTGCGCTGTTGCGCAACTTGTGTGATTAGTTTCATCGCGAATGCCATAATGTAAGGTGAAAACAGAAGACGTATTTTTTGAGTCTAACAGAGAACCATTTCGCAGTGCGCGCCTTAACTGGTAGTATTAGCCTCTTTTTTTAAGGAGCCTGAGATGACAAAGCAGCCCGAAGACTGGCTCGATGATGTCCCTGATAATGAAGACGACGATGACGAGATTATCTGGGTCAGCAAAAGCGAAATTAAGCGCGATGCCGAAGAGTTAAAACGTCTCGGCGCCGAGCTGGTGGACCTGGGCAAGAACGCCCTGGATAAAATCCCGCTGGATGAAGATCTGCGCGCCGCGATTGAACTGGCGCAGCGCATCAAGAAAGAAGGCCGCCGCCGCCAGATGCAGCTTATCGGCAAAATGCTTCGCCAGCGCGATGACGAGCCTATCCGTCAGGCCCTGGATAAACTGAAAAACCGCCACAACCAGCAGGTGGCGCTGTTCCATAAGCTGGAGCATCTGCGCGACCGGTTGATTGAAGAAGGCGACGACGCGGTGCCGGACGTGCTGAACCTCTGGCCGCAGGCGGACCGTCAGCAGCTGCGTTCGCTTATCCGCAACGCGAAAAAGGAAAAGGAAGGCAATAAGCCGCCTAAATCTGCCCGCCTGATTTTCCAGTATCTACGCGAACTGGCTGAAGGCCAGGAATAAGCGCTAAAAGCCCGGTTCTGCCGGGCTTCTTTTTTTACTTTCTCTCTCCTCGCTTTTTTAATTCTTTACATGCCCTCCAGCTGAAACGTTAAAGCTAACCAAGTTTTTCTTCACACTTTTCATCGCAACACCTCTCCTGATTGCATAAAAAAACGGACCCTTGCCTCAAAAATTTCCTTCGTCTGCTGCTTTTTCCCGAGCAGTGAATGCGATCACGTTTCTTATCCGCCACAGAAACTAGTCTTCACAGGCCATTAACTTAAATCGATTCAGCAAAAGGATAAAAGGATGAAAAAGACGCTGCTTCTGACCTCGCTCGCGCTGCTGGTTTCGGCTCAGGCTTCCGCCCAGACCTGGGTGCTGACCAACGCTGAAAAAGGCACGGATAAAGGAGACTGGCGCATAACCAGCCAGCAGCTGAACCTCAAAGGCGCCCCGTTCAGCATTGAGCAAAAAGTGCTGCACGGCGGCAAGCAGGAGGGCAGCAAAATCATCACGCTCGCCAGTGAAAACGGCCTCACTATCGTCTTAAGCCCTACGCGCGGCATGAACCTGCTGCATGCGCAAGGGTTTGGCGTGCGCCTGGGCTGGGATTCGCCGGTCAAAGAGGTCGTGAACCCGGCATTTATTAATCTGGAAAGCCGCAACGGTCTCGGCTGGCTGGAAGGGTTCAATGAAATGATGGTGCGCTGCGGCTATGAGTGGACCGGCCATCCGACCACGGCTGACGGCCAGCTTTATACGCTGCATGGCAAAGCGGGCAACACGCCAGCCTCCCGCGTGGAAGTAGAAGTAAGCGAAAGCGCGCCGTATGAAATCCGCATACGCGGTCTGATTAAAGAGAGCACCTTTAAAAAAGCGGATCTGCAAACGATGACTGAACTGCGCTATGTGCCGGGCAGCAACAGCTTCAGCCTGCACGATGTGCTGACGAACCACGCCGATTATCCGCATGACTATCAGATTATCTACCACAGCAACTTCGGCAAGCCGATTCTGGAAGAAGGCGCGCGCTTTATCGCTCCGCTGGCGAACGTGAGTCCCTTTAATGACTACGCCAAAGGCGGAATGAAAGCGTGGAATACCTACAGCGCGCCGACGAAAGACTTTGACGAAATGGTCTTTAACCTTACCCCGCTTGCCGATGCGAACCAGCAGACCCTCGCCGCCGTGATCAACAAAGCGGGCGACAAAGGGGCGGCTATCGGTTTTAACGTGTCGCAACTGCCGGTGCTGACGATGTGGAAAAACACCGATACGGAAAAACAGGGGTATGTGACCGGCATCGAGCCGGGCACCAGCTACGCTTATCCGGTGACCATTGAGCGCGAGCAGAAGCGCGTGAAGCAACTCGCCCCCGGCGCCAGTACACAGTTCGATTTAACCTACACGCTGCTGCACAGCAGCGAACAGGTGGCGGACGTGGAGAAACAGATCGCCGCCATTCAGGGCGATAAGCAAACGCAAGCCAGCGATACGCCTATCGCGAAAGAGTAAAAGCATAAAAAAGCCGCTTCGCAGGAAGCGGCTTTTCTTACCAGCAAGGATGAAGCCAGGGGCGCGGGAGACGCCCTTTTTTCAGGCCTGCGCTTTCTGCGCGAGGCCATCCAGCAGCTTCTGATGAATGCCGCCAAAGCCGCCGTTGCTCATCACCAGGATATGGTCGCCAGGCTGCGCGGTTTTCACAATCATCTCCACCAGCGTGTCGAGATCGGCGCTCCAGTGGGCAGGCTGTACGCAGGCCTCCGCCACTTCCGCCACCTGCCACGGAATATGGTGCGGCTGGAAGAGGAACACTTCGTCGGCGCGACCGAGCGAAGGGGCGAGATCGTCTTTGCTGACGCCCATCTTCATGGTGTTGGAGCGCGGCTCCAGCACGGCGAGGATGCGCGCCGTGCCGCCTACTTTGCCGCGCAGGGCGGCAAGCGTGGCGAGGATGGCGGTCGGGTGATGGGCGAAATCGTCATACACGGTTACGCCGTTCGCTTCGCCGCGCAATTCCAGACGGCGGCGTGCATTAACGAATGAACCCAGCGCCTGCGCAGCGTCGGCAGGCGTTACGCCTACATGGCGCGCTGCGGCAATCGCCATCAGCCCGTTATGCATGTTGTGCTCGCCTACGAGGCCCCAGTTCACTTCCCCTGCTTTTTCGCCGTCAAGCCACACTTCCCAGTTTGAGGCGTCGGTCGTCAGCTTTTTCGCCTGCCAGTGGCCCTGCTCGCCAACCGTCTCTTGCTCGCTCCAGCAGCCCATCCCCAGCGTTTGCTTCAGGTTGATATCGCTTTCGGGCCAGATGATTTTCCCCTGCCCCGGCACGATGCGCACCAGATGGTGGAACTGCTTCTGGATAGCCTTCAGGTCGTCGAAGATATCGGCGTGGTCGAATTCCAGATTGTTTAGCACCAGCGTGCGCGGCGCGTAGTGGACGAACTTGGAGCGCTTATCGAAAAAGGCGCAGTCGTATTCGTCAGCTTCGATTACGAAGAACGGACTATCGCCAAGGCGCGCGGAAACGTCAAAATTACCTGGCACGCCGCCTATCACAAAGCCCGGCTTGTAGCCGCAGGCTTCAAGGATCCAGGCGGCCATGCCGGCGGTGGTAGTTTTACCGTGGGTGCCGGCGATGGCGACGACCCAGCGGTCGCGCAGCACAAAATCGTGCAGCCACTGCGGGCCGGACATATAAGGAATGCCCTGCTCCAGCACCGCTTCCACGCAGGGATTGCCGCGAGTCATGGCGTTGCCGATGATGACCAGGTCCGGGCGCGGCTCCAGCTGCGCGGCGTCGTAGCCCTGGATTAATTCGATACCTTGCTTTTCAAGAAGGGTGCTCATTGGCGGGTAGACATTAGCATCCGAGCCCGTCACCTCGTGGCCAAGCGAACGCGCCAGCATCGCGAGTCCGCCCATAAAAGTGCCACAAATACCCAGAATATGAATGCGCATACGTCACTATCCTTTTTTAGTCCGGCGCACATTCTACCCGCAGGAAGGGGGCTGGAGAAATGCCTTTCAGGATTATCTGTATTTGGCTTACACGATTCACTTCTGCGCGACAATTTGAAACTTTGTTAATATTGTTGTGATCGCTTTACTCAACTTCAGATGCAGGGAAAGTGTTATGAAAACGTTAGGTGAGTTTATTGTCGAAAAGCAGCACGAATTTTCACATGCGACCGGCGAACTGACGGCGCTGCTGTCGGCAATAAAGCTGGGCGCGAAGATTATCCACCGCGATATCAACAAAGCAGGTCTGGTTGATATTCTCGGCGCTAGCGGCGCGGAAAACGTTCAGGGCGAGGTGCAGCAAAAGCTCGATCTGTTCGCCAACGAAAAGCTGAAAGCCGCACTGCGCGCTCGCGATATCGTGGCGGGCATCGCTTCTGAAGAAGAAGATGAGATTGTGGTTTTTGAAGGCTGCGAACATGCAAAATATGTCGTGCTGATGGACCCGCTGGACGGCTCGTCTAACATCGACGTTAACGTCTCTGTTGGCACCATTTTCTCTATTTACCGCCGCGTTACGCCGGTCGGCACGCCGGTCACCATGGAAGACTTCCTGCAGCCTGGCAGCAAGCAAGTGGCGGCGGGTTACGTGGTTTACGGCTCCTCCACCATGCTGGTTTACACCACCGGCTGCGGCGTTCACGCCTTCACTTACGACCCTTCGCTTGGCGTGTTCTGCCTGTGCCAGGAGCGCATGCGCTTCCCGGAGAAAGGCAACACCTATTCCATCAACGAAGGCAACTACATCAAATTCCCGAATGGCGTGAAGAAATACATCAAATTCTGCCAGGAAGAAGATAAAGCGACCCAGCGCCCCTACACCTCGCGCTACATCGGCTCGCTGGTGGCGGATTTCCATCGCAACCTGCTTAAAGGCGGCATTTATCTTTATCCGAGCACCGCAAGCCACCCGGAAGGCAAGCTGCGCCTGCTGTATGAGTGCAACCCGATGGCGTTTCTCGCCGAACAGGCGGGCGGCAAGGCGAGCGACGGCAAGCAGCGCATTCTGGACATCGTTCCGGACAGCCTGCACCAGCGCCGTCCGTTCTTCGTCGGCACCGACCACATGGTGGAAGATGTCGAGCGCTTTATTCGCGAGTATCCTGACGCGTAACACCGGTATGAGACAACAAGGGCAGCTCACGCTGCCCTTTATTATTTTCAGTCCTGCATCTGCAACCTGAATGTCGCCATCGCTTCCACCAGCTGTTGCGACTGCTCTTCAAGCGAGCGCGTGGCGGCGGAAGATTGCTGCACCAGCGCGGCGTTCTGCTGGGCCACTTCGTCCATCTGGCTGACCGCAATATTCACCTGCTCAATGCCGCGGCTCTGCTCATGCGACGCGTTGGCGATTTCTCGCATCAGCTTCGTCATGCGTAAAACCTCTTCGGCAATTTCATCCATGGTTTCGCCCGCCTGCTGCGCCAGTTCGCTGCCTTCGCCAACGTGGGTTTGCGAGTCGCTGATAAGCGTGCGGATCTCTTTCGCCGCCTCGGCGCTGCGGCTGGCAAGGCTGCGCACTTCGCCTGCCACCACCGCAAATCCCCTTCCCTGCTCTCCTGCCCGCGCCGCTTCCACCGCCGCGTTCAGTGCCAGGATGTTGGTCTGGAAGGCGATGCCGTCAATAACGCTCAGAATATCGGCGATGCGGCCAGCGCTGCCGGAAATATCACGCATTTTCTCAATGACGTAGCAGACCATTTCGCTGCCGCGATCGGCGGTATCGGAAACGGTTTGCGCCATCTTGTGCGCCGCTTCGGCATTCGCCGCATTCTGTTTCACCGTGGCGGTGATCTCTTCCATGCTCGCGGCGGTCTGCTCAAGGGAGGTGGCGGTAGATTCGGTGCGCTGAGAGAGATCGACGTTGCCAGCCGAAAGCTCGCGGCTGCCGGTATCTATCTGCGCGCTGGCGTCGCGCACGCGCAACACCGACGCCATCAGCGCCTGGCGCATACTCTCAATCGCCGTCGCCAGGCGTCCCAGTTCGTTGTTGCCTGCGTCAGCAGTGGTATGGGTGAGATCGCCTGCGGCAATCACTTCCAGTTGTTCAATCGCGCGGCTCAGCGGCTGGAGCAGCAAATGACGCAGCGCCAGCCACACCAGCGCAATCAGCGCCGCGGTGAGCAGCACGGCGAACACCATTAACCCCATCACCGTCCGCTTGTGCGCCAGGACCGTCGCCACCTCTTCATTGCCGCGCTGTTCGCTCCAGCGCTGGAACGCCTGCATGTCGTTATCGAAGCTGCGGGAGAGCGGAATAAGCCCGTTTTCCAGCAGGTCGTAATACTCATCGGGGCTTTGCTTGTTGAGCGCGGCCAGCATCGGCGTGATGCCTTTGCTGTTATAGGCGTTATAGCTTGCCGCCAGCTTCTTCAGTAGCGCAGCGCCCTGCTCGTCGTCCACGCCGCTGGCAATCAGCGCTTTCAGCGTCTGCTGCGCCTGGGCGATTTCCGCGGTTACGCTTTTCACAGAATTACCGGCATCGTCTAACAGGCCGACCTCCATCTGGCGCACCGCCTGCCCGGCTTCGTTACGCGCCCGCAAAAGCAGCGTATAGCCTTCGTTCAGGCGCACCATTTTTTCACCCTGTAGCTGGTTGATGCGTTGCAGAGAGGTGGAACTTTGCGTCAGCGCGTAAATGCCAATCCCGCTAACGACCAACAGCAAAAGCGTCATGGCCGCCAACAGGGTCAGCAGGCCGGTACGAATGGAGAGATTTTTTAGCATGGTACTTTTCCCGGTAATCGCGATAGCTCAAAACGGACGAATAGTGAGTTATCGGCAATCACCGGAGAAAGTTTAATCATTTTTAGCGATTTCAGTATGTTACTAGCTTGTTGGCGCCGTGCTAACGCGCTTAACATCCGCGCTCTGGCGGTTTTCCCACAGCACGGTAAGGCCGCGCTGCAGCGCAATAAAGATAAACAACAAAATGCCGATGGCGATTTTGGTCCACCATGAACTGAGCGTGCCGTCAAAGTTGATATAGGTCTGGATCAAGCCCTGGATAGCGACGCCAAACAGCGTGCCGAGCACCGTTCCCACGCCGCCGGAGAGCAGCGTGCCGCCGATGACCACCGAGGCGATAGCGTCCAGTTCTACCCCTACCCCCGCCAGCGCGTAACCCGCCGAGGTATAAATCGAGAAGACAATGCCCGCAAGCGTGGCAAGCCCGGTGGAGAGCATGTAAATGCGGATGGTCGTGCTGCGGGTGGAGATACCCATCAGGTTCGCCGAAACCGCGCTGCCGCCGATGGCGTAAACCTGGTTGCCAAAACGGGTGCGATGAGCGAGGAAAATACCGATAACCACGACGCCCAACATCAGCAGCCCCATCGCGCTTAAGCGTCCGCCGCCGGGGATTTTCCAGGCAAGGCTTGAGAGCGTGTCGTAAATGGGGTGGTTAATCGGAATAGACTCTTCGGAAACCAGATAGCTGACGCCGCGCAGAAAGAACATCCCGGCGAGCGTAATGATAAACGCCGGGATTTTCAGCGCGTCTATCAAAAGCCCCATGAAAGCGCCGAAGGCGCAGCCCATCGCCAGCACCAGCGGGAAAGCCACCAGCGGCGAAAGCCCCCAGAAACCTATCGCTTTGGCAAGGAAAACGCCGGTAAAGGCGATCACCGAGCCGACCGAGAGATCGATCCCGCCGGAGAGGATCACAAAGGTCATGCCGACCGCGATGATCCCAAGAAATGCGTTATCCGTAAGGATGTTGCAAATTACGCGCGTGGAGGCGAAGCCGGGAAACTGCGTCAGGCAGTAGAGGTAGCCCAGCACAAATACCGCAAGCGTTATCATCAGCGGCAGGTTACGTTTTATCATGGCGGCGCACTCCCTTCAGCAAGCCAATAAAGCGCGGCGACTGGACTATCAGCACGCAAAGCACCACCACCGCTTTTACCACCTGGTTAAGCTCCGGCGGAAAGCCGGAGAGCAGAATACCGGTATTCATCCCCTGGATAATCAGCGCGCCCACCACCGAAAGCACCAGGTTGAAGCGCCCGCCCATCAGCGAGCCGCCGCCAATCACCACAGCGAGGATGGCGTCCAGCTCAAGCCACAGCCCGGCGTTGTTGGCGTCCGCGCCGCGAATATCCGCCGCGACGATAACGCCGGCGATAGCGGCGCAGACGCCGCTCAGCACGTAGGTCAGCATCACCACGCCCCGGGTGTTAACGCCGGCGTTTTTCGCCGCCCGAATGTTGATACCCACCGCTTCGATAAACATGCCGAGCGCCGTTTTACGGGTGAACAGCCAGAAAATAATCAGCGTGACGAGCGCGATGATAACCGGCGTTGGGAAAAGCAACAGCGAGCCGCTGCCAAGCCAGGAGAGCGAAGGCGAGTTAAAGGTGACGATTTGCCCGGAGGTAATCAACTGCGCCACGCCGCGCCCGGCCACCATCAGGATAAGCGTGGCGACGAAGGGCTGAATTTTCAGCACCGCGACCAGAATACCGTTCCATAACCCCGCCAGCACCCCTACGCCGAGCGAGGCGAGCAAGACAACCGCCAGGCTGTGCCCGGCGACGGTCATCGCGGCGGCGGTCGCCCCGGCGATAGCCATGGTCGCCCCCACGGAAAGGTCGATGCCGCCAGTCGCTATCACCAGCGTCATGCCGATCGCCAGCAACGCCACGGGAGCGGCGCGGTTAAGAATGTCTATCGGACTGCCGAACAGGCGGCCATCCTGCAACACTATCTGGAAGAAGTGGCTCGCCACCAGGCTGTCTACCAGCAGCACCAGCAGCAGCGCCGCTAACTGCGGCATGCCCGGCGGCCAGCGAAAGCGGCGTTTTGGCGCGCCCACTTCAGGTAATGATCCCATCACTCAGAACTCCTTATGCCGCAATGGCATTCATAATCGCGCTCACCGAAAGCTGCTCGAGCGGAATTTCCGCCACCTGCTGCCGGTCTCGCATGATCACCACCCGGTCGGCATAGCCCACCAGCTCTTCCAGCTCTGACGAAATCACCAGCAGCGCCAGCCCGTCGGCGCAGAGCGTTTCTATCAGGCGAATAATTTCCGCATGCGCACCGACGTCAATGCCGCGCGTAGGCTCATCCAGAATCAAAAATTGCGGACGCGTCAGCAGCCAGCGCGAAAGCAGCACTTTTTGCTGGTTGCCGCCAGAAAGAAACTCTATCGGCTGTTCCGTGCCCGGCGTGCGGATGCCAAGCTGGCGAATAAAACGCTCGGCTATCTGAATTTGCTCACGCTTCGGAATAGGCCGCAGCCAGCCGCGCTGGGCCTGTAAGGCCAGCACAATGTTCTCGCGCACCGACGCGGCGCCGATAATGCCGTCGGTTTTGCGGTCCTCCGGGCAAAAACCGATGCCGAGACAGGAGGCCTGATGCGGCGATCGCAACGTCTGCGGCTTGCCTTTGATAACGGCGGTGCCGCTGTCGGCGGGGTGAATGCCGAAGATAACCTCGGCGGTTTCAGTACGCCCCGAACCGAGCAGGCCAGCGAGACCGACGATTTCGCCGGGACGAATTTCCAGATCGAACGGCGTGATAACCCCTTTCTTACCGAAGTTGCTGAAGGCGGCGACCGGTTTCTCACTCAACAGGGTGCGTCCGGCGCGCTGCAACGCGTTGGTGTCCAGTTCGCGTCCCAGCATCATCTTCACCAGTTCGATTTGCGGCAGTTCGGCAGTTTCACGCGTTCCTACAAACTTGCCGTTGCGCAGCACCGTGATGCGGTCGGTGACTTCATAGACCTGGTCGAGAAAGTGGGTGACGAAAATCAGGCTGACGCCCTGATCGCGCAGCTGGCGCATCAGGGTAAAGAGCATCTCTACCTCTTTGGTGTCGAGGCTCGCGGTGGGCTCGTCCAGGATAAGCACTTTGGCAGAGAGATCGATGGCACGACAGATAGCGACAATCTGCTGCATCGCCACGGAAAAACGGTTCAACGGCTCGCGCACGTCGAGCTTAAAGCCGTAAGATTCCATCAACCGCGCGGCGCGTTGCTCCATCTCCTTACGGCGCAGCAGCCCAAAGCGCCGGGGCTCGCGACCGATAAACAGGTTATCCGCCACCGACATATTGGGCAGCAGGTTGACCTCCTGGTAGACGGTGCCGATGCCCAGCTCCTGGGCGTGAGCGGTGTTTTTCGGCCGCACCGGTTTGCCTTCGAGAAAAACGGTGCCGCCGTCCGGCTGATAAACGCCAGTCAGGGCTTTAATCAATGTGGATTTCCCGGCGCCGTTCTCGCCAAGCAACGCCATGATCTCGCCGCGCCGCAGGCTGAAGTTGACCTCTTCAAGCGCTTTCACCCCTGGAAAGTATTTGCTTAAGCCTTCCGTGCGCAGGATCTCCTGCTGTTCGTTATGCATTGCCAGACTCCCCGTTGCCCACGCGCTAAAACGGTGGATGCGCTGTGTTTACTCACTCCGAAAATTGCCCCTCTTCCCGGGGGGAAGAGGGGCTCGGTTTGCTTTTTATTAAATGACCGATTCATCGAGGCGTCGGTTTTCCTTCCTCTCCTCCGTAGAGAAGAGCGAATCGGTTCGCTTCTTTACGTTTTACTTCGGCCAAAGGAGCCGGTTTTTTTCTCTTCTTTCCAGGGAGAGGGCCGCGGCGAGGATTTTCTCCCTCGCCGTCCCCTCGCCAGAAAGATGCTCACAGGCGTCAAAGAGCCGCCGCCACTGCTATTGGCTTATCAGTAACCCATATTTTTCTTCTGCTCTAACGTCTCTTTAGCCGTATCCGGCAGATAGAGCGTCGATTTGGTGATGGTCAGTTTTTCAGGCTGAGTGCCATCTTTTTTGAATTTTTCCAGCGCGTCGAACGCCGGGCCCGCCATGTTTGGCGTTAACTCAACGCTTGCGTTAGCTTCGCCGTCGATCATCGCTTTGAAGATGTCCGGCACGCCGTCGATGGAACCGGTGAGAATATCTTTGCCCGGCTTCAGGCCCGCTTCTTTAATGGCCTGAATAGCGCCAATCGCCATGTCGTCGTTATGCGCGTAAACCATGCAGATGTTCTTGCCGTTGTTTTCCGCTTTGATAAAGCTCTCCATCACCTCTTTCCCTTTCGAACGGGTAAAGTCGCCGGATTGAGAACGGATAATTTTGATATTCGGCGCTTTAGAGATGGCTTCGGCGAAACCTTTTTTACGGTCAATCGCCACGCTTGCGCCCACGGTGCCCTGAAGTTCCACAACGTTACACGGCTTGCCGGCGACGGTTTTCACCAGCCAGTCGCCAATCAGCTTGCCTTCCAGCACGTTGTCGGCGGTAACGGTGGTCATATAGAGCGACTTGTCTTTTACGTCGATGGAGCGGTCAAGCAGGATAACCGGGATCTCCGCTTCTTTTGCTTCCTGCAACACCGGCTCCCAACCCGTTGCGACAACCGGGGCGATAAAGATGGCATCCACGCCCTGAGCGATGAAAGAGCGCACCGCCTTGATTTGGTTTTCCTGTTTCTGCTGGCCGTCGGCAATCTTCAGATTGATGCCTCGCTTCTGCGCTTCGCTTTTGGCGACGTTAGTTTCCGCCGCTCGCCAGCCAGACTCGGAACCTACCTGAGAAAATCCCACGGTTAACGGGGCGGCCATCGCCATAGACGACATGGCTGCCGAAACTGCTGTGACCAGAAGTAAGCGCTTCCACATAAGTGCATCCTCGTAGGGTTATTGTTGGTTAAATCTCCACCTGCGCCGAAACTATAGACAATCCGGGATGTAACTGAATGCGTTACATCACAATTCAAAAAAGTAACGAAAACGTTAAATCCCGTGAGTGACAAAAGGTGACGCAAGACAAGCGCTGGCGCGCCTGCCGCCTAAGGTGAGATAGCAGGCTTTTCTTACACAAAAATCCTGACCTGTATCTGCTTTGTAAACGGTTACACAGATTTATTGAGAATGCGGCTGGCTTTATGGATTTTCCGGGCGCGGAAAAGGTCTTAAAATCGTCCCGCTACGCCGGACCGGCGAAAACAGGCAAAGACATTTACCTCCACCTGGCTATAATACCGGGCACTTGTTTGCCATACATTTTTAAGGAAACAGACATGAGCTTACTGAACGTACCTGCGGGCAAAGATCTGCCGGAAGACATCTACGTTATTATCGAAATCCCGGCCAACGCGGACCCGATCAAATACGAAGTGGACAAAGACAGCGGCGCGCTGTTCGTTGACCGCTTTATGTCCACCGCTATGTTCTATCCGTGCAACTACGGTTACATCAACCATACCCTCTCCCTGGATGGCGACCCGGTTGACGTGCTGGTCCCAACGCCGTACCCGCTGCAGCCGGGCTCTGTGATCCGCTGCCGTCCGGTTGGCGTGCTGAAAATGACCGACGAATCTGGCGAAGATGCGAAACTGGTTGCTGTACCGCACACCAAGCTCTCCAAAGAATACGATCACATTAAAGATGTGAACGACCTGCCGGAACTGCTGAAAGCGCAGATCACCCACTTCTTCGAGCACTACAAAGACCTCGAAAAAGGCAAATGGGTTAAAGTTGACGGCTGGGACAACGCAGAAGCCGCGAAAGAAGAAATTCGTACCTCTTTCGAACGCGCTGCGAAGAAGTAATTCTTCCCGCTTCACACAGCACACCGCCTGCGGGCGGTGTGTTTGTTTTTAGCCTTCAGCGCCGCGTTTTACGCGCTCTGAGAGGTTTCATAAAAGTGTCATAAAGCGATTATTTCTTTTTTGTTCATCGCATTACCTTATATGCATCTGCGTTTCCTTCTTCAGTGAGCTTAAAGCTCCTCTTTTTGCGGTCGATATCTCCTGTTCGCGTGCGCCGCACGCCTTCTTGACCGGGGAATGACCAACAGCAATGAAACTTAATCATCTTACTATCGGACAGCGGCTTGGCCTGCTGGCGGGCCTGCTGCTGCTCGCTACGCTGTTTATTGGCATACGCAGCCTTGCGGTTAACGCCAACGGCCTTAAGCAAAACCAGGAGATCATGACCACGGAGAAGGTGATAGCGGAAAGTATCGATACGGCCCGCAATGCCCAGGTGCAGTTCAAAATTCAGGTGCAGGAGTGGAAAAACACCCTGCTGCGCGGCGCTCAGGACCAGGCGCAGTTTGATAAATACCGAAACGCGTTTATCAGCCAGAGCCAGAAGACGCAGGCGTTGCTTAATGAACTCGCCGCGCTGCTGCCGCAGATGGGTATGGACGCCGACGCGGTGATGAAAACCCGCGTCCTGCACGCCGAACTGGAACAGCACTACCTGAACGCACTGACGCAATACGTGGTGAATGACCCGACCAGCGCGCAGCGGGTCGATCACCTGGTAGCGGGTATTGATCGTGAGCCGACGCACATGATCGATGAGATGGTCGTCAGCACGCTGAAGCAGGCGGAACATCTCCATCAGCAGTCCGACGCTCGCAACGAAGCGCAGTTTCAACGCACGCGGTTAATGTTGCTGCTCACTATGGCGCTGACTCTTCTTACCGGCGCGTTAATTACCTGGTGGCTGGTGCGCAGCATCACGCGCCCGCTGGCTGAAGCCGTATCCATTGCCCGTACGGTGGCCGCCGGAGATTTGCAGGCCACGATTACCGTTCATGGGCGCGATGAAACCGCCGAGCTGATGCGCGCGCTCAAGGAGATGAACGGCAACCTGACGCGCATTGTGGCAGGCGTACGGGCGGGCACGGAGACTATCGCCACCGCCTCATCGCAAATCGCGACCGGCAGCCGGGAGCTCTCTTCGCGTAATGAAGCGCAGGCCAGCGCGCTGGTGGAGACGGCGGCCTCCATGGAAGAGCTCACCTCGGTGGTGAAAAATAACGCTGAAAACTCCCGCTTTGCCAGCAACATCGCCCGCGATGCGCGCCTGCGCGCAGGTGAAGGCGGCGAAGCGGTAGAGCGCGTGGTGCAGACCATGAGCGTGATTCATCGCTTCTCCAGTGAGATAAGCACCATTGTCAGCGTTATCGACAGCATCGCTTTCCAGACTAATATCCTGGCGCTTAACGCTGCGGTAGAAGCGGCCCGTGCGGGCAGCGAAGGACGCGGTTTTGCTGTCGTCGCGGCCGAAGTGCGGGCGCTGGCGCAGCGTTCTGCCGCCAGTGCGAAAGATATTCGCGACTTAATCGACCGCTCGGTGCACCGCATCGAAGAAGGCAATACGCTGGTGAAAGGCGCAGGTGATGTAATGGAAGAAATTGTCCGCAGCGTGCAGCGCGTGAGCGAGTTGGTGGAGAACATTTCGCTGGCAAGCCATGAGCAGAGCGCAGGCATCGACCAGGTGAATGTCGCCGTAACGCAGATGGACGCCGCGACGCAGCAGAACGCCGCGCTTTCGCAGCAATCTGCCGCCGCCGCGCAATCGATGCAGGAGCAGGCGCACCGGCTGCTGGAAACCGTCAGCGTGTTCCGCCTTGGAAAGCGCGACGAACAGCTCGCCTGATATAAAAATGCCGCCCTGTGGGCGGCATTGTCGTTATTTATTNTGCTCAATCATCATCATGCTGCGCCAGACATTGGCGTCGTTATGGCGCAGCGACCACGCCTGCGCCCGCGCCATAAATTCGTCCAGGTTCGCCGCGTTGCGGGTGCGGTTGTAGTCCATCAGCAGGGCCACCATTTCATCGAACTGCGCGCGTTCAGACTGCGTGGCGAAGTACCACGGCGCGGGCAACGGGAACCCGGCAAACTGGCTGCGCTCAAGCGCCGTCAGCTGGTGGTTAGCGTAAAGCCCCGCCCCGCTGAAGACGATGAGCACCGCGCCGCAGAGCACGGCAGCCAGCCGCGGCGCCCGGGCTGCCCGGCGTGCGGCCGGCGGCGCTTCCGTCACGCCCAGGCGCAGCAGCAGCAGGAACAGCCCGAAGTGAATGAACGACTGGTAAAACGGGTACTCCAGGTTCAGGTGCGCCAGCAGGGACACAATCAGCAGCGCGTATGCCAGCGTTGCGCGGCGGGTTTTCAGGGCGCGGATGAGCATCCTTACCCAGCCCGCGAACAGCACCAGCATGCCCGCCAGCGCCGTGATGCCGCCCTGGAACCAGGCG